>NZ_CAJYCN010000057.1 GCF_913566895.1 Listeria ilorinensis | reverse complement strand
CCTATGGACTGATTAATAATATCAGTCTTTTTTTGTTCGTATATTGAACAATTGAGTATTACAAGTAAAAAATTTGTTATTATAAAATTGTAAAAATGAAGCCAATTAATGAGGAGGTATTAAAATGAAAGCTATGAAATTACTTTCTACTGTTGCTCTAGTAGCTGTTTTAATGTCGTCTATAATTATGGGAGGGTAATAAAAAACGACGTGTTGCTTTTATTAGTAACACGTTGTGAAAAAATGAAGCCACGGGATGTGTACAGATGGATGAATTAATCAAATTGATGTCTTCATATAG
>NZ_CAJYCN010000056.1 GCF_913566895.1 Listeria ilorinensis | reverse complement strand
ACCAGTTCCGCCCCGACTTTTGTCCCGGACAACGTGCCAGAGAACGTGTTGGTTATCACGCGATAAAACGGATTATAAATATTACGCTTTCCTATTTTCTCTTCGGATGTTGCCGAATCAAAAGTTTCATCCACTTTCAGTGGCACCTTGAAGGTTTGAGCTTCACCAGAGTTAATCTGGGTTTTGACTTTGACGCGAACCATATTGACTTGTTCATAATCCGAAGGATGGGCGGTATAGATCCCTGCCTCCTCATAGTTCGCTTCAGTCGCCGTCGTGGCATAGCCCACATCAAACTGTGCCGCTTGTTCCGCATTTAAAACAATCGG
>NZ_CAJYCN010000055.1 GCF_913566895.1 Listeria ilorinensis | reverse complement strand
AAAAGAAGTGCCAGACAACGCGACAGGAACTTACAAGACAGAAGATCAAACGATTACGTATGTGTATGAAAAAGCACAAGGGAACGTGATCGTGAAGTATGTGGATGAAGAAGGCAATGAAATCGCAGAGACAGAAACACTTACGGGTGAAGTGAGTGCAGACTATGAAACAATAGCGAAAGATATTGCGGGTTACCAGTTAAAGGAAACACCAGAAAATGCGATAGGAACTTACACGACAGAAGATCAAACAGTTACGTATGTGTATGAAAAAGCACTAGGGAATGTGATCGTGAAGTATGTGGATGAAGAAGGCAATGAAATCGCAGGG
>NZ_CAJYCN010000054.1 GCF_913566895.1 Listeria ilorinensis | reverse complement strand
GATGTTTTTTGTGTGCCAAAGAGATCTTGGATCGCAAGCGTCAAGTCAGTGGCTGCCACGGTCTTGCCTCCGGCAGAGCCCCCCACAATAGCACCGGAACCATCGCTTAAGGTACGCACAGTGGCCACACTGGTATCTGCGGTTGTCCACACATACCCATCAGTACTAGCCTGGATATTTTGGAAGAAGGACGGCTCGATCGTATCCTCCGCTGCTTGTCTGCTTGTAGAAGTAACCTTTGGTAAGGTGACTTTCAAACTGGCTCCTTCTTGGACCATTTTTTCATTCAGATTGACTTTTAAATCTTGAGCAGGTGTATACATGAAGTACCCTGCATTGATGGATTGAGACGTAGGCAAGGTCGGATCAATGTCTTT
>NZ_CAJYCN010000053.1 GCF_913566895.1 Listeria ilorinensis | reverse complement strand
TGGTGGAGGTTAACGGGATCGAACCGCTGACCCTCTGCTTGTAAGGCAGATGCTCTCCCAGCTGAGCTAAACCTCCATGTTTACTATTCTAACGCAAAATCATTCATTTGTCTGCCAAAATAGTTAGAAAAAAGTGACCCGTACGGGATTCGAACCCGTGTTACCGCCGTGAAAGGGCGGTGTCTTAACCGCTTGACCAACGGGCCATTATGTTTTAAAAACGGAGAGCAAGGGATTCGAACCCTTGAGACGGGGTTGCCCGCCTACACGGTTTCCAACCGTGCTCCTTCGGCCTCTCGGACAGCTCTCCAAGAAAGGCTCCACAGGCAGGACTCGAACCTGCGACCGATCGGTTAACAGCCGATTGCTCTACCAACTGAGCTACTGTGGAAC
>NZ_CAJYCN010000052.1 GCF_913566895.1 Listeria ilorinensis | reverse complement strand
GAAGAAATCACCTATGATAAAGCCGCAGTAATTTCCGAACAACAATTTTTACAAGATATCCATGCGACAACGGAAGACGGAAATGAGCTTAGCAGTGATTTTGCCGAGGTAGTAGATTTTTCAATGCCGGGAGATTATGAAGTAACTGTGACAGCAAGTAATGACAAAAATTCTATTGAGAAGAAAGTGACTGTACACATCCAAACGGTAGATACTTCTAATGATGTACCCATTCCTCCTGTAGCTCCAGATCAGCCAAGTGGTGATGGTTCGGCAGATGGCGGTAATCATTCCAAGGATAAAGCTGAGGGAAAGGGTTCTGATACATCAGACCTGACCATAAACGAAACAGAGGTATCTAATGTCAACTCTTCGTCTTTGCCTAAAACAGGAG
>NZ_CAJYCN010000051.1 GCF_913566895.1 Listeria ilorinensis | reverse complement strand
CGTCTTTGCCTAAAACAGGAGATCAAGCGAGTCTTGGCTGGACAGTTTTGGGAAGTATTACGATTACGCTAGCGGGAGTCTATCTGTTAAGACGAAAAAAATAAGTATCAACAGAATAAAGTAATAAGGATTTCTTTCATAACATCACCCACTTGAGATAAGTAGGCGACTTGGAAGAAGATATATATGACAAGTATTGTTTTTTAATTTGAATAAACCCTTAAAGGTCAGCCTAATAATCTAACTTTTGAGGGTTTTTTTGTGGCATATAACCAGTACCCGCTAAATATTAAAAAGTTAATATGTATATAAGAAACTTTACAATTTTATAGACTGATAATGATCGGATTTTAGTAAAGTATCATCAAAAGCAGATATTTTTCTATTGTAATATAAC
>NZ_CAJYCN010000050.1 GCF_913566895.1 Listeria ilorinensis | reverse complement strand
TCCTTGCCAGCCTTGCCGCAACATATCCATCATTTCATACTGTTCTTGTGCTATGCCCTGGTTATCTTCCTCTAACCAGGCTAGTTGGTTTTGTTGTTGCTGGATCTGACTCAACTGATTCTCCAGATCGGTTTCCTGTTTCTTCAGAGTGGTGAGTTGCTGCTCTCGTTGTAGGTTTTCTTTATTCATCAGCGATCACCCAACTTTTCAATGCCTTTGCGGGCTTCCTGATCTTGCTTGGCATAAGCTTGCCCCATTTGTTCCAGTCGGTACGCATCTTTTCGCACCAGGATCACCAAATCTTTCATGGCATCCACACTTGTTATAATTGCTTCCTGAAGATCTTGAACAGCGTTCCCGTTGGAGTAGGCCATATGTCCACAGCTTCGTGAATCATAAGACT
>NZ_CAJYCN010000049.1 GCF_913566895.1 Listeria ilorinensis | reverse complement strand
GACGATTTATGTCGGGGATAGCTGGAGTGCGGCGGATAACTTTGACAGTGCCTATGATCAAGATGGGAATCCGGTGGTGTTCCAAGACGTGAAGGTCACAGAAAAACCAACCGTTGATCTAAATAAAGCCGGCGCCTATCAAATCACGTACCAATATGGCAGTGTCTCCCAAACCATCACTTTAACAGTCAAAGAGATTCAAACGGCCGTGAATGCGCATGACTCCGTCATTTATACAGGGGATAGCTGGGGGGCGGCGGACAACTTTGACAGCGCCTTGGATAAGGACGGCAACGCTGTTTCCTTGCGCGATGTCCAGGTAACGGGAACAGTGGATACAAGCCAAGCCGGCACGTATCCGATCACGTACACGTATGAGGGTGTTTCGACGACGATCACTGTGACCGTGAAAGAGCCATTGACGGCTGTCTA
>NZ_CAJYCN010000048.1 GCF_913566895.1 Listeria ilorinensis | reverse complement strand
TCTAGCGGGAAAAAAGTAAAATTCACGTTGCCGGATGGGATGCGTTTTACCGCAATTTCTGTGCCGAGTGACTATCAAGCGACCAGTAAGGTCGACACAAGTATCCTCAGTTATTTGGGTGGTAGTGATCCGCTGAGCAAGGCCATTACATCCATGACCATTCCAGACCAAGAAACCACCTATAATAAAGCCACTTATGGCAGCGTGGTTTATGAACTGGATCCAGGTACGGAGAAAGCAAGTTTTAATTTTTCGGTTCGTATGGATGCGGCGAAATATTATGGAGCGGCAGATCTGAAGGAGCCCATCAAGGTAGAAGCCTTCATGGGCGATGAAAGTACACCGGTTGCTTCTGCTGAGCAAGCGATCCATGCGGAAGGCAACAAAGTAGTAGGATATGCCAACCAGGACCATGTGAAAACGATGTTCCGGAATTGGTATG
>NZ_CAJYCN010000047.1 GCF_913566895.1 Listeria ilorinensis | reverse complement strand
GAACAAGCGGCACAGTTTGATGTGGGCTATGCCACGACGGCGACTGAAGCGAACTATGAAGAGGCAGGGATCTATACCACCCATCCTTCGGATTATGAACAAGTCAATATGGTTCGCGTCAAAGTCAAAACCCAAATCAATTCTGGTGAGACTCAAACCTTCAAAGTGCCACTGAAAGTGGATGAAACTTTTGATACGGCGACAGCTGAGGGCAAAATCGGCGAACGTGATATCTATAACCCGTTTTATCGGGTGGAAACCAACACGTTTTCTGGCACGTTGTCCGGGACAAAAGTCGGGGCGGAACTGGTCATTGCGGAAGTAGAGGGGACGCTGTTTCACGATCTGGATGTCAATGGTCTCTATGAACAAGCCAAAGGCGATACGCCGCTGGCGAATGAAACAGTCGCGCTCTACAAGTGGAATGAGACAACATCTCACTATGAACCTGTGATGCA
>NZ_CAJYCN010000046.1 GCF_913566895.1 Listeria ilorinensis | reverse complement strand
GTGAATATAATTCAGGAGGGATATTTTTTCCTGTATCAAAATATCGTATTGTGAACATAATTCCAATATATAATATTGTTAAAACCGCGGTCGTTAAAATAGAGTAGCGCACTTTGCTGTAAAACCAAGATAAAGATTTAATCATCTGTAAAAAAACTCTCCATTTCGTAAGTTTCTAGCTTTCATTCCATCCGTAAATATGGTGCACTCAACTAATAATTAAATTATATTTTAGAATATTCAGCAACTAAAAAATTAAAGTTGATATGCCTTTTGTACTATCCTAGCTCCTTTCCACATTAATATCATACTATTTCTTGAATAATCCGTCTATTGTTCCGAGAATGTTTTTAAAATTATCTTCTTAGAGTGAAAATGATTACCTATGATACTTTTTAGCTAATATATGTATTTCACGACAAAAAGCGGACATTTCATTACTTTTTTCGTTTTTGATAGCATTTGTATAGTATGATA
>NZ_CAJYCN010000045.1 GCF_913566895.1 Listeria ilorinensis | reverse complement strand
TGATAGTCACTCGGCACAGAAATTGCGGTAAAACGCATCCCATCCGGCAACGTGAATTTTACTTTTTTCCCGCTAGAAGTATTGTCATTGAACTGAACAGTCGCCGTCACGGTCTTGATATCCCCGTTACTCCAAGCAGCTTGGTCGTAATCTGGAATGCTGAGTGTCACCGTGGGCGCACCTGCTTTCAAATTATCCCCTTTTACGGATTGCTTTTGTTCTGTCGTAGTGGAACTTTCTGCATCGCTTGTCGTATCTTGTTGCGTTTCTTCTCCCGTTTCCTGATTACTGCCTGTCGCTTCATTAGAGATCCCACTTACTTCATAAGAAGCCTGGTAAGTTTTGGTTTCAGGTTCTTGCCCTTTCGATGTTTCTGCTTCATTTTGATAAGTAATCAGAAACTGGATCGTACCATTTTGATCAGCCGTATAACTGGCCTCTTCGCCCTCGACTTTCTGACCATCCGGTGTTTCGATCGACAAGATTTTGACCTGTTCTTGCTTCGGTGTGACCTTGATTTTTACGTTGGCTTTTTTCTTATC
>NZ_CAJYCN010000044.1 GCF_913566895.1 Listeria ilorinensis | reverse complement strand
GTCTTGGCGACGAGTGCACATAATTCCTGAAAGAAACCATTGTGGCCGTGTTCAAATTCCCGGTAACGTTCCAGGATCTTTTCTTGTTCGACAGCTTCCGCTAGATCCATGCGTAATTGTTGTGCCTTGCCTTCATACAGACCGGCCGTGGCTGATGATAGAGATCGCTGAAGGTCTTCCTGCTTTCGTCTGATCTGCCCGACCTTATCCGCTGCCAGTTGTAAGAGGTCTGAATCGATCCGGCAAGAGGGTGACGGATCGACTTGATTGCTAAAGTCGTTTAAGTATCTTTCTAGCCGCTCCTCGCTGACATCGAGGACTTCCAACAAGCTTTCTGTCACCGTTGTATACGTTGCTTGAAAATACGCTTGGGAAGCTTTTACCGCCTGTCCACTCATAGACGTATCATCTGCGTATGCCAGGGCATGTTGCTGAACTTTCTCAATAACTGTGCGCATATCTTCATTAGAGCTTTTGAGCTGCTGCTTAAAAAAGCGAATTTCTTGAATATCTATCCGGCTCATCGACACATCTCCTTTCGGATCTGCGCCTGTTG
>NZ_CAJYCN010000043.1 GCF_913566895.1 Listeria ilorinensis | reverse complement strand
TAGTCCCGTCCTTCTTCGGCTCCTAGTGCCAAGGCATCCACCGTGCGCCCTTTCTAACTTAACCTCTCAACTTCCAAGGAAGCTGGGTTATGTGTTCTACTAGCTTTCTCCGCGATAGATACTCACTACTAGAGATGAAAGATTCACTTTCAGATGATTCTCGGTTACTTGTTTTTTACAAGAATTGAATTCTTGTGATCACTTTACTTGCTTTTTATCTAGTTTTCAAAGAACACTTGAGAGTGACCTCTCAAAACTGAACAAACGAAAGATGAAACCATAGGTTTCCTTATCCTTAGAAAGGAGGTGATCCAGCCGCACCTTCCGATACGGCTACCTTGTTACGACTTCACCCCAATTATCTGTCCCACCTTCGGCGGCTGGCTCCATAAAGGTTACCCTACCGACTTCGGGTGTTACAAACTCTCGTGGTGTGACGGGCGGTGTGTACAAGGCCCGGGAACGTATTCACCGCGGCATGCTGATCCGCGATTACTAGCGATTCCGGCTTCATGTAGGCGAGTTGCAGCCTACAATCCGAACTGAGAATGGTTTTATGGGATTGG
>NZ_CAJYCN010000042.1 GCF_913566895.1 Listeria ilorinensis | reverse complement strand
TCCGCCGCACTCCAGCTATCCCCGACATAAATCGTCGAATCGTGGGCACTGATGCCGGCTTTATTTTCTTTCACAGTCACAGTGATCGTCGTCGAAACACCCTCATACGTATACGTGATCGGATAGGCGCCGGCTTGGGTCGTGTCCACCGTTCCTGTTACTTGGACATCACGCAAGGAAACGGCGTTGCCATCTTTATCTAATGCACTGTCAAAGTTATCCACTGCGCTCCAATTATCCCCGGTGTAAATGGTAGAATCATGCGCATTCACAGCAGTTAATACATCTTTCACCGTAATGTTTGCGGTTGCTGAAACGCCATTGTACGTATAGATAACAGGGTAGGTTCCTGCTATACTCGTGTCAACGGTACCGCTGACTTGGATAGCCGTCAAGTCTACTGGATTTCCATCTTTATCAAGCGCACTGTCAAAATTATCAGCCGCATGCCACTGATCGCCCACATAGATCGTGGAATCATGGACGTTCACTTCCGTCAAATCTTGTTTGACAGTAACTTGCACAACGACCTCCACGGTTTGCCCCTCTTGGGTGAGAGTATACGTCAATGGATACGTCCCTCCGTGATTCGAACCGTTTTGAATTGCGGCTAGTTGGGTCGCATGGACCTGCACTCCATCCAGACGATCTTGTGCGGTGGAGTTGACGCCATTTTTGACTTCTTCAAACGCGGCAGTTTTCGCAAGCGCCAATGCTTGCGTCTCCGTCAAGCCTTTCGCCGCCTGATAAGCCATGGTGAAATCGCTCGCTCC
>NZ_CAJYCN010000041.1 GCF_913566895.1 Listeria ilorinensis | reverse complement strand
GGTGTTTCGATCGACAAGATTTTGACCTGTTCTTGCTTCGGTGTGACCTTGATTTTTACGTTGGCTTTTTTCTTATCTGTGGACAGATCGGTTTCTACCTCATAAGAAAGCTCTTCGTTTCCCGTTTCTTCTGCGAATACACGGAAAGAAGCAAGATTCAATTGTCCAAGTGTTAAGACAATTATCATGACTAACAATAGGTGTCGCCTGGCACCGTTTATTTTTCCCCTCAAATTTTCTCCTCCTTTTCAGTATTTATATACTGATTATTCAGTTATATGTACATAAAAATGCTATAAGTTCTCCAGAATCATTTTCTCTATGAAGAGTAAACTGGGACAAATAGAAGATTACAGTTGTAATATTAACAAACAAAGTCAACTACTGTATACGGGATTTTAATAGTTACAAAGAAAAATTTACAAAAAAACACATTTCCTCCAAACTTCTGTCACAACAAAAAGCTTCTCCTGTCACATTTCAGACACAAATATATACTTTTCTAAAATTTTTTCAAAGTCAAATACCAACTATATTCTCTAACCCTTTTAAATTGCCTTGTACACTTCTGTGTCAGACTGGATATGTGCTTCCACTTAGCCTTTAATTTGTATAATGAACAACTTACTTCGGTGCATTAATTGCATTGGACTAATACAACAAAGAAAATCCATCAAGTTTTTTGGGATTAAATAGAATATTAATATGTTATCTTTGTTAATAACTAGTAAATGAACATAAAATAGGGTGTTTCCGATAAAAATAAAAAAGACAACAACTGATAAAAACATCAAAATTGTTGTCTCTTAACATATTTTACTAAGAAGCCACTTGTCGGACTTGAACCGACGACCCCTTCCTTACCATGGAAGTGCTCTACCAACTGAGCTAAAGCGGCAAAATAATTTTTTATACAAAAAAATGGCTCCACAGGCAGGACTCGAACCTGCGACCGATCGGTTAACAGCCGATTGCTCTACCAACTGAGCTACTGTGGAAC
>NZ_CAJYCN010000040.1 GCF_913566895.1 Listeria ilorinensis | reverse complement strand
ATAAATATATCATGTATTAAATACATAGTCAAGTGTTTTATTATTTATTTCTTAATTCCCGAAATGCTGTTAATTTTTCTTGATAATCAATAATATCTTTTTTGTAGAACAAATTTATTTTCCGGGCATCATTTTGGTTAAAAATATATACAGGTATTAATTTACGATCTCTAACCAAATTAGAAACACCTTGATTGCTCATATTCAATATTTCAGCAACTTTTTTTTGTGATAATACATATTCATCCAAATCAGCAGCAATACGCTGTTTTATCAAACTATCATTCATTCCGATCAAGGGTAATCAATCCTTTTGTTTTTAGATAATTATAGCATATTGCATAGAATAAAAGAATATTTATTATTTAACCTCTTGGATGATAATTTGAAATAATTTTTTGTTTCTGTCGCAACTGAACCCTGGTGTAGATTTGTGTAGTTGAAACACTAGCATGTCCTAAAAGTTCTTGAACATATCGTAGATCACAGCCATTTTCTAACAATTGTGTTGCAAATGAATGTCGTAAAGTATGAGGATGGATTTTTTTATTTACATTATCCCCAATTTTTGTTATCTCACTATAAACTTTATCTTTTTTTATCGGTTCTCCCGAAACTAAATCAATTAGGAAGTACGGATGATACTTCCTATTGAACTTCATTATTGCTCCCCTCACTTCCATATAGGGCAACAGTGTTTTTTCCAAAGTTTCACCGTAAACAACAATTCTTTCTTTTTTTCCTTTTCCTAAAATTGTTATATAACGGTTTTCAAAATCAATCATAGTTAATTTTAATTCAACTAATTCAGATAATCTCATCCCTGTAGAGAAAAAAATATCAAACAAAAATTCTTGATATGCCGTAAGACTCGTTTCATTACTTTCAAACATAGTATAAATTTTTTCTATTTCTTCCTGATATAAGACATCTACACTTTTATTTATCGTTGTTTTTATATTAATATCCGCAAATGGATTATTAATTTTAAGACTATGGAAT
>NZ_CAJYCN010000039.1 GCF_913566895.1 Listeria ilorinensis | reverse complement strand
GTTCCATATTTTAAAACAAATTCATAAAACTTCTTTCTACTCATTACTATTTTCATAAAAGTAGAATCTAACTGCTCTAAAATATCAATAATATCTTTTTGTCCATATTTTTTAATTTCTTGCAGCAATTTTGTATCTGCTTGCTTTCTTTTTGCTTCTGAGACAGGATATCCTTTTCCAAATGGTTCAATAAATAATTGTTCAAATATTGTTCTTAATTTAATTTCAGATCCCCAGCCATAATTTAATGATAAGGGCAATGAAACAACATTTCCGTTATTTATTCTTCCAAACAAATACGCATCTTCCGGTGTAGGTATATATCCACAAATAATATTAGGTAAGGTATTACATGCTAACATCATTCCTGTCCCAGAGCTACAACCAGTTATTATAAAATTGACTGCTCCAGAATTTATCAGTATTCCAATTGATACAGCCGTATGAATATATGACAACTCAAAATTTTCATCTGGATAAATACCGAAATTAACAACTTTGTAAATATCGCTTTTATCTTTCAAGACATTTTTCAATTCATTTTCAATTACACAATTCTTATCACTTTGCGAGCTTCCATTAATTATTCCAATGATCATTGTCTTCCTCCAGCCATTTCGATATTCTCTTATCTAATCTTCAATCATTTACAAGATTTAACATTCTAAAATTTTGAATCATTATTTTTAGATTCCGTAAAAGAGAGTCTTATTGTGAATGAAATTCATCATTGAACAATAGGTATATTATACCATTAAATAAATTATAACTCCATTTGTCATTTAGTTAGCAGCACTAGATTTAATTGTATATTTTTGATTTAGTAGGTAATTAACAAAACTTCTATCCTAACTTTTCTTTATATACTTCTGCTGGAAAATCTTTTTTTACCGTCAAAGCATCTAATGCTAGAGGTTTTGACTTATAAAATTGATACCTTGTCTTAATTTCTTGATTTAAGTCTACTTAAGAATTGGATCATTCTTCACTGATTCATCTTCTTATGCACATCATTGATACTTAGAAATCTTGTTAATCCGGTTAATCTTTCGTTTTTCATTCTTAACTTTTCTTTCCAAAAAGTGTTTAGATTGTATA
>NZ_CAJYCN010000037.1 GCF_913566895.1 Listeria ilorinensis | reverse complement strand
GAAGATGAAAGAAAAATACATAGTTATCTCCTTAGGTTTTCTAAATCTCATTATTTTGTTGCTACTAGTGTTTTTTGACATTATTGCTAATAAAAACTTTATGATGAGTATCACAGTAACGGGTTGTATAATTTTGATATCAATTATCTTGACTATTTGGTCAATAATGAAATCATTATCACAAAGTTTAAATAGGTTAACACTGTTCGTTATTTATGGTTCTATTTTTACAAACGTTGTTTTTATTATTATGCTAGCTTTTTATTATTTTGCAGGACAACCATCTTAAGAGGGGCAGGAAAAAGGGATGAAAAAACTACTTAAAATTAGCGTTTTACTGTTTGCACTTGGATTAGTATTATTAGTCATACCTCATAAAATAATGGCGAATGAATTCAATTATGAGGAATTACTGGAACAAGGATTGATTGATGATTCTGTTAGTCAAGAAGAGTGGGACCAATTTGTATTATCCGATGAATCGGCCAATATTGATGATAATAATGGAGAGGCCCCTTTAGCAAAAGAACCAAATAGTAACATGCTGAGAAGCTCGTGGGGCGGTTACAATATGCAAAAAGGCGATATACTCGTAACAGGTAATGGCTCTGGTGGAATAAGTGGTCACGCCGGAATTGCTATTAGTGCAGAGCATATTTTAACCATTAATGGATATGGAAATACTACAACATTAGAACCTCTAAGTACTTGGATGAAGAAAAATGCAGGTAGTAAGGGAACTACTTGGGTTAGACGGCTGAAAAATACGACAATCGCTTATAAAGCTGGTGATTGGGCGTATAAGAATTATTGGAATGCGAGTGGCGGAACTAAACAAACCATTAGACCATCATATGGTTTTAGTGGAAGCAGATATGGCAAGAATCCGACTTACTGCTCTAAAATTGTTTTACAAGCGTATTATTTTGGATCAGGTAGTGCACCTGTTGTAAAAGTGTTTCCAAGTCTAGTTGCACCAAGAGATTTACATACTTACTTCAGTTCTTCTTATTATCCTTATCAAGTGGCAAAAAAATAATGAAAAATTACCTCTCATTTGTTCAGTAACCTAGATTTAAAATAGTTAAAAAATCTTATGTAGCTTGCAAAAAATAACATAAGATTTTTTGCTTTAATAAATTGTGAGGATGTGGATTTGTGCTACATAAAATAATAGCAACAATATTAGCGCTTATCTTATTTGGCTGTAATTTTTTATTTCCTGAAAATAAATGGATTATCTATTCTGTGTCGATTTTGTTACTGATTATTATTGGGATACCAAAAAATAATCTTTGAATATGGGTCTTCGTCTTCAAAGGGAATTTTTTTATTATTTTGGATAAAAAAGTTACTTCATTCTTCCATCCATGATGAAAGAAATCTCACAGGGATAAGAAATATTTAATTGTGACAATACACGCATTTTACATTTGTTCAATGAAATATATTGTGGGAAATCTTGCACGAAACACCAAGGTGATAATTATCTAAATACGGATAAAATAGCAACTCATAGGGTAAAACAGCTCAAATAATTCACGAAACGTTCACAGAAATTCTTATGTCACCTTTGTATAATAAAGTTGGATACAAAAAGGAAGGTGAAGAGAATGAGTGAAGTAAAAGTCAAAGAAAGCACATTCCAAGCACATGCGACTCAACTGAGTAACGATGTAGAGGGGCAGTCTTATGATTCACGAAGCTG
>NZ_CAJYCN010000036.1 GCF_913566895.1 Listeria ilorinensis | reverse complement strand
ACATTTTACTTTACCAGTATATTTTTTTTCCAGAGCTTTTAACGCTAATAAATTATCTCCATGGATCAACATATTTTCACAATGCTTGTTCTCACAATTCGATAGAGACTCATCTTCAATCAAAATTCTTGGCTCAACTCCATATGTTTTCTCTTTATCATACCATGTTAGTTCAAGCTTACTTACCATTCTTACTTCCTCCCTATCTTAATAATCAGCACCTAATAAGGTTACATCAACTAAAAAAGAAAAAATTTTCTCCTTAACATATTTGCGCTTATAAACACCGTTTCATTTCTTTATTCAAAAATTCTCCTTAAATTAAGAGGTCACTTTTGCAATTATATCATAAAATTTTTGTTTTCTGCATAAAGAGAATTATAAGCAGATTAATTTTAAATTTATTAAATATATTCTTTCATCCTTCTGAAACATACTTACCACTTTCAAACAGCTTGGCTTCAGTACTCTATAAAAAAGCCTTAATTAAAAATTAAGACTTAGATCGTAGAAATATGTTACAAAAGTGATATTAGCAGCCCTGACAAGAACTGTTTTATTCCTTTTATTCAACTTTTTCGTTCATCATTTGCTGTCACGCAATTTATTAATCCCTCCCAAATGATGCATCTGTTTCATTACATTCATAAATTTGGACAGCACACCAAAAGTTTGCTTTTCGGTATTTTTAATGCGGCAATTTTATTTTAATCTATAATATTATTCCCTACTAATTCCATAAATTCATCATCAGAAATTATATTCAACTCTTTTTCTTGTGCTTTATCCAGCTTACTTCCCGCATCTTCTCCTACTACAAGCATTGTTGTCTTTTGCAAAATACTGCTCGTAATCTCTGCTCCATTTATAATAGCAATCTCTTGCATTTTAGATCGAACATACTTACTTTTACCCGTAAAACAAATCCACTCTCCAGATAGCGCTTCTGAAATAGTATATTGGCTTTCTAATTCATCTTTATTTCTCGCACCTTTTTTCTTTTTTGGTTGTTTAACCCCTATTTTATACCATGTTTTAGGCCTTACAATATTTAGTAGATTATTCAAATGCTCCACATCTTCAAAAGCAGTATGTTTTGCCCCTCTTCCTAGTTTGTAATGTAAAATTAGTTTACCTAAAGAGTAACTATGTAAATCTTTTACTTCATTTCGAATTGCTCTCATACTGCAATAAAAGTCTCTTTCTTCTTCTAACCAACCATAATAATCCAGAAACTTTTTATCAAATGCACAGTTATGGGCAACTAATGGATATGGATATTCAGCCAAAAATTTTCTAAACTTACTTATTTCAACAGTATTACTACTAATATCATAGAATCCGTAACCATATTTCCTGCTTCCTTCATAACTATCATCTAAAATCCCTAAATATAATTTATCAACTACTTCAAAATTTTCAATTGCCAAACATGCCACTTCGTATATTCCTGATTCAACAGCAAATGACTGCGTTTCAAGATCAAGTATAATCATTTTTTCCATGCTATCGCCCCCTTGACTTAGAATTATTTTAATCTATTTTTGTTATCGACACTTACATTTGCTTTTCTATACTTTTTTATTAATGATCTAATATCAACTTTTATCTACTTTTTTAATTTCTAAAATCTCGCTTATTTCACTTATCTCCAATACATCTGATATTTTACAAATATGTTCCAAATGTATTCTTTGTCTTTTGTTATTTGCAAGTTCAGATAATCTGGCAACTTCAATCCCAGTTAACACAGATAATTTCGTAAGTGACATATGCTTTTTATGTAACAGTTCATTTAATTTAATTTCTATTGTTGTATTTGACATGCTAGCCCTCCTTGCCTATATAAGCAGAATATAAT
>NZ_CAJYCN010000035.1 GCF_913566895.1 Listeria ilorinensis | reverse complement strand
GTCGCCGTCGTGGCATAGCCCACATCAAACTGTGCCGCTTGTTCCGCATTTAAAACAATCGGTCCGCTCATTTTCATGTCCCATTGAAAAGCTTCACTTTGGAATTTCGAACCAAAGTTTTGTCCGGTTTTCGGGATTGGAATATACAGCTCAAAGGTAGGAGCATTACTGTCGGAGTTATTGGTGATTTTCACCGTATATTCCGCATCGGTTCCTGGTGTAAAGTAGGATACAGTACTGTCGTCACCTTCCACATAAGCAGATTTTGCGCCTTCCCCCTCTACATTCAGGAAAGTTTCCACTGAAACGGTATCTTGTTTCAGCACAGATAGTGGACTACTGTTGGTGGAAAGTAAATTTTCATTCTCAATACCATTTTGATTGATATCCACCCCCTTATCTGAAAAAGAGTTACTGCTTGAACCGGAAATATCAGAACCTCCCCACGCAATCAGTTGTTGAGCATCTGTATTAATATTGTGGTCAAGTGTCGGTTCAAAAGTGAAATCATAACTAACATTGAGATAGCAATTTTTACGTGGATAGTGCACATTAGCTCCCACCACGGCATTCGATGTTTGTAAAACATATACTTTTTCACCACTTATGGCTGTTTCTTCTTTTACTGTAAAATCCACGTTTTTTCCATCTTGATCCGTCAATTTGATGGATGCAGGATGGATCTGAATACCATTTAATTCACGCAGATAAACATCTGGATCATTCAACACTGTACGTGTCCCATACGGATAATCAAATAAGGCTAGCGTTGCCTTGGTCGTGACTTTATCCCCGGCACGTGCGGTCTTGATTTGTGTACCCTCTGTATCATAAAAACCCGTTGTACCATTAGCCGCTGATGTTTTAGTATTATTGACTGTATAGGTAGATTTCCCTGCCAATTTCGTATTGGCTTCATCCTCTGCATCCCAAATTTCAGCAGTAAAGTCTACCGATGTAACCCCAGGTTTGACAATCCCATAAGAAGCGGTGGAGGTTGTAGAACGGTCGCCACTAGGAACAGTATTCCTGAAGCCAACTGAAAAACTCCCCACATTCGCTTGTACTTCTGTAAAGTATTCTCCTTCCTGTAGTCCTACAGTGGAAGCCTCAAGCATTGCCATCCGATTACCATTCGTTTTTGGCAAAGTACCCGTATAAGAACGGTAGGTAGCATTTAAATTAGTTTTATATTGCACATCTGTCACCTTGTTATTCGAAAGGGTTCCGTCAAAAGGCAAGTTGACGGTATGAGCCTCCCAATTGGCATCAAATTTGATGTGATACATTTGATTGGTTTTGATTCCAGCTGTTCGCTGATTATTAATCTGGATGCTTCCCGCCCATGTTTCATTATCTGGATTTATATAACCATTTCCAGTAGTTAAATACATTTGATTGGTAGTGGTATCAACCACTTTACATGTATCTAGCGCAGCAAGTGTAGTCAAATCAGATGTATTTGTAGTTAGGGCATCAGATTCAAATATCTCCCCATCATAGGTGGTAATAACCGCATGAGGCACTTTTGGCGTTGTATAGGTGCCCGCTGGTGTTCCCTTAGGTACCTTATATTTGACCGTGAATACTGTACCTCCCGATCCATAATAATTTTCTTGTTTAAAATCAATCACGACTTTATTTTCTTCTGGATAAGGCGTGATCGTTTGAAGGGAGTTATTTTGTAATATCCCCCCACTTTGATTCACCACTCCCACATATTCCATGCCTTCCGGATAATAAAGCGTGACTTGGACATTTTTAGGTGTATAGTTCGTTGCTCCTCGACTATCCAATTGGTTTAAACCATTTACAACGGAGTAAGCTTTTGTATAGTTATAAGAATCGGTTGTATCTGTACTAGCTAAAACTTCTGGTAAGCCTAAATTCACATACCAATTCCGGAACATCGTTTTCACATGGTCCTGGTTGGCATATCC
>NZ_CAJYCN010000034.1 GCF_913566895.1 Listeria ilorinensis | reverse complement strand
CTTCAAGTTGACGAAGAAATCACCTATGATAAAGCCGCAGTAATTTCCGAACAACAATTTTTACAAGATATCCATGCGACAACGGAAGAAGGAAATGAACTTAGCAGTGATTTTGCCGATGTAGTAGATTTTTCAACGCCGGGAGATTATGAAGTAACTGTGACAGCAAGTAATGACAAAGAATCTGTTGAGAAGAAAGTAATCGTACACATCAAGGCAGCAGCTTCTAACGACATACCCGTTCCGCCTGTAGCTCCAGATCAGCCAAGTGATGATGGTTCGGCAGATGGTGATAATCATTCCAAGGATAAAGCTGAAGGAAAGGCTTCTGATACATCAGACCTGACCATAAACGAAACAGAGGTATCTAATGTCAACTCTTCGTCTTTGCCTAAAACAGGAGATCAAGCGAGTCTTGGCTGGACAGTTTTGGGAAGTATTACGATTACGCTAGCGGGAATCTATCTGTTAAGACGAAAAAAATAAGTATCAACAGAATATGCCTCCCTTTTTCTAAAATGGGCATTTGACAAAGTTGTTTGTTCTATGTTTTGCCTAATTATAAGTTAAGATGCAAGAGAGAAATGACATTAGGAGGCACATACTAATGACGTAGTACTAAGCGTAGTGGCAATAGTATTAAGCGTTGTACAAGCTCATGTATCGTTATGAAAAAGAATGTTTGATGAAGATTATTCGTAATTTGAAAGAATCACAGTTTGTTTTCGACTGAACCCATAAGTATGAACTTGAGTTTACAATTTTATTAAATGCGGGTATGATATAAGAGAAAAGAGAGTCATGCAGGAACATGACTCTCAACCAAGCACCATTTAAGATGGTGACAGCCTTATATGAGATCAAAAACCACTCATTTCTAGCCGGTCAAGCTTATGAGTGGTTTTTATTTTTTGTCATTCTTGCAGTTGATGATTGCCACAATTAGACCACCAAAGGCGAGCATGAGCGTGATAGTCTCAAAAACTGACACACGTTTATCCTTTCCAGGTAACGCTTGAAAATAATATAAGCACCACCTTCTCTCTATCGGAATGACCCGATGCGCGAAGGCTGGCGCACCACCATAAACTCACTTGTTTCTATATTATAACATTGAAATGAGACGGAAAAAATGGCAGTGTGACGTATAATCAGATTGAATAAAAATAAGGCGACCTTATGAAGATTATTAGTATTTATCGCGGTGTGAGGTGGAAATCTACCTGTCGAACAAATAAAGCCAAATATTCTTTTAGACCGATTGACTGATACAGATGTCAGTCTATTTTTTTGAGCATTGTTGCTTTTTCGACATAAATAGAAGAAATAGCTTCCTTATTCGGATATTTGCCTACATTGCTCACATGGTATAGTAATAAAAAAGCAATGAAAGGTGAAGTTACTCTTGAAAATAATGAAAGTTTTAATCATTCCATTTGCTTCATTCGGATTATTATTCTATCCTGTTTCCACAAATGCTCAAACTGTAAAGTCGAATCAATCGGAATCGCCCCAGTATCAAAATAATGAAGAAAGTTCTGTTCATGCCACACAAACATCTGCTGTAGAATCTCAAACTTTTTACGACTGGTTTCCAGATGATCATCTAGCAGAAGCGGTGGCTCAAAAGTTGTATATGGAACCAACTGACCAAGTTAGCTCAGAGGATCTCAGTCAAATAAAAGTTTTACAGTGCTACAATGCTGGTATTACAGATATGAGTGGAATAGAGTATTTAACAGGTTTGACTTTTTTGGATTGTACGGCTAATCAATTGACTGAACTAGATGTCAGTCAAAACGTAAACTTGGAGAAACTTAATTGTTCAAAAAATCCTTTAACAGTACTTCATACTGGAATTAATTTAAAGTCTCTTGATTGTCACTCTTGCCAGTTTACAGAGCTGAATCTAAATCAAAGTCCTAATTTAACTGAACTTTATTGTTATCAGAATCAGTTAAAAGAATTAAATTTGAGTCAATTTGTAAATTTAGAAGTAGTGGATTGTTTTAATAATCAACTAACAGAACTGAATGTGACCAATTCTCCCCATTTAACTGAACTTAATTGTGAGTCTAACCAGTTGACTGAACTAGATGTCAGCCAAAATCCTAAGTTGGAGTATTTAACGGTTAATGGCAATCAATTGACGCAGCTAGATGTAAGTGAAAATCCAAACTTACTAAATCTATTCTGTATTAAAAACCAAATAACGCAGCTAGATCTGACTCATAATCCAGCTCTGACAATCGTGTACGCTGGTGAGAATCAGTTTACAAATGTAGATGTTACACAATGCCATGAATTAAGGCAATTTGAATGTGATGCTAATCAATTGTCTAGTTTAGATGTAAGTGAAAATCCGAATTTAACTTATCTTTACTGTGTGGATAACCAACTGGCAACACTGGATGTCAGTCAAAACCCAGAATTAAGTGAACTTTACTGTTCTTCTAATCAATTAACCAGCATTGATTTCGGTCAAAATCCTGGAAAATATTACGCACTTTATTTAGATGATAACCAATTACAAGATTTCTCCACAATGCCGATTGATCAGGATACGGATTTTGTGGGGACTGGACAAAATATACAATTAGCTCCAGAAGAAACGACTTCAAATACTTTAACGATTCCAGTAAGCGAAGAGTTGAAGGATGAAAATGGAAACCCAATGAACATTACCGTTACTGATGGCGGGATATATGATCCGGATACTAATACGATCACTTGGGAAAATTTAGATGCTTCTGGAACAGTCCAATACCATTTTGCTTCTGAAAGTACGCGCTGTTCTGGGACGGTTACAGTGCCTTATCAAGAGTCTAAGCCTATGACCCTTCAAGTTGACGAAGAAATCACCTATGATAAAGCCGCAGTAATTTCCGAACAACAATTTTTACAAGATATCCATGCGACAACGGAAGA
>NZ_CAJYCN010000033.1 GCF_913566895.1 Listeria ilorinensis | reverse complement strand
TTGCCCGGCGGCGACCTACTCTCACAGGGGGAAGCCCCCAACTACCATCGGCGCGGAGAAGCTTAACTACCGTGTTCGGGATGGGAACGGGTGTGACCTTCTCGCCATAGCCACCAGACAAAGAATGAAAGAACGTTGTTCTTTCAAAACTAGATAAAAGCGCAAGCTTGCAGAGACCTACAAGACCTTAAATCATCAAACAAAGGTTAAGTCCTCGATCGATTAGTATTTGTCCGCTCCATGTGTCGCCACACTTCCACTCCAAACCTATCAACCTGATCATCTTTCAGGGATCTTACTTTCCGAAGAAATGGGAAATCTCATCTTGAGGGGGGCTTCACGCTTAGATGCTTTCAGCGTTTATCCCTGCCGCACATAGCTACCCAGCGATGCTCCTGGCGGAACAACTGGTACACCAGCGGTGCGTCCATCCCGGTCCTCTCGTACTAAGGACAGCTCCTCTCAAATTTCCTGCGCCCGCGACGGATAGGGACCGAACTGTCTCACGACGTTCTGAACCCAGCTCGCGTGCCGCTTTAATGGGCGAACAGCCCAACCCTTGGGACCGACTACAGCCCCAGGATGCGACGAGCCGACATCGAGGTGCCAAACCTCCCCGTCGATGTGGACTCTTGGGGGAGATAAGCCTGTTATCCCCGGGGTAGCTTTTATCCGTTGAGCGATGGCCCTTCCATGCGGAACCACCGGATCACTAAGCCCGACTTTCGTCCCTGCTCGACTTGTCAGTCTCGCAGTCAAGCTCCCTTGTGCCTTTACACTCTGCGAATGATTTCCATCCATTCTGAGGGAACCTTTGGGCGCCTCCGTTACACTTTAGGAGGCGACCGCCCCAGTCAAACTGCCCACCTGACACTGTCTCCCTACGCGCTAAGCGTAGCGGGTTAGAATGGTCATACAGCGGGGGTAGTATCCCACCAGCGCCTCCTCGCATGCTGGCGCACGCGATTCATCGGCTCCTACCTATCCTGTACAAGCTGTACAAACATTCCATATCAGGTTGCAGTAAAGCTCCACGGGGTCTTTCCGTCCTGTCGCGGGTAACCTGCATCTTCACAGGTACTATAATTTCACCGAGTCTCTCGTTGAGACAGTGCCCAGATCGTTGCGCCTTTCGTGCGGGTCGGAACTTACCCGACAAGGAATTTCGCTACCTTAGGACCGTTATAGTTACGGCCGCCGTTTACTGGGGCTTCAATTCGTACCTTCGCTTACGCTAAGCACTCCTCTTAACCTTCCAGCACCGGGCAGGCGTCAGCCCCTATACGTCACCTTACGGTTTTGCAGAGACCTGTGTTTTTGCTAAACAGTCGCCTGGGCCTATTCACTGCGGCTCTCTCGGGCTTTCACCCTAATAGAGCACCCCTTCTCCCGAAGTTACGGGGTCATTTTGCCGAGTTCCTTAACGAGAGTTCTCTCGCTCACCTTAGGATTCTCTCCTCATCTACCTGTGTCGGTTTGCGGTACGGGCAGTCTATCTCTTCCTAGAGACTTTTCTTGGCAGCGTGAAATCAGGAACTTCCGTACTCAATTTCCTTCCCCATCACAGCTCATGCTTCGCAAGAAGCGGATTTGCCTACTTCTCACACTCACTGCTTGGACGCACATTTCCATTCGTGCGCTTCCTTATCCTTCTGCGTCATCCCATCGGTCATACAATTTAGACTGGTACAGGAATCTCCACCTGTTGTCCATCGCCTACGCCTATCGGCCTCGGCTTAGGTCCCGACTAACCCTGAGCGGACGAGCCTTCCTCAGGAAACCTTAGATATTCGGTGGAAGGGATTCTCACCCTTCTTTCGCTACTCATACCGGCATTCTCACTTCTAAGCGCTCCACCAGTCCTTTCGGTCTGACTTCACCGCCCTTAGAACGCTCTCCTACCACGAACATCTGACGATGTTCATCCACAGTTTCGGTAATACGTTTAGCCCCGGTACATTTTCGGCGCGGAGTCACTCGACCAGTGAGCTATTACGCACTCTTTCAATGGTGGCTGCTTCTAAGCCAACATCCTGGTTGTCTAAGCAACTCCACATCCTTTTCCACTTAACGTATATTTGGGGACCTTAACTGGTGGTCTGGGCTGTTTCCCTTTCGACTACGGATCTTATCACTCGCAGTCTGACTCCCGAGTATAAGTACATGGCATTCGGAGTTTATCTGAATTCGGTAACCCGAGAGGGGCCCCTAGTCCAAACAGTGCTCTACCTCCATGACTCTTTACCTCGAGGCTAGCCCTAAAGCTATTTCGGAGAGAACCAGCTATCTCCAAGTTCGATTGGAATTTCTCCGCTACCCACACCTCATCCCCGCACTTTTCAACGTGCGTGGGTTCGGACCTCCAGTAAGTATTACCTTACCTTCATCCTGGACATGGGTAGATCACCTGGTTTCGGGTCTACGACCTGTTACTCATTCGCCCTATTCAGACTCGCTTTCGCTACGGCTCCGCTTTTTCCGCTTAACCTTGCAACAAATCGTAACTCGCCGGTTCATTCTACAAAAGGCACGCTATCACCCATTAACGGGCTCTAACTACTTGTAGGCACACGGTTTCAGGTACTCTTTCACTCCCCTCCCGGGGTGCTTTTCACCTTTCCCTCACGGTACTGGTTCACTATCGGTCACTAGGGAGTATTTAGCCTTGGGAGATGGTCCTCCCGGATTCCGACGGAATTTCACGTGTTCCGCCGTACTCAGGATCCACTCAGGAGAGAAGCATATTTCAACTACCGGGCTGTTACCGTCTCTGGCGGGCCTTTCCAGACCGCTTCGTCTATATCCTTCCTTTGTAACTCCGTATTGAGTGTCCTACAACCCCAAGAAGCAAGCTTCTTGGTTTGGGCTCTTTCCGTTTCGCTCGCCGCTACTCAGGAAATCGATTTTTCTTTCTCTTCCTCCAGGTACTTAGATGTTTCAGTTCCCTGGGTCTGCCTTCCTTTCGCTATGTATTCACGAAAGGATCCTATCCGATCAAAGATAGGGGGTTCCCCCATTCGGAAATCTCTGGATCATTGCTTACGTACAGCTCCCCAAAGCATATCGGTGTTAGTCCCGTCCTTCTTCGGCTCCTAGTGCCAAGGCATCCACCGTGCGCCCTTTCTAACTTAACCTCTCAACTTCCAA
>NZ_CAJYCN010000032.1 GCF_913566895.1 Listeria ilorinensis | reverse complement strand
TTGTTCAAAAACAGCCAGGTGAGAAAAAGTTTTTGAGATTCTCATGGAACTTTCATGAGAATCACCGTGAAATCTAGCCTAGACTGGTTAATATATAAACATAAGCTAACAACAAGCAAACATTTTCATTTCTTTCCCTAATTAAATGAAAATCCCAAACTCCCTTTTTTGACCGATGTGGTTTACTCCCTTTTTCCACATCGGTTTTTTTGTGTGCTTAAAAGCAATATTGGATTTTTTGAGAGATTTTGATGCTATAATAGTGAGCAGAAAGAGGTGTGGCGTTTGAAAAAAGTTTGGGAAAAAGAACATCTTGGTATGGTTATGGGGATTTTAAATATAACACCTGACTCGTTTTCGGATGGAGGAAAGTACATAAACCCCCAAGAGGCTGTCCTTCAAGCAATCAAAATGGCTGAAGAGGGGGCAGCAATTATTGATATAGGTGGAATCTCTACACGTCCGGGGTTTCAGGAGATTTCTGAGAAGGAAGAACTTTCCCGGATTATTCCGGTTATTAAAGCTGTTCGCGCGAGTCTTCCGGACATATGGATTTCAGTAGATACATGGCGTTCGAATGTTGCAGATCAAGCGATTAAAGCTGGGGCGGATATTCTAAATGACCAATGGGGAGCAAAAGCAGATCCGCAAATGGCTGAGGTGGCAGCTAAATATAATATACCGATTTGTCTCATGCATAATCGTCATGATACGAACTATCTGGATTTTATGGAAGATGTTAAGCGTGACTTATTAGAAAGTGCTACGATTTGCCGGAAAGCTGGTGTTGCTGAGCACCATATCATTTTGGACCCTGGATTTGGTTTCGTCAAAACCCCCGAACAAAATCTAGAAGTGTTACGGAGAATTGATGAAATTGTGGCTCTCGGTTATGAAGTGCTTCTTGGCACAAGTCGAAAATCCACGATCGGTTGGGTACTGGACTTACCTGTGGATCAGCGAGTAGAAGGTACCGGGGCAACAGTGGTTTATGGCTTCTCAAAGGGCTGTACGATTGCCCGCGTACATGATGTACGCCCAATTGTGCGGATGGTCAAAATGACAGATGCGATTATGGGAAAAAGATCAATACTGAAAAAGGATGGGCGAAATGGATAAAATTTTAATGAACGACTTGCATTTTTATGGCTATCACGGCGTATTACCAGAGGAAAACAAATTGGGGCAGAGTTTTCAAGTATCACTTATTTTAAAATTGTCCACCCAAAAAGCTGGGCTCAGTGATTCAGTAGAAGATACAGTCAGCTATGCAGATGTCTACGAAACGGTAAAAGAGATCACAGAACGGCGTAGATTCAAACTTATTGAAGCACTAGCTGAAATGATTGCTAAGGAGGTACTGACTACCTATCCATTACTGAATTCGGTGGTAATCAAGGTAGTCAAACCTAATCCACCTATTCCGGGGCATTACGAATCAGTTGCAGTTGAAATTGAACGGGAGAGAAGTGATTATGGTGGCTAAAGCATATTTGTCACTAGGGACGAATATTGGCGAGCGTAGGGTTAATCTTCAGCATGCGCTAGACCTTTTAGGAGATTCTCCTGTTATTCAAATCAAGCAAGTTTCTTCTATATATGAAACAGATCCAGTGGGGTATGAAGAACAGGATACCTTCTATAACATTGTGATTGAGATTGAAACGACTTACACTCCAGAGCAACTTTTGGAATTTTGCTTAGCTGCTGAAATAGAACTTGGCCGTGTGAGACTTTTTAAATGGGGTCCACGTCTGATTGATATAGACCTGCTAACTTATGGAAAAGAAACTCGGAAGACGGAAAATCTCATATTGCCGCATCCGCATATGACAGAGCGAGCGTTTGTTATGATTCCATTTATGGAAATCGCGCCAGAGGAAGCTGCTCATTTTTTGCAAAAAGAAAAAATTGCTTCTCAGAATATTTATCAGACAGACTTGCAGTTGAAATGGTAATTTCAGCACTTGCAGAATTGTAAATCTGTGTTAACATAACACTAGCGCATTCAAAGTAATAGATGGAAAGGGGCCGTTTAGAAATGTTTCAAATTGGTAATGTACCCATTAAAAATCGAGTGATCGTTGCACCGATGGCAGGGATATCTAATTCTGCATTTCGCCTAACAGTGAAAGAATTTGGCGCTGGTCTGGTTTGCTGTGAAATGATCAGTGACAAGGGAATCGCGTATCGCAATACGAAGACACTCGACATGCTTTATATAGATGAAAAAGAAAAGCCGCTCAGTTTGCAGATTTTCGGCGGGGAGAAAGAAACATTAGTTGGAGCAGCGAAGTTTGTAGCTGAAAATACGACCGCTGATATCATTGACATTAACATGGGATGTCCGGTCAATAAAGTGATCAAATGTGAGGCAGGTGCAAAATGGCTACTTGATCCAAATAAAGTGCATGACATGGTATCGGCCGTCGTAAATGCCGTAGATAAACCTGTAACAGTTAAAATGCGCATTGGCTGGGATGATGAACATGTATTTGCAATAGAAAATGCATTGGCTGCTGAAAGTGCCGGTGCAAAAGCAATTGCGATGCATGGACGTACTCGAGTACAAATGTATGAAGGCCAAGCAAATTGGAAGATTCTTGCTGATGTAAAAAAAGCACTTAAAATACCTTTCATGGGAAATGGAGATGTGCGAACCCCAGAAGATGCTAAGCGTATGCTAGATGAAACGGGGGCAGACGGTGTAATGATCGGACGTGCGGCACTTGGAAATCCTTGGATGATTTATCGCACAGTCAAATATCTGGAAACAGGGGAATTGTTACCGGAACCAGAACCACGCGAAAAAATCGAAACAGCTTTGCTCCATTTAGAGCGTTTAGTAGCGCTAAAAGGTGAGAATATTGCTGTCCGTGAATTCCGCCAACATGCTGCGTACTATTTAAAGGGCGCGCGTGGGAGTACCCGGGCAAAAGTGGCTGTTAACCAAGCCACAAAGCAGGAAGAGATGGCGCAAATATTAACAAATTTTGTCGCCCAGTACGAAGAAAAAGCAATGGCGAAATAACAGGCAAAGTTGCCCTTTCATTAAAAGGGCAACTTTTTTGCAATTTTAGGTAGAAATATAGGTATAAAAAAGCGTATAATGAATTTATCTGTATACTAGTAAAGAATAGGAGTGTCATGACATGAGTCACGAGAACCACGAAGAATTGAATGATCAGCTGATAGTTCGCCGTGAAAAAGTCGATACATTACGTGCAGAAGGTATCGATCCATTTGGTGAAAAATTTGTTCGCACCGCAAGTCCAGAAGAATTGGTGGAGCAATATAAGGAGAAGACCAAAGAAGAGTTAGAAGAAGCGAACATTGAAGTATCTGTTGCGGGACGCATCATGACAAAGCGGGTAAAAGGAAAAGTAGGATTCACACATATCCAAGATCGCTTCCATCAGATTCAAATCTACATTCGTAAAGATAATGTAGGGGAAGAAGCATATGGGATTTTTAAATTAGCAGATCTTGGAGATATTGTTGGTATTAAAGGAACTGTCTTTCGCACTAACACCGGTGAACTGTCAATCAAAGCAGAAAGTTTTACGATCCTTTCAAAAGCACTACGTCCATTACCGGACAAGTATCACGGTCTTAAAGATGTGGAACAGCGTTACCGTCAACGTTATTTAGATCTTATTACGAATGAAGAAAGTCAGAAACGCTTTGTTATGCGCAGCAAAATATTAAAATATACCCGTGATTATTTAGATAATCAAGGCTATTTAGAGGTTGAAACCCCGGTTCTTCATACAGTAGCAGGCGGTGCGGCGGCAAAACCATTTACTACTCACCATAATGCATTAGATATGGATTTATATCTGCGTATTGCACTTGAACTTCATCTAAAACGTCTCATTGTTGGTGGGATGGATAAAGTATATGAAATTGGACGTGTTTTCCGTAATGAAGGAATTTCCACACGCCACAATCCTGAATTCACCATGCTAGAGTCTTATGCGGCTTATGAAAATTTCGAAGACGTCATGGAATTAGTAGAAGGTTTAGTTTCCAATGTAGCTGAGCGTACACTTGGAACAACTTCTATTACTTATGGTGAATATGAAGTGGACTTAGCGCCGAAGTGGAAAAGAATCCATATGGTAGATGCAGTAAAAGAACATACAGGGGTAGATTTTTGGAATGTAACAACGGATGAGGAAGCACGAATCCTTGCAGAAAAACATCACGTTGAAATCACCAAGCATATGACGTATGGACATATAGTAAATGAATTCTTTGAAACGTTCGTAGAAGAAAAATTAATCCAGCCTACATTTGTTTATGGGCACCCAGTAGAAATTTCTCCATTAGCTAAGAAAAATAAAAAAGATGAGCGCTTTACGGATCGATTCGAACTTTTCATTGTAGGGCGCGAACATGCGAATGCCTTTTCTGAATTAAATGATCCGATTGATCAACGCGAAAGATTTGCAGCACAGCTAAAAGAGCGGGAAGAAGGAAATGATGAGGCTCATGAAATGGATGATGACTTCTTGATAGCTTTAGAACATGGTTTGCCACCAACCGGCGGATTAGGGATCGGTATGGATCGCTTAATTATGTTGCTAACAGATGCGCCATCTATTCGTGATGTACTTCTATTCCCAACAATGAAACATCGAGATTAAGGAAAAAGTTAGACCACATGGGCAAATCAAGCCATGTGGTTTTTTCTTTAAGATAATCGTCAATTTTCAGTAAAAAAACAATTTTGCTCATGCGAAAGTTTTTTTAGAAAAGTGCTTGCAAAGGCTTGGAAAACATGGTATATTAATAAACGTTCCAGTTAAACAATAGCAAAAAAACACACTTGTTAAGAAATAATTTTTTTGAAAAACTTCTTGACTTTGAAAACTGGATAGTGTAAGATATAAGAGTTGCTGCTAAATGAAGCAGCAAAGAAAATGACCTTTGAAAACTGAACAAAACGAAGATGAAAAAGCGATGAGACATTATGTTTCACCATTAATTCATAGGGCA
>NZ_CAJYCN010000031.1 GCF_913566895.1 Listeria ilorinensis | reverse complement strand
TAAATATACTAATGAAAACATTAAGCAAAAAAGAAACACCTATTCCTAGTATTAAAATTGATAATACAGCTCTTAAATATGTGTCTTTATATTCGGATCTATATTCTGTGACTAAATCTGTTAAAGTTATTCCACCTTCAGCTAAAAAAGATAGAAAAATTAAAAACAAAATAATAGATGAAATAAGCACTAAGGCAATTCCGTATAATATAGTTATATTTTCTTTTGGATATAAATGTTTCTCTAATTTGTCGCTTGTTATCATAAAAACAATAAACTTTACGATTGGAAAGAAGAATAAAACAATAGTTATAGTTAATGCTAGTATTTCTAAAATGTATTTCAAGTATATTCCTCCATGAAAATATATCATCTTAGTTCTTCTCTAATAGCCTTTTACTTGTCAGAAAGGCAAGAGAGTGATTAATTATTTTTTTTGCCATTGTGTCCATTCATTACGGAATGATATTTTTTGAAAGACAGGCCAGAAAAAAATGAGCATAAAAACAAAAGGAATTAGGTATGGAAACAAAAGAAACACACTCCTATAATTTATACATTGTATCATCCCAAACACCATGAAACTGATAGGTATAATGAAGGCAATTATTTTATAAGAAAATTTTGCTATATGTTTTTCTCTATATGATTCAGTAAATATGAAGTTCCTTAATTTGGTGAATCTTGTCATAGTTTCATGTTCCACAACAGTTGGATAATTTAAAGCATCTTTAGAGATATAGGTTCTAAGAAGTGTAGAGGAATTCTGCTCAATATGACATAGAATATCACCATTGTTAAGTTCTCTAATTAAAAATAATTTTATACTATCACCACTGTCATTGCTTTTCTCAATATACCATTTTCTTTGTTTTTTAACGCTGAAAAGTTGGGCTGCAAGGTGTAATATCCAAGTTACTGTGATAAATAAGAAGAACAATGTGGTTAGTAATAGCATACTTTCAGCTTGTAATTTAGAGGTGAAAATATTAAGAGCTTCTTCAATAGGGATATTAAGCTCTTTTAAGCCCTGATAAAAAAATAACATAACTAAGACAGCTGAAAGCAATAGTAAGCCTACTAGTTTAAACACTGAATTTATAATGTTTGGTTTTAAATCTTTTTCTAAATCATCGGTATGAAAATGCTTATAAATAAATCCAACAAAGCTACCCAAACTTGATATAATTCCTAGAAATAATGTGATAGGGAAAATTTCAACTATTGTTTTAAGTGATTCTAACAAAGTGTTTATCCTCCATTCTGCATGTATATATTATCTGTTGAATTGTGCGCGGAAAATTCTGTTAATTGAGCGTGGAAAGTGAATAATTTGCTTAATTTTTTACGATGATTAATTAAATAACCCTTGTATTAGAAAGGCATTGAAATTCATCAATGCCTTTTACAATATATTGAATTCTAAAAAAAGATTATGGTTAATTTAATCATTAAGATGCTGCACGGCGTAATCTGCTTCTTCTTGGGTAAATTGTTCTCCATACTCAGAAGTTAACTGATCTCTGATAGCTTCTGGAGACATTGACATTGTCTCTTGATAACTCTTTGCCATCTCTAGTGCATTAGCGTTCCAGTCCACTTGAATATTGTCAATGGCATATTGAGCAGCTTCGTTAGAAAACTGTCCACCATATTCAGAAGTTAATTGATCATAAATTCCGGCTTTAGACATATGCATCATTTCAGAATATGACTCTGCCTGATTGAGTGCAGACTGGTAATCAGCAGGCACTTCTTCTTTGCTTTCTTTTGGTGTTTCTGATTGATCAGTTGGATCCTGTTTTTCTTCTGTAGTTATGCTATCAGTAGAATCTTGCGAGCTATCAGCTGTATCATCATAGTTGCTACTTTCATCAACCATAGAAGTAGTAGATCCTGAATCAGATGAATCGGTATGGTCACTGCTTTCGGCGCTATTAGAAGCAGATACACTAGAAGCAATTGATGCTACACCAATAATCGGTACAACAAAAGCCACTACTACCAGTGTATAGAACCACCATAACTTGAATATTTTGGTAAACTCGCCACCTCGAATTAGAGCCATCAAACCTGCAATCGCAAAAAGTACAAGTGGTACGCTATAAAAGAAGGCTGTGCTGATAGTCCCGCCAATAGCAGCTGCTACCATGAATGTTCCACCAAGTAAATGATATTTTTTAACCATACAAGCGCCAACTAATCCTAAAATTGAAAATAGTAGTGCGATAAATCCGATGGTTGTTACCGATCCAGCTCCTTCAGCTGCAAAAAGTGATGCTGCACCCCCGACAGTCATTACCATGATGGCTGTAAGACTTCCCAATATTCCTCCAATCAATCCAAGTACAAATTCTGTTTTTCTGCTTATTTCCATGAGGTCATCTCCCTTTATTTTTTATATAATCGCTAAAGCGTTTATATCTCACCTAAGTATTATTATAAGAAAAATCAGAGTATATTTTGTGATGTTGAATGATAAAAAGACATAATTCAATTTGTTTATTATTCTAGTTAATAATCTCCCACATCTCTTTCAATTGTTGTAGCTTCTCTTCATCGCTTTCAGGAAGGTTACGCCACCAAGCGGCTAAGTCTGGGTTATTTTTGAAAGCTTCGAAGGAATCAGAGTTTGAAGGTGGAGTGCTATTATTAATAGTACCACCTAATAAATAATCAGTTGATACATTAAAAAAATTTGCTATTTTTACAATATCTGCGTCTTTTAATGCTCTTTTTTCGGTTTCCCACATTCCAACGGTACTTGTTGCAACGTTTAATAATTTTGATAATTGTGACTGGGATAAGCCACGTTTATTGCGTAATTCGGCTATTTTCTTACCAATTGCCATAGTTATCCCCCTACAATTATCACTATAAGTGATAAATTTAGAAAAATAAATAGATTATCACAAAAAGTGATTATCAATCACTATAAGTGACTATATAATTGTCAGATAAAGTGATAAAAGTGGTGATAAGATGAATTTTTTAAGGTACTACTAGAAAAAAATCTAACTCACAAAGAAGTAGCTCATGTTATTGAAATTCATTCAGCCTATTCGCTAGGTATATAGGCGAATCAGATGAAACGAAAATTAAGATTACCAGATTTTGCGATAGATAAAAATGTAGTGATTTTTTTAAAACGATATAATCATATATATTATGGAGCTTGACTTTAGTATAAAAACAAAAATATTCAACTAGAGAAAGGAATAAATGATAGTCATTAAACAAGCTGTGTCTGCTGAGAAGCTTATGTCTTTTATAGATGATTTCATGTGGCATCGAGTATCTAGTGGAGAATGGGTTTCTGGCAGTTCCCAATATATCACTTATATCAAGAAATCCAACACACCTGTGTCCAACCCGCCCCAGCTACTAATAAAGGATAATATGTTTATTTCCCAGCAGATCAGGGAACTTGGCGAGTTTATCCCTTATCAGCTTCATCTTTACAGGCTCAATTCAGTATCGGAACGATTAATCCACCTCAATTTGGAGGCTTAACCTATCCAGTGAAACGAGATAGAGGAGGTTGGGATTACGAAATAGAAACGGGAGCGTTTGGACGAGTAAGGGTGTATTGTCATCCTGATACAGGCGCAAAAGTTAGCTGGAATGGTTCAGGTTGGCCTAATGTTCAAAATTAATTTTTATATATTGTACCTCTCTACTTCATGTAGAGCGGATACTTTTTTTGATTATATATTACCTAAATGGTAATATATAAATTTTAAGAGGTTTATAAAATGCAAAATGAAAAGTTGATATATAACAATAGAAATATTACTGCTTTTTTATGTATACTTGATTTTAAAACAGCACGAATACAAGTTCGGGCTAGACAAACTTGTCTAATTCAAGTAAAATTTAGCTATTAGCTAAGCAAATTAGCATATAGATAGACAATCTTAGAGTTTAAGGGATGAAAATATGGGGAATAGCAATAGTGAGGAACAAGACGATCTTAGTCTATATTCTTTTTTAAAGCTATGTTTTTTCTTAGTTTCTGGAGTACTGTTATGGATTACCATTTGGGTGAATGTAACAGACTTTTTTTCGCTCATAAATGCTCCTATAATGTATACATGCTCTATAGGATTAACTTTTTATGGAAAAATTCCTCAAAGTCAAGATGGGAAATGGAGAAGGAATATTGCTGTCAAATATTCTTTAATCGTTTTGCTGTTATGTATTGTAGCATTATTTGTGGTAAATAAAATACCTTTCTTAAACATAATTTTGTTAATAGGTAAGGTGCTTTTTAGTTGCATTCCACTACTTCCCTCCTATTTTTCAATTTTGGATTACAGTGAAGAAACTAAAACTGTGCAGAGAGCTAGGAAGAGGACGCGGGCTAATTTAGAGGAAGAATCACGCAAGCGAGAACAAGAAAGAACAGAGAAACCGCAAAGACAAAAGGGCCAAAATAGAGAACAGATAAAAAAGAAAATTGAAGATAATGAAGGTAAAAATAGAGAGTAGGTGGCAAAAAATGCTATTAATAATGACTCTTTTGATAAGTGTAGTTGTATATTATGTTGCATTGGTTATAATAACAAAAATAAAATTTGCGCAAAGTAATTTAAAAGCAAGTTTTTCTCTACTGTTAATTGTTCCTATTTTTATTTTTAAGGTTCATATCAAACTAGCATATGAGCATCGTCATGAAAAAAGAAAAGTTAAATTGATTCTTAGAAATGGATTTGTGGAATATAATGTTGCTGTCGCAATACTTTCTGAGGTAATGTTGTTCTGTGCTAAGCAAGGAATTGCTGAAAATACTTCAAATCGTGTAAATCGTCAAAATGTTAATGAATTAAATAAGGATGAGAAACGATTTAATAGAGTTATTGCTAGTGAGTTAGCCATTGCTTGATTTTTATGGTAAGAATATTGAAAACGAAAAATATTAATAACATGAGAAATCTAAAAAGCACCGACTTAGTCAGTGCTTTTTTTAGTGTCTTCATTTTTTATTATTTGAACGACATACCTTTCAGTTAAACTTCTTTGTCTAGTGCCAATTATCCAGTTCACCAAAGGCCCTGCTAACAGCATAAAGATTATATATACTCCGCCCAATAGAACCAATGGATCTTTTTCATAATAGTTTAAAATACAAGAAGCAAAAATCCCAAGAATAGTAGAAATAAAGACAGGTAATAATACTGGAAAAGGGACTGCTCCTTTTGATTCGAAATAAGCTAAGAATAATCTTTTATCTGAGACACTCATTTCCATAACATTCTTCTCAATTACCTTCATTTTTTTATAAGTTGATTGATTGAGAAAACTGCTTTTTCCATCAATATGGAATGCTTGAATCTCAAAATTTATCAAGTTATCAATACCTTCATTTCTGAAAGCTATAGAGAATTGATATGAGGGAGCAATCATGAGCCCGAACATTAAGATGGTTACTAACAACGAATATATTATACTAATTAGTGAATATAATTCAGG
>NZ_CAJYCN010000030.1 GCF_913566895.1 Listeria ilorinensis | reverse complement strand
GCATAGCCCACATCAAACTGTGCCGCTTGTTCCGCATTTAAAACAATCGGTCCGCTCATTTTCATATCCCATTGAAAGGCTTCACTTTGGAATTTCGAGCCAAAGTTTTGTCCGGTTTTCGGGATTGGAATATACAGTTCAAAGGTAGGAGCATTACTGTCGGAGTTATTGGTGATTTTCACCGTGTATTCCGCATCCGTTCCCGGTGTAAAGTAGGATACAGTACTGTCGTCGTCTTCCTCATAGGCGGATTTTGCGCCTTCTCCCTCCACATTCAGGAAAGTTTCCACCGAAACCGTATCTTGTTTCAATACAGATAGCGTACTACTGTTGATACCTAATAAATTTTCATTCTCAATACCATTTTGATTGACGTCTAATCCAACATCCGAAAAACTATTGAGTGTTCTGGCAGATACAATATCTGGTCCACCCCAGCTGATCATTGCTTGGACATCTGTATTCATATCATACTCTAGTGTATTGGCTAAGGAAAAATCGTAACTCACATTTACATAATGCTGCTTACTTGGATATCCTACATAACGCCCGACAGTCGTATTTGATGTTTGAAGGATATACACTTTCTCACCACTTAAAGCCGTTTCCTCTTTCACCGTAAAATCGACGTCTTTTCCATCTTGATCGGTTAATTTAATGGATGAAGGATGGATTTTAATGCCTTCTAGTTCGCGCAGATAAACTTCTGGATCATTCAGCACTGTACGTGTCCCATATGGATAATCAGATAAAACAAGAGTAGCCTTAGTTGTGACTTTATCCCCAGCACGAGCTGCTTTGATTTTTGTCCCCTCTGTATTATAGAAACTTGCAGTTCCATATGCGAATGAAGTCTTTGTATCATTGACTCTATAAGTAGATTTTCCGGCAACTTTCGTGTTTGCTTCATCCTCCGCATCCCAAATTTCAGCAACAAAATCAACTGATTTAATCCCTGGTTTTACAATCCCATAAGAAGCAGTAGAAGGTGGAGTGAAGATACCATTTGGATTGGTATTTCGAAAACCTGGTGAGAAATCCCCTACATTCGCTTGAACTTCTGTAAAGTATTCCCCTTCTTGTAGTCCAACAGCGGAAGCTTCAAGGGTAGCCATTCGATTATCATTTATTTTTGGTAAAGTCCCGTTGTAAGAACGATACGTAGCATTCAAATTGGTTTTATATTGAATATCTGTCACCTGATTATTCGAAAGAGTTCCATCAAAAGGCAAGTTGACGGTATAGGCTTCCCAATTGGGATCAAATTTGATGTGATAGATTTGGTTCGTCTTATTCCCCACTGTTTGCTGATTATCAATCCGGATACTTCCTGCCCAAGTTTCATTATCTGGATTTATATAACCACTCCCAGCAGTTAAATGCATTTGGTTAAGTGGTACAGTATCCACCACTGTGCATGTATCTAGCGCAACCGGCGTTGTTAAATTTAATCTATCTGATGTCAGTGCATCTGATTCAAATATCTCTCCATCGTATGTGGTGATGACCGCATGAGGTACTTTCGGTGCTGTATAGGTACCGGCCGCTGTTCCTTTGGGTACTTTATATTTCACTGTAAATACAGCGCCCGTCCCCTGATATGATTCGTGTTTAAAATCAATTACAACTTTGTTCTCTTCTGGATAAGGGGTGATCGTTTGAATGGAACTATTTTTCTGGATCACTCCACTTTGGTTGACCACTCCCACATATTCCATGCCTTCCGGATAATAAAGCGTGACTTGGACATTTTTAGGCGTATAAAATTGTGCTCCGCGACTATCCAATTCATTCAACCCATTTACGACGGAATAAGGTTTTGTGTAGTTATACGAATCGGTTGTATCCGTGCTGGATAAAACTTTTGACAAGCCTAGATTGATATACCAAGTTCGAAACATCGTTTTCACATGATATTGATTCGCGTAACCAACCACTTCATTTCCCTCTGCATGAATGTTCTGTTGAGCCGAAGCAACTGGTGTACTTTCATCGCCCATGAAAGCTTCTACTTTAATGGGCTCCTTCAGATCTGCCGCTCCATAATATTTAGCCGCATCCACACGAACCGAAAAATCAAAACTGATTTTCTCCGTACCTGGATCCAGTTCATAAACCACGCTGCCATAAGTGGCTTTATTATAGGTGGTTTCCCGATCTGGCACTTTCATTGAAGTAATCGCTTTACTCAGCGGATCACTGTTCCCCAGATAACTTAAAATATTAGTATCTATTTTGCTCGTGGGCTGGTAGTTGTTGGGGACCGAAACAGCGGTAAAACGCATTCCATCCGGCAACGTGAATTTCACTTTTTTCCCGCTAGAGGTATTGTCATTGAACTGAACAGTCGCCGTCACGGTCTTGATATCCCCGTTACTCCAAGCGGTTTGATCGTAATCTGGAATGCTGAGTGTCACCGTGGGCGTACCCGCTTTCAAGTTATCCCCTTTTACGGATTGCGTTTGTTCCTTTGTAGTAGAACTTTCTGCATCGTTTGTGGTATCTTGTTGTGTTTCTTCTTCCGCATTGGCAGACTCTTTATCATTACCTGCAGCTTCACTAGAAATCCCACTTACTTCATAAGAAGCCTGGTAAGTTTTGGTTTCATGTTCTTGCCCTTCTGCTGTTTCTGCTTCATTTTGGTAAGCGATCAGAAACTGGATCGTACCATTTTGATCAGCCGTATAGCTGGCCTCTTCACCCTCGACTTTCTGACCATCGGGTGTTTCGATCGACAAGATTTTGACCTGTTCTTGTTTCGGTGTGACCTTGATTTTTACATTGGCTTTTTTCTTATCTGCGGACAGATCGGTTTGTACCTCATAAGAGAGCTCTTCATTGCCCGTTTCTTCTGCGAATACACGGAAAGAAGCAAGATTCAATTGTCCAAGTGTTAAGACAATTGTCATGACTAACAATACATGTCGCCTAACTCCATTTATTTTTTTCCTCAAAATTTTTCTCCTCCTTCTTGATATTTATATACTGATTATTCAGTCATGTGTACATGAAAATCATAAAGATTTTTCGGATTAAATTTCCCTACAAGAATAGCCTGAGATTAAATAAAAGAATACATAAGTAATATTAACAAACGAAGTCAACGAGTGTACATGGGGTTCAAGCGATTAAAAGGAAAAACTAGAAAAAATTGATGTCCCCTACAAAATTTTGTCATAATTAAAGGTGTTTTCCGCCATATTTTAGACACATATCAACATTTTTACTCTTTTTAAAGTAAAATAGTTTGTTTACGTATTTCTGATGAAGCCAAACAAAGAGAATCAAAACATATGAATGCTATTATGAATCGAATTAGAGTTCCTTAATTGCAAAAAATTTTGCATCTCTATCACTATAAAAAATCTCTCAAATCGGTTGATATAACTGATTTGAGAGAACTTTTCATTTTATTTAAAATTGTTGAGATGGATCTGACAGGCTAAAAATACTAGAGAATTGTGAAATAGTTATATATATATTGACCAGAGCTTTTACTTGTTCAAATTACTTTCATTCCATAATTTTTTAGTCAAACAGTAGTTAATAAATCTCCTTCCATCCAATAAAAATTATTTTTTAGCACTTTTTTTCATCCACCTTTTTATATACCATATCCCTCCAATAACTAACAACAGGGGCACTAATATAACCATAATAGTATATACAGTATCAAATAATGAGTACATGTTTAGTCTCCTAGAAATTTATTTTGGCAGTTGTCCCACGTTTATATGATAACTCTTTTTTAGGTACCATAATGTAGTACAAGCGATTTCCTTTAATCGTTGTGGTCCCGCCCTTTTTACTGCTATTCAAGCTATGATATGCTGTGACATGTTCCCAGCCAATTGGCCAAGCTACACCAGTCTGTTGAGACCATTTTGTGACATTTGTTACTACTCCTGATCTATTTCTTGTTACTTTTGCATATCCTTTAATCGTCATTACTGGAGTCTTACTAATCACAGTGCTATAAGTTTTTGTTCCAGAAGCTTGAAGCAATTTTGGAACTTCAACAACTGTTTCATACTCAGTTTCTTCCTCAGCTTCAAGAAATGCTTCAAACTCTTCAACACTATCAAATTCAAGTCTAGAAACTTCTAGAGCATCTACTAATTCACTATCCACCGGTTCCATACCGTGTTCTTTCGCCACTTCATTATAATCTTCCACACTATCAGCTAAAGCATCTTTAGCAAAAAAGGAACCCCCAAACAAAAACATAGCAACCAATACAAATTAGCTAAAGCCCTTTTTTCATGATTCTTCCTCATTTCATAATGTTTTTCAACAGCTGCAAGTTTATTATATAAAGAAAGCGATTACATAGTCAAATAATTTCGGACTTTAAACTTTTTAATGTTTTTATCTGATTTTTATGTTTTTTAATATACAGAGATGTACGAGGTGAAATATTACTAGTTATGATTTAAACACACAACCATATTATAGACGGAATAATACCACTTCCTTTTCATGTCTTATAATAAAACATGGCAAATCGATAAACAATTTTATCACTTCTTACCATTCTCATTCATTTCTCCACAAAACAAAAATCAGCAAATCAATTAGTATTGATCAATTGACTTGATGGTTTTTATCTTTTTCAAAAAGTGGAGCTGGCGATCGTATAACGTATATCAATAAATCGCTTAACACCAACGATTTAATGGACATACTTCATTAAGAATGCAAAATTAATGCAAAAAACTATTATTTTATATGGGATCCGTATGATAGTTTTCTACTTCTGTAATAAAATTAAGACTTCCATTAGTAAAAAGAAACTACGTTGAAAGAGCTGTCCTAAACACAAAAACGATCCATCCACAAGGAACAGATCGTTTAGCCTTATTATTGGGTTTTTTAAGAAATTACCGCTTTAATTGCAATCAATTCTTCTTCTTCTAAATAAAAAGAAAGGTCATTTGCAACAATCATTCTATCATACTCTGTCAATTCAGAGAAATACAGAACAAAATATTCATTCCCCACGAAAGTTTTTACCTCTGGAACTTCCATAGTCTCCTCTGTATTTATTAAAGGAAAACCGGTTTCTACCGTTATGTTTGCCCTTTTTACCAAACGAACTTCTTCATCTAATCTTGTTGGAAAAATACACTCAATTTCTCCGAGTAGACCCTCTTGATTCAGCCACATCATGACATTTTGCTCTACTCGATATGGTATAAAATCATCGTCCATTTTTTCTGTTAAAATATCGATGTTCTCTACAGACTCTTCATAACTATTTTTACTAGTAATACTTTCATTCAACATTTCTTTGATTTTCAATGACAAGGCCTCCTTTATTTTTTAAAACTTGCTGGCCAAATTCCTACTACTTCTTTTTTTACCGGATTAACAAAGACTGATGTCCCTGTTATCGGATTGACATATTCAACACTTCCAGGTTTAGCTGGTATCGGTTTAGTCTTTAAAGCATCAACGATATCATCCAGCATAATATCTTTTCTTCCTGATTTAAAAAGTGAATTATATGCATGCTGATTTAGCTTTGTTCCATCAGGAAAGCCAGTTTTTAACACTTCATCAAATTGTTTTCTTCTTAAAACCCTTAAATCTGGATTTCCATTTGCATTATATATTTTTTCAACTCCGCTTTCTTTTTTATAAGTAATACTTCCCCTGATTGCCGCTACACTGAGCCCTAAGCCTAAAACAGCATTCGCAAAATCACTTTCCTGCACCCATTCAGCGCCACCTTGCATATACGCTGAAGCTTTTAGTGTAGCACCTGCAACACCACTGTATTTCTTCCCACTCAGGTAGTAGCCTCCTTCTTTCCATCCCTCCAGGATCTTGTCTTCCACATCATCCAGCGAAATGACTTGATACTTATCAGGAGAAAGATATTGCCCGGTCTTCTCCAGGTAACCGGTCAAAGCATAATTGCGCACCGCCTGACCGTTTTGTTCAAGGATCCACATGACTTCCGGTTTTCCATTCGCACCTATGTAAACCACCGCATAGATCTCATATGCTTCCAGTTCTTTTTCTTTCTTCGGATCAATGCCGCGAACCTCATTCAGTTCTTTCTGCAAGCCTGCGATCGTATCGGCACAGCCAGCTGGGAATGAATAACTGCCCTGCTGTTCATTAAAAGTAACATGGTTTAGAATATCTTGTAAAGTGCGTCTTGTCTTGGCGAC
>NZ_CAJYCN010000029.1 GCF_913566895.1 Listeria ilorinensis | reverse complement strand
CTCCATTACATATGTTCTTTACAATAAAAAGGAGATTATTTATGCTAAAAAATATTGATACCAAAAGATTCCCTCTTATTTTAGTACCGTTACTTTCATTAACAACTATTCATCCGATGAAAGCACTCAAAATTTACAATAGAAGCAATTCTATCCTCTTTGCTACTACTGAAAATAATGGATTAATAGGGGTAAGGATTTCCAAAAATTTTTGTGAGATACCACATATTTCCGTATTACCCTCGTTTCAAAAGCGGAGGATCGCAACTCTTATGATTCAACAAATAATTAATTTATATCCTGATATAGAACTAATTATTGCTGAAACAGACTTAGAAGCAGTAACTTTTTACAAAAAATTTGGCTTTAATCCCATAAAACTTCCTTCTAAATATCCAGATACTACTAGATTCCTTTGTATATATAATGTTGAAAAATCAATCTCACCTTGCTAAACAGATGATTCATTCTTTTGCTGATATATTTTTCCCACACTAAACTTTTAGTATATTTGCCTTATTTATATTACCATACTATTATATTGATTCATCCCTTAGGACATGACTTCTTTATATTTTCCAAGAAACATAAAAAGAGAGCAATCTTAAACTCCTGCTTCTTTCTTTTTTCGTTATTGATCAGCATGGGTGAAAATCCACTGATTATCAAAGATCGTTTAGGACATGAAGATATTGAAACAACACTTGGTACTTACGGTCACCTGTATCCCAACAGCAACTTTGATGTTGCAAAGAAACTTAACGGTGTCATTCACTTTGAACAAACAAAAACAAATCATGACACTTCCCCAAAAAATCAATTCACGAGAGACTATTTACGAAAAAACGCATAAGAAAATGCAATCAAAATGCAATGCTTTATATAAAAAAGCCGTAAAGCCTTGGTATACAAGGCTTTACGGCTCTCCGGCAACTATTCCCACTCCACGTAAGTTGCTCCTCTAAAAGTGTTGATACATCAACATCTTGAGCAGTAAACTTTCCATTTGGCAGGGTTTTGGCAGGAAGTTACTTTTTAACTGCTTGGTTTCCGTTAAATGACACACTAGATTTCGTTGCAAAAGTAAATTGCACATTTCCAGACATCTGCTCAGCTAAGTATTCATCATTTCTACTCCATAAATGTGCGTAATGCTTTAATGTTATTTCAGGACTTGAATGACCCAATCTTTGTGAAACAACGAGAATATCCGCATTGAATTCATTGATTAAATAGCTCACATGTGAATGCCTAAGCCCCTTGCCTTGAATTATCGGCACTTTGGCTAATTTAGCATATCTTTCAATGATTCTTTGCACAGTAGATCGATAAAGAGGTAAGTCTGTATAACTTAAGATAAAATTTTCTATCCCATGCTCCTGTTGGACTTTTCTCCAATCTTCTAACAGCTGAACCGTATCATCATCTAATGAAATAGTCCGTATTCCATTTTTAGTCTTAGTATATGGTTTACGAACAAAATGATTTTGATTAATCATATCCAACGTATAATGCACACGAAGCTTCTTCCTTTTCAAATCTACATCATTCCAATTTAATGCTAATCCCTCACTAACACGAATGCCCGTCATATAATATAGCCAAATCATGACTAAACACATGAATTCATAAAAATCATCTTTATAGATCACCGATAAGACTTTTTGAAACTCTTCTTTTGTCCAATAAGCAACTACCGATTTTCCTTTAGGGATTGCTTTTGTCCGCTTAGAAATATTTTTATCTAGGTACTGCATAGTTACCGCATAATCCAGTGATTTTCTAAACATACCATAAAGCAAAGAACTGTAAGCTTGCGAATAACCACTGTCATTCAATAACCATATCCGATACCCTTCACAGTCCTCTATTGAAATTTCTCGAAGCTTCTTATTAGAAAATCTATCTCGTATACTTAACAAGCCTGACTCACGAGAATTCCATGTACTTCGCTCAACACTTGCACGATAATACGGTAGATAAGTTGTTTCCAAAAATTGACCATATGTTAAGTCATAATTAGAATAGCCATTTAATACTAGATATTCATTTTTTAATCGTGTTAATTCTTTGTAAGCTTCTCTAGCAGAGGAAAAAGGTCGTCCTTGCTGATCTTTTCGTCCTTTCTTTTGAATCCTTTTCCCAGTTGCTTTATCAATTCCTAATTCTGCTTGATAAAAAAACTTTCCTTTATTATCAGTGTAGACACCTGTATAACGTGTCTTAGGCATTCATATTCTCTCCTTCAAGAGAAACACCTATTATTTCTTCCACAACATTTCTTGGGACATATCCTAAACGTTTATTATTATAAAAAGGATAGCCTCTTTGAACCATCATTTGCTTTGCTTGTCTAATAATTGTTGAAGCTGTATGCGGTCGATAGCCCATTAACATCAGCTCGCTCTTTGATACTGTAGTCCTATTCAAATGCACGACACCTTTCCTTCTTTGCAAAACACCGTTAGTAATAAGAGAACAAAATAGTAAATTCAATCATACTTCTTTTTTATCTTTGTATAGCGGACTTCGCTTTCTTCAAAGTATATAGATTGTTGCATATCTCCTGTTTCATCTCGTTTAATTGTAAATTCAGGACTTCTACGAATATACGTTTTCTCAAACAAAACCTTTTCGGATGCAACATCATAGGATTCTGTTACCAACTTTCGCTCTTCTCTTGGTAGTTTCAAATTTTGCGACTTAAAAAAAGCTTTTTTCTTATGCTCTTTTATATCCAATTCTTTATCAAAATACTTGCTAACATATCTTCCTCGATTTTCAATGCTATCCACATCAATTTTATTAATCCACACATTCCCATGCCCCCAGATTTTCATAAGCTTTTCATAAGGAACATAAGGAAATTTGAATAAAATAATATGGTAATGAATAGCACCACGTTTTTGTTTCTCCCACGTTGCAAGATAACGAATTTGGGATTTCTTTGTTTTATAAAGTTGGTAGTTTAATCGTTTAATAAATTTTTTAAATTCACTATTTGTATACTCTATTTCTTGGATATTTTCTTTAAAGGTCAAGGTTAAAAATTTTGTTTGTGCATCAAAATTAGTATCAACTAATCGTGCAATATCGAATCGCATATTTTTGTAATGTTTTTGTTTTCGTTTCAAGCTGTCATATTGACCTTGAGCTGACAACTGGTCATAAGTTTTTCTTGTTTCTATTGCTTCAATCCAGTCTAGTTTTGGTTTTACTATCTCATCTTTAGCCTTTCTGTAACGAATAGGCTTCTCATATTCCCAAATTTCAATATACGTAGGAGTTTCAATGATTTTCTGATTATAGCCTTTTATCAGCTTCAATCACTCCTGTAACTGAAATTCAGAGTGTCTTCATATTCATTTTTCAAAGATTATCTGAAAAGTATCAGCATCTTTTTTCGCCAGATGTTGTTCTATTTATCAAGTAAAGCGGAAGGCGAGCCTTCCAGACAATTCATCCATCGTGTGATTATTTTCGGACGGAAAGCGGCTTGGGCTATCACTGCCCTACCGCTTCCGCCGAAACCACCCGCTGGAAGTATTGTCTATTTCTAGACTCTTTTCTAATTGATCAATTCGACTTTTTTGTTGTTGATAACACAGGTTTAAGTTCGAACATTCTTTTTTCAATTGCTCGATACTTTTTTGATATTCAGCATTTTTTGAATCCATCAATTGAATTATGGTAGCTATAAGCTCATGATGTCTCATAGCATCATATTGATGGTTTTCATCAAAAAATTGTCGTAAGGCTTTATCACGCCCCATTTCAGGAATTAAATTGGCCACTTGCTGAAGTTTATCAATCTCATCTAGTGTGAAAACTCTTGTTTTTCGGTGATTCATTTTTCTTCTAGCTAAGTTGTTGTTATCAATCAGCCTATGTTCATACTTGAAAGAATACATACATTCTTTTTGTATGAAGTTTGCCCATTTGTTCAGTGTTGAAATTGAGTATAGTCCTTCCACTTTCTCCACCACTTCTTGCGCGGTAAAATACCTTTGACTACTCATTTTTGTTGAATTGATTTTGCTGAATTTGCGACAGCTGAAAGCCCATAACTAATAAAATTCCCATTTACTCTTCCCCACGGTGAAACAACCAAGCCATCAAATGCTACAATAGCCAATCCATTTTCTTCTAATTCCTCTTTAGAAATAACCGGAAGCTCACTTTGAACTTTTACACTAATTTTTTCAAACCGTAATTTGGGAAGCACACATTCATATGCCCATCCTAATACTTCACCATCTTTTTGCCATTTTGAAACCTGTACGACTTGATATTCTTTCTCTAATTTTTCTTTTGGTAATGCCAAATCATTAATTCTAATAGCCATCATTATCGCTCCTTAACCATATACGTTTTCGTATACGATTTATTTAAAAAAATTTGTAGTGGTACCTCTACAAGACATAGTATATACGGAATTATATACGTTGCCAATATTTATTTACCAAAACTATGTACGAATTCATATACGAATGTTATACTGATATTAAATAAAGTTTGGAGGGAATTAATCATGTTTGGATTGTTACAGCCTGATAAAGAAAAAGTTGGAAATCGACTCAAGCAAATCAAAGATGAAATGAACTTGTCTTTTACAGAATTCGGAAATCGCTTAGGCTTAAAAAAAACAACAATTAACTCATATGTTCAGGGATATAATTTAGCACCAATAGAAGTAGTGGAAAAAGCGGCTAACCTAAGTGGGAAAACAGCTGGTTGGTTTTATTTTGGTGATATTGAAGACTATATTTCAGATTATTTAACATTGCTTGGGCATAAAGCGATGTTAGAAGATCATTCTGAAATAACCGAGCAAATAAAAACCAATTTTTTTACAAGCAGTTCTAAAAACTCGGGATGTAAAAATGAGGTTGGTTATCCTGTAGAAGAATTTATAGATGATTGTTTTGCTGACGTTCAAGATAAAATAATGCATGAATATGTAGTGAATACAGTAAACGGATATTTACAAAAAGAATGCCCTTCTCTCCCTAGTAAACAACTAGAAGAAAACGGTATCATAATATCCGAAAAAATAATGGGCTATATTAGTATCAGCCGTGAAATTCATTATGGTGAAAAAGAAAAAATTATTAACTTTGTAAAAAATGAACTTTCTACCCCAAAAAACAGCCAACATATGAAATTTGATGATTATTATCTTATAGGAAAGTTAATTAATATACTAGATGACGAGGAACAAACAGAAGATATGATTTCATGTCTATCACTAGCATATACAGATAAACATTTTTCCACATTTTTTGGTGGTTCTGAATTAGTTGAAATCTTCCAGTCTTTGCGTCCGAAGTTGATAAAGCTGTATGCTGAAAAAGATGATGAAGAATTATATGATTGGTTTGAGAAGTAAAGGGGGAGGTTAAGAATAAAGTGTGAAATTTTCTTGGCCATAAATTGAGTTAAAAATCAGCCTAAACTATTCCACACTTTATTCATATAATCTATTTAGAAAAGATATATTTTCTCATCTTACAAGTGCTCAAATCGTGCCGCCAGATTCAAAAATGATGAATTAGAATAAATCTGTCCCGCGGGGATAAATAAATATTTCCATTGCTTATATCCATTGGCTTTCCCCCAACTTGTAGAAATTCTGCAGTAGTTAATTGCCCTTTCTTTTTTTGCAAGAACATCTGGATGATTTAACTTGTCCTCTCCTTTAACTTCAACCAAGTAAATAGCATCATCAGTTTCTACAACAAAGTCTGGTTCATACCTTTTACCATTATCATAATAAAGATTAAATTCTTTTGGATTGGGGCGAAGCCAGTTATTCACATCACCATCCCGTTCTATTACACGTGCAAAAATAAGTTCTGGCTGACTATCAAATTTTGCTTTATCAAAAACACCTTTGCAAATACCTGTAAATAGTGTCTGACCAATCGAACCTTCAAATTCTTCATACAAATTCTTTTGATAAGTATAGTTATATTTTGTAGCAAGATTTCGCCTTTTCAAGTCTATAATCTGTTCATCAATTAAACCAACCGAATGATAAAAATGCTCTTCTCTCATCATTTGATTATAAATCTTATCAGCAATATCCTTTTTATTCATCATTATAATATTTTGCATACCATTCTGCCCATAAAGCTTCTCATAGTGCGATACTACTTGAGAAACCAGTTTAAATAAAAGATCTGAACATTGTTCATAATCAATTTCTGGTTTTTCCCTAAGTTGTCCAATAAGAATCTTCTTAGGATTATATCCGTCAAAATCAATATAACCACCTTTTATGTTTGAAATACTTTTCATATTCTCCAAATTTTGTATTAATAATTCATTCTTAATCGGAACATGATTAAACTCAGATGTATCAAGATCAAAATTCACGAATTTATATTCTGCCATTCCATGATCCGTTATAGTAATTAAGGGGATAGGTATAAACTTTTCAAGAGTTTTAACAGTATATTCTTCCGTTTTATCTTGCAGCCATTCCATTAGAGGAAATCTATTGGCTTCAAAAACTTTAGATAAATCTTTATCTTCATTAATAGAGTTTGCAACTTCTTTTACAATCATTCCAGTTATAAAATTTTCTTTTTGATTCTCTGGTTTTGTAAGTTGCTTGACTATACTATCTTGAATAAACTCTTGAGTTTTTTTTATAAACTTCGTATTCTCAGAAGAGCATTCAAGTTTCAATAAATTACAAGTATTACCTATTTCATCATCTATTAATTCCAAGTTCATTTGAGTTGTTGCAACTTCTATTTTCTCCATTTTCTCAATTTGAATTACATTTCCTGCTTTAAAAATAGATTCCCCTTTCTGAGCTTCACGTAAAAGTTCTTCAAATTTGTCATGAGCTGTCAGCATTACAGAGTCAATCTCTGTTTCACCCACACGCTCCCCATAAGGAAGCCTTAAACCACGACCAATCATTTGCTCGCGTAAGATTTTAGAAGCCGCTGTTCTAAGAGGAACTATTGTGTATAAATTATTAACATCCCAACCTTCTTTCAACATATCTACATGGATAACAATCTCAATAGGGTTGTCAGCAGATTCCACATCTAAAAGTAATTGTATGTTCCCCTCACGTTTTGCTTTTGATTGGTTAGAATGAATAATCAGTGTTTTATTGTAGTAACTCCCGTTCCGAAATACCTTTGAAGTAATATATTCATAAATCTTTGTAGCATGCTCTGTGTCTTTACAAACTACCATCATAAAGGGTTTGATTTTTTTCACACTATTATTTTCTGCAAATACTTCTAAATGCTGCTTTATATTTTCATGACAAGTAACGCCATCTTGAAGCATTATTTGATCAAGCATGTCATCTCCAAAGTTATAAAAGTTAACATCTTTCCTAGTTACAGCAAATGGAGTTCTTGTATATCCATCTTTAATTGATTCAGAAAGTGGATATTCATATACCGCATTTTTAAACTGGAGTTGTTTTGACCCCTTATTATAATATGGAGTTGCCGTTAGTTCTAAACCTAGAATTGGTTTAATTTCATTTAGAGCAAGCGCTCCCTTATCTCCATGATAGTGATGAGCTTCATCCATAATCATGACTAAATCTTCCATCTGAGATAATTGATTAAAAAAAGAATCTCCTAAATACTCATTTACAGCTCTTATTTTCACATTTTCTTTATCGAATTTACTAATATTATATACAAAAATCTTAACTTCTGATTCTAATAAAGAAATGTTTCGATCTTTATAATCTTCATTGGAAATGATTTGTGGTGGATTATTAAAGCATCCTATACCTTTAAAAACATATTTTGGATTTGCTGGATCCCCTAAATCTTTTCTAAGCTTATTAAAAACAGTCGTTCCTGGAGCCACAACAAAAAAATTTTTCAACCCATACTTTGTATAAAGGTAAGTAATAAATGCACCCATTAACCTTGTTTTCCCAACACCAGTAGCCAATATAAATGAGAGCGACATAAATTCTCTCTCAAAATCAGTACATGTAGGATACAGCTCATTCACTTGATGAAGGGCTTTTTTTAAATCCATATTTTTAGAAGGGTATACACACTTTAAAATATTCTTTAATATCTCTATAGACTCCTTTTGAGGCCTACGAAGTGACATGACTCCATTTAAATAATTAGTTGTATACATCGAAAAGTCTTTATTCATCTACTTCTATCTCCTCGTTATCATCTTCATAAATCATTGGACTAATAATATTTAAATTATAATTATCCTTACCAAACTCACAACGCTCTAAAAGCATTTGTGGAATTTTTTTAATACTGATATTTGGAAATGAATGTAAGCCTTCTTCCGTAAAAGATTTACAAGCAATAATTAAGTATTCATTTTCTTCCATTGTATCTTTGATAGCAGTGAGAAATTGAAAATCCACATGCTTAGTCGTTACAAATAAATATGAACTCTCGTTAGCTTTTGATTGTTTCCAAAATATAGTATCAGATGGTTCATAGAGAAATCCTTCATGTAACGCAACTGCACTAGCAAGCATTTCTGGGCTATAGGCACGGTTAATAATCAATTCACCAAAAGTATCCTTATTGATGAGAGTTGGGGCAAGCTCATAGAACTTGTATCCCCCACCTTGTTGCCAGTTGGCAGATTTACTAATTCCACCAACATCACTACCATCAATCACCTTATCCAATCGCACTTTACAATGAGTATAAGCATGATCCCCCATTTCAATACCAATATAGCGTCGATTCATTTTATGAGCTACTGCTGCAGTTGTTCCAGAACCAAGAAAACTATCAAGAATCAAATCATTTTCATTTGAACCCAAAGTTAATATACGCTCAATCAAACGTTCAGGTTTAGGGGTAGCAAAAACTTCTTTGCTATTAATGTTTTTCACTTCTTTTTTTGCTTCTTGATTATTTCCCACATCAGTATGTTTCCACAAAGTCATAGAAACCATTCCTGATTGAACTTCCTTTAAAAACTTCTTTACACGAGGAACATTATTTCCTTTACTTCCAAACCAAATTCTATTATCTTCAACTAATTCATCAAATCTCTCTTTACTAACCCCCCAGCATCTGCTCTCTGGTGGCATAACAATTCTACCGCTTGGTGTAGTTATTGGGTAATTACAAGCCTCATTATAAGTTCTAACAGTTAAGTCGCTAGACGTCCATTCTCCCCTTGGATCATTATCAAGATTTTTATATCTACTATCCATTTCAGAAGTTCTTGGCAACAAATTTGGCCTCCATACCTCTTTGTTTTTTGCATACACTAAAATAAAATCATGACTATCTGATAACCATTTAGCGTCATTTTGCGGTGAAAACTTTTTTTCCCAAATTACAGTATTAATAAAATTCTTTCTTCCAAATATCTCATCGCAAAGCACTTTCAAATAATGACCTTCGTCATCGTCAATACTTATCCAAATACTGCCATCAATTGAAAGCAGATTTCTAAGTATTTCAATTCTGGGCTTAATTAAACTTAACCATGTGCTATGTTCTAAATTATCATTATAATGTTCAAACGCATATCCTGTATTATAAGGAGGATCTATATATATAC
>NZ_CAJYCN010000028.1 GCF_913566895.1 Listeria ilorinensis | reverse complement strand
TTACTATCTTTATACCTGATATTTTGGGTATTCAAACAATCACCCTTGTAAATAATTAAATTAGCTAATTATCATATTAACGAATTTTAACATCATCTAAATTACTTTTTCAGGAAGAAAATATTTCTAATTATGTCCGTTTTATGGAGATTCCCTTCCGTCATTTTCTATCAAAATCGTTGTAATAATTGTTAACTGACAAAATTCACCATTTTGTCACTAATTCTTTTCATACACCCCCCAATGTAGGAAGAACTTTCTTTTAAAACACGGTTACTATATTTATTAAGAAATAATTTCAGATTGTAAAGGAGTAACTTTTGTGAAAGATATTTTCAGCAGAAAGAATCTAATCGACCTCATTAAACAGGAGTATCATTTGGAGACAACCATATTACCCGCTAAAACTTCCCTTTTGATGGAAGACTATTTTTATATTCTAAAAAAAGGAGCGGTTAAAGGCCTGCAAGCGCAAATTTCGGAGGAAATTACCACTTTATTCTCAACAGGTGATGTCATCGGGTTTCAAGATCCCAATTACAACCTTACAAATGATTGGACCTACTTTACCACCGTCAAGTCACTTGTCTATCAAATCAAAAAAAGTGATTTGAAAGAATTTTTGCTGCGTCCTGAAAATGCCCCATTTCTTTATTTTCTTTTAAAAAGATACGATCTCCATTTCTATTTAAAATCCCTTATTCTAGAAAAAAAATCTGCTGACAGATTAGAACAGGCATTACTGAATCTTGCCTATTTAGAATTTGGTGATCGCGTGTCCTACGATGCACTTATCGTGATGCAAGCACCTTGCTCTACGAAAGAGCTTAAAAATTATGCTCACGTTTCAAGTTACACTTTTTCAAAAGCAATGGCACATTTGAAAAATGAAAAGACCTTTCTCATTCAGGACGACATGTGGTATATAGATACCGCTACTTTGCCTAAACCGCTTGTACCTGTTCTATAAATCTAAAAAAGAGGTGACAATATGGATCAAATACAAAAAAATAATCCATTTATCGATATCATAAAACAGTATAGTAAAGTAAAAGAAATGACTTTTCCGGCAAAAAAAAAATTAAATTTAAAAGGCAAGTGTTATTTTATTCTGACAGGAATTGTTGAAAAGAAAGAAACCATTTTTTCAAAGAACATTCTATCTTTCTACGGTGCAGGCTCCCTGATAGACTTTTCCAATCTATATGAAAATAATAACTTCGTCTCCTATCAAGCTCTTTCTGATGTAGTGGTCTATCGAATTTCTAAAAAAGATATCGATTTTGTTTTATCGTTAGCCACTACTAAGCCCATTTTGCTCCAATTAATGAACGCTGAAACGAGCCATACCCATTTACGTAATCAAATGATGATGATCGATACAAAGCATCGTCTTATCCACTGTTTTCAAAACTTGAATACTCTTCTTTCAACCGAAAAAAATGATTTCTTTTATTTGCCCAAAGAAATCACGATGACAAAGCTTAAGAATTATACTGGATTATCAACAACGATGCTTTATAAAAGCCTGCATGAGTTAAGAGAAACCCATGCGATTTCGCGCCATAAAGATGGTTTGAAGATTGATTTATCCATGCTCAAAAAGTTAAATAACTTCGCTAAAATATCTTGATACGTGAATAAAAGCTCGCTGTCAATTTGGACATATATTGACAGCGAGCTTTTATTCACAAATTCATCACATACCGATGGCCACCTCTTCCCAGAAAAGGAACTATCTACTCTTTTTACTATGCTATTATTTTGTCATAAGAACTTCCTTAGGGGGACACAAAACATTGAAGAAATTCTTTTTAATAACAAGTCTTATTTGTTTACTCATGCTTCTTTTTTCGAATAATCATGGGCAAGTCCATGCTGAAAATACTGAAGCCTCACCGGATTATCATGAAAATTCTTCTAATAATGGATCGGGAACAAAGCGGACGAACACTGCAGAATTAGGAATTGGGATCTTTGCTCAAACATCTCTAGCATCTGGTTATCAGGACAAAGATGAAACATACATCCCGTCCTGGGAAGCTGTCCCTGGAGATGTCATTTATCTGCAACCTGCTATTGAAATTAAGAATCAGCATTCTTTTTCCAAAATCACTTTTGAGATAATATTCAGTGATGCTATCTCAATTGATTTCAATACTAAACCAAGCTTTATGATTAACAATATGGGCTCTTTCTATGATTGGGATGAGATAGACTACCAATATGATCAAACGGCTAATAAGCTGACATTCACCGTCGAACCTTCTGATTTTAATTTGGACAACCATTTTCAAGGCTCTTTAAGCTGGATATTCCATGCGACCATTAACTCCATGCTATCTGGCGATTATAGCCAGATCCCTATCAACCTGCGTACGATTTATACGACAACTGACGGAACAGAATATGTGTCCGGTGTTACTTCCATGTACACCACTGAAATGAATCGAAGCGCAACAGAAACCGTCCAAAACTTATCCTCACCCGGTAATACAACAGCAAGTCCAGGCGATCAAATAGGTTTTACTGTTGACTATCAAAATCAATCAACTGGAAATACTCCTGATACAGATCCAATTCAATTAAAAAGCTTAATTGCAAACGGTTTTCTTTACCAACCAGATACACTCAAGGTCATCAAAACTGATAGTACTGCGCAAACAACGGACATCACCGATCAAGTGACCCTGACACAAAATGATGAACAAGCATACGATTTGACACTTCCCTCTCTAGCAAATGGGGAATCTGTTCAAATTTCCTACCAAGGACAGGTCTCACCTGATTATACGGGCAGCACGCTGGGAAATACAGCCACATTAAAAAGTACAACCACGCAAGAAACCATGGATGTCTCTGCCGAAATTCCTATTACCCAATGGAACAATGCAGTTACAGTTCATTATCAAGATGAACAGGGGCAATCTTTAGCCAGTGATGAAAGACTCACAGGTATACCTGGTACAGCCTATCAAACAAGTGCCAAGTCTATTGACGGCTATTCGCTCAAAGAAACACCTGCTAACGCATCGGGTACATTTACTGATCAGCCGCAAACTGTGACTTATATTTACACACCAACTTTGGCAGGGGATGTTACAGTACATTATCAGGATGAACAAGGAAATGATCTTGCACCAGATGACACTTTGACTGGTGCAATCGGTGACAGCTATCAAACCACTCCGAAAGATATTGACGGCTGTTCGCTCAAAGAAACACCTGCTAACGCATCGGGTACATTTACTGATCAGCCACAAACTGTGACTTATCAATATGCTAAAATCCCAGTTATTGGTACAGTAACAGTCTCATATCAAGATCAAGAGGGGCAACCTTTGGCAGATGATATTATTTTGAGTGGAAATGCTGGTGAGCCTTATCAGACACAAGCACTTGACATTCCTGGCTATGAGTTGGTAGAAATCCCAGCAAATGCAAAGGGTTTGTTTTCTGAAAAAAATCAGACAGTCGTTTATACCTATCAATCTGACTTTGCTCCTATTGATCCGGAAGATCACCCGACACCACACCCCCATCCAAATGTAACGCCTCTTCCACCTATCTCAGAATACTCCGGAACTTCTTCAGCGGTTCTTTCTGTGGCTACACTACCAGAAACAGGCGATACACGAGATGACTGGTTTGTTATTTTAGGGATCGCGGCGATTGCTGGCTTTGTTGGATTTAGAAAACGGCTCTAACACTCTTTGTATCCTAATAAAAACGGAACGCATGGAAAGATGCTCTTTTCAAAAAGTATCTTTCATGCGTTCCGTTTTTCCTACTTTATATTCCCTTTTTAAATACGGAAAATCCGATCAGCATATTGATCCTCAAGCGCAAAATTGTATTCATAACCACCATCAATGTTCGCGCTTTTATAAATGGGCGGCTCGATCCCTTGTGCTACTAATTTTTTCACCGCTTCATATACCACCTGCTGCAACAAAAGTACAGCCGAGAAGGAAGAGGTTCCGCAAATCTTCACATCAGAATCTCTGACAGAAAGAGCAGCATCACCAAACTCCGAGTGATTATCTAAAACGACATCTGCAAATTCATAGAGTAACTTACCGGATGAATGACGTGACGTAGAGTTTTTAGAGATCTCCAGCGCTGTTACAACGATAAGTGGATTTCCCTTTTTTTTGATCCATTCGGCCAGTTCGATCGACAGTGGGTTACGACCAGAATTGGAAATCAGAAAGAAAACATCCCCTGGTTTTGCTTCAAGCCGATGCGTTAAAAGTCCGCCCACCCCTTCAATGGATTCATAGATGCCCATTGCCGGGTCGTGAATGACTTTAGATGGGATGAAACCACCAGCTCGACCGCAGATTTCAATCGCTGCTGCATAAGAATGACCACTTCCGAATGCCTGAATAATCCCACCTTGTGCAATACCTTCAGCCAAAATTTCAGCTGCTTGATGAATAGCCGGCGCTTCTTTTTCCTCTAAAATTTTTGTGAGTTCCTTTGCTTTTTCAAAAAATGCGAATGTCACTTGTTTTTCCTCCTATCAGGTTCCTAAAATTTTCAAGTTATATAAAATGATTCCTAAAATCATCACGATAATGATTGCTTTCGATGAAGTCATCCGTTTATGGCCAAGCATCGCATAGACAAGCCCAACAAGCAGGACCGGAATTAGTGCTGGCATAATCTGGTCAAGCATATCCTGCATCTTTAGTGTCACATCACCCGATTTATAAACATAACTTACTTTCGCCGTAATGACCGTTGGGATCAACGCTCCTACCACCGTCACACCAAGCAAAATCGCCGCATCGGTTAACGCGTTAAGTTTGCCCGCAAATTCATTCACAAGTTTGCTTCCTTGCCGATAAGCCACTGGCAAAAAGACGCACCGCAAGCCAACAACCAGGATGTTGACAATTATCCAAAGTATCACCCCTGCCACATTGCCCTGTTGTCCCATGTAGGCCGCAATCGAACCAAAAATCGTTGGCAGAATGACCCCAAAAATCGTATCCCCAACACCGGCAAAAGGTCCCATTAAACCAGTTTTCACTCCGACGACCGCTTCTTTTCCTTGGATCCGTTCCTTTTCCTCAAGGGCCATATCAATCCCAAGAATTAAACCACCCATCATCGGATTCGTGTTAAAAAACTGATTGTGCGTTTCCATCATCTGCTTTTGCTCGTCTTCATTGGGATAGAGCTTCCGTAAGACTGGCAGTATCGTGTAAAGATAACCTGTTGACATCATTCGTTCATAGTTCCAACAAATCTGACTGGTTAGAAGCCAGCGTATATTGGCCGCCCAAAGATCCCGCTTCGTGATCGCCTTTTCAAAATCAGCCTCAGTCTTCATACTCGCCATCTTCATTCTCCTTTCCACGTGCTCTCTCGCCTGCAAGAGCTGGTTCGACTTCCTGATAGTAGTTTTGTTTAAAGTAAATGATTGCTAGCGCAAAACCGAGCAATGCCACACCAAGCATTGGTACCTTCAAGTAAGCAGCTGCAATGAATCCAACGATCAGATAAGCTGCATATTGTTTTGTTGGTAAGTAACGTAACAAGATCGCAATCCCGACAACTGGCAAAATACCACCTGCCACCTGCAAACCACCCATCAGCCAATCTGGCATCTCATCCAGAATAAAGTTTACAACATCTTGGCCGAATGTGATCATAATAAAGACTGGCAGCGCTCGAGAAAGTGCCCAAGGTAATGCCCCATAAATAACGTTCCGCTTCACAGCCTTGACATCCCCTGTCTCAATATTCCGATCGATCCGGTGCAGGAAGAAAGTATTGGTAAAACGTGCCAAAATATCGAGCTGAACCATTAAAAGTCCTACTGGCACAGCGAGCCCAATGGCAAATTCCGCATCCTGCCCAGAGATCACTGCAAAAACTGTCCCTACGATCGCACCCGTTGTAAAATCCGGAATCGAAGCCCCGCCATAAGTTCCGACGCCAAGCACCATCAGTTGAAGTGTTGCTCCGATTGCTAGCCCCAGTGTCACATCCCCCATAATCAAGCCAGTGATCGTTCCTGTGATAACCGGAAAATTCAATCCTATCACAAACGTCAAAGAGTCTAAAATCGTACAAGCTGAAAGTAATACCAATAAAACGATCTGCCATACTGCAATATCCATTTTTGTTCCTCCCTTTGCTATTTAAGTAAACTAGAGAAGCTGACCGGATCCTCGCTTGGCACCATTTGAGCTGTTATTTTCACTCCTTTCCGCTGCAAGTAATCAAAATCTTCCAAATCTTCATCTGTTACACTGACAGACTTTTTGATCGAACGGCTGTCCTTTTTTGTCGACATGTTGCCCACATTGACCGTCCGTAATTCCACTCCTTCATCGATTAGCTCGCATAAAGCACGGGGTGATTTCGTAATCAGCATCACACGCTGTCCTTCGTATTTGCCGGCTAAAATATTTCGCGCTGCTCCCTGCGTCGTCAAAATACTCAGTTTGATACCACTTGGAACTGCCGTCTTAAGTGCCGTTTTTTCCAAATCATTTTTTACAACCGAATTATCGACAATCATCACTCTCGTTGCCTGGAGCGAATTCAACCACATTGTCGCAACCTGACCGTGAATCAGCCGCTCATCGATTCTGATGTGTATAATACCATTTGTCAATTTTCTTCCTCTCCTTCCTCATTCTTTGCCATTATCGCTTTTTCTTCCGTAATATCTACCTTTTGCAATCCCTCTTTTGCCGCCGTAAGCGCCGCTTCAATCGTCTCCCCAAAAACAAGCGGTAACACAAGTGGCAATGAAAGCCCCGCTACTACTTCTATATTTGCATGTCCTGTCGCAAACATCAGTGCCGCATTGCAAGGAGTACCGCCGATAATATCCACAATAATAGCGCTTACATCATATTCTGAAAAAATAGTGGTAAAATGATCCATTAAATCGGAGGCACTCATATCATCCGAAAAAACGACGGGGTGAAACATGCCCTCTTCACCAGTGATCATCGCGCAGCTATGAACAATCTCCACTGCATAGCTGCCATGACCAACAAGAATGTATGACAAATTCATCACCTCCTTTAAGATTTCTTTTTTTCAATCTCCACATAATAGAAATCATATCTAATAAAACTTTCGATATACTCAAATGGTTTATCTTCCGGAATGTACGTAAAGCGCTCAACCCGATAAACAGGTGTCATTTGCTCCACCTCTAAAAGAGCCGCATGCTCTGGGTTTTGGATGGGATATTCAATTCGGATCCGTTCTTTCATCGCCTCATCCAGAATATTGAAATCATACATTTTTTTCAGTTCCTCGGAAAGTGACATAAAGCGATCTTTATCTGAGAAATCCACATTCAACAAATTACTTTTGGCAATGTAGTTATTTTGAACAGCCCACGGGATATCGCCAAACATCCGCACTCGTTTAAAGTGGACGATGCGATTTTCCGGCTGGATACCTAGTTTTCCTGCGATTCGTTCATCTGTTATCTCCGTAATGCTGATGACCTTTGTCGCTTCCTCTGTCAATTGTTTATTTCGATTGAAGTTCGCCTCTTCATAATTCGGAAATCGATTAAATTCATTAAAAATGACCTCCTTATTAAGGAATGATTTGCTCACATAGGTACCCTTTCCTTGAAATCTGGTAAGAAGCCCCTCGCGAACAAGCTCCTGCAAAGCCCGAACGACAGTTGTATTACTCACCCCATATTTTCGTTTAAGCTCACCCTCTGAATAAATTTTCTCACCCGGTTTGAAAACTCCGTCCTTAATCTGCTGTTTAATATCCTGAATGATCTTTAAATACTTTGGCACTGCCATGTCTCCATCTCCAATCATTGATCTCCTACGTTAACACGTTAAATATAAATTTATGTTATCATGACTGATCAATAATTGGAACTGTCAAACCAACTAACACAATCGGTTAACACGTTAAGTTGCACCCTTATAGTAGCATGATTTTCTAAAATATGCAACCGCTTTCCAAAAAAGAACCCGACTCTGTCTGTCAGGTTCAAATCCGTGTTAAAAGTTCCCTCAACGCTTCGCGATCAAACTCAAATGTCAATCGTTCAGCGGCTTCGCTTGCAGGGATCCATTCTACTTTATAGTGTTCTTTCGAGAGGATGAATTCCGGTGTTGCAAGCTGAAAACCGAAAGCCACAGCGTGGACCGCCTCGATGTCTGGTCGGTCTTGAAAGTCCACAAATTCTTCTTTTGGAATAAAAGCTTCTATTTTGAGCGGCAGTATACGAATGACCCGAAGCTGACCAGTTTCTTCAAAAAATTCTCGACGTGCCGCATGAAGATGTGATTCCTGATCTTCAAGGCCGCCAGCGACAAACTGACAATAATCGCTGTGCCTCCTGTAAAAAACGGCCACTTTCAGCTCGTCTCCCTTTTTAATAAAAGGAATGACCAGCACATTTTCCGGCTGTCTCATGGCCGATAAATCAGCTGCCAAGTGACCCCGTAACGATCCGTCACCCATGTAGCTTTTTTCAGCAGTCCTATTTCCTCCGGTCCCATCATCACCTTACCATCTTTCGCGAAAGCCTCAAACAAGCGATCAAACTCCGCCTCATTGGGACAATCAATCAGAATCGAAGTCGTCCAACTAAAAGGCACAAAATACTGTTCCTCCATATCAAGCGCCATAAAATTCTGTCCAGCAAGCGTAAACGTCAGGTTCAGGATTTTTCCGACTTCTCCTCGATCCCGCTCACTAATCCGCGTCATGTCGAGAATTTTCGCATCTTTAAAAAGCGATACGTAAAAATCGACCGCTTCTTCAGCCGTACCCGGAAAAGTTAAAAATGTATAGACTTCTTTTTGTCTCATCTTGTTTGCCTCCTTTCGATCGGATATATCTTATTGTAGAATGTCGAGAGTGGGAGGTCAAATGAAAGAAGAACCAAAGCCTTATTTGTTTGTTCTTTTAGTTACATAATATTTCATAATCATTTATTGGCTTATTTTTTCTGAACTACCCTCAATAAATATTTCAGGCTTACTAATATTTAATTTACTTGTTTTTCCTTGACTATTCTCCTTTATTATTTTTTAGCATCCATATTCATATTTGCCTTGTGATCTGAAATTTCCTCACCTAGAATAACAATCTTTTTTCTAATATACTAGCTAAGTTTGTTAATTCTTCCATTAGTAGCGAACCTTCTTTTCATAAATATGTTAGAATATTGATAACGCTATCATAATGAAGTATGCAAGTAGATCGTTTTATTGTCGGACTATTTTTATTTTTTGATATTTTAAGTTATACTTCATACAAAAGGAGTCCTACCACATGCAACTATTGAAGAATCATTTCACACCACTTACTTATTTTTATTTTTTTCTCAGCTTCTTGGTCAACTTTTTCCGTTTTATGACTATTCCTTTTCTCACAATCTACTTAACAAACAAGGTAGCTTTACCTCCAGAGCAAGTAGGTTTAATCATTGGCCTTCCCGCACTTATTCAATTAATTTTCAGCCTATTTTTGTCCAATATTGCTGATAGAATTTCTTTTAAACAAGCGATCTCTATTTCATTGATCTTGCCGGCTTTGGGATTAATTGGCTATATCACGGCAGTAACTTTACCTTTCCTTCTAATTGCCTCTATTATCAGCGGAATTGGCTGGTCTATTTATAATCCACTACTCATGGCAGCACTAAGTCAAGCAACAAAAGATACTGACCTAGATGCTGCTATGAATATCAATTATTGGCTAGTTAATTTAGGTGGTGTTCTTGGTCCAGTAGTAGGTGCATTACTAGGTGGCGGGAGTTCAAAGCTTCCTTTCATCTTATTTTCGCTTGTATTGTTTCTGGTCGCACTTAGTGTTCTTCTATTTTTTCCGAAAAAACTTACTAGCAGCGAATCCATAAAAGAAAGTTCTTCTATTTTCTATAGATTTAAAACTCTATTTTTTGATAAAAAAGCGCTCTCCCTCTTTTTTGCTTTCTTTTGCATTTTTTTCATTGAAGCACAATATGAAACAAGTTTTGCCCTCTATTTAAATGATTATTTTCATGCAGATGGAGCTAAAATTATTGCTGCAATGCTCACTACTATGACATTAAGCATTATTATCGGTCAACCTTTGCTTACAATGATTCTTAAAAAAGTCGCCAATACAACTATCTTTTTCGCAGGCACTGTTATCTACATTTTAGCTATCCTCTTATTTTTTCAAGGAAAATCTATCTCCGCTTTCCTTTTTGCTGCCATCTTTTTTGCGGTAGGCGAACTCTTAATTGCGCCAAAATTACAAGTGCAAACTGCTAAAATTGCTCCTCAAAACTCACAGACAACTTACTTTGCTTTTGTCACAATGGGAGGAAATTTGGCTTATTTTATTGGCCCTACAATTGGTAATTATTTTGTTTCAAGCAATATAACCATTCTCATTGTCCTTCTCATCACGACGACAATTTGTCTATTTTTACTTGCAATTACAAAAAAATAAAGATAGCTTTACATGTTGCCTTCTCTCGAAACTATTCTCTTATTTATCATCGTGACTTATCAAAAAACGTCTTCCCAGCAATCACTATCCAATTCACGCAAACGCAGTATTATTTCAAATAGATAGAGGGAATGATTTGTACAATCATTCCCTCCCATCGCATACATTAACGCTTATTTTTCATTTACTTTCAATCCTCAAATCCATTCGGATGTTTTTTTTGCCAGTTCCAAGAGTCCCTGCACATTTCTTGAATATTTTTTTGTGCTTTCCAGTTTAGGTCGTTTTGCGCCTTCGTTGTATCTGCATAGGTAACTGGTAGATCCCCTGCTCTTCTTCCTGTTATTTCATAAGGAATTTTCTCTTCTATAACCTCTTCAAAACTGCTAATAATCTCAAACACACTATATCCTTTGCCACTACCTAAATTAAATATATCAAACCCTTTTTTACTGGTTTCTAAATATTGAAGTGCATCAACATGCCCCTTTGCCAAATCTTCGACATGAACATAATCTCTTATACATGTCCCATCTTCCGTTGGGTAATCATTGCCAAAAACATGTAACTTGTCAAGCTTACCAATAGCTACTTGCGTGATATATGGGGCTAAATTGTTTGGAATCCCATTCGGATTTTCTCCTATATCCCCACTATTATGAGCACCTAGTGGATTAAAATACCTCAAAGACAATAATCTCCATGTGTCTTTTGCAACGCTTAAATCTTCTAAAATATTTTCAATCATTAATTTAGTACGGGTGTAAGGATTTGTTGCACCAGTTGGTTCTCCTTCTATCAGTGGCATTTTTTCTGGTGTACCGTAAACTGTAGCAGATGAGCTAAAAACTAATTTTCTAACAGAATATTTCTCCATTACCTCTAATAAGGTAATGGTTCCTGTTAAATTATTATTATAATATTTTAATGGTTGGAAAACAGATTCTCCGACTGCTTTGTATCCTGCAAAATGTATAACCGCATCTATAGCCTCTTCTTTAAATATCTGCTCTAATTTTTCCTTATTTCTAATATCCGTTCTAAATAATTTTATCTTTTTATTGGCGATTGTTTCCAGTGCATCTAAAACTTTTGGATGAGAGTTGCTAAAATTATCCACAATAATGACATTATAATCATTTTCTAAAAGTTCTAAGACAGTATGTGAACCTATGTAACCCGTGCCACCAGTAACTAATATATTTTTCAATTTGCATGCCTCCAGTTAGTTAGCTTTTATTAAATTTTTTAACCTAAAAATTCAAAACTATCTTGGGATATAGTAATAGATTTTGTATATACATTTGAAATATTTTCTATCTTCGTCAGACTATTGGACTGCTTTTGATACACATAACTTTTTTATATTCAAAGTCACTACCTCCCTCACTTTTATAC
>NZ_CAJYCN010000027.1 GCF_913566895.1 Listeria ilorinensis | reverse complement strand
AAAACAGTAATCAACGAAAAAGAACCGGAAGGCCCTAGTTATGGGACAACCATTCATTTATTATCAGATAATCCTCCTACTCCAACATTTGAAGAGCAGTATGTTGTACAAGCTAATGATACTCATAATAATGGTGTACCATCTGGTAGCCCACATCCTATTTATGGAATGGGGTATCCAGTAACTAACAACGGTACAATTGCTTTGAAGATGCTGAGTGTTGTAACACACTTTAAAAACTATGGAGACTTTAGCATCTTTAAGAAAGACACTCATGAGTATGTAGATTGGTCAGCTGTATCTAGCCGCTTTGAATTTGTTTCTAGTAACACAAGTGTAATTGATTTTCATGAGGCTGCAGGTGCTGCTGCAGAAGGGAATGAATTCTGGATTCAAGGAAACGTAGGGGACTCAACGCAAATAAGCATTAAGGATAGATCAACAGGCAAAGTGGTATATACCTTTACTGTCAATATTGTAAATTAAAAAATCGTATTAAAAGTGAGTAATAAGCACATATTTGAATAATGTTATGTTCAATGATTTCCATCAAGAAATTTGAAAAAATTTACTTTTGGGAAATAGATTAAAGTTTTCATAAGAGGAGGAAAAAGTATATGAGTCAAGGAAGCATTTTAAATCCATTAGTTCCAATGACCGGCGGAGGTCCAGTAGTAGGAGCAATGTTGTTACAAGGTTATCCGTTAGCAGCGGCAGCAACAGGTATAGGAGTAGCAGCAGTAACGACCATTGCAGTACTTGTCAAGTTTATTCGTAAGTAAAAAAAGAATTAGAAAAGTATGATAGCAGGCTCTTTTGAAGTGATGAGTGAGATGATCTTCAAAAGAGCTTTTTATAGGAAGGATTTGTAAAAAATGAAGAATAGTATCGTGGAATATACCATGATAACAATTGGGGCGAGTCTAGCGCTTATAGGGGTAATCTGGCTGGGAACAGCATTATCTATTACCGGTATTAGAGTGCTTACTGGAACAGAGCTTACTTTAATTACAGGTGGCTCAAATATAGTTGTTATTTTTATAATGATATATTTTTTATTAGCTGTGTGTTGCTGTTGTATAGGATTTATCACAACCTTTCAACTATATAAAAATGAAACAAAACTAAAAAAATGGGGAATACTGCTTATTATCTCTGGTGTGCTCTCGCTTTGGGGGTTTGGACTTGCAACTGGTGTTTTGTTTCTCACTGCAGGGATAAGAATGCTTTTTAAATTGGCTGAAAGAGAACAGCATTAAGGACAAGGAGTGTTGATCAATACATGAATCGAATTCAAAAAATAGTATTACTGATAATTCTGATTTGTGCTACCGTTTTAAGCGGCTACGTTATTTTTATGAGCTACTTTGCAGTTTCTTCTTTTTGGTTGGATATATTCTATGGATTAATCCTATGCGCTGTACTGTATTTAGTAGCCTTAGCTTTAAAAAGGATGTATTTCAATCGCAGAAGAATATTCTATATATCACTATTTTTATGTGTTACGTTGTCAAGAATTCTATGGATTATTGGATATCCAACAACGCCTCAAGGAGACCACGTTAACTTTCATGTTATAGCCTCATATCTTGCGGATAATAATAGTTGGGCAATATTGCGAGATGCGGGTGTTTTAGGTTATGCGACTTACTTTACACATATTATGAGCTTTTCAGGAGTTTTATCAAAAATTTATTATATCTTTGGAAATCACTCCCTTGCAGGACAAATGTTTAATGTTCTTTTAGTGGGATTGAGTGCTGTTATTTTTTTCAAAGCAGTCAGTCAGAGATTTTCAATAGAAATATCTATTAGTAGTACGCTCATCTATGCTTTTATACCATCATTTTTTCTTTACAGTACGTTAGTAGGCGGAGAACCTTTATTTATGTTTTTGTTCTCTATTTGTTTATATTTGGGACAAAAAATTCAGAGCTTATCGTTTAGCTTTTTTCTCTCTGCTGCCTTAGCTTTTTGTATGGTTCTAGCTAATCTAATACGTCCATTAGGAATTATTTTGCTGTTAGCGTTTTTGATTGACTCTTTTATCAATCAAAATTGGTCTGATTTTATAAAAAAAATGGGGACTTTGGTGGTGGTATATGTATGTTTAATAATGTGCCAACCACTGATTAATCATTTTATATATAAAATACCTGTTGCTAGTAACACAGTAGGTTATTCTCTATATGTTGGAGGGGACGAGAAATCGGAAGGGAGGTATTCTGCAGATGATATGGAGGAATTTCTATTTCTTTTGCCCCATAGTCGAGAAAATGCAATAAAGCAAAATAAGAAGCTTTTCACTAATATAAATAACCAACTATTTGGTTTAGGTATACAACGTTATGAGAAAATGGCGACGAACGGGAAGCTATTAAATCATTTTGGAAAAAAAATGGAGCATCTTTATTTTGAGGATATTGATTATGGTGTAAGATGGGCAATGCTATCACATGTTGGAACGGCATCTACCTGGAACTTGGAAAAAAATCAAACACAAGTCAGTGATTTATCAAATGGCTTTTTAATTGTCATACTTATTTTGAATTTTGGCACATCATTACTAGCTTTTAGACAAAAAGATAATAGGAAACTAGCTATCTTCTTTCTGCTGCAGCTAGGCTTTACTTGTACCTTCATGTTAGTAGAGGTGCAAGCAAGATATCAGATTCCATTTTTATTTAGCCTAAGTTTGCTAGCAATGTATTTTCCTGCAACTATACGTGATCTTATAAAAAATAAAATTCATAGTAAAAAAGAGAATCTACACTATGAAAATAATGATAGCATTTAGATATAGGGCTAACGTATTAAAGGTATGTAAGCTCAATTATTTATAGGTGAAAAATAAAAATATATAGGAGTGTTTTGAATTGAAAAAAGTACTATTAATAATGATGAGTATTTGTATTATTGTTGGTTTAGCTGCATGTGGCTCAGATTCGAGTGCAAAAGATCAAAAGGAAAGTCAATTAGGTCATTTGAAAACATCTAAATACAAACTAAAAGAAACTGCAAGCTATAAAGGATTTAATATTAAAGTTAACAATGTGAAATATAGTGACAAACTGGGTCTGGAGTATCCTGACGATGGGAAAAAGTTTGCCATTATCAACCTTACTCTGGAAAACAAGTCAGATGTTGGGCTAGGATATTCAGAGTATAATTTTAAACTAAAAGCCGATAATCAAGAGAGCAATGTTGATATTCACCCATCTGATATAAAAGATCTGTTAAGTGGGGGTTCACTTGAAAAAAGTAAAGCAAGTGTTACTGGTAATTTGGTAGGTCAAGTACCGAAAGATGCGACTTCCATCGATTTGGAATTTATTGCAGCTTATTGGAATGATAAACCAGTCACATTTACATTAAAGTAAGATGCATGAGCAGAAGAATTGGAAAAGATATTTTTAGCTAAATAAAGGGATTTTGTCTCTTCATTTAAGATATTTAATAAAGGTAAGAGTATGAATGGAAAATACAAATAATGATGAGTGTTTAATCATGGAATTACTAATTGAAGTAGCTGGATTCAAGTACTCTTTTTTTGATACAGAAGAACTATATAATTTTTTTGCTCAAGAGCTTGCTTTATTGGATTTAGAGACAAAGCTTGCTGGGGTGAATTGATATTCTGTAGTAAGAAACATAACCATTATTATAGTAAATAGTTTTAAGCTACCAGAGCTTTTTACAAAGTGTGCTATGGGAAAAGTTATTATACAAGGGGAGGGGAAATGTTGAGTATTAACTGGAACAAAAAGACGATGTGTTTTGTTTTGACTGCTTTACTTTTATTAGTAATAATAAATAGCAGGCAAATATCTGTCAGTGCTTCAGAAATGAAATTTTCAGTTGAAGCTAAAATTCCAGATAATCAGATCGATAAAGACAAAACATATTTTGATCTATTAGTTAAACCAGGTGAAACCCAAGATTTGATTGTTTTATTGAAAAATGATACAAATGAGAAAAGGGAAATTGAAGTAGCGGCCAATACAGCTATTACGAATGATAATGGGATTATTGATTACACGATGGCTAATTACAAAAGAGATCGAACGTTAGCGTATGCTTTTAAAGATATAGTTAGTACTGATAACAAAGTTGTTATCCCACCAAAAAGTGAAATAAGTCATACATTTAAGTTGGCGATCCCTCCTGAAAAATTTAAAGGAGTCATTTTGGGAGGATTATTTTTTAAAGAAAAACTGAATAATTCTTCAAAAAAAAATCAAATAAACAATGAATTTGCTTACGTAATAGGTGTGCAGCTTACAGAATCACATGAAGCGATTGAACCGGATTTAAAAGTAAATAAGGTTTCACCAGATCAGAAAAATTATAGAAATGTCATAGTTGCAAATGTGCAAAATACTGCCCCTACTATCATTAAAAACATGCAAATTACAGGCACTGTGTATAAAAATGATAAGATTATTTGTTCAATAAGCAATGACAAAGTCCGAATGGCTCCAAATTCTAATTTTAATTTTCAAATCCCGTGGAATAATAAGTTCAAGCCAGGTAAATATAAACTAGCTTTAGAAGCAAAAACTAGCGAGAAAACCTGGAATTGGAAGAAAAATTTCGAGATAAAAAGTGATACGGCAAAAAAATATAATAAAAAAGTTGTTGGCATAACTGAGAATCAAACATCATCACTATTATATCATCTAGCGATAGCTATTCTTTGTGGCATAATAATTGTTCTTTTTGCAATCATGTTTTGTAAACGGAAAAGTAAGGGTGATCAGAATGAATTATCCTGATTGGGTGGGCAAGAAACTAACTATCGAGGATCATCAACGCCAGAGTATCCAAGACATAGACTTGATATTTCTAAATCAAGTTCGAAGGTTTAGTGACAAGTTGCATGAAAATGATAATTCTTTAAAAAATATGACTGCTAACATTGAAAGAGAAAATGATTTTTGATTGATAGAAAAATAATATTATAATTAACCATATAAAGGTATAACATACAAAAGGATGAAACTTTAAAAAATTATTTTCTTCGCAATTTATTAGAAAAATAAGAATCATCGGCAACGAAAAATGGTATGCTAAAAAAGTATTGGTAAGTCGTTCACCGAAACACTATTACACTCTTTTATGAACAGTTTGGTTTCACTAAAACCAAACTGTTCTTTTTTGTGCGTATCTAATTGTGTAATAAAACTTTAGTTATATTTGATTTTCACTAGATTTGTAATATTTTTTAATAACTTAAGACGGTGTGACTCAAAATTTTGTTATTTTAGTACCTTAACTATACTAGAATCGCATGTTTTTTTCGTATAATAAAAATATAGAAATAAAAATTAACGATAGGGAGGTTAGACTTTGTGGATTTAATTTTAGAGAAAAAACTAAAAAGGCAGTTAATAATCATTCAGGCAATGTTGAAAAATTATACCACGATTTCTTTACAAGAAGTAGCTGAACTAACAAATGTTTCAATTAAAACAAGTGAAAAGGATCTGCAGGAAATCTCTTTGACCTTACAAGAAGATTATGAGTTAAAGCAAACAAGGCATCATACCTATTACTTAACAGATGCCTCTAGTAATGATTGGACAACGATTTATTACTTGTATTTAAAGAAAAGTGTTGTTTATTATTTCTTAACGGCTTCAATGCGAGGCAGATCAAATATACGAAAAGGAAGCCGAGATATTTTTATTAGTGAATCACATTTATATAAAAAAGTAATGTTGTTCAATAACATTATGCCAGAAGATATCAAGCTTTCAACCAGTGCGTTACGATTAAGTGGAAATGAGATTTCTATTCGCTACTTATTGTGGAAAATAATTCGAGATGACCCCGATCTGGAAGCTTGGGGAATTACAAACGCTATTTATCAAGAGGCCGTACATACAATAAATATGATACAAAAAGTAACTCACATAGAATTATGCCCTTCTGCACAGAATAAAATGATCATTTGGGCAGCTATCTGTAAAATCAGGCGAAAAGAGCACCCAGTTACAAGTCAGGAAATGAGAAGATATGTCCTGAAAAAAGATATAAATATAGAGAAAATGAGTATTCTCTATGACAAGTTTGCATCAAAAACTGATAATACCAATGAAATCATGTTGGTGTTAAATGGATTACGATTAACTCCGTCGTCATATATGCAATTAACGCAATCGTGGTTCATTGAATCATCAAAAGTAGTGAAATGGGTCAATTATTTATTTAAAAAACTGAAAATAGAGAATTCTGTGGAGAGTAAGAAGTTGAAAATTCTCGTTACTGATCTTGTAACTTTCTCTAATCATTTTGTTCATATGTATGAATTGAAAAATGAAACTGTACAGATTCATTCATTATTAGGTCAAATCATCTATAGCTATATTGCTTCTCAAATCAAACAAGTAGTGAGTGCTGATAAAAATAGGTCAGTCTACAATGATCGTTTTCAAAAATTCTTGACAGATCTGATATACATTCATGGCTGGTCGATCCTTAGAAATCAAGTAATGCAACCAGTATATATTTCAGTCTATAATAGTTATAGTAAGGAGCTTAGAAAAATAATAGAGAAAAAAATAAATACATATTTTGAAGGATATATAGAAATCAAAAATAAAGAAAGAGAAATTATTATTTCGGATTGTCCTCTTTCTGATGACAAGGCAACAGATGTTATTATATGGAAAAATGTACCTGATGATAATGATTGGAAAAGGCTAGAAAAAAAGGTAAGTCAAATATTCTACCAAAAAAATTCTTTTTTACAAAACTCAATTTAAAGAAGCATCTTTATTGAATATAAAATGCTTCTCTTTTTTTGTGGTAAAAATATGCAAAAAACAATAAAAAAGTAATTTTATGTCTGATAGGATTGTATTATTAAGAAATAGAATACAAATAACGGAATGAGTGAACAAGATGGAAAGTATGCAAAAAGACAGATGGCTCATTGTAGAATTATTAATTGCAGTTACGGGATTTGAAAATAGTTTTTTTGATAAGGAGGAATTGAATCAATTACCAATAGAAGATCTAGCATTTTTAGAGAAAAAGTATGTTTGGTCTTAGCGGATGGAAGGAGCTAGGAAAATGATGCGGAAAGAAATTGAACTTTATTGGGAAGATTGCTTAATTTATTCAATTGATTGTGAAATATACAAAGGAAATAAATTCTCTAGGGTTGAGAGAATTATTGTTTTACGTAAAGAAAAAACAAATTTTGAACTTAAGAAATTATTGTTTGATACACTTCCTAATCTTAAATGTGTCTATGCCATTGATCATATCAATGAAGGCTGGTTACACAAGAACGATTGATAAAAAAGGGGCTCATAAAAATGTTTCTAATATTAGAAAAAAACTATAAACGGCAACTATCTCTTGCAGCGCTTTTGTTAAATACTGAAAGAAAGATTCATTTAAAAGAATTAGCACAGTTTCAAAACTGTTCGACTAAGACGTGTACACAAGACTTGTATGAATTACAAAAACGAATGCCAAGCAATTGGGAGATTGTATTCGAAAATAATTTAGTCTATTTAGTTAAGAATGGTACGGGAAATTTTAATTGGCTTTATAATCAATATTTCGAGAGTAGTCTTTCTTTTGAGTTTTTCAAAACCTCTTTTAAGGACACTTCAAAAAGTGTTTTTCATTTTAGCGAAGAATTATTTATCAGCAAATCTCATTTATATAAAAAAATAGCAAACTTTAAAAAGGCATTGCCTGATGAGATCAGTTTTAGTTCTACGACCATGTCACTTATTGGCGAAGAACTGTACATTCGATTGGCATTAAGCGGAGTGATTGCGAAAGTCCCAAGCTATAAAAAATGGGGTTTTGATATCAATAGTATTACAGAAGATTCTAATTACATCACAATGATCGAAAAAGAGCTTCAAATCAAGTTCAATCCTTTAGCTAAGCTGCGTTTTCTTTACTGGATTGAAACATGTAAAAGAAGGCGGCATATGCATCCGATCGAAACCTTGCGAGTGGATAAATTGCCGTTTTACTTGGCTCTTTCTGAAGAAACCAAGGCAACTCTTATGCGAAATCAATTACCAATCAATGAAATGGAAGTCATGACTCTAATGTTAGGGGCGCATTTAAATTTTCCTTATTTTATTGATAATAGCGAGGAGAAATATCTCGAACTTTTTCGTAATCATTATCCCGAGAATTACAGCTTGGCCAAAGCAATGGCGGAAAGTTTGATCGGTCAGGATTCATCAGAATATGCCTATGTCGTCTTATATATTGCTAATTTGCTCACTATTTTTAAAGAATATGATTATTTACAATTCTTTCATACGGAATTATTCTGCCCGATCGAAGGTGTGGAAAAGATCGTATCGAAGAAAATACAAAATGTGGTGGAGCAAAATTGTTTAGATTTGAACAAACGCGAGCAAGCGAATCTTGCTATGTATATTTATAATGCGTGTAGTAATAAGGTAGTTGAAACGATTTGCAGCCCAATAAAGATTGCTTTTTATAGTGAAGGTTCATTGATTTTTCAGGAAAGTATGGTTAACAAGATTGTTAATCGTTACCAAGGTTTGGTAGAAGTATGTCTGGATGAAAATGCCTATAAAGATTGTGACTTAATTATTTGTGATTCCTTCTTTGATACGGAGAATCTTCAACAGATAAATAATAGACAGGCGGTTTATATGTGGGAGACCATTCCTATAAAAAGAAACTGGCATGAACTAGACGAACTGATCATGGAGATCACATATAATAAAAATGTAAATGGATAAAAATATAATAAAGAGGAGCGCTCGTTTAATGGCAAGTGCACTAAAAAAATTGAACCCCGAACAGCGGAAAAAACTCATTTTTCATGTTGGGGTTTTTTTGATGCTATTTATAGTGTTTTTTTGTTACACAAGCAGGAACCTATATGTAGATAAACATGCTGAGCAGGTTTTTTGGGAAAAATTATTTTCTGAAGATCAATTAAATAGTAGCCACCATGAAAATGAAGTTTTGACAGGTGTATATGTAGAAAACTTATCTGACATATCTTTGAAAGATAGTTCCTACTTGATCGAGCTAATGATTTGGTTTAAATGGAATGGCGATGAAAAGTTGGATCCAATGGATAATTTTCGTCTATATAAAGGGGACATCCTTTCAAAGGAAGTTATTAAAACGGAACAGAAAGCAAACATCAATTATCAACTCATCAGATGTAAAGTGAAAATAGCCAAGACGTTTTGGACAAAAAGATTTCCTCTTGAATCACATCAGCTCAAATTTTATATCGAATCAAATCTTCCAATCGAACAGATGACCTTTATTCCAGACCGTCAAAACAGTGAAATAAATAAAGATATGGATATTGCAGATTACAAAATCAAACAATTTGCCGTCTCATCGCGCAACCAAACTTATCATAACAATCATGGGGATCCTCAATTCAAGCAAAAGATAACTACTTCGGAACTTGTTGGCGGAATCGAAATCAATCGTAAAGGAGCAGGTTTGTATATAAAATGTTTTATCGCGTTATTTGGAACGATCGTTTGGGTGATGATCACGCTGTTTTTGAGTGTATTCCATGAAATAGATCCACTAGGGATGATACCTGGAGCACTATTTGGAGCCGTATCTAATATTATGATTGGAGCGAGTTTGTTGCCGGATGTTCTACAGTTAGGATTATTAGAGTATATAAATATATTCGGCATTTCCATTATTATTGCAGTTACAATCAGCATTATTAATATTAACCGAATCAAAAGTAAACATAAAGACCGAGATTTTGCTTATGTTTATGGTCGAACAATGTTTCATTTAATCTTGGCTGCCACGCTAATCGTGAATGTAGGTTTTCCGCTGATTGCGTATAACTTCTAGAAATGAAGTATTTATTCTTATATATATTTCTTATAAATTTTGGCTTGTATATAAAAGAAGAGAAACTTGAAGGGAAAATTTATTTATGATGGTAATGTGCCATATTCTTTGTAAAGAAGGGAGTAAAAAAATGAGGGAGAAATTTTTAAAAGTAAGTGCTGCTAGTCTTATTATCATAGGGGCATTATATTCTCCGTATGATAGTGTTTTCTCTATGAAGGATGCAACACAAGGAGTGGACGTGCAAGCTGCTGAAATTGGATCTAAGTCAATTAAGTTAGAAAACGGTGATTTTGAATTGCCTGTTGTTACTAAGCCTGACTATGAATTATTTTCTAATGTTCCTGGATGGCGTACAACTGCCAGTGATGGCTTGATAGAATTTCAAGTAAGACATGTCCCGGAAGTTAAACCTGTGAGTGGGAAACAATGGGCAGAGATAAATGCGTTACAGGTGGGAGCATTGTATCAAGATGTGAATACACCTCCCGGCGAGAAAGTTCGTTGGCAAGTATACCATCACGGCAGCTTAGGAGTGGACACGGCAGTTGTAGAATTTGGTCCACCAGGCGGTCCCCTTGTACTTCAAAAAGAAATGGTTTCCGACAATAAAAATTGGCATCTCTATCAAGGAAGTTACACGATACCTGATGACCAGCCTATAACCAGATTCCAATTTAGATCGGTATCCGCAGCAGGTGGTAGTCAATCAGTAGGGAATTTACTTGATAACATCGTCTTTGCTTCCCCCTCAAAATTAGAACTGATAAGTAGCTTTACACCAGAAAAAATTTTGAAAAATCAATCCAGTATCTATCAGCTTCAAATCAAAAATAGTGGAGGAATGGCAGCTGCAAATAATAAATTCACCATTCAATTGCCTGATGAAGTTAGCTATACATCAGGAAGTATAAAAGTTGATGGTGTCACGCTTTCCGGAGCACAATATGATGCAAATACTCATCAAGTTACTTTCGCTTTAAACGAAATCATTGAAGACACTCAAAAAACAGTAACACTTGAAGTGAACGGTGATGAAGTAACTACTGGTGCACAGGCGTCAGCTTCTGTTAGTTACCAAGATAAGAATTTTGATGATGAAATCTATCAAGTAGATGCTAACGCGAGCACTATTGTAGTTGAAGCTGGGGCAAGTCCGGTTATTACTGGACCAGATGTGTTACTTCAATTGGGGGAAGCTTTTGATCCTATGGCAGGAATGAAAGCAACAGACCAAGAGGACGGAGACCTAACATCTAAAATTAGTTTAATCAATAATCCAGTGAATGTAAATGTTCCAGGTTTATATAAAGTAACTTATGCGGTAACAGATACGCAAGGAAATAAGACTACGTTCGAAAGACGAGTAACAGTTCGTTCTGATATTGAATTAAGTACGACGATTATGGATGGTGCGAAGGATGTTACGATTTCAGGTGCAGAACCTGCAGACATACTTTCCTACCAGCAAACTGTTAAAAATCATTCAACTATTCCGTGGTATGTAACGAAATTAGCTATATATCTTCCAAAAGGTGTCGATGAGCCCAAAAATATTATTTTGAAATATGAACAATCACCGATTCAAATTACAAGTCATTATGATGAGAATACAGGGTTATTAGTGGTATATCCGCAGTCATTTTATCCAATAGATAATATGCACGAACTCCTTTTAACTTTTGATACAAAAGTAAATTATTCAGAAGTTGGAAATATGGTCAAACACTATTTTGAAGCAACTGGATTTAGTGAACATAGTGATCCATCAGATTCTTATACAGTAAAATCAGGAACGACCGGTTTTCCTATTTCTGACGGACAATTAGGTTTCATCGATGTTCCAACAGATCTAGCATTTGAAACTACTAAGATCCAATCACAGGAAACAGTTATTCCACGTGAAAAGACTGATTGGACCATTAAGGTAAAAGATACCCGGAAAACAAAAAGTGATTGGCAAATCACGGCAAAAGTGGATCAACCACTCACCACGGTCGATGGAGACGTACTGGAAGATGCCCTGATTTTTAAAAAAGGCTCTCAGGAAACGCCGTTAACAACTTCTGCTCAGCTTATTGAAGATAATCAACAAAAGCAGGAACAAACAGATATTAAATGGGCCAAAGAGGAAGGTATGTTGATTAAAGCCAAACTAAATCGTGCCGTAGCGAAAAAATATCAAACAAATATTACGTGGATTCTACAGGATACCCCGTGATTGGAGGTGGCAAATTTGAAAAAGTGTGTAGTCTTGCTTCTTTTTGTAGCATTTTTATTTGGTGGTTGGGGATATATTGATGCGTCAGCTGCAACGATGGATTCTTCATCAAGTATTACATTTTCAAATACGTATGAATGGCAAGAAGCAACTCAGCCGCCAACAGTTGAATCTGGTGTTGTAGAAGATCATTCAAATGAAACATGGAATGGTCAAACTTTATCAAATCTACCTAAGACAGGAGATACCAATCAAATTTTTCTGGTCTGGTTAGGAATTGGCTTGATCGTATTAGCGTTGGCATTATGGCTGTTCTTTCAAAAAAGAACAAAACATCACCATTAATTTTCTAATGAAAATTAATTATATAAGTAAGTTTAAGAAGAATTGAGGAGGAGATTTTTTATGAAAAAGGAAAATGTAGCAAAAATACTTACGGTAAGCATGGTTGGCATTATGATGACTGGAGGGGGCGTCAGTGTTGCAGCTGCTGATGGAGGTGCTATGGATTCACATGGTTATGTAACCTTTGAACAAAATACAGATCCAGCCACTCCAATTAATCCAACAGATCCAACAGAACCAGTAGGTCCAAAAGATCCAGCTGATCCAACTGATCCACATGAACCGGGCACTGCCGGACCACTAAGTATCGATTATGTTTCGAACTTTCATTTTGGAACACAAAAAGCTTCGGGAAAAGATCAAGTATATACGGCATCTTTAGATAAAGTATATAAAAAGACAGATGGTTCAGAAGTTCAAGTTCCCAACTTTGTACAAGTAACAGATAATCGCGGTAGTAATGCAGGCTGGCATTTGACAGTCAAGCAAAATGGCCAATTTAAAACGTCGGGTAGTCAAGAATTAGATGGCGCCCAAATCACGTTGAAAAATAGCCATCTTAATGGTACGGATATGACAGATTCGAGTATCCAGCCGACTACAGCTTCTGGTGATATCGTATTAGATCCATCCGGTGCAGCGTCAGATGTAATGAATGCAGAGGTCAATAAAGGCATGGGCACATGGTTGACTTCTTTTGGTGATGATACGACGACTGGTGCAAAAAGTGTAGAACTATTTGTACCTGGAAAAGCGAAAAAAGAAGCAAGTGATTATAGCACAACATTGACTTGGACGCTGACAGATACACCTGCTTGATCATATCCTGAGAATCAAAACTGCCATTACTTCTATGCAATGGCAGTTTTTGTTGGAATAGGTCTCTAATCATTGAAGAGAAGAATATACCTTGCAAGAACGTATTAACTTTTATTAAAGCTATTTCATGCACTGTTCTAGTCGAATAAGCTTTTCATAGCAATTCTTTTCAAGATGTATGCTCCAAAAAAGTTTCTATCTGCTTTGCTTGTTTGACAATGGATGATTGATTTTAAAAATATGTGCAAATGATTTCTCTTGAAAATATCTGAATTTTCCGTCATTTATTACAAGCTAATTTGTCAGGGAATGTGAGGATAACTTTATTGGGAGCTGAATAAAAGTTTAGTCTAAAAAAGTCGCACTGATTATAGAAGATAGATTTATAAAAATCAATGCACACATAGAGTTTATTAAATGCTGAATTAAAATGATCTCGTATGAGACAAAAACTAAAATCGTAATTTTCATGTTATCTCTATTTTTTAAGAATTGTGTTACTAACGAAAAATAATAAAGAAGCTTCAAATGAAATTATTAAAATTAACACTAAAGATAATAAATAAAGATAACAAAAAGCTGCTGGGAGCCGTTACC
>NZ_CAJYCN010000026.1 GCF_913566895.1 Listeria ilorinensis | reverse complement strand
CTGCTGCTTAAAAAAGCGAATTTCTTGAATATCTATCCGGCTCATCGACACATCTCCTTTCGGATCTGCGCCTGTTGATCTTGCAACTGCCATTGTTTATTTTTTATTTTTTGCGCTTCCTGGTCGGCCGCATCAATGGACGCTATCATCTCATTGCGCCAGGTACGCGCTTCTTGTTGCTGCAGATCTTCCAAATAGGAATGATAACCATTGGCCCGTTCTCCTTGCCAGCCTTGCCGCAACATATCCATCATTTCATACTGTTCTTGTGCTATGCCCTGGTTATCTTCCTCTAACCGGGCTAGTTGGTTTTGTTGTTGCCGGATCTGGCTCAACTGATTCTCCAGATCTGTTTCTTGCTTCTTCAGAGTGGTGAGTTGCTGCTCTCGTTGTAGGTTTTCTTTATCCATTAGCGATCACCCAACTTTTCAATGCCTTTACCGGCTTCCTGATCTTGCTTGGCATAAGCTTGCCCCATTTGTTCTAATCGGTACACATCTTTTCGCACCAGGATCACCAAATCTTTCATGGCATCCACACTTGTTATAATTGCTTCCTGAAGCTCTTGAACAGCGTTCCCGTTGGAGTAAGTCATATGTCCACAGCTTCGTGAATCATAAGACTGCCCCTCTACATCGTTACTCAGTTGAGTCGCATATGCTTGGAATGTGCTTTCTTTTACTTTTAATTTCACCATATCTATCCCCCTCACCGTTGTCTTTGACTGTTCCTTATACCACCGGATGGGGCTGCAAGTCTTCACCTGTTAAATTTTTCCAATCTTTACGATTGTCCATTGCAAAATCATTTAGTTCCAACTGCTCCAATAGACCAATCACTTTTTCAGCTTCCTTTCGGCCTTCTTTTTTCTTATTTTTCATCCAAAGAAGCTCTGAAAGATAGTACTTGCTTTCCAAAAACATAGAAATATCTTGTGCTTTTTTTGCCTCTTGGACCAATTCATTCAAGCGTTGCTCATTCTCTAACTGACGACCATTTAGACGTAGATGTGAGCAATAATTATATTTCGTAATCCGCTTCATTTTTGATAAGTCTTTAAAGTTTCCGTACTTTTCATAATAATAGTTTAGGCGATTGTAAACTAGACTGATAGCTGGTTCCTCGAAGATATAAAAAATATTACTCATTAATAAGATATCCTGATAATGCCAAGAATCTTTCTTCTCTAAAATATTCCAGACTTGATTAAATTTTTTTCGAGCTCCAGCCCAGTCGCTCGTTTTTTGAATATAAAGATACCCATCAAGCACTTGAGATAAGCATATCAGAAATGGCTTCTCTACTTTCTCTATAACCTGATCCAATTCTTCCTTTAGTTGATATAGCGCCTCTACATTAAGTGTAGTCTTAACTGCCAAAAACCGCTGAATGAATGTTTCCGTTTCATCAAATTGAAAGTCATTCGCAATAAACATAAATTCATCCAACCCCAAAGATAATCTTTTTAATATTTCGGTAATTTTAAAGAAACTGGGAACTTGATTGTCCATCTCTACACGATAATAATGGGCTGAAGACATAATTCCGCCATAGAGTTCTTTTCGCGTTAAACCACTTTCTTCTCTCAACTCTCTTAAAACCGATCCAATTTCGTTTTCTAACATCTTTTCCACAAGTCACCGCATCCCTTCGATCATTTTCGAGAAAAACAAAAATTTTCAACTATTTTTATGTTATGTTTATCTCGCAGGAGGTGGATTTTTATGTTAACTTTATTGGCTAACTTGGGCATTAACTTCTATATTAATGGTTAATGTATAAATAGCTAGCTATTGAGCCGTGATTAGCCGTCAAGAACTCAATAGCCATTGTAATGATACATATCGATCATTTGTCTCTATTATATACAATATGCGCAGATGATTCTAATGATCATATGACCAAAAGCAGTGAACTTTAACACATTTTCACATTCTTGTCACAGAATTGAGTGCCACCACACTCATTTTATGCAAAATATTTTTCGTTAATGACAGATACGCCTTTATCGTGTCTGTCATTAGGGCAAAATATTAGACCCTATTTTTCATTTACCTTACCAGGGCTTTTGATTTTTCAAATTTTCCCCGGCAAGGCTAGTTTTCATTCATCTCACTTGCTGTGCAGACTCTTTGCTGGGCTCATCCCAAAATTAATCTGGTAAAGAATAAGTCATGACAGCGCCGCCAGGTTTTCTCCTGGCGTTTTTTTTTCAATTCTAGCGTACACTAAAGTTTCCAAACTTAGGACGTAAATGCAACAGAGTAGCTTTCTTAGATATAAAAACGACCTATCCAAAAAGAATAGGCCGATCCATTATCTACTTAATACTGCAAATTTTTCATATTTTTTGTCTTTAGTCTCTTAAATCTTAGACTGACTCTGCTTCTCTCTTTTTCGCTCAATGATGAAAAAAACTATTTCTTGGATAACAAAATATATGAATATCCCTAACGATACAGTACTTGCATCCCATACAGATGAGCATGCTATCGCTATAATTGTTACGATAAGCGCTCTAATATAAAACCCCCGTGAGCCTCGCATTTCAAATCCCTCCCAAGAAAAAACTATTGCCATCCATAACCTATTTTTCTAGTTGTTTTCCACCTTTTTATCTATAAATATCGCTGACCAGAATTAGATTTTAAACTATTAGAGCTAATCTAACACATTTTTTATTATAACCATTAAATATCTTCTAAAATTAGAGTACCATAATTATTGTATGTATAATCAAAAATATAATGAAATGCTTGTTTCTTGTCGTGAACAAAAAAATTCAGCTAAAGTTCACCATTTTTTAAATTTATTTTGAATATTTTTTTAAAATATATATGGAATAATTGTAATCTGAGGTATTACTCATTCTTTTATTCATTACCGAAAATTTTCAGGCTCAAATTTGTGACTCCAATCCGATTTAAAGTTAACCATTTCACTAAATGGCAATCCAAAATCAGATAAAAATACATTTATGACTTTATATTTATACAAAACTAATTCCTGATTTCCTCCTATTGACAAAAAAATTACATTCTTCGATTATTAACATCTGAACCTTTCTTAATTTTTCTGTTCGCTCTCGATCTAAATATACTTATCACATCGAAATTATACACATGTAAAACGACTCAATTTGTATTTATTCAAAAATACCTTATTGATACCGTTATTCGTTTTAAAGAAAATACTCTGGATTGTGATTGACAGAACTTCCAACCTCTCAATCCAAATCCGAATATCAAAAATTGGTCGTAAAGAAACTGGCAATTTTTTTGCTTTGCAATGCCATTAAAAATTACAATTGATCAGACAATAGGTTGTAAGATACCTTACACCTGCGATGTCTAGCCATAATTCCTTATTTAAAAAACGTGATCTTTAAAATCCCAATATAAACTTACATATTTCTTTTACTTTTCCAAACCAAATTGATACTTGCTTCGTCTAAAATAGAGAAAGAGGTGAAACTTTGGTGGCTAATGAAGAAATAGCAATAAATGTTAAGAACGTAGAAAATGCTGAACAAATTATCAGCCAATTAATGGATGACTATAGCGATGATATCCTGTATCTTGTTTTTTCATATGTAAAGAATCGAACGACAGCTGAGGATTTAACGCAAGAGATATTTATTAAGTGCTATGAAAAATTAGGTCAGTTTAATAATAAATCATCAATAAAAACGTGGCTATATCGAATTGCTATCAATCATTGTAAGGATTACTTACGTAGCTGGCACTATCGCAAAATAAAATTCAGCGATAAAATTGGGGACTATTTCCCGTCCAAAGCAAAACATGTGGAAGAGGAAATCATCTCAAAAAATGTAACCAATCGTTTAACGAATGCGGTTATGGATTTACCAGAAAAATATAGAGAAGTTGTTTTTTTACATTACTATGAGGAGCTTCCTTTAGTAAATATCAGCAAGATCACAGGTATAAATAGTAATACTTTAAAAACGAGACTCAAACACGCCAGAGAATTATTAAAGAACAAGATGAAAGAGGAGGTTTAACCATGGAAGATCCATTCAATCACTTAAAGAATTCTATTAAGAAAGATTTTTCGGGTCTTTCTTTTTCCGAGGAGCGCAAAAATATGGTGAAAGAAACGATCCGTAGGAAACAATCTCACTTAGAACTGCATTATTGGAAAATAGAAACCCTTAAAAATATATTAGACTCACTACAAGATGGAGCAAAGCATGGATACGATATTTCCACCCAATTATTTCGAAAAAATGAGCTTAGTTTTAAAAACAATGAAGGTCAGCTTTATATTCTTTTACATCTACTTGAAAATAAGCAAATCATCACTTCAAAATGGGTAGCAGACAAAAAATACTATTCCCTCACTATGAAAGGGAAAAAGTATGTAGCAGATTGGAAACACAGTAGTTCTAAACAACGCACATTACTCAACTATTTGATCGAGGAGGCTTCTTTATGAGTTCTTCTAAATTTGAGACATATTTAAGTAAAGTAATTTCTAAAGTCAAATCCAAGGAAGCTCACAGTATGATTAAAAAGGAGCTTAGTGATCACATGGAAGAGTTAAGCCAATCCTTTCAAGAGAGGGGACTATCTGTAGAGGATGCGGATAAAAAGGCTATGCAAGAAATGGGGGATCCTTCTATCGTTGGTAAAAATATGAATCATCTTCATAAGCCACGGATGGATTGGCTTCTTATTGTGTTATTTGTCATTCTTGCAGGCATTAGTTTTCTCCCACTGATCGGTGGTTTTTCAACACCTAGTATTTTTCTTGTGAAAAACCAAGTAGTTTGGCTCGTTCTTGCGATTCTTGCTCTCATCGGCTTTCTATTCTTTGATTATAGGAAACTGAAAAATTTGTGGATGTATTTTTATGGGGGTGGCTTGCTCCTATTTTTCGTGACTTTTTTAGTTGGCATTGAGCTTAACGGAGCAAAAAGATGGATTTCTTTGGGTGGCATCACGATTGATGGTCCGGCTGTAGCCCTATTTTTATTTTTCTTAGCATGGGCCGGTATTTTTGCCAAGATCGATGCGTTTAAGGGATGGAAAAAACAAGGAATGCTATTAATCTTATTTTGGACGTCTTTCCTTCTCTACTTCATGCTTCCACAATTAATGTATAGTGTCATATATTTTCTTTGCGTACTCGTGATGTATATTTTTTCTTATGCGCATAAACAATTGGCTATTAAAGTAGCTTTGGGAAACTTGCTTATAGGGATTATTTTTATTAGTACGATGATTCTTTATTCCCCTACTGACTATCTCTCTGATACACTCGTACCGTTGAAAGCTATCCTTTCAGAGGCTGGGTGGTTCGGCAAGGGACTTCATAATGGTCTAACGCTCCCTGAAGCGCATACAGATTTTGTATTCCCTTTTCTTGTCTATTCTTTTGGCTGGGTCTTTGGAATTATCCTTTGTCTACTTCTCTTTGTATTTATTTTGCGAATTTCACTCAATGCTTTTAAAACAAGAGATTTATACGGCAGAATATTAGCAATCGGAGGGGCTGCATTATTTCTTGTGCCCACTTGCTGGAACATTCTGATGGGGCTTGGCATAGTCCCTGTCATGGTAGTGCCCCTACCGTTTATTAGTTATGGGGGAAGTATGCTGCTTGTTTATTCCGCACTGCTTGGCCTCATTCTGAACGTTTATCGGAGAAAAGATATTGTAGAATCTACCCTAGTAAACTAATTTTGTGTATAACTGTTACCAAATACTTTAGACGTATACTGAAATCAAAAGCCTGTATATTAAATTAAGATGACCTTAAAGAACTCCTTCTTTCCTATGATGGAAGAAGGAGTTCTTATTTGCCGCATCTCTTTTTTTATTCTGAGAAGATAATAACCTGTAAGTAATGCCCCTACCTATTCCAACTTTATCCCCTTTTTCAAGCAGTTGTTTTTGTTTAATGATATTGACAGTCTGCTCGTGGCTTGCAGAATAACTTGCTTGATCTGGCACTACATTTGTCAACACCTCATCTGCTGTATAGAGATTGATTCTCGGTAGTATATTTTCCAACGGCATTTTTAGGTCCTTCTTTTAACAGATTCCCCTTGATGTCTTTCGCTGTTGTTTCATCATCTCCATCCGCTTCACCTGTGAATATTTCTAGCTCTATACTTTTTCCTCTATGTATGATCCTTTATGTGCCTAATCCGTTTATTGCACCCACTTAAAAAACTGTAGATAAAGGGGCTATTCCTTCATCTACAGTCTAAGATCGTGTTTTATGAATTTGAATGTTTTTTTTGTTTTCTCAAGACGTAACTTCCCAAAAGGAGACATGCTAGTCCAATCCATAGGTAGGAGTTCGAGGTGTCTCCTGTTTTTGGAAGACTTGTTACATGATTGTTGATTACAGAACTTGTTTTGGCTTTGGCTGTTGGGTTAATTTGTTGTGGTGTGCTTCCATCGGCAGTTGGCTGACTAGGTGTCGGAGTTGGCGAATCTGCATCATTATTCGCCGGAACCGCACTAGACACATAAATAAAGGTCACGGTTTGGTTTTCACTTGTATAAATCAGATTTTGCGGGTTGGTTTGTCCTTCTTTTAAAACATATCCCGCAATATCCTTGGCTTGAATCGTTTCTTGCTCGCCAATTTTTCCTGTATACGTATCACTGCTTGTCAGTTCCAATCCATTTTCATCCATATATTTGACGGTAATTGTGGAATCTGTTGCTGGCGCTGGATCCGCTACATATACGTACTGAATGTTTTGTGCTTCCGCTGTATATGTGAGTGTTTGGGAGCTAGCTTGGCCTTCTTTTAGCGTATAACCAGCAATCGTTTTCGCTTCGATTGTCTGATCCGCACCAATAGGACCTGTATAAAGATCAGATGGGGCGATTTCATTTCCTTCTTCATCTACATATTTGACCGCAATGATCGAATCTGTTGCTGGCGCTGGATCTGCCGCGTAGACATACTCCACTGTTTGTGCGTCTGTTGTATAGGTGAGCGTTTGAGGACTTGTTTGTCCCTCTTTCAGCGTATAACCAGCGATTGTTTTCGCTTCAATCGTTTGACTGTCCCCCACATTCCCTGTATACGTATCGGCGCTTTCAAGTTCATTGCCCTCTTCGTCTACATATTTGACAACAATGCTGGATGTCGGAATGGGTGGGTCACCCGCTTGGACTTGTTGTTTGATAGTTCCTGTGAAAAGACCATCTGTCGAGGCGAAATTCACCTGATTCGCACCAGGATTATCCCATGCCAGCTTTCCATCCGTGTAGTTGCCGGCGGTTGTCCAAGTAAGGCCTGGCACTGCGCCACTGTTTTCAGCAATCTTCACTGCTGTTGGGGCATTTTGGTAGCCATCTTCCAGTGTTACATTTTGATTTTGAGCATTAAAGGAAGTGTCAGAAAATATGTCTAAAGAAGAAATATCTGTAATTTGATTTCCCCGTAAGTTTAATTCATAGGTATGTTTACCGGCAAGTGGTGTCACATCTTTAATTTTATTGGAATGTAAATTTACTCTCACAAGCGGTAAATCAGCTAGTGGGGAAATATCGGAAACATTTGCTGCAACAAGTGTCAGACTACGTAATTTTGTTAGGTTCGCCAACGGTTCAATATTATTAATTTTGGGTGCAGCCTCCCACCCGTTAGCTTTACCTAAAGTTATATCTGTTAGATTAACGGCTTGACCTATTTTTTCGACCGCATCGTTTCCTAAATTAGGACTATCATTTAGCTTAATACAAGTTAATGAAGTTAATTTTGACATATCCGGAACGATTTGAATATCATTATGATCCATCTGTAATAGTCTTAAATGCGTCATATTCTCTACAGCTGATATATCCACGATTTTATTGTCAAACATATTAAGGGTCTCCAAATTGACCAATCCGGAAAGAGGACTAATATCTGTTAAATTGGGTCCATAACCACTCATTTCCAAATAGGTTAGTTTTGTTAAATTTGCAAGTGGAGATAAATCCGAGATGGAATTTCCCTGTATTTGATCAGGTGTGCCAATATAGTTTACGATAGGTCCATTCATTTGAATAGAAGTAAGATTCGTCAATTGTGCTAACACATCAATATTTTCAATCAAATTATCACTTAACCCCAAAAATTTCAACTTCGGTAAATTAGCTAAAACAGAGATATCCCGAATCTGATTTCCATGCAAAGTTAATCCAGTAAGGTTTTTTAACCCAGCAAGTAACGATATATCTGAAATTGATGCATAGGATAAGTTAAGAGTCTCAAGGGATGTTAGCTGACTGATGGGTGTTATATCACTTAACTTGCTAGGATTAGCAATATTCGATAACATCAGTTTTTTTAAATTCGTTGCATACTGCAGACCTTCTAAGGAATCAATGGTTGTAGAGTAATTACTGATTTCCGTGATCTGTTCCATGTCCTCTTCCGTAATTACCGCATCATCGCTTTTTCCCAGTGTTTGTGTAATGATTTTTCGTAATCCTGCATCTGGGATATTGACTTCATCCGCTGATGCTTTTAATGAGGAGGTAGCTTTTTTGTTCTCTACAACAGGCGTGTTTGTTTCTTCTGTTTGAGTCTCAGGCATATCTGGCTTCTCTGTTACAACAGTAGCAGGATTCGCCACTTCCTCCGATGTGGCTGTATCTGTATCAGCCTCTTCTATTGCGGTATTCGAGGGATTGACTTCCTCTGACATCATTGTGGAAGAACCTGTTTGTTCTGTTGCCGCTGCTGGCACACTCAGAGATACAAATAGAGTACCGACTAAGATGGTAATAAATATTTTCTTCATGTTATTTCACTCCATTTTTTGTTTGATTTCCCCTATCGTTCGCTTTCTTCAACTCAGCTAATATTGGAGAAAGAGAGACTTCTTGGTTTTCTTTTTTGGTGCGTAGTGTATGGTCTAATCATATCCTATGAGCCATTTCTTATTTGGGAGTTAAATTAAAAATCTCTATTTTTTTTAGAACATTTTGTGACAAATTCATTTTTATTGTTTCAATTTATATATCTTCTAAATTTTCAAATCTATAGAAGCTAAAAAATTTCCCAAAAACAAAAGAAGAGCGACTGCATTATTTTTCAGCTTCACTTACCAGAACTAATTAGCAAACTATCTACTTTTTAGAATTAAAACTAAAATAGCTGCTTTAAATTGACAAAAAAAGAATTCCTTACTTTCGCATACTAAGGAAAGTGAGGAATTCTTATTTAGCTTATTTTTTCCTTTTAAAAATCAAGAAACCTGAAAGGATCGCCATACTTCCTAAAATCACCCATCCTATTTCTGATCGGTCACCGGTTTCTGGTAATGCTGATTGGGCGTTACTCTTCTTTTCCAAAACTGTCATAGATTGTGCTTTAGTTTCTGGAGAATCTTGGTTCACATCAATTCCCGCCTCTTTTGGAGTAATTATATCTAAATCTGAATCAGCTTGCTGACTGGAATCTGGCACATTCAAATCCCCATTCGGCGTATTATTTGAAGGTTTATTATCTTGATCATCATTTACAATATGAACATTTACTAGCTGCTCTACGGAATCTGTCTCATTACTGGCTGTAACTGTCACTTCATAAGTTCCTGGTATTGAAAAATCAACTACTGACTCAAAATTACTAGAGAGCTCATTTCCTTCTTCTGTTGTAGCCAAAATATCCTGTAAAAATTGCTGCTCGGAAATAATGTCAGATACATCATATGTGATTTCCTTATCAGTAGTTAAAGTAACAGCTTGTGATGTTTGTTCTTGATAAGGGATCGTAACTGTACCCGAACACACACCGCTATCAGAAAGAAACGCATACTCAACACTTCCAGATTTACTTAAGTTTGTCCATGTAATCGTATTTGTAGTTGCGTTATACACTCCTCCGTCAGTTACCGAAATGTTCATCCTATTTCCATGTTCATCTTTTAAATTTTGACTTACTGGTATTTGTAGAAATCCTTCCTGACTTTCTTGCTCCATCATAGTAATTTGTTGACCTGTTGCATCGTAACCTTCTATTGAACTATTCAAACTCATGAAAGAAAAATCTTGGATCCGATTATTACAAAAATGGAAGTATCGTAAATCGGGATTCTGACTGATGTCTATTTCAGTTAGTTGATTATCAGCACAGTAAAGGTGAGCTAAGTTAGGATTCTCATTAAGATTTAGCTCTGTTAACTGATTGCTAAAACAATCCAAAGAAAATAAACGCGGATTCTCACGAACATTTAATTCGCTAAGTTGGTTATTCGAACAACTTAAAGTGCTCAGAATGGAATTTTGACTAACATTCAACTTCGTTAGTTGATTATACTCGCAATAAAGACTGTCTAGATTAGAAACTGAGCTGACATCTAGTTCAGTTAATTGGTTATTTGAACAGTACAAATATGTTAATCTCGGATTATCACCTATATCTAAATTCATCAACTGATTATATCTGCAATCCAATGTTTTTAAATTAGGATTTTTACTAGCATCTAATTCAGTCAGTTGATTATACCAACAATTCAAAAATACTAAATTAGGATTTTTACTTATATCTAGTTTTTCTAACTGATTATTTGTACAATCTAGTGTTGTTAATTTTGAATTTTGACTAATATCTAATTCGGTCAGTTGATTATCACCACAGTAAAGGGTTTCTAGTTCAGTTAAATATTCTATACCTTCCATGCTATGAATATCTTCATAATAGCAATATAGACTTTTTATTTGACTTAATTCTGCTGAGGTTGCTGTATCGGTTGGTTGCTTCCGAAGAATATTGGCTACAATCATTGCTAAATTATCATCTGGAAATAGATTATTAAAAGTTTGTGTGGTTCCTTGAAGCTTTCTTTCAACTTCTTGTCCCTTTTTTTCTTGTAACTGTGTTTCAGTGGATCGGCTTTGCTCTTCCTCCTTTTCTTCCGCATGAATTGTTAAAGGATTTAGTAAAGCTACTATCAAAATAGTGGGAAATGCTAATCTTGAAAGTTTCATTCTGTTATTCCTCCTAGTTGTTTTACATCGCTCGCCCCTAAATATGATGTATTTATATCTTTTTTAATATTTTTTATATAACCAATTAAATTATATATCTTAAATAATAGTAAAAAAATACATATACAAACTCATATCTATCTTTTTTGTGTCAAAATATCGAACTTTTTCTACTAAGATCAAAAAACTACAAGTAACGTGATATACACTTTACTTGTAGTCTAAACTTTTACTGATAATACCTGCTAAGATTATTTATGATTCTCAGTCCATCTTTTTCTCAATCCATAACCACCCAGAACCATTAACACTAATCCAATCCAAATAAAGGTTGCTGGAGTATCACCTGTTTTTGGAAGGCTTGTGACAGTGCTGTTTATTACAGAGTTTGTTTTTGTTGCTGGGGCGATTTGTTGTGAAGTGCTTCCATCGGCAATTGGCTGACTAGGTGTCGGTGCATCTGCGTCATTATTCGCTGGAGTAGCACTAGACACATAAATAAAGGTCACAGTTTGGTTTTCACTTGTATAAATCATATTTTGCGGGTTGGTTTGTCCTTCTTTTAAAACATATCCCGCAATATCCTTGGCTTGAATCGTTTCTTGCTCGCCAATTTTTCCTGTATACATATCACTGCTTGTCAGTTCCAATCCATTTTCATCCATATATTTGACGGTAATTGTGGAATCTGTTGCTGGAGCTGGATCTGCCACATAGACGTACTCAATCGTTTGTGCGTCTGTTGTATAGGTGAGCGTTTGTGGACTTGTTTGTCCCTCTTTCAGCGTATAACCAGCAATTGCTTTTGCTTCAATCGTTTGACTGTCCCCAACATTTCCTGTATACGTATCGGCGCTTTCAAGTTCATTGCCCTCTTCGTCTACATATTTCACGACAATGCTGGATGTCAGAATGGGTGGATCGCCTGCATTCACTTGTTGCTTGATAGTTCCTGTAAAAAGACCATCTGCCGAGGCGAAATTCACCTGATTCGCACCAGGATTATCCCATGCTAGCGTTCCATTCGTGTAGTTGCCGGCGGTTGTCCAAGTGAGTCCTGGTACTGCGCCACTGCTTTCAGCAATGCTTACCGCTGTTGGGGCATTTTGGTAACCATCTTCCAACGCCACATTCTGGTTGTGAGCAATAAAATAATTGATAGCAGATAAATCTAGGGAAGAAATATCTGTGATTTGATTGTTATTCAGATTTAATTCTCTCATCTGTTTGCCCGCAAGTGGAGAAACATCTGCTATTTTATTAGAATATAAAAGAGCACTAGTAAGTGGCAAGTTAGACAGCGGTGAAAGGTCTGCTACACTTGTTCCGCAAAGATGCAAATAAGATAAGCTGGTTAAATTGGCTAGTGGCTCAATATTATCAACATCTGGTGCAAAAGACCAACCTTCGTAACCTAATAATAAATTCTGAAGGCTACCACCTATCCCCCCAATTTGTTCCACGGCTTGATTTGTTAGAGGATTATTTCGCACGCCTAACCAATATAAAGATGTTAACTTCGACATATCTGGTAAATTCTTAATAGCATTATCATCCATTTGTAACGTGCCTAAATTCGTCATATTCTCAATAACTGAAACATCTGCTATTTTGTTATCAAAAATATTCAATGTCTTCAAATTAACTAATCCAGCTAAAGGACTGATATCTGTCAAGGCATCATCATAGCCGCACAGAGATAAGTATTTCAAGTTCGTCAAATTGGACAACGATGTTAAATCAGAAATTGCATTTCCTGTTTTTCCAGGCTCTCCAATAGAATTCACGGATGCACCATTCATCTGTAAAGATGTAAGATTTGTTAGTTGTGCTAACGCATCAATATTTTCAATCAAATTTTCACTTAATCCCAAATATGTTAACTTCGTAAAATTGGCTACTATAGAAATGTCTTGAATCTTATTTCCTGCTAAAGATAAACTTGTAAGATTTGTTAGCCCTGAAATAGGAGTTATATCAGAAATAGCTGCATTTTCTAGATAAAGATTCTCCAGCATAGTTAACTGGCTAATTGGTGATAAATCATTTATTGCACTGGCACCAGAATAGTTGTACAAACCTAACTCTTTCAAATTGGTAGCATACTGTAAGCCTTCTAAAGAATTAACTGTGGTAGAGGTGTTATTTATCTTTGTAATCAGTTTCATATCTTCTTCTGTAACTACCGCATCATCACTTTTTCCCAGTGCTTGTGTAATACTTTTCCGCAATGCTGGGTCTGGGATATTGACTTCATCTGCCGATGCTTTAAGTGAGAAATCAACTTTTGAGTTTTCTGCTACAGACGCATCTTGAGCCTCTGGCGTATCCAACTCTTCAGTGACAACAGTGGAGACATTCGTTTCCTCTGAGGTATTAGTGTCTGTTTCTTCTGTTTCCGCCACCTGAACATTTTCTTCCTTCAGTGTAGTGGTCGTGGAACTTTCTTCTGCTGCGGCCGCAGGTACACTCATCGCTACAAATAGCGCACCGACTAAGACCGTAATAAATATTTTTTTCATGTTGTTTCACTCCATTTTTGTTTGATTTCCCCTATCATCCGTTTTTCTCCAATGGATTTTACTCATAGAACGTACCCTTTAATGGGAAGACGAATTTTTTTGGATCTGTAAAGTTCTTGTCTGTCCGTTCTTCCAACTTAATTTAAGATCAGCTTTTGCTAATACTTTGGAAAAATAAGAATAACTTACAAAAAAAAGGTCACATAATATCCCTTTATTAAGACCTCGAGGCAGTACTTTTTCTTCTGATAATGGTTTTACATATGGGGCAGAAAACAGGTTAATAACTTTTTCTAAGTTTTCTTCTTTTTTCATTAACTGCTGATAATAGAAGGGATAACACAGTTTTTGTGTGATGTTCTCATACGCGAGTTTCACAAAAATATGTGCCTTATTTTGACCGACCATCCAACTAATGAGATCTTCTTTTCTAAAATGTATGATTTCCGAAGGTTGTCTCACTTCTAATGTATATGGAAATTCTTGTTCGAATAAAATATAACCCAAATCAATAAAATCCCCACTTTCATACCAGTGCGTCACTCTTCCTTTATACGACGCAGCCACAAATCCTTTTTCAATATAGTAAATGGTTTGATCAAATGCGATCTCTTGATTTAAAATCTCTTTCTTTTTATATGCTCTTTTTTTAGAAAGCACACTTTTGTCATGACTGATCTGTTCAAAAAGAGTGTGCTTATTTAATGCATACTTTTGAATATGATTGCTCAAATCACTAGTTGGCACCCTTTTCACCTCGCTCTAACGATTCTGTTTGAAGATAGGGATGTTCTCTCAAAATTTTTCTAACAGTATCTTCTTTCACTCCGGCAAATCGACTTATTTCCCGATAGTTAAACTTCACTTCTTCCAGTAATTCGTCTGGGAAAATTTCTTTCATAAGAGCCAGCGTTAGAAAAATCTTTCTATCCCCTTTTTCTCTTTTTATCAAACGGCAGTCTCGAATATAATCCCTCATTGTTTGTACCTGTGCATAGAGAAAAAGCCATCCCTCCTGAAGATATCCCAGGTACTGCCTAACTTCTTCACGCAGGAATACACGCACTTCAAGTTTTGTACATGCATAAAAAGTAAAAAATGGGGGCTCGCTTGATACCATATTTTCTAGGCCTAAGAAATTTCCTTGTGGCAAATAGGCATAAATCTCTGACTCTTTCTCTATCCCCACGACTCCTTTCATAACAAAATAAACCTTATCAGCTAAATGATTCTCCTCAATCATTTTTGTACCTTTTTCTATTTCCAGCGTATTAGCTGATAAAGAAGACTTTGCTAATAATTGAACTAACCGTTGTGGATGAAATTCTTTATGAACATCTTTTGTGTTGTATAGTTTATGCATATTATCCATCGTGGCTCTCCTTCATTTACAATCGCACTGTTCAATTAATTTAATAATAGCGTATTAGAAATCCTTTATTTGGGAATAAACTTAACGCACGCTATTCTTTTTAGAACATTTTGTGACAAATTCATTTTTATATTTAC
>NZ_CAJYCN010000025.1 GCF_913566895.1 Listeria ilorinensis | reverse complement strand
CAAGTTTACTGTTCGTAAGTATTTTGTTTACAAAAAAATAAAGCATTATTCAGATGAACAAATTAGACGCAAATTTAAAATTCCTGCAAGTGAATTTACTAGTCTTATAAATTCTATAGAGTTTACAAGTTATATAAATTCCTTGACTTAAAATTCAATACTTTGGAGAGCATCTACTCCCTTATCAAGATGCGGCGGTGATCCCGATGATTAGGTAAAGCTACATATAGGAAGTGTAGGCACCTATGGAGGGGGTAGCGGTTCTATCAGACTTTTTTAAGTCTATACATAATTTTTTAGCGATTATACTTATTGCCATAGTCGCTTATTTTATTACTTAGCAAAAAAAGAGAAGGCGGAAAACAATGCACGAAATATTGAAAAGCTTTTTAAATGAAAAGGCGGTTGATTCGAGAGGTGAAAGAAAAATGAATTCTTTAGTAGAAAAATTTATTTTTGAAGAATTTAGTTTTGGCATGAGGGAGCAAGATAGTATCAGTAGTTATGATTTGATTCAAGATGCTGTTATTTTGCATAGATCACATAAACCAGAAGAAGATTTATTGATTTTTCCAAATCCTTTGTATGAAACACAAATAATTGTTGTTATTCGTGGGGGACAAGGTAGCTATCTTTATAAAAGAAATCTATGGTTTTGGGAAGTTATTGCGTTGGATATAAAAGATGAACTAATAGCCTATAAAATTGCTTTCTTTCATTATACTATTCAAGATGGGGTGTTAGTTGATCATTTACGTAAAGTAGTTATTTCGGATGATAAATTAATTTATTCTTCTGCAAAAAAGCTTTATGATATAGCTTTTCAATCATTAAAAGTACTGCCAAATTATTGGAGAAGTGAGGGTATAAAAAATGAGGTATAAAGGGCATTTGATTACTACCTTTGCTATTGCATTGCCGATTATGGAGGTAACGAATGATATAAACGCTATAGCACTTACAGGGCTTGCGTTAGGAGCGTTATTACCAGATATTGATGAACCAAATAGTTATATAGGCAGACGCATTCCTATTATTCCCACAGTCTTTAAAAAAGTATTTGGACACCGTGGAATGACACATTCTCTTCTAGCCGTTAGCTTAATGATACTAATTGCCTTTTTTACAGATTGTTTATTTTTTGAAATGATAGCTTGTGGTTACTTTCTTCATATATTTGAAGATACATTTAGTGTTTCGGGAATTAAATGGTTATTACCTTTTTCTGATAAGCCAATAGCTTTTAAAATTTATTCAACTGGAAAAAAATCAGAAATAATCGTAGTTAGTTTAATGTTTCTTTTACTAATCACAGAAGTCTTATTATTTATATAATAAAATTTGCCATAAAGACAGGGATAGAAATATTCCTAAAAACTATTGAAATAAAGAACAGGATATAAGGCTTTCTTTCCTTTTACCTCTGTTTTGTGACAAAGCGAAAGGATGTTTAAAGGTGTTGGAACTTGTATATTGTATATTTACTGTTTTGTATGATGGTGCAATTATATATTGCATCTGCAATAAGGAGAAAATGGGAGAGGAAATTACTGATGGTCTTATGATGATATTTAGTTTTTGTTGGGCATTTGCAACTATACTATTTTTTGTAGATTTTATATTCAGTCTATAAACAGAAATATGACAAAAAATAGAAAGAACTATTATTGAATACAAGTTTATATTATAATGAAAATACATAAAATGGAAGGATGGGCAGAAATGAAACATAAAAAAACGGGGTTATCTAGAAAAGCTAAAATTACTATAGGGACGATACTAGGTGCTACGGTCTTAGCTGTTGGAATTGGCTATTTTGTTGCGCATTATCAAACTGTACGGGCAGAGGAAAAGCAACAGTTAGTAATTGAAACAATACAAAAAGATATTAAATCATATCAGAAAAAAGTAGATGCGTTTTACGCAGATTCTAAAAAGGAATTCATAAAAGAAGATGTTACAACGGAAAAAGTAAAAAAACTTTTAGATAAAGCTAATGATCAGTTTATAGGTCAAAAAATGAATACTGAAACTAGTAAGCAATATCAAACATTAACAGATGATCTTCAAACAGTGAATGAAATGGTGATTCTTCGGAATGATTCAAAAGCTTTGTTAGATAGCAATGGGGCTCTTGTAACGGATGCTGATATTCAGGCGGTGGAAAAAGAAGCAACTGCTTTAGAAAAGGAAAAAGCGGCTTTTGTGACGGAACAGAGAAAAACAATTGATGAAGCGAAAAAACAACAAGAACAAATAAAAACAGCCACAGATAAGGTTAATGCTTTAACGGCTAAAGAAAGCCTGACTAGTAGTGATCGTACTGAATATGATGAAGCAAAAACAGCAGTAGATGCGATTAAACAAGAAAAAGCTAAAAATGACCTTTCAAATCAATTAACATCTGTAAATGATAAAATAACAGCTAGTGAAAATGAAGCCGTACAAAAAGCACAAGAACAGGCGCAAGCGGCAAGTGAGCAAGCTCCAAATGATACCGGATCAACTTCATCAGGAAGTGACAGTTCATCTTCATCAGATAACGGAAACGCTGGAAACTCGAACGGTTCAAGTAGTTCAAATAGCTATAGTAGTTCTGGTGGTGGTTCGTCAAGTTCAGGAAATTCAAGTTCAAATAATTATAGTGGTTCATCTTCCAGCGGTTCGGGTTCCTCTTCATCAAGTGGTAAATCATCATCAGGCGGATCAAGTTCTTCATCCGGTAATAATTCATCAGGTGGTTCAAGTAGCGGTTCGTCCTCAGCAGGGAGTTCCTCTAATAGTTATAATACAGATGATTATACTGATAATGGCAGTGAACAAAATAAATCTAATGGTGGAACTAATGACTATTGGGGCTGGTAATTAAATATCAATTAAGCAACCTTACATTTTATGAGGTTGCTTTTTTTATTTGAAAGAAAGGTAGGGATGTAAATGAGTATTCGTTCACCTACAAAATAAGGTGCTAGTTAATATTAAAAAAACAAGGAGGATAAAATGAGAAATATTAAATGGAAACCGTTGTTAGCGATGATGACGGTTGTTTTGGTTGTAGTTCAAACATTTTTACCATCACTATCTGTTTTAGCACAAACAACAGAAAATAAGATGTATAAGGTTGGACAAACACAGGATGGTTTAGTTATTAGTAGCTCATATAAGCCTAGTTCGAATTTAAAAGCAAGTGGGACTTCGTCGGGAAAAATGAGCGCTTGGTACGGTGGATATGAAACGAGTACCGCTTATATTGAAGTTGATGGAGAGCCAGCTTTTTGTATTGAACCATCAAAAAAATATCCTGTGAATATGGCTTATGCTCAATCTGTTTATAATGATGAAGGGATTATGAATATTTTATATTATGGGTATCCTCGAAATGGAACGAGCGAAAAAAATTACGTTGACACTTATGTTGCGCTCAACTTCTATCTAGGGAATTTTGATTCTCCAGCCATGGCAAATGATTCTGGAGTAAAATATTTGCTAGATAAAGCCAAAAGTAAAACAGCGCCTTTGGGTGACTTTGGAATTAGTAATACTAATCAATCTGCAACATGGAATGCTTCTACAAAGCGACAAGAAACTAAGGATTATGTAACGACATATGAAAGTAATGGCAGTACGAATTACCAACATTTCACACTGCCTTCAGGACTTGCGGCTGTTACACATGATGGAAAAAAACATACTGGCAATGTTACCTTAGAAGCTAGTGAGGATTGGAAACTTGTTGCTGGTGCTGATTATGATGGTACAGTGTCATTTGATGTAACTACAGATGTTTGTAAAATGTCTTCATTAAAATTTACCCCTAATGATTCTAATACACAAACATTAATGAAGGCTGGTGGTGTTAGCGATCCGTTCGAAGTAGATAATGTTACGGCTAAGTTTGAGAAACAAAAAGGTGATGGAATAATTGTCAAAAAAGACAAACGAACGGGAAAAACGCTTTCCGGCGCACAGTATCATGTAACAGGTGATGATTTTGATAAAACTGTTACAACTGGTACAGACGGAAAAGCACCATTAAACGATTTGATTGTAGGTAATTATCAAGTTGTAGAAACCAAAGCTCCAGCGGGTTATACTATTGATTCGACACCAAAGACACTTATTATCAAAGCAAAAGAAACGACAACATTAGATGTTAACAATCAAGAAGCCTTTTTCCAAGTCAAGTTAAACAAACAAGATGCGGAAACTGGCAATAAAGCGCAAGGTGCCGCAACTCTAGACAGTGCGGAATATACTCTTTATGATGATAAAGAATGTACAAAGCCACTTGAAACCATGACAGTACAAGACAATTCAGCATTAAGTAAAAAATATAGCTTCAATAACTCAACATCACGAAAAGTATATTTAAAAGAAACAAAGGCTCCCACAGGGTACAACTTGAACAATGAAGTCAAGGAAATCACTGCAACGCAAGACAACCAAACGCAAGAAGTCTTTATTGAGGATACAACCTCTAAAGAAGATGTGATTAAAGGTAATATTGTTCTAACAAAAGTACAAGGATTGCCAGATGATGGAAATTATTCAGGTGGTGCTTTACCAACTTTAGAAGGTGCTGAATTCACCTTCACAAGTGATACGACTGGAGAAGTTACGCATACAGCAACTACTGACAAGAACGGACGAATTGAGTTGAACGAGGTTATCTATGATACGTATACGGTTCATGAATCTGTAACGCCTGAGGGGTTCAAGCCTGTTCCTGATTTCAAAATCACAGTAGATACGCAAGGTAAGACGTATTACTATACGCTTGAAGATGTTGCGAAATGCTCGGATATTAAAGTAGTAAAGAAAGATGCGACAACCGGAAAAGTAATCCCAATGGCGGGCGCACAATTCCAAATTTATGACGCATTAGGGAATTTGATTACTCAAAAAATCAATTACCCAACACCGTTAGAGTTGAGCACTTTTGAAACTTCCTCAGACGGTTCTTTTAACACCCCTTATCCACTCGTTGCGGGTAATTATTTCTTGAAAGAAGTAAGAGCGCCTGCTGGCTATACTTTGAATGAAGAACTGATCCCATTCGTGGTTACTGGTGATGAATCGGAAGTCGTTGTTGAATGTGAAGATACTCCACAGATGGGTAAAATCATTATCGACAAGTACGGCGAAACGGTAGATGCTGAAAAAACGGATGTGAACAAGTTGATCTATACGGATGAATTATTGCCAAATGTTGAATATGATATTGTCGCAAAAACGGACATCATTACACCAGATGGCACAATTCGGGCGAAAGCCGGGGAAGTGGTCGACCATGTAAAAACAGACAAAGACGGACATGCCGAGTCTAAAGAACTTTATTTGGGAGATTATACTTTGATTGAGGTTAAAGCGCCATTTGGTTATGTTCTAGGTGCGGATAAAGATGTTTCACTAAAATATGCATGGCAGGAAGTTAAAGTGACTTCTGCGTCTGCAGAGCTTTACAACAAGCTTGCTAAGTCTGATATTGTTGTTACTAAAAAAGGCAGTGACGGAAAGCTTTTGAAAGGTGTGGAGTTTTGCTTGTATGATCCAAACGGGCAGTTAATCATGACGACAACCACGAATGATAAAGGGCAATGTACCTTTAAAAATGTACCTGCTAATTTAAAAGACTACACTGTAAAGGAAACTAAAACAATTGACGGGTATGAAATGGACGCGAAAGCACAGACTGTTTCCGTTAAAGAGGATGGGAAACAAATCAACCTAGAATTTACAAACTCAAAGATCCCTACTCCTGTAACCCCGTTGCCAAAAACTGGTGATTCAAGTACTGATTGGCTGTATTTGATTGCTGGTACTTTGATTGGTGCAACTGGCATGTATTTAGTAAAACGCAAAGGAACGAAAAACAAATAATAGAAAGAGAGACACTTATCATTGCTTCCCTTTTTTGGTAGGTGATTAGTTTGGAAGAGATGGAGCTTTTAGAAGAGCAATTCAATAATTGTGATGGTGCAAGGATATTTATTGGTTATGATCATCAACAAGACTTACATTTACTTTTACTTGAGCCAGAACGAGATTCAGAAAATCCGGTAAGTATTTGGGTCGATGAAGCTTTAAAAAATAAACTTGTTCAAGCACTTAATAAAAAAAGTTAGAGGTGATTTAAGAAAATGAAGCAACTCTTACGTATTTTACTAATCCTGTTTGAAGTAACAGCTATAGCCTATTTATGTATGATTATATTTGGATTAATATGCACAGCAATCTATACAGGCTCTATCTTCTTTTTAGGTGTTGCGATTGGGCTTATTGTTGTAATTGTAACCTCAATTTATGGTATGAGAGTCCATTTAAAACAAACTAAAAAAGAAAAGCCGGTTTTTCCGCTTGAAAACGATAAAATTTATATGTGAGGTGGTTTAAATGCCAAATAAAGCTTACTTAGCTACTGCGAAAGTAAACGGAAATAAACAAGCTTTTACGGTTTATTGTACTAGTTTTGATCAAGCTTATTTAGAAGTAATTGACGTGATAGGCGTGGATAATCGTGATTTTTCATTGATTTGTGTGAGTAATTGGACAATGGAAAAAACTATGCGTGTAATTAAAGATTTTCTAGGAAGAAAGAAGTTAAAAATGGTCTTAATGTAGAAATTAATGTTATTTTTTCTAGCACTTTGCCAAGTATTCATTTTAAAAAAATTGGAACTTGATAAGGCTTTGGATCTGCTAAGTTCTTAAATAAAAATTAATAAAACTGAAAGAAGGAATTTAATTATGAAAATCAATTTAACAGAAGAGCAAGTAAAAGAAATTTTTGGAAATTTATTTCTTATCAATTTCAAAGTAAACGAAAATTATCAAACGAAAGAAGTTGAAAGTGTCACTTTTAATGTTGCGGGTGATAATCCAGGTTTAAGAGATGGTAGCTATCCAATTAAAATCGAAACTAATCAGCGCCCGAACATTAAGCCGTTCGGCCGTATTAAAATGATTGGTGCGGTATATGCTCCGCGTGTACAATCAGGGGCTATTGATGGCGGAAATGGCCAACGTGCCAGCGCTTGGGGTAAAATTGTTGAGAACTTTGAAGCGAAAGACATTTTGCCAGCTAGTCCGGCAGATCAAATTGCTAATGCTGATGGTGAACGCGTAGTAAAAAAATAATAGAAAAATAAAGATAGGCGGTAAAAGATAATACATTCTTTACCGCCTTTTTTTGTTGCTAATTGTAAAAGGTGGTGTAGCATGAAATATCACGGTTCAAAAATTCAGCCGTGGATGCGTCATTTATTTTTGAGGCTGTTTAGTAGTATTTTTGGTGTTGTGTTTTTAATCTTAGAAGCGCGGTTCTTATTGCTTAATTTTGACATGATAAACAACAAGGCGGCACTTCATAATAGCCTGATGAATTTGCTTGTAGCGGTGCTTATTACGCTTCTAATAGGATTCTGCGTTGCTCCATTTTGGAAAAGGCTCTATTTTATGCAACGACTATCCCAAATGATTTGGCAGAGTAAATTCTACCAAGTGAATGATGTGGAAGAACCTAACGCCTTCAACGAAAAAATCAGGGCGAAAGTAAAGCGTGAAATGGTGACATGGGCTAAGATACGTTTTAAAATGCACGGGGATCATTTGTATATTGCGTGTTATATGGGCGGCTATGCGTTTCAAAGTGAATTAGAAAATTTAAGTACCAAATTAGAAGCTATGTTTCATGCGGATGTTGTAGGGATGAAACAGGACGGCTATTACTATGTTTATCATATACGCCTTCATATTTATAAAAGCCGTTTGCAAATAGCGGACATGAAGCCACAGGATTACATTATACCGCTTATGAAGGGCTTGAAGTGGAATGTTAGTAAAGTACCTGGGGCACTCATCACAGGGGAAGCTGGTGGCGGAAAGACTTATTTTATGTTAAGCCTAATCTCTGCACTGTTAAAAATGGATGCACGCCTAAAAATTTATGATCCTAAAAATGCCGATTTGGCGGATCTAGCATCTATTGACGGCTTTACAAAGGTTCATGAGGTTCAAACCAATATGAATAAAATAGCGGAATCTATACGCCTGACAGTTGCAGAAATGGAAAGACGCTATGAATATGTAAAAACCTTGCCTAATTATAAGGTTGGAGAAGATTTCTCTTATTATGGTTTACCTCCAGTAGTGATTATATTTGATGAATATTTAGCTTTTTCAAAAAAACTAGAGAAAGAAAAACACAAGGTAGAAGCGCAATTGTCTGATCTCGCATTGAAAGGCAGACAAATGGGCTTTTTTGTTATTTTTGGCATGCAACGGGCAGACGCGGACGCATTGAGGGCAGATATTCGCGATCAATTAGGCGCACGTTTTGTGCTTGGAGACTTATCACCTGATGGCTACCGCATGACGTTTAAGGGATTGCCTAAGCGTTATGTAGCCACAGGGGAAGCAGGGCGTGGCTATTGCTACATTAAAGGCGTAACTAGTTGTGTTCAGACCTTTTACGCTCCTTTTGTTCCTCCAAACTATCAATTTTTAGAAAAAATTCAGGAAAGCTTTGTTTGTTCTGCGCTGGGCGCGTCGGCGCTGGAGGTGCCGGGCGGAGCCATAGCGAACGAGCAAGAACAAACTTGCGCGGCTGAAAGGCGCGCAATAGAAGAAGATGGAAAAGGAGAAATAGAAAAATGACAGTAAGTAAGGCTTCCGCCCCCGCCACTAATAGGGGGGCAGAAAATGCACGTTCCGTGCTCGAGCACCTCACTTCATGCATTGACTGGGTGCAGGTTACGGTGATGGAATACACCTTAAAAGATATTTGCGAAAAGCTGTTAAGGATTCCTATGGCGATCATGCAAAAAGACGAGGGAAAAGGCATCAAAGGCTATAGTGCTTGTCTAAAGTTCGGAGATATTCGAGTTTTAGAAAACAGTGGTAATAAACCTCATTATCAAGTTTTAATGAGTGGACAAGGTTGCCGGCAATATGAAAACTTTTTAGAAGGCAGAAAGGCGACTTGGTTTGACTTTTTTAAAGATGTTGTGAAATATGCAAGCAATGTTACGCGCCTTGATTTAGCTATTGACGACAGACGGACATACTTTGATATAAAGACGATTATTCAAAAAACAAAGAAAGGGGAGTGTGTAGGACGATTACGAAAAGGCAGGGAGCACGGTGGCATTGAGCTTGCCAGCGGCGAAAGCTTAGGAAGCACTATTGTTTTTGGGTCGCTTGAAAGTGAATGCTATATAGTGTTTTATGAAAAGCATTATGAACGAGTGGAAAAATTGGGTTTGACTGGTGAGAAAGCGCAAGAAATGCTTTCAACTTCATGGAACCGGTATGAATTGCGATTCAGACAGGCGAAAGCAGTCGCGATTGTTCATGAATTGATTAAACAGCCAGATGTGGGAAAAGTTGCGCTGGGCACACTTTCTTACTATATGCGTTTTGCGGTACGCAATAAAAACGATGCCACGCGGTCACGTTGGAAAACGTGGAGACCGTGGGAGGTCTTTATGCGTGACGTTGGACGAATTAAGCTAGTAGTTGAACCAAAGATAAAAGATTTTACACAGTTGTTAAGTTGGTTAGAAAAAGCCACGGCTCCCAGCTTGTGGGTAGTAGATCAAATTGGGCAGATTATGGGTGAAGATTTAGTACGTGAATTAATCGACCGCGCAAAAATAAATGAAAAACATCATCAAATGGTAGAAGATTATAGTAAGCAATATCAAACGTTTAGGGAGGAAGGGAAATTTTCGGTTGCTAAGTGAGTAGAAAGAAAAAATATTCAAGGGGTGATCAATAATTGAATTCAACGATATTTATTCTTATCGTAGTAATCTTTGTAATGTTATTCTGTGTAATTAATTCTATGCGATTAACGGACAAGAAAATTTTAAAACTAGTTTGTAAAGAATTTGAGTGTCGCCGCAATGAAATCTATTTAATTCGTGAAACGCCGCATATGTGTATGGTCATTCATAATGACTATGGTTATTATATAACGATCAGTAACCGCCGACCGTTTAAGATTGTTTCGTGTGTCGGCATAGAAATGACACAAGAAGGAAGTGAATAGCTGTGTTAAGTTTTGATGGGGAGCTACGCCGCTTAGGCTTTACGAAAGGTAATAAAGCTAGACAAACGCCGAATAGTCGAGGTAATCAAGAATATCAGTATATTTATTATCGCGATTTGGGGCAATATACAACAATTTATATAGAAGGACGTTTAACAACATTTCGGCAAGTTGGAAGAGGTAATAAAACAATCCGGACAAATTCAGATGTACGCTACACGATTTATAAAACTAGCTATCATCCAACAAAAAAAATCATGTATCACACAAAAACCTACCGTGTAGATGTGTCCGCGTATGATTTACTTCAATTTACAAAAAAATATCTACGTTTTTTAAATGAAAAAGGAGTATGTGAGGTGTGAAAAAATGATGGGTAGTGTCATGAGCGCCTGCTTAATGGTATGCGCTTTGGTATTTATAACTATGTTTGCGGCGGTTAGTTTCGCTAATAAGCGCCAAACAAAAAAGATAGAAAAAATTGTGCAAGGACAAGTGTATGAAGGAATTGAAGCATTTTTAAATTCCATTTTAGATAAATAATCCAACAATTAAAAACGCTCCGGCGATCTTTTTTTATTGGAAAAAAGTGAGGTTAAATTATGGCATTTTGGATCCTTGATGAAGAAAAAAGAAAAGCGATTATCACGCACGAAATAAAAATCTTACCTGATTACTTTGAACAGGTCAAGGCAGGAAACAAAAATTTTGAGATAAGAAAAAATGACCGGAATTTTCAAGCAGGCGATAAAGTCATACTAAAGGAGTGGGCAGGCGGTTATACGGGGAGGAAAATTATGTGCTCAATTACATTCATTACAAATTATAAACAGCGTGCCGGCTTTGTGGTTCTTGGTATTAAGCCACTACTTGCGGGAGGTGATGAAGTATATTAAATACCACCCAAAAAAATTATGGGAAGGGAGGTATAAGTTTGAATTTCGGGCAAAACTTTTTTGAATGGGTCTCTATGAATTTACAGCCAATTGCTTTAGTTGCGATTGTTGCGGCTGGTATTTGGCTATTGCTGAAAAGATCGCTTGTACAAATTATTACTTTTGTAGTTGTGGCGGTATTTGGTATTGGCTTTGTGTTTGCGCCAGATGTAGCAAAAAATGTATTTGTAGATTTGTTTAATACGCTATTTAACTAGGAGGGGGCGCATGCTCCCTTTTAAAAAATGAGGTGACGAGGTGGAAGAAGTAAACGAAAAAAATAAATATAGGCGTGTAAGGAGTTATACAAGGATTTGGAATGTAGAAATGGTTTTGCACGCAATCGGTGATATAAAATTACCTTTTGCGGTGACAGGTTCACAAATTCTTTGGTTTGTTGGCTCGCTCGTAGTAATTATGTTTCTAAGTGATGTACCACCTTTTAGCATGATCCAAAGTGTGCTGTTTAAATACTTTGCAATTCCGGTTGCTATTGCGTGGTTTGTATCTAAAAAAACATTTGAAGGGAAAAAACCATACAAATATTTGTATTCTGTGGTTGCCTATCAATTTCGGAAAAAAGAGACGATCCGGCAGAAAAAAATTACTTTGCACCGCCCTTTTACGCTTAATGAACAAATTCAAATTGTAAAAACAATGAGGGAGGATGAAAATGTCATTTCCGATTAAACTTATTGACAATAATTTAATCTTTAATACTAGTGGTGAATGTTATGCCTATTATGAATTAGAAGCGTATAATTATGGCTTTTTAAGTGATGATGCAAAAAATACGATTTTTGAATCATTGCGGCAGTTGATCGCACAGAGTCGTGGAGGTAAGTTACAATTATTAACGATTGCAACAGAGGAAAGTATCCGCCAAACGCAAGAAGAAAGTAAAAAACATATCAAAAAAGGCGCTTTAGAAGAAATAGCAATTCAGCACGTCGACCAGGTAACCGAGGAATTAATAAAAACACATGGTGAAAATGAACTTGAATACCGCTATTTCTTAGGCTTTAAGCTAACTTTAAATGAAGAACAAAAAAGGATCACAAAAGAAAATTTCCTCTCCGAAACCAAAGCGGCTTTTAAGACCTTTTTAGCTAGTGCTCAAAAAAATGTGTTAGGTGATTTTGTTTCAATCGACAAGGATGAAATAGAACGTTATGCGAAAGTGGAGCGGCTCTTAAAAAGTAAGATTTCAAAACGTTTTAAAGTTGAACGAATGCAGGCGAAAGATGCGGCATATATAATTAAACACCTATACGGACAGCGCGGTGTAGATTATGAAAAATATGAATTCAACTTATATACAGATGAGTCAGCACCTAATAAAAAGACTGTGAAATATCATGACATCATCAATTTAACGGATTCATTTGTTACTGAAAATCATAAACATTTGAGTATTGTTCATAGGGATAAGGAAGAGCATGCCACTTATTTATGTATAAGTAACATTACGGGTGATCTAGGCTTTCCTGATGCTGAAATTATCTATATGCAACAAAAACAGTTTACTTTCCCAATAGATATTTCTATCAATCTTGAATGTATGGATAATAAAAAAGCTCTCTCTACTGTTCGGAATAAGAAAAAAGAGCTGGGAAATTTAGACGAACACGCGGCGGAAAATGGTGGTGAATCAAGTAACAATTTGCTTTATGCGCGTGAGGACGCAAACGAGTTAGAAGAAAAATTAGAAGCCACGAAAGAAGATATGTACAAACTTAGTTATGTAATTCGAGTAACGGCTAGTGATGAGGAAGAATTACAAAAACGAGTTAATGACGTTCGAGACTATTACGATGATTACGGTATAAAAATAGAACGTCCTTACGGTGATCAGTTGGGACTTCATGAAGAGTTTATACCAACTTCGGACAGATATATGAATGATTATATACAGTTTGTGACAGCTGATTTTGTTGCTAGTTTGGGTTTTGGGAGTGCTCAAAAATTAGGAGAAAAAGATGGTTATTATATAGGTTATAATGTCGAGACAGGGAAGACTGTTAGAATTCGTCCCGAGTTAGCCGCGCAAGGTGTAAAAGGAAGCATTACCAATGCTTTGGCAAGTGCTTTTATTGGTTCTCTCGGTGGTGGTAAGTCGTTTGCTAACAATCTAGTAATATATAATGCCGTATTGTTTGGGGCAAAGGTCTTGTTGATTGACCCGAAATCAGAACGCCATAACTGGAAAGAAGACCTCGTTTTTATTAAAAATCAAGTAAATATTGTAAATTTAACAAGTGAAGAAAAAAACAAAGGTCTACTTGATCCGTTTGTTATTATGGATAATCGGAAAGATGCTGAACGCTTAGCAATTGATGTATTAAGCTTCCTGACAGGTATTAATACACGTGATGGTGTTCGCTTTCCGATTATTAAAAAAGCAATTCGAGAGGTAGCTAAACGAGAAAAGCCGGGCTTATTGTATATACTTGAAGAGCTGGAAAATATGGATGATGAAGAAGCAGAAAAAATTGCTAGTCATATTGAAAGCTTTACAGATTATGATTTTGCACACTTGCTATTTAGTAAAGGTGATGTAACTGAAACCATTCAATTTAATCAGCCTATGAATGTGCTTCAGATTGCCGATTTGGTATTACCAGATTCAGAAACTAAGTTAGAAGAATATACAACAATTGAGATGCTAAGCGTTGTAATGATGATTGTTATATCTACTTTTGCACTTCGGTTTATTCAGCAAGACCGATCTATTTTTAAAATTGTTGATTTAGATGAAGCGTGGGCGATTTTGCAGGTTGCTCAAGGGAAAACACTAGCTAATAAATTGATACGTGCAGGGCGTGCTATGAATGCGGCAGATTACTTTATTACGCAGAATACAGATGATTTGTTGGATGAGAAGATGAAAAATAACATTGGTATGAAGTTTGCTTTCCGGTCAACTGATTTAACAGAAATTGAAAAAACATTTAAGTTTTTCAACTTAGAAATGACGGATGAGAATGTAGCGAAAATCAAAAATCTAAGTAATGGCGAATGTATGTTTCAGGATATACGAGGACGAACGGGTGTTGTAAAATTTGATGCTGTTTTTGAAGATTTGTTTAAAGCATTCGATACACGACCACCTCAATCAACAAATAACCTTGAGTAAGAAAAGATGAAGGAAAGGCGGTGAAAAATTGAATAGAAGAAGAAAATGGCTACTAGGAACAGGTATAACACTTGTTCTTTTTTTTATGGCTCTTTTCGTGTTCTTGCAATCTCCTATTTCAGTCAGTGCCAATGCGTGGATAGAAGAGACGAAGAATGTTGTGGCGGAATATAGTAAGTATCCTATTGATAATTACCAGCTAGATTTTTATGTAGATATGGGCTGGGATTGGTTACCTTGGCAATGGGGCGACGGTCTAGCTCACACGGCTTATTATGCGCTGTATCTGATTACATGCTTTATTTGGTCTATCAATGTTGCATTAAGCTATTTAGTTGGTTATGTGCTACAAGAAGCTTACTCACTGGATTTTATTGGTGACATGATCGGGGCGGTATCTACAAATATTCAGGCGCTGGCAGGTGTAGATAAAAGTGGTTTTAAAGCATCTGGCTTATACCCTTCTTTAGTGCCGTTTTTGATCCTTGTTTTGGGGGCATATGTGGTATGGGTCGGAATGTTGAAAAAACATTTTGCGAAAGCTATTAGTGCGATTTTAATTTTTACAGTACTGTTAGTAGGATCAATGGGATTCATTGCATATTCAGACGGTTATTTAAACAAGATAAATGATTTTTCTAAAGACTTTAACACAGCTGTTTTAGATATTACTTCTAAAATGATTATGCCTAATTCTCCCAGTGCTGGAAAAAATCCAGAAGTAGCCATGCGTGATATGCTGTTTGAAATCCAAATCAAAAAGCCTTATCTCATATTGCAATATGGAACAATGGATGAAACTAAAATAGGTGAAGATCGTATAGATGAACTATTATCACAAAGCCCATATGACAATGATTCAGATCGTGAAGATATTGCAAAAAATGAAGTAGAAGATGAAGAGAATTCTAATATGGGTTTTCAAATGGTTCCTGAACGGCTGGGAATGGTGCTACTTGTATCTGTGTTAAATCTTGTAATTGATGTATGTATACTTGTTCTAGCAGGTTTGACAATTTATGCACAAATTATGTTTATTATTTATGTAATGTTCTTAGTAATTGCATTACTTGCGGCATTAATTCCAAATCAACAAAAAACCGCGCTAGATGCAAGTTTAAAAGTAGTCAATGCTTTATTTACTAAAGTTGGGATCACACTGATTTTAACTATTTCAATGGTTATATCAAATATGATGTATGGTTTAACTGAAAATGGCAGTTTCTTATGGATGATGATTGTACAAATTATTGTCTTTGTGGCAATTCTCTTTAAAACAAACGAATTGTTAGGCTATGTTCATTTGAAAGCAGAAGGCGCAGGTAGTGTCACCGGATTTGCTAAAGGTGTTGCACGTTATGGCATGATGAAAAGCGTCACAAACGCGATTGGCAGGAAGCGTCCAAGTTTTAGAAATAGAAATGCTACCCGGCAAGATAATACGCGTAAAAAAGATGTGGAAACAGATCGATCTAAATTTGAAAATCTAGGGAAACGTTATACAGATTTGAAAGATTTGAAAAACAAACCTCGTGATATGGCGAAAGAAGTCGCTAAGATGCCAGAGCGCGTAAAAAATAACATGAAGAAAAAGAAAGACGAATTCGACACAGGACGCGCACAAAGAGAAGCAGAATTGTACAAAAAACGAACTCAAGGGCAGAAAAAGCAGAAAGAATTGGAAGCCCAACGGCGAAAAGAATTGGAGCATTCAGCAGATCGATTAACGCCGAATGGTATTAAAGGAAATACATCTGTTGATACCATTGCAAAAACGAATTTAGATAGGCATTTAGCAAAACGTCCATTACCTCGGGCAACAGATGCACAACTTAACAAAGTTAAAAATCAAATTGACGGGGAAAAACTTGGTAACTATAAATACATGAATAAAAATCCATTGCCATATACTTCACATACTCTTGGGCTTCGAGCAGATGAAACACTTAAAAATCGATCAAGTGGAACGGATAAAAATGAGCTTCCGACTTCCTATAATACAGTTACTGATACAGTTTCACACGCCTCCTATCGTGCGACTGGAGAAGCTTTTAATGTAATGGCAGATGCACCAAAAGAATTACAGAAACGGACACCATCAGCAGATAAAAGCTGGCAAGTGAATCAAACACCGCCGCCGGATATGTCTTATCCGCCTTCTAGTAGAACGTCTAGAAAACCTGTGAAGCAAAATAATTTCCGTAAAACAGATGGATTTGTTCCAGATTATGATTGGCTAACGAAACGTGATAAGAAGGATACAGATAAATGATCTATTTAAAGTATCTGAAATGGGCACTCATTCCAACGTTGTTAGGTGTAGGAATATTTGGCTTAATTCTATTTGGAACAGTTGTAATGCTTGGTGATGGTAGTAAAGGAAATGAAGAAGTACCCAGTATTAGTATAGGGTTGCCCGAGGAAACCTTAAAATACAAACCGATAGTAGAAAAGTATTGTAAAGAATACGGAATTAGTGAATATGTTGATTATGTGTTGGCGATTATGGCAGTTGAATCAGGTGGTAAAGGTAATGATGTTATGCAAGCAAGCGAAAGTTTAGGATTACCACCAAATACACTACAACCAGAGTCATCAATCAAACAAGGATGTAAGTATTTTTCCGAGCAAGTAAAAGCTTGTGAAGAAAATGGGTGCGACATATTAACCGCGGTTCAATCGTATAATTTTGGCGGTGGATTTGTTGGCTTTGTTTCAGAAAAGGGCGGTAAGTACTCGTTGGATCTAGCGAAAGAATTTTCTAAAGAAAAAAGTGGTGGAAAAAAAGTATCTTATTCTAATCCGGTTGCTGATCCTGACTTTTGGAGATACGGCTATGGAAATATGTATTATGTGAAGCTGGTGCAACAGTATTTAAACCCTGCAAGTTTTGATGATGAGACAGTAAGCAAGGTTATGAATGAAGCACTGAAATATCAAGGCTATCCGTATGTATTTGGCGGTTCAACTCCTTCAAGCTCATTTGATTGCTCAGGTCTGACACAATGGTGTTATGGAACGGTAGGAATTAATTTACCACGTACAGCACAGCAACAATATGACGCGACAAAGCATCACGACCTAAAAGATGGGAAGCCGGGAGATTTGGTATTTTTCACTGGCACGTATAATTCAGGCACATATATAACACATGTTGGAATTTATGTTGGAAACAATAAGATGTACCATGCAGGTGATCCAATCGGTTACGCTGATTTAAATAATAGTTATTGGCAGTCTCATATAGTTGGAGTAGGTCGTATTGAGTAACAAAAAGAAGCAGGTAAAAGTACCTGCTTCTTTTATATTTTACAGAACAATAATATAAGAATTAAAAGATAGGATTTGAAAGGAATGGGAAAATGAAAAAGAAAAAAACGCAACCTTTACAAATATCACGGAGTAAATACCGCAAAATATTTCTTGTCGTTGGTTGGTCGCTACTCATCGGTAGCGTAATTTTTGGAATCTATAATAACTTTACTGCGATAGACACAAATACTGTAACAGAGAAAGAAATTATTGAGGAAAAAAATAAAGATGTTTCAGGAGTAGAAATGTTCGTAAATAGGTTTGTGAATATTTATTTTTCATATGATGTAACTCCTGAAAGCAAGGAGACGCGCAAAAAACAACTTGAAGATTATTTGCAAGATAACTTACTTCAAGTAAATAGTGATACTGTGGAACAAGTCAAAGAAAAAACAGATACTAAAAATGTTGAGATTTGGCAAGTAAAAGATGTAACGAAGAAGGGGACGAAAGGAGCAGATTATGAAGTTTCTTTTTCAGTTACGCAATATTTAACAAACAGTAAAAAGAATGTTCAAACAAGCTATACAGTTGGCGTGCATGAAGATTCAAATGGTTATGTAGTGACTAAAAACCCTACTGTAACGGATAATCCAAAAAAATCCACATATGAAAAACCGGAAACAGTGAACAAGGGGGATATGGTTACATCTAAAGAAATGGATCAGATTAGAACTTTTCTCGATACTTTTTATAAACTTTATCCATCAGCATCAGATAAAGAAATTGTTTATTATGTAAAAGATAAAGACGTAAAAGCCATCAATAAAAATTATCAGTTTATGTCTATTAATAATCTAGTTGTAAATAAAACTAAGAAAGGGTATCAAGCGGATTTCATTTGCAAGTATAAAGATAATGATACTGGGATGATCATTAATAATGAATATGAGGTGAAGCTTGAAAAGCAAGGCTCTGGGGAGCTGATTATAACGGAAATGGAGTAAAACATCATGCATAAAATACTAGCAATCATTGCATTTATAGCAGTATTCGGATTAGGTTATTACGTTCATTATGCCATCACTGAAAGTAAAATTGTTGATGAACTCAAACCCTATAAACAGCAACAAAAAGAAGATAAACAAGCTATAGAAGGATTGAATAATGAAATTATCACACTTCAAAGCAAAAATAAAGCATTGGAAGAAAAAACTAGCGATAAAAGCTCAAATGATCGCTTGCCGGATGATATTTTAGATACGATAGATGGTTTTATAAAAGCAGAGTATAATTACACGACCTCAGAAGACCGATCAAAAAATATTTTTCCCTATGTGACTGAAAATCTCTATAGTTACTTTGATAATGATGCGACAAGCGGAAGTGATTCAACTGTAAAAATAAAAAGTGAACTAAAAAAATATGAAATTGAGCACTATTTTCAAAAAGACCAAGAATGTACGGTGACTGTTCGAGCATGGACAAGCTTTCAAGTCGCAGAAAATAGTTCAAACAATAATCAATATCTATTAGATTTGAAACTTGAAAAGGATCAGGTCGGACAGTGGTTAGTGAGTGAGCAAGTCATTAATACAATTAATCAACAGGGATAGGTGTAGAAATGAAAAGTAAAAATATACATTTTAGTAGTGATAGTAATGAATGGGAAACACCGCAAGAATTATTTGATCAATTAAATAAGGAATTTCACTTTCAGACAGATGTTGCGGCAAGTAAGAAAAATCATAAATGCAGAAATTATTTCACACAAAAAAACAGTGCTTTAAAACACCGCTGGGCAGGAAACTGTTTTTGTAATCCACCTTATGGGAGAGAACTTTCAAAGTTCGTTAGAAAAGCATATGAAGAAAGTCAAAAAGCACATAGTGGTACAATTGTCCTTTTAATTCCGGCGCGTACAGATACAAAAATTTGGCATGATTGTATTTTTGATAAAGCGGAAATAAGATTTTTAAAAGGCAGGATAAAGTTTAATATAGACGGCACAAAAAAAGATAACGCACCATTTCCTAGTGCGATTGTTATTTATAGATAATAAAAAATACGTCGATTTTATTATAAGTAAACACACCAGCAAGGGATATGTAAGTTGCTGGTGTGCTTTTGCTATCACCTAACCAGGTGTGATAGCTAGAAGATAGATGTATTATGAGTTAGGGACTAGTTAACCCACAACGTCATCTTACTTCACAAATATTTAACTGTCAATTTATTACTGTAAAATATTTACGAATGCTTATGATTTGGTTGAAACCTAATGTTACATTAATTAAAAAGTAATCGGTTTTTTATTTATATTTACATTTTTAAGGATATAATGTATATTCTAAGAAAACACAAACAACGAAAAGAGAGGCAGATTTATATGACAAAAACAATAGGTGAGGCCTTAAAAGAAATAAGAAAAATTAGAGGTCTGACACAGAATCAAATAGTAACTGAAAATCTTACTAGATCAAGTGTGGCTAAAGTTGAAACAAATAAGATGAATCCTAGTTATGCTACAATCTTGGAGTTTTGCGGAAAGTTAGGATTATCGTTGGAAGAAGTCGTTTATTATCAAAACGGCTACTCAGTATCCGAAAAAGAAAAGCTAATTTACGAATTTAGGAACCTAAAACTATCGACTTATGAGGATCCGTTAAATACTTTAATTAAAAACATGAGAGAATCTTTAAAAGAAAATGATGATATTCAGATAATAGAACTAAAAGCAGTACTTGAAGCTGTGAAAGTTTTTACTGAAACTGATAATGTAGCATTAGCGAAAGAGAAAGTAACTTTTATTTGGGACAGGTTAGAAAAGCAAGATGAGTGGTTCCACTTTGATATACTCATTTTATCAAACATTATTTTTGTTTTTGAACCAGAAACGTTGATTAATGTAGCTGAAAAATTGATGCAAGAAATCGATAAATTTAGCTGCTTTATTTCATATAATCGCTTGAAAATTGCATTAACAATGAATATAGCTCTGTTTTTAAAATGGGCAGATAAAATGGATTATGCGCTAGATTATATCGAAAGAGGTATAGCGCTAGGAAAAGAAAATGAAAATTTTATAGTAGAGTATATAGCCTATTATAGGAAGGCAGAGTATTTATTATATAAAGGTAAATTGAAAGAAGCTGATGAATTATATCATAAAGCAGTAGGATTTTTTGAATTTATTGATAATCGAGTAGTTTTAAATGATATAAAAAATGATTGGGTTAACTATCATAA
>NZ_CAJYCN010000024.1 GCF_913566895.1 Listeria ilorinensis | reverse complement strand
ACTTATAACAATATGAAAAAGTGATTTATATTACTTGTTTATAATTACTATAAATCTCTTTTATTAAAAATTAACGATGATTTTTTTGGGAAAAAGTTATATTTTTTCTCTTTTCTTATCAAAATCTAATTTTTTGTATAAAAAATGTAAAAATTTCCCAAAATCATGCCGATAACAGCCTAAGATTATCCATTTCAAATTTAAAATATAAAATTCAAGTGTTCTACCCCTTCTCATTGGTTACCTCTATAAAATTAGCAGATCATTTTTATAGTTGTGCGCATTTTTTCTATACTTTATATTGTTAAATATCGTTTTTAGTAACATGATAACCACCAATTTTTACTTTCCTTATTCATTTGAATTTACTGAGTCTGTTTTTGCACCAGTATAAGTTTGCAATTGTTATGTAACCGTTTTATAATCGAAATGAGTGAAACGTTTCGATTACGAAAGGAGTAGATAAAATGTCTTTTTCCACGTTAGGGCAGTTGCCGAAACTAAGAGCTAGTAAGCGGCAAAGAATCTCCAGCTACGATAGGAAAGGAGGGAATTTTGACTGGATCGAGATTCCGTCTGGACAAACAGCTGATATTGCAACGATCCAAGGCAGTGGTACTATCCGTCATATTTGGTGTACACTGACCCCACGAAATGATGATTTTGAAGCAATTTTTCGTAAACTGGTTTTAAAAATGTACTGGGATCAGGAAGAGCATCCGAGTGTTTTAGTTCCTCTTGGGGACTTTTTCGGAATTGGCTTTGGAATTTGCAAGGACTTCTGGTCACTTCCTTTGACAATGTCTCCACAAGACGGGCGGAGTTTCAATTGTTTCTTTGCAATGCCTTTTGGAGATGGCGCAAAAATCGAGCTGCTGAACGAAAGCGACACAACCATTCATTTTTACTATTATGTTGATTATGAAGAAGTAGACGTAATGGAAGAGGACATGGGACGATTTCATGCTTGCTGGCACCGCGAAAAAGCCACAACACCTTATCCGCCTGTCTCTGAAGAACATGAGGAAAAAGAAAGCTGGTTCAACACTCCTGAAGGCACAAAGAAACTGCTGGATCTTTGGGCGAAGCCGAATCTTGACGGCAAGGACAATTATACGATCTTGGAAGCAGAAGGTCGGGGGCATTATGTCGGTTGCAACTTGAATATTGATTGCTTTAAACAAGAGAAAAACAATTGGTACGGTGAAGGGGATGATATGATCTTCATTGACGGTGATCCCCTGCCAACCATTTATGGAACGGGTACAGAGGACTACTTCAACACGGCCCATTGTCCAACTACCGAGTTTTCTACACCTTATTTCGGGATTACACTCCATTCAGGGGATGCTGAAAATCCATGGCGCGGGAAAAATTCGATGTATCGTTTTCATATTGAAGATCCGATTATGTTTGAGAAATCAATCAAGGTCACGATTGAGCACGGTCACGCCAATAAACTTGGAAACGATTATTCGAGCACTGCATACTGGTATCAGACTGAGCCACACAAACCGTTTCCAGAACTTCCCCCATTAGCTGATCGACTGCCCAGAAAAGATTAAAAACATTTTGAGAATCTCGTAAAGCAGGTCTTTACGAGATTTTTGCTTTTATTGCAGAAAATTCCGCAACGATTTGTTCAAATTACAAATCTCAGCGCATAGACTTTTCATCGCTTCCATCATCAACTATTTAAGTCTCTTTCGCACCGTAGTGAAACAAGAAATCATGATCAGCTAATCATTAAATTGTAAGAACTTTCAATCACTACAGTCCCGCGATTGACATTCATCTGACAAAAATGGCGTTCAAAAAGGATACTCTTTTAGCACCGCTTGGCTTATCATTAAATTAACAAAGGAATTACCAGCTTAAATGCTCAAAATATCACAAATAGTTGGTTTTCCTAAAAATTTGTAAAAGGACTGATTTGTATGACTGATTATTCATCTCCAGAGTATCTTGAAAAAGTAGACGCTTGGTGGCGTGCAGCTGATTTTATTTCTGTCGGCCAGCTTTATCTGAAAGGAAATCCACTACTTCGCCGTCCGCTTGAAAAAGATGACGTCAAGGTGCATCCGATCGGCCACTGGGGCACAATCTCCGGTCAAAACTTCATTTACGCGCACCTGAACCGTGCGATTAATAAGTACGATCTGAATATGTTTTACATTGAAGGGCCTGGACACGGCGGTCAAGTTATGGTTTCCAACTCCTATCTGGATGGGAGTTATACGGAGATCTATCCTGAAATCACCGAAGATGAAGCCGGACTGCAAAAGCTCTGCAAACAATTTTCATTCCCGGGAGGCATCGCTTCTCACGCTGCACCTGAAACGCCAGGTTCCATCCACGAAGGTGGCGAACTAGGCTATGCTCTTTCCCATGCAACAGGGGCCATTCTTGACAATCCAGATGTGATCGCAGCAACGGTTATCGGGGACGGAGAAGCTGAAACCGGTCCACTTGCAGCTGGCTGGTTCTCCAATGTCTTTATCAACCCTGTGAACGATGGAGCCGTTTTGCCAATTCTTTACTTGAATGGAGCCAAAATTTCCAATCCAACCATTCTTTCACGTAAATCAGACGAAGAACTTTCTCTATTTTTCCGCGGGCTTGGCTGGGATCCAATTTTTGTCGAAGGTGAAGATCCTGCCAAGGTCCACCCGATCATGGCAGCCAAATTGGATGAAGCGATCGAGAAAATCCGTACTATTCAAAATGACGCGCGCAAAAAATCGGCGACTGAGGCAGTGCTGCCAGCATGGCCAGTTATCATTTTCCGCACGCCAAAAGGCTGGACAGGTCCGAAAGAATGGAATGGCGAACCGATCGAAGGTAGCTTCCGCGCCCATCAAGTGCCGATCCCAGTTGATCAGCACCATCTTGAACATCTGGATGCCCTTGTTGATTGGCTTGAGTCTTATCGTCCTACTGAACTGTTCACAGAAGACGGCAAACTGAAACCAGAAATCAAAGCAATGGCACCAAAAGGCGATAAACGGATGGCAATGAACCCTATCACGAATGGCGGCATTGATCCACAGCCTCTCACTCTTCCTGATTGGAAAAACTATGCGATTGATACATCTACAAAACAGGTAACAACACAAGACATGATCGAATTTGGCGGCTTTGCACGGGATATCGTAAAAGCAAATCCTGAAAACTTCCGTATTTTCGGCCCTGATGAAACCAAGTCCAATCGGATGGCGAAAGTATTTGAAGCGACTGATCGCCAGTGGCTGGCACCTGCCGAATTTCCTCGCGATGAATGGCTATCACCTGCCGGCCGTGTAATCGATGGACAGCTTTCCGAACATCAGGCAGAAGGTTTCCTTGAAGGATACGTATTAACTGGACGTCACGGCTTCTTTGCAAGCTATGAATCATTCCTACGTGTCGTGGATTCCATGTTGACACAGCATTTCAAATGGCTGCGCAAAGCGAAAGAACAGACTTGGCGCAAACAGTATCCGTCACTGAATGTGATCGCGACATCAACTGTCTTCCAACAAGATCACAATGGTTACACTCACCAAGATCCTGGCATATTGACCCATCTTGCAGAGAAGAAACCAGAATTTATCCGCGAATATCTACCAGCGGATACCAACAGTCTACTAGCTGTCATGGATGATGCACTTCGCTCGGAAGAACGTATCAACTTGATCGTTTCCTCCAAACATCCGCGTCCACAATTCTTTTCTGCAGAAGAAGCAGAGGTGCTGGTTCGTGATGGACTGAAAGTGATCGATTGGGCATCTACATGTGGCGACGAAGAACCTGATCTTGTCATCGCAGCAGCTGGTACAGAGCCAAATATGGAAGCTTTGGCTGCCGTAACGATTTTGAACAAGGCTTTCCCAGAAATGAAGATTCGTTTTATCAACGTAGTCGATATTTTGAAACTGCGCCATCCAGATGTAGATCCGCGCGGGCTCAGCGATGACGAATTTGATGCTTATTTCACAGCAGATAAACCTGTCATCTTCGCTTTCCACAGCTATGAAGGCATGATTCGCGATATCTTCTTCAATCGTCGTAATCATAATCTCTTCATCCATGGTTACCGCGAAAATGGTGACATTACCACACCATTTGACATGCGTGTACTAAGTGAGATGGATCGTTTCCACTTGGCACAGGATGCTGCAAATGCCGTTTATGGTGACAATGCAGGCGAGTTCAGCCAAAAAATGTGCGAAACTGTTGCCTATCACCACGATTACATTCGTGAAAACGGCGTAGATATTCCAGAAGTTGAAAACTGGAAATGGGAATCTCTCTCAAACGGTTTGATCAGCTCAGGAAAATAAAGCCATTTACTCCACCTATTCATAAATAAAAAGAATCCGGTGACCATCCTCATTAAAAACAGATGGCTCATCGGATTCTTTTTTGATCAACTATTTTTTCCTTCTCACTAGATAGATACCGAGCAATACAGTAGCACTGCCAAAAATTGTCCAGCCGATTGCTGACTGATCACCAGTCTTAGGTAATGCTGTTTTTTGCGTAGTATGATTGCTTTGATTTACCTTGACAACTAAATTTTGATTCTCAGAAAGTTGCTCTTCTTGATTGTCCTGATCTTTATTTGTCTCAGCATCTGTCGGATCTATTTTTGGTGTAACCGAATGATCGTCAGTCGCTGCTATATGAACCATCACTTTCTTATCTATCGTTTTCGTATTATTGGAGGCTGTGATTGTCACTTCATAATCCCCTGGTGTTGAGAAATCCACGGCTGTTTCGAAATCGCTGGATAATTGATTTCCTTCTTCCGTTTGCGCATGGATATCTTGTAAAAATTGCGCCTCAGAAACAGGGTCCATTTGATTATATGTGATCTCATCATCGGCAGTTAGTGAAATAGGCTGCCCCACTTGATAAGGAATCGTCATCGTTCCTCCACAAAAACCGCTGCTTGAAGTAAAGCTGTAACTGACCTCGCCAGAAGCTGGCAGATTTGACCATGTAATCGTATTAGTTGCTGAATCATATACGCCACCATCACTCGGAGAAATGACCATCGCAGCCCCTGTTTCGTCTTTCAACGCCGTACTGACAGGAATGGTCAACTTGCCATCTTCTCCTTCTTGCATGTCAAGCGTAAATGTTTGATCCATCGCTGAGAGTTCCATCAAACTGCTCGGAATAAAAGAAAAGTCTTGGATCTTATTATTATCTAAATACAGCCAGTTCAAATTTTTGTTGTAACTTAAATCTAACGTAGTCAGCTGATTGCCTGAAGCATCCAGCCAGTACAAATTTTTATTATGAGTTAAATCCAACGTAGCCAACTGATTACCAGAAGCATCCAGTTCGCCCATCTTTGGATTTTGACTCAAATCCAAACCAGTTAACTGATTGTCCGCACACTCAAAATAAGCTAGTATAGGATTGTGACTTAGGTCCAGTTCTACTAGCTGATTATTTGAACAATACAATGTGTCTAAATCCGGATTCTGGCTTACATCCAGTTTGGTTAATTGATTTTTGTCACAAATTAAGCATCCAAGTCTTGTATGTTTGCTGACATCCAATCTCGTTAGTTGATTGCCGCTACATTCCAGATCCCATAAATCATCAATTGCACTTAAATCCAATTCCTTTAACTGATTATATCTACAGGTTAAAACACTTAATTCTGGATTGAAATGAAATGTCGTTATTTTATTATTATCACAATAAAGATTATCCAGATCTGAGTTCTGGCTCACGTCTAATTCCGTCAATTGATTATTAGTACAACTTAGTGTATTTATATATTTATTTTGTGAAATATCTAACTCTGTCAGCTGATTATTATCGCAACCAAGGAATTCTAAATTTTGGTTCTTACTGATATCTAGTGTCGTTATTTCATTATGATCACACCATAGGAAGACCAATCTAGATAGAAATTCAATGCCGCTCATATCTTTAATGCCCTGATTACTACAATCAAATTCTGTAATTCGGCTAAGTTCATCCAAACTTACTGGATCAGTAGGCTGCATGGAGAGCTCATTTGCTACAGCTTTTGCTAAATTATCATCAGGGAACCAGTCATTAAAAGTCTGAGAAGTACCACTGACATTTTTTACAGATGGATCCGCTACCATTTGATTGAGCGTCACCTGTTCATCACTTTGCATAGAACCATCTGTTTCAGTTGTATCTTCTTTTTGAGTTGTCTCCATTGAATCCGCTAAAGGGGTCAAAGGGCTTAAGAGTGTTAGCATGGCAACAAATGGTATAACTACTTTCTTCGATGTTTTTTTCAATATATTACTCCTTTCACAGGAAGTGCAATTTTATTATATTACTTAGTAAAGCGTTTGTGCACACTTTTTTTAGCAACTTTGTGACAAATAAGTGAACTTTATAACTATAATTTTCTATAAGTAATAAAAATCACTTTTTAAGGTCATCCTCCTTCATTGCTAACCAGCCTATTTAACGTAAAATATAAAATTCATGCATCTTCAAAGTGTTTTTCAATATATTTTTATTGCAAAACGATAAAAAATGTTTTATACTATCTCTACAAACAAAATAAGCGAGGTGCTCTCATGAAAAAAGAAACATTATTTTTAAAAATTGTGATCGTTATAATCGGGCTATTCATTCTGGCCATCATCGGTCTGGGCTTTCCAGGTATCGGTTACCGATCAGTTTATCAAGTCGGTGGCTCGTTCGGACAAATGATGACCGTCATTTTAGCTGGACTCACGCTTTCTGCTATTCCTTTTTTTGCAGCGCTCTATCAGGCTCTAAAACTTTTAAGTTATATTGATCGTCATGAAGCTTTTTCAACACTTTCAATTCGGGCACTTAAGAGGATTAAAATTTGTGCCATGATTGATACCGTTATTTATGTAGCTATGTTGCCGGTTTTCTATATTTTTGCTGATAAAGATGACTCTCCAGGGTTTTTAGCGATTGGGCTTGTTCTATTTTTCGCCTGTCTCGTCATTTCCGTGTTTGCTGCCGTTCTCCAAAAACTCTTTATAAGCGCTGTTAAAATAAAATCCGAGAATGACTTAACGGTTTGAGGTGAGAAAAATGAAAATTATTATTCATATTGATGTTATGCTTGCCAAACGAAAAATGAGTGTGACCGAATTATCCGAAAAAGTCGGCATTACGATGGCTAATCTATCCATCTTAAAAAATGGCAAAGCTAAGGCGATTCGCTTCTCTACACTAGCAGCAATTTGTAAAGCCTTGGATTGCCAGCCTGGTGACATTCTGGAATATGTCCCTGTTGAAGAAAATTAAAAAAAGGCACGAATGACTCGCAGTAAAATGGAGTCATTCGTGCCTTTTCCTTGTCTATCTTAAAAATTGTTCGATCGTTGTCAAAACACCATCTTCATCATTAGAGCGCGTGATGTAACGGGCTTTTTCTTTCAGCTCATCAAAGCCATTACGCATCGCGAAGCTGTAATCACCTTGTTCCATCAGCTCAATGTCATTAAAGCCATCACCGAACACCATCGTTTCTACTTTGGTGACACCTAGCATTTTTTGCAACTCCTGAACAGTTGTCCCTTTATGAACGCCATAATTAGAGATGTCGATCCACTGTGCTTCTGAAGCTACAATGTAGGCTTTATCAAAAAAGTCCGCCAACTTTTCACGCGTTGCAAAACATCTTTTTTGAAGGTCAAAAATCGTAATTTTCACAAAGTCTTCTGTAATTTCCTGATAGCTGTCGACAAATGCAACATTTTGGTAAGAGCCACGTACCACTTTATGAACTATTTCTTCCGGTGTACTATTTTTCACAATTGCCGCTGTTGGTGTACAGGCAATGATCGTATAATCATCGGCAATTTCTTCTAATTTGATAATAATTTCCTGTCCTAGATCATTTGGAAGTAGGGATTCATACACATACTCACCATTTCTTTTGATTCTTGTTGCGCTATCACCCAAAATCCATAAATCTTTTGTATCCTCTTCCCCAAAAATAGCTTCTACACGTTCGCACTGCTTACCGGTACACGGAGCAAAGTGAACACCTTTTTCTTTCATCAATTGCTTGACGTTTTGATAAAGCGGACGATTGAACGCACTTTGACTATTTAAAAAGGTGCCATCCATATCTGTAATAATTAGTTTGATCATGTCATTCCACTCCTGTTTTCTCAAAAATTAGTTGGATCAAAAATTGTCTCTTGTGTCACTAACCAAAATAAACCACTTAGCACGCTTTCCTGAAAACTTTGGTCAAAATAGAAGGCTGGTTGATTCGGGTGCTTCTTCAAATAAGTATTCGTCTCGATCGTCTGCTCTATCGCTTGCTGTCCAATCGTTTCGGAGGACAAAACAAAGACATGCGGTGCAATAATCACATTATAGAGCGCTACAATATCAGCCAGATTTTGCGCTAAATCCACGTCACTTTGCACGGGTTGGTTCGGATCTGCCATTATGGATAGAAACTTGGCTTCCCCTGCAAGTCCGAGATGCCCTTCCACCAAGCGTCCACCTGCAAAAATTGTAATCCCTGGCATGCTTTTCTTCGGATAAAAGATCCCTACGATCGTTGCATGGCGCGATACATGGTGGTTCAAGCAGTAACCGATCGTCATCAAATGGGCATCATTTTGAACAATGATCGGCTTTTCAGTAAGATCCCGCACCAATTCTCGAAAATTCCACCCGTCGAACTTCCCATACCAGCTGGAAGTCACGATATCTTGATGAATTTTCCCCGGAAATGACAGGCCAATTTTTTCAAAGTCGATGGATTGCGCCATAAGCTCTTGGATGATTCTCTGAAAGCCATCAATTGTTGGTGTAGAAAAATCATATTCCGCCGCAAATTTCACCTCTTGTTGTAGATTAACGATCTTAGCCTCAATGACCAGCTGATTATCCTCTTCCTGCATGGACAGCAAACAAAAATGCTGTTTATCATAATTGAACTGATATTCAATTGCCGGCCGGCCTAATTTTTGCTGAATCAGTCCAGCTTCCATAATCGTTCTATCTGCAACCAGTTCCTTCACAAGTGCATTAATCGTCACAACACTGATCGAGGTTCCTTCCGCCATTTCAGCTTTTAACGCAGAGCCTTTCTGAAAAAGCCACTTTTTCAGTTTGTCTAGATTGTTCTCGCGAATCAGGTTGCTTTCACTCGTCATTTTTATCCGCCCTCAATCTCTTCATTATTTCATAAACTTAATAAACCATCTTAATTATATAAAAAAAGTTTATTTTTGTAAATACGAAGAGACAACAAATCGTTTATTTGCTGCCTCTATAATTGTGAAGATAGAATTTATGAAATTTAAGAATCAGGCTGATCGCTGTTATCCCCCATGCGAATAGAAGTACATTCTCTGCAAGATTCAACTGATAAAGTTCAAGTAAATAACCACCAAGATAAATAATAAAAGGTGCATAATAGATAAGCAAAAGTATTGTATAAAAAACAGCCGGTCTAAAACATCTCTTTAATTGGTTTCTATGTGGATCTTTGGATAAGCGGAATTTATCTATCGCTATTCCCCATGCTAGTACAAAGATAATTGCTACAGGTATAAAAACGGTTAGTAACTTTATAAATATTTACATCACCTTCTGAACACATTTATTTTGATTGTCTATCTTTTTACATAAAGAACCTCCCTGCATATATTTGCAAGGAGATTCTTTTTGTAGGTATTCATAGAAAATGGGGAAACTATGAAACCTGCACGTGTTTATAAAGATAACCCTTTTTTTATATTATCAAATGACGCTTAATTAACGTATTCAATTTTTCCAGTTCTTTCCTTTTTTCTAGAATATGTGTAAATGTCTTAAGTGCTCCGTCTCTATTCGCCACTTCCACACGATGAAGAACCTGCACATACCAGACAGGTTCATTTTAGGGATAGACATTAAAAAACACATAGAAAATGTATATTTAGGTATGCTCCGGCCTAGATTTCTACTAGACAAGTCAATAGTATCATGAAACACAGTGGCCCCATTCTCCTTTTTTTAAATCCCGATATAATTTTTAATTTTAGTACCCTCTTTTTAACAAGCGAATTTTCCAAAATAAAAGCAACTTCCATCTAGAAGTTGCTTTTATTTAAACCCCTATCATACTTAAGTAATGTGCCGATTACCGTATGACATATCTTGAGAAAATACTGTTGTCTAGTTTCCGCTAGACAATCGTATTCTAACATGTTTTTTTAGTTGAATTATTATTTGTTTTTCCATGTACATAAAAAACAAGAATAGACCCCACTTTTAGAAATCAGGCATTCATCATGATTATGTAGATTTCCTCATACAACAAGATGACAAATGCCTAATCGGTCAACACAGAATAAAAGCATAGGGAAGGCTTTTTATTTTTTTGACCATTAAAAGTTTATCATTTCAGATCACAGTAAATTATTATTTCCATCCTGCTTTTAGAAATTTTGTAAAAACATTTCCTTCAATCAGCTTAAACAAAGACCCGCTCAGTGTCCGTATGCTGAACGGGTCTTTGAAGGGAATGACATCCTCTAATGCCATTACTAGTTAGGAGAACTAGTAACTACTATTTTAGCTTACTTATTGCAGTTCAATTCTTCATTTTTTTACAAATAAAGCAGTAAAGGAGTCATCTAATTAGTTTTTCTTTCGTACAGCCAGAAGACTCAAACTCATCACTAAAAGAGCTGCCCCTGCTGCTGGCCATGGCCATTCAGACGAATCTCCTGTTTTTGGTAAAGCTGCTGGTTTCGGGGCTGGTTTTACGGGACTGCTTACCACTTGCGGAGCTGGAGTTTCTTTTTTCGGCAAAGCTTGGACTGTGACTTGAATGGTCTTCTCTGCCCAGTTGCCGTCTTTATCTTTCACCATGTAGGTGACCTGATAGATGCCTGGCACTTGCGGATCCACATTGGACTGCTTGACCACCACTTGGTTGCTTAAGTCGCCATCTTCTTTGTCGCTAGCCTTGACTACTTTTAACGGATCAAAAGAAGCGCCTTGCTGGATAGTCTGGTCGGAGGCTTCGATCGTTGGCGCGTGGGTCACGATCACCGTCTGTTCAAATGTCGCTTGGTTGCCGTCACTATCTGTGACTTGGTAAGTGACATGATACGTTCCGGGCACTTTCGTATTGACATCATTTGTCAGAACTTTAAGAGCGGCCGTTAGATCGCCATCTTCTTTATCACTCGCCGTCATCTTGTCAAACGGATCAAACGTACTATTCGGATTAACGCGGATTTCTTTTACCCCTGCGATAACCGGAGCTTCTGTCACGATGACGGTCTTCGTGAAGGTCGCCGTATTCCCATCGCTATCTGTGACCTGATACTTCACTTCATATGTTCCCGGCACTTTGGTATTGACTGGATTATCCAGTACTTTCAATTGTGCGGTTAGATCGCCATCCTCTTTATCGCTCGCTGTCATTTCACGCATTGGATCAAACGTACTGTTCGGATTAACGCGGATTTCTTTTACCCCTGCGATAACCGGAGCTTCTGTCACGATGACTGTCTTCGTGAAGGTCGTTGTATTGTCATCGCTGTCTGTGACCTGATACTTCACTTCATATGTTCCCGGCACCTTCGTATTGACTGGATTATCCAGCACTTTCAATTTCGCGGTTAGATCGCCATCCTCTTTATCGCTCGCTGTCATTTCACGCATTGGATCAAACGGGCTGTTCGGATTAACGCGGATCTCTTTTACCCCTGCGATAACGGGGGCTTCTGTCACAATGACTGTTTTCGTGAAGGTCGTTGTATTGTCATCGCTGTCTGTGACCTGATACTTCACTTCATATGTTCCCGGCACCTTCGTATTGACTGGATTATCCAGCACTTTCAATTGTGCGGTCAGATCGCCATCCTCTTTATCGCTCGCTGCCATTTTATCAAGCGGATCAAACGGGCTGCCAGGATTCAGACGAACTTCCGGTTCCCCCAGAATGACCGGGGCATCATTGCTTAGCACATGGACCAGCCGTGTGAATGTTGCCGTATTGTCATCACTGTCTGTAACATGGTAAGTAAGGGTATAGTCCCCGACCACCATCGGATCCACTTGTCCACTTACAGTAAGCTGCTTGGTGAGATCGCCATCTTCTTTATCGCTGGCATGCATCGTACTCATCGGATCAAACGTCGTCCCCACTTTGATCGAACTTTCTTTCTCACCTGTAATGACAGGCTTCTCGTTACTAACCACATGGACGGTCCGTTTAAAAGTGGTCTGGTTGTGCTGGCTGTCTTCTACCGTATAAGTGAGCAGATAATCGCCTATTTTTTGTGGATCGACTTGGCCTGTTACTTGGAGTTTGCTCGTCAAGTCGCCATCTTCTTTGTCACTGGCATGCATCGTACTCATCGGATCAAATGTCGCGCCCACTTTGATCGTGGTTTCCTTGTCGCCTGTGATGACCGGTTTTTCATTACTAAGCACTGTTACTTTTCGTTCAAAAGTTGTTGTATTTTTGTCGCTGTCTGTTACCTGATATTTCACAGTATAGATGCCAGCTTTTTGTATATCAACTGGATTATCCGCTACTTGAAGTTTTTTCGTAATATCGCCGTCTTCTTTGTCGGTTGCTTTCATATCAGACATTGGGTCAAATTTTTCTCCCACGTACAAAGTGACATCTGGCCCTGCAATTTCTGGCTTCGTATTCGTTTTCCCACCATCAAGAAATACTTCAGGAATAGGCTCTTCACCAAGTGACGAGGAAATGGTGCCTTGGCCAATACTTGTCTTTTCCGTAAGCAGCGTCTTTTCTTTTACTGTGTAATGGATGGTTATATGCTTTTCATCTGTATGAGTCGTTGTAACTGTGAGTTGATTCCCATTGATTTGAACCGGTACTTTTTGCCCTGTTTCGTCCGTCGCTGTGGCTGCAATCAAATCAAATTGATTAGAAATATTCCAAGTTGCTATAGTTTCAATTGTAGCTTTTAACATATTTGTTAATAAATCATCTAACATATTTAACGATGATGGAATATCAGTACCGTTAACAAAGTAATCTGGATTTGATGCAAGAGGCGCTACACTTGATGGATTATTTCCTGCGTATATGACCCCCATATTGTAACCCATATCTTTAACTTTAGTTGCAGCTTCAAGCGTATCATTTGCGAAAGTAGGAAATTGATCCAACAAACCATCATCTGATATAACAAGAAAAATTGTATTTGTATTAGCACTTCCCTTCTGGGCTTCGTATGCAGATAGTGCAGGCATTATTCCTGAGCTAAACGATGATTGAATTTCCCCGGCTACAGCTTCTTTATTTTGAATACCATTAGCTATTACATTAGGATTGTTTGATAAATTCGAGGCTAGATTCCCATCTATTGGTGGAAGGCTATTCCAAATCATAACACGGTCTTTGGTCAAATCTAATTTTTGAGTTAAATTAGTCAAAATCTGATCCGACTGAAAAAAATAAGGATTAAAGCTAAGACTTATGTCCCTAATGATAACGATGTCATTAGGTTGAGCTTTACCTTCTTGATTAGGTAAATCATATTTAATATCCCCTTCAAACGTTCGCAAACCATTGCTATCTGTATTCGTTACGGTTCCTTGATTCGTAATATAATAAATATCCGAAGCCGCCTTTGTTCGCGTAGCATAGGATGCGCAAACACTCCATAATAAACACAGAACCAATGCCAATTTCAATAATTTTGTTGCTCTTAAATCCACTTAAATCTACTCCTTTATTTAGCTTTAATCAACTTAACTTCTTGCTTTATTCAATTTATCAAATTAAAAGAACGGTAATTCTTCTATTTTTCACGAAATGGATAATAAAAAATGCCTTTTACTATAGAACAAACTCCTTATTCATCTAAAATAAGGAGTTTGTTGTGGGGTAGGTAGGAGTTGAAACCTCATATTATGGGATTTCAGATCTCTAATTAAGAGAGTCCTTACTTATACATTACTAAAAAGATGGTTCCTTGGAGTCTCTATTTTTTCTTATCTTTGCTATTTTCCTGTAATTTGGCCGCACCTTGAATAGACCTTCTTAAAATCAATCCTCACTTCCCATAAATTTTGCCACATAAGCAGCAAAAATGGCCCCGATTGTTGGTGCTGTCAGATAAACCCAGTAATGTGCCAATGAACTGCCGCCTGCAAATAACGCCGGTCCCAAGCTGCGAGCTGCATTGAGCGACCCACCGGTTAAATTTAAAGCTACGATAATCAAAAAGGCTAACGAAAGACCGATCGCGACAGGCGCGGCAAAAGCATTTCCATATTTTCTACTCGTAACCATTAAAATGACAAATACAAATAAAAAAGTAATCAATAATTCACAAGCAAATGCCTCTATAGCACGAATACCAGAAAAATCTGTCTGTCCAAATTGATGATTTGGTAAATTTAGTGCGTGAATAAAAATAAATAAAGTTGCTGAAGCCACAATAGAACCAACCGCTTGGAAAATGATATAGAAAACGCATTCTTTCCATTCCAAGCGTTTGTTGATGACCATAGCTATGGAAACACCCGGATTAAAATGCCCTCCAGAAACACCGCCAACCGAATAGGCCATGATTGTAACGGCAAACCCAAATGCTAGCCCAATACTTAATGGATCTCCCTTCGCAATGACAACCGTTCCTGTTCCTAAAAATACTAATACAAAGGTTCCCAAAAACTCCGCTAAATATCTCTTCACTCTCTATCTTCCTTTCTACATGAAATGGTTAAGTTGCTGAATGTAAAAATCATAGCATTTATGATAGGAGGCTTTTTCTTCTATTTAGTTAAATTATAGAAATAACGAAAATAAGCCTGTTTGTTAGGTTGGTAAATTTAATCTGTTTCATGCATCAGCCCCTCTTACAAAAATTGCAGAGGGGCTGAAATTTGTGGACAGCTGAATTCACATAATGGGCTTTTGCACCCTCAAACAGAGTAACATGCATACGCCTGTCCCGATTCTTATAAATTTCTGAATTCATGCCAAAAATACATTCTCTTTTGCCCCTGCCACAAAGCCCACTCGCATATAAAAAACCAGTTCAGCGCACGGATACTGAACTGGTTCTCCATAAAGGGACTCGACATAAATGTCATGTACTAGTCAGGGGAACTAGTACTTTTCTATTTTATCTTTTTTACCGTTTCGTGATTCTTTGTTTTTTCCGTGAATTGAGAATAAAAGAGTCACTTATTTAATGTTTCTTTCGCAAAGCTAGCAAACCTAAACTTGTCATCAGAAGAATCCCTCCAGCCATGCTCCAAGGCCATTCAGACTGATCGCCCGTTTTAGGTATCACTGTTTTTTGCGGTTGAACAGGTGCAGATTTTCCTTTTTTCGGCACAGCTTGAACTGTCACCTGAATCGTTTTTTCTGCCCAGTTACCGTCTTTATCTTTGACCATATAGGTAACCTGATAGACACCCGGCACTTGTGGATTCACATTGGATTTTTTAACCGTCACTTGTTTGGTCAAGTCGCCGTCTTCTTTATCACTGGCCTTGACATCTTTTAACGGATCGAAACTTCCTCCTTGCTGGATCGTTTGGTCGTCTGCTTCAATCGCCGGCGCATGAGTCACAACTACTATCCGCTCAAAAGTCGCTTGATTCCCGTCACTATCGGTTACTTGATAAGTCACGTGATACGTTCCAGGCACTTTTGTATTAACATCATTTTTCAAAACCTTGATAGCTTTTGTGATATCACCATCTTCTTTATCACTCGCTTTGATTCCATTCAACGCCTCGAATGAACTGTTTGGGTTAACCTGAATTTCCTTTGCTCCTGTAATAACGGGCGCTTCTGTTACAATAACTTTTTTAGTAAAGGTAACCGTATTTTCGTCACTATCTGTCACAGTATAGTGAACTTCATAAATGCCAGGTACTTTTGTATTGACCTGATTATCCAAAACTTTTAGTTTCGCTGTCAGGTCCCCATCTTCTTTATCCATAGCTGTCACTTTATCAAGTGGATCAAATGAACTGTCTGGATTAAGACGAACTTCTCGTTCCCCCAAGATTAATGGTGCTTCATTGCTAAGCACATGAACAACGCGGGTAAAAGTCGCAACATTTTCATCACTATCTACGACTTTATAAGTGAGTGTGTAATCGCCTACAAGAGTCGTATCTACTTTTCCGCTTACACTCATTTGCTTAGTCAAGTCACCGTCTTCTTTATCAGCAGCTTTCATTGTGCTCATTGGATCAAATGAATGCCCTGCTTTTAGACTTGTTTCTGTTTCGCCTGTAATAACAGGTTTTTCATTACTTACTACATGTACCACACGAGTAAAGCTTGTTTGATTTTCATCACTGTCTTTAATCGTATAAGTTAATGTATAATCACCTATTTTATTGGTATCGACCGCTCCTACTACTTCTAATTTCGCTGTCAAATCGCCATCTTCTTTGTCCGATGCCTTCATTGTCGACATTGTATCAAAGTCACGACCAGCTTTCACAGTGGTTTCGCTCTCCCCTGTAATAACTGGCTTCTCATTTGTTCGCACTGTTACTTTCCGATCAAAATTTGTAACATTGCCGCCGCTATCTGTCACTTGATATTTCACAGTATAGACACCGACTTTGCTTGTATCTACAGGATTATCGATAACTTGAAGTTTACTTGTGAGATTACCATCTTCTTTATCAGTAGCTTTCATATTTTTCATCGGATCAAATGTATCGCCTATTTTCAGTGAGACTTCTGGTCCTTCAATGACGGGCTTTTCATCTGCCTCTACTGTTATTGCGCCGTTATTAGAGTCAGCATGATACGTTTCATCATCAAAATTCTTATCCTGATAAGAAACCGATGCAGTTGCTTGTACTTTTGACGCAACCTCTTCGCCCTTGACATCCAGCGTAACAGTTGTTTGGGCACCGTCTGCTATATCAGCCAATGTAAATGTTACTTTATGCGTGACAGCATCATACTGTTCGCCAGAAATCGTGTTTCCATCTGCTTTGAGTGTACCTGCTACATAACTAACTTCTTTTGGTAATTGAATCGTTACTTGGTTATTAGAAGCTGGTAGCCCTCCATCATTTTTTAGCACTAGTTGATAGGTACTCGTCTGTTTTTTTCGGATTACATCAGGAGTAAATTGACCAGTTAGAGCTAATTCTGAAGGTGTAGAAAACACCACATCATCCAAAAAATTACCAATCGCCTGATCTCCACCAGCTGCGCTCACAGATCTAAATTGAAATCTAGTTGTGGTTTGACCAGCAGGTATCGTATAGCTTCCTTTGTAAAGCTTCCACTCTGTTTTGTTTGTTGACATCTTTGTTTGTTCTACCAATGGTCCTCCCGGAGCTCCAAATTCTACAACAGCCGTATCTATACCTGCACGTCCACGATGATAAACTTGCCACCTAACCTTCTTCCCTGGTTCAGTTGCAACATCTTGATAAAGAGCAGCTACTTGGTAGGCATTTAGCTCTGCCCATTGGTGACCAGATGCAGCAGGAATGCCCCCAAAATTACGCATGATTTCGATAGTCTGATCGGTAGCTGTAGTACTCCAACCAGGTACTTGACTTTGATTAAGCAATCCAACAGCAGAATCCTCAAAATCACCATTCACTAATTTAATAACACTTGCCTTGTTTTCCGCTGCTTGAACATAACTCGTTTTCATTTGGTTGCTTTCCAAATTCCATGGATGATTTATAGTTCCAACTAACACTAATCCTGCAATTCCCGCTTTTGCTACTTTTTTATACATTTCTACATGCTCCCTTCCTTTTCATATACTAAAAAGTATCCCACAAAAGCGAGAAAAGCATTATTTATTTTTTTCAAAAAGTATAAAAAAAAACTTCTCGCATACAGCAAGAAGTTAAAAAGGAGGTGAACGAACATAGAAAGGGTAAAACTATGAAATTTCATACACCTAAAAACTTACAATTTCAGCATAACAAAATCTCTCTTCTATGAATCTTTGTTTTTTCTTGATCTTATTATTTTTATATACTACTCAAAAGTTTTTTATCAAATTATTTGTGTATAAAAAACATTTTGGTCCTCTCTTTACAACTTGGATAATGATCATTATCCAAAGCGATTATAAAACTCCTGCTTCATAAGCTCTTCTAATTCTAATTTCATTTTTGATAATGTGTTTGATTGAAGAAATAATTGGTTAATATAGGTAATTTGTTCTATTAAACTATTCTTAAAAATATCTGTCTCATCCTTTATATTCGTATCAAAAATCGAATGCATCTCCACATGATCTTTATTCAAGTTCTGTAAGGTCAAGAAGTCTGAATAGGCGATTGGACTGCTTAAAATTATTTTTTTAAACTTTTGAGGTGACCTTACTTTTGATATTTTCTTTGTTAGCTTAGAACTTAGAAAATCTTTCGTGTAGTATAAATCATTCTTCAAATGATGCCAGCTTACCAAACTAACAACCGGGCTAACCGCAACCACTTTAAAGTCTCCTAAAAAGCCATGATAAAGCGCTCCTGTTCCTCCTTTCGTTTCTCCATAAAGGACAACATCTTCCTTCAAGATTCCATTTTCTCTCATGACTTTTTGAATGGCCTGCTGGATCTCATCTTCATAAAGCGGATAGTTATTTGTATTCAAATAGCAACTTCCATGCGATAGATTAGCGTCCATTATTCGCATTACACAAGTATTTTTCAATAACTTATCAGCCGCAGGAGCATCTGAAATATGGAAACATCTTATTCCGATATTTGGAGAAAAATAAGCACTTTCTACAGGCATTGATGAAAAAATAACAAGTAGCCGTTTAGGTTCAAGGTGATTCTCATAGATGCTTTCTTGTGAATAGAAAACACCTTTATAATGTTGTAAATCATTTCTCTCCCATATCGTGTGCAATTTCTTTCTCTTAATAAAATATGACTTTCTATTGGCATGCATGTAAAACATATAATCGTGCCTTAGAAGCATTTTATATAAGTCATAAGCTCTGCCCTCACTCCGTGCAAGCTCAATAATATTTCTTTCATCTTTCAATTCAATAATTATTTTCTCAAAAGTCAAATCTTCTATTTTTTTCTTCCATGTTGTCACGAGAATATTCTCTTTTTGTTCCACAAGAATACTTATCTCCTTTCTGTCATTATCCTATTTAGAACTTTCTCCGTTGTCTCTATTGAGTCTTTAATCATTAATTCTGATGTGACTTCCTGGCAATACGATGTTACAGATGGACGAAGAATCTCATCTACTAGCTCTTTTTCTGTATATTTATTGCCTACCATGCCAATTTTTTCTTTTAAGTCAAAGTACCAACCTATTTCTTGCGTATATTCGGACGCATCCTCTTGTAAAAGAATTAACTTTTTTTCAACATGAGCAAAATCAAATATGGCGGAAGAATAATCCGTTATTAATGCATCGCAAATCACATATAGTTCCTGGATATCTGTAAGTTCATTAAAAAAACAGTGAATCCGTTTATGCAGGGTATTATATTTTCTTCGCAAATGTCCTTCGTTTGGATGTAATTTTACAATAATTTCATAATTGGCTGGCAACATTCGAATAACTTCTAATAAATCTATGTCAAATACGCTCTTTCGATTATTTTTTCTCCATGTTGGACAAAATAAGATAAACTTTGAGCAAGTATTATAGGGACGGTTAAAGTATTTCCAATGGATCCTTTCCTTTTCATTCATTGAATATCTATTTTTTAATAAATAAGCGTTCCTAGGAGCACCTTCTTCAATAATTTGCAAGTATCTATTATCTTTTAAAGAGAAAGCTGAGGTAAATAATTTTGTGTTAAGATGAGATGAGGTCAGTAAATAATCCCACTTTTTCATTCGCGGAATAAATGCTGCCGCTTCTGCCGCTTGCTGTTTTTTATTTTCCAGATCACAAACCATCTTTTTTAGCGGTAAGCCATGCCAAGTTTGAACATAAATTTGGCGTTTCCTTTTAGTAACTTTGTCCAAACTATTGCCATTAAGTATTATATATTTGCATCTTTCTAGCATTTCTTGATATTTTTTCGATCCTGTTCGAATCGGTATGAGTCCAAAATAACGCACCTCCATGTCTACTAATTGATTGATCGAACTAACAAACACTGTCATTGTTGGGTCAATTTCTTTAACGGCTAGAGCTAAATATTTTGGATCACCTGTGAAATTTTTCCCATGAAATGATTCTACAAATACAAAATTTGTATGAATAGATTGGCTGCGTTTTTCTCTGCGTCCCTTTGTTAATAGCTGACCTTCTAGATACTTCAAAAACTTCACTATTCCTTTTTTCTGTATGATTCTTCTGACTAGAGGTGTGCCTTTTAAAATCAAGTAACATTTATAATACCAACTATTTCTCGTTATATCAGACGTTTCATCATAAACTTCTTTCATGAGACGTTTCACTCTACTATCAGAGATTTCTTTTGTTAATTTGGAAGAGAAATAGACATCTTTTTTTGTGTTTTCAAGTATATTTTTTATATAATCCCTTTTCCATTTTCCAAAAATCTTTACAGCTTCTTGATAATATTTGATTTCTATTTTTTTATTTATCAGGTCAATAAGCCGTTTAGCATCAGTAGGCACATCTTTTGATAGCCATTCTATATAATGAAAAGGTTGAAAATTTTCTTCTATAACGCGATCGTCTCCATGATATAACGCGACTTTGTGACCACTCATCAGGGCTTCCATAATTGAATACCCGAATGTTTCATAGCGAGAAGTAGACAAATAAATGTAGTCTGCCGGCATAGTTTGATTGATAAATACATTTGCCTGCAAAGAATACGCATGAATTAAATTCTTGTATAGCAGTTCTCCTTCCCCATAACCATTAATATATAAATGAATTTCTTTTCGCTTTAAAAAATTCACAATATATTCCATTAACCTTATTGCGTAAGAAATGTCCTTTGATGTTTCATCAAATCGTGATAAAATCAAAAAATTCTTTGTGTATTGATTAAGATGCTTTGTACTTTGTTCTATATGATCCAAGCTCACCTTCTGCACAAAAACTCGCCTAAACTTATATTTAGCCATAAATTCTTTTTTGATTGACTCCGTTGCCACTCGAATATAAGAAAAATACGGCAAATAGGTCTCTATATCATTTTCAATCAGCTCTAATGGCGCATGAATCTCCCCTACTATTTTCACATTGGGATTGGAAGACCGAAATATATTAGCAAAAGGGAAAAAAGTTTCTTTTGTGATATAAATATAATCTGCATCAGATGGCTCATGTAGCAAAGATTCCACTGACTTCATCTTGATATTTTTCAAATGGGTATACTTATATTGAAAACTTAGTAAATCCATTAAGCTAAACGAAATAAAATTCCCATAAATCACCTCATGCCCCTCGATGAGTAATTCATGCATCAAATTAATATTGCTTTGTGTGGTTCCGCCTGAAGAAAAAATATTGTACCCTAATATAACAAATTTCATTATTATCTCTCCTGAAAAGCTCTCTTTTTAATTATTGTGGAAGAGATTCCCTTTGTTCTTTCCAAATACATCACCTCACAATGCGGCTTTAAATAATCAAATTGTCCCTTCCAATCATCACCCATAACCAGAATATCTACTTGATTATTTTGAATATCCAGAGCTTTCTGTTCCCAATTAAACTCAGGAATCACCTCATCAACGTATTGGATAGCATCTAGCATTAATTTCCTTTTTTCATAGTTAAAAAATGAAACCTTTTGCTTAACTAAGTTAAATTCGTCCGTTGACAAAGCTACAATCAAATAGTCTCCTAGATTTTTCGCTCTTTGTAAAAGTAAAATATGTCCCCAATGTAATAAATCAAACGTTCCATACGTAATGATCTTTTTCATCTGCTATTCTCCTCACTTCATCTATTGATTACTATGGTAAC
>NZ_CAJYCN010000023.1 GCF_913566895.1 Listeria ilorinensis | reverse complement strand
GATTATGATGTGCTAAGAAATTAATCTAATAAGGAGACATCCATGAAAAAATATTTCACTTTATTTTTAATTGCTACGTTTTTATTTACATCTACTGGCCTATGGACAACCGCAGTGCATGCAGAAGAAACAGTCTCTACATCAACTGAAGTAAATATTCCGGATCCAGCCTTAAAATCATATTTGAATTCTCTTCTCGGACAACCCAGCGATGCATCGATTACTACCGATCAAATGGCAACAATTAAATCGGTCTCATTATCTGGTAGCAACTACAAGGATCTAACTGGACTTGAAACTGCGGTGAATTTACAAGCTTTACGCATCAGCGATACAAGTATTACAACACTTGCACCCATTCAAAATATGACTTCTCTCGTAACCTTATCGGTATCGGGCAATGGTATTACGGACAGCTTTTTCCCTGATTTGAATGGACTAACAAGTTTAGAATCTATCTCGGTTAGCAGCCCAAATGTAACAGATGCGATTTTTGATACATTCAATCAATTGCCTAATTTGCATGAAGTATATGCTCAAAGCGCCATGGGAATCACAGATATTTCTGCACTAGCTTCACTCCCGACTTTGAAAACGTTATTTGTTCAATTTGATGGGATTGATGATTTTAGACCACTAAATGACTTTGAAAGTTTTAAAAATGGCTCGCTTCAAACGCTTGCGGCTTATGGGCAGAATACCGGTCGCTATAATCCTCGAGTCACATTGAAATCTAGCGAACTAGACTACAATGAGGAAGCTCAAACACTCTATCTGCCATTCTCAATGATGCCTAAGCCGCTTACTAGCTTTGATGGTACCGTTGCGCCATTTACAAAGTCCGCATCATCCAGTAACACATATGTTGGTTTCAATGATCAACAAGTCGCAAGTTCTCGTCTTTCGATCACTGATGATGGGATCACCATCAACAATGTGACAAAGGAAGAATTTGATAACCTAACAGAGCTTGAATATAATGCTCGTTATGATTTTGCTACTGGAAGTTATCCTGTCCCTTCAAACATGAGCAGCTATGTAGTTTCAGGAGGAACTTATGATCAGTACTTCGATATTCGTCATGTTCTGGATCTGACTGCCGATGAAAGTGTCGACTATAACCAATATGAACCTGTTTCTGAAGAGCAATTCTTACAGGATATCCATGCTAAAACAGATGACGGCACTCCCGTTCAAAGCGATTTTGACCAAGTCGTCGATTTTAACACACCTGGTGAATACACTGTCACATTGAACGCTGAGAATACAGCAGGATTAAAAGCAGATCCAGTAACCGTCACAGTGATTGTTCATGCAAAACCTGTGATTACTGCTGACCCAACCATTACCTATGAAAAAGATACAACCAAATCAGCGGCTGAATTTTTGAGCGATGATCATGCTTCCGTTACTGAAAATGCCGTTTTGGTAAGTAATTTTGATGATGTCGTTGATTTATCGACACCCGGTGATTATACCGTCACATTGAATGCCGAAAACGATCGCGGTCAGAAAGCAGATCCGGTTGAAGTAGTCGTAACCGTGACAGCTGAATCACCAACACCTGATCCGGGAACGGACACAGATGATCCAGATAACAATAACAATACGGATTATGTAACGCCAACACAAGATAATACGGACATCCCCCAAACCATTACTTCAACTAAAAATGGGAAATCCGTAACAGTAAAGGAAAATAACACCTCTTCTCAAACAGCAAAAGCAGAAAAGGATGTTTCGAGTAACAAGCAGGTCTTACCTAAAACAGGCGACTCAACTAATTGGCCAATCGCTGTGACAGGCACACTGTTAAGCCTCGCAGCTGTTTCCCTTTTGAGAAAACGCAAATAATTACTTTCATCCAGCAAAATGACTTTTAAAGGTCGTTTTGCTGGATTTTTTTATGCCTCGTTCTTTTATAAAAAATACGAATAGGTGATCAAAGTTTATTAAATTCATCATTTTTAGTGTTTCTTTTTTAGATTTTATAGCATTATTAACAGAAAGGTTGTAGACTAACAGCGAAGAGACTTCCGTATCTCTTCAAGTATTTCCCTTTTGGCCGCCAGCCCCCCAACTCCTACTGGTGGCCTTCCTTTCTTCCCTTCTTCTCAATTGTAGTTTTTTTCAATAATTATTGTGTTTATTTTTAAAAATTATAAATATTAATTGCTATCCTTTTTAGAAAGCGCTATCATGAAATTGTTAAAAATCATATTTAGGAGGAAAGAAAATGAGAATTGGTGTTGTGAAAGAAATTAAAAACAATGAGAATCGTGTAGGATTAACGCCTTATGGAGCAAAAGAACTGGTGGCACACGGGCATGAAGTGCTGGTAGAAAAAAATGCCGGGGCTGGATCCGGCTTTCATGATGAAGAGTATCTTTCATTTGGTGCGAAAATTATTGATTCTGCCGCTGAGGTTTGGCAGGCTGACATGGTCATCAAAGTCAAAGAACCCCTCAAAGAGGAATATTCGTATTTTCGTAAAGATTTGATCCTCTTTACATACTTGCATCTCGCTGCTGAAAAAGAATTGACCGAAGCGCTTGTCGAAAAAGAAGTCACAGCGATTGCTTACGAAACCATTCAACTCCCTGATCGCTCACTTCCTTTACTGACACCCATGAGTCAAATTGCAGGACGAATGGCCAGTCAAGTTGGGGCTCATTTTCTTGAAAAAGTCAGCGGCAAACGAGGAATCCTTTTATCAGGCGTACCCGGTGTAGAACGCGGCATCGTCACAGTCATCGGTGGCGGTGTAGCTGGTATCAATGCTGCTCGAATTGCGATCGGCTTAGGTGCAAAAGTCAATATTCTAGATATCAATCCCCTGCGCTTACAAGAAATTGAAAATATTTTTGGAAATGATATCAATACGTTAATGTCCAATGCTTACAATATCGAAAAAGCAGTGACCGAAGCTGATTTGGTGATCGGTGCTGTGCTCATTCCAGGCGCTAAGGCACCGAAATTGGTATCCGAAGAGATGGTCAAGAAAATGAAACCAGGTAGCGTGCTAGTAGACATCGCAATTGATCAGGGCGGCATTTTTGAAACGACTGACAGAATCACCACGCACGATGATCCAACTTACGAAAAACATGGTGTCATCCACTACGCAGTTGCCAATATGCCGGGCGCCGTGCCAAATACTTCCACCTTAGCATTGACAAATTGCACACTTCCTTATGCAGTCATGCTAGCAGATAAAGGTTATCACGATGCTTGCCTGGCGAACGAACCGTTGCTAAAAGGAATGAACACCTATGCTGGCTTTGTGACATGCGAGCCTGTGGCCGATGCCTTCGGAATGCCTTATAAAGCCTTCAAATCACTGATAAATTAAAATTTATATTTCTTATTATCTGACTTTTAATTTATTATAGACGGAGAATTCTGTGTTCTTCGTCTATTATTAAATAGGCTGCTAAAATAAGCAAAGGAGATCTCACTATGCCCCTTTTCCAAAAGAAAGATTTGAATATCTTATTAGAAAATAGTATCGCGAGAGAAAAGACCTACGGACTACTTGATCTGGTTTTGCTCGGAGTTGGTGCTATTATTGGTACAGGCATTTTGGTATTAACAGGCATCATCGCCGCAACAGATGCAGGTCCTGCTGTTGTTGTATCTTTTATTATTTCCGCCATTGCCGCGACGATCATCGGACTTTGTTACGCCGAAGTCTCTTCTTCTATTCCCTGCTCAGGTAGTATTTATGGCTATGCTTGGGTCGTACTAGGTCAATTTCCGGCTCATCTGCTTGGCTGGACGATGATCGGCGTCTATATTTTGACCGCTGCGACCGTTGCCAATGGTTGGACTGGCTATTTCAATGCTTTATTGCTTGATTTTCACATCACCCTCCCTGAAGAGCTTCTTCACACGCCTATCCAAAGTGGGTGGATCAACTTGCCGTCTGTTATTATCGTACTAGTCATCTCATTTCTGTTAACACGTGGCAGCAAAGAAAGCAAAGTGGTCAACAATCTAATGGTCTTGATTAAATTGGTCATTATTACGTTATTTATTGTGGTTGGTGTTTTTTATGTAGAACCGGGCAACTGGACACCATTCGCACCCTTTGGCGTACAGGGAATCTTTGCCGGGGCGGCGACTGCTTTCTTTTCTTTCCTAGGATTTGACGCATTGGCTACTACAGCTGAAGAAGTTAAAGATGTGCAGAAGACATTACCGAAAGCCATCATTCTGTCGGTGCTTGTAGCAACAACACTTTATGTGGCTGTTTGCCTGATTATGACCGGAATGATGAAATACACCTATTTAGATGTACCGGAAGCCATGACTTTTGTGATGAAAGCGGCCGGTCAGGATGTCGTTGCGGCGATTATTGCAGCTGGTTCGGTCATCGGTATCTTGGCAGTCATCCTTGCTTTCATTCTCGGCTCATCGAATATTATTATGTCGATGGGACGCGGCGGTTTTTTACCGAAGAAATTTTCTGCCATAAACAAAAAGTATCACAGTCCGAACCGCGCCATCTGGACAGTTGGTATTTTAACAGCTATTTTTTCGGGGCTGATGGATGTGAAGTCGCTAGCTAATTTGGCTAATATTGGTTCGCTGATTGCCTTTGCAGTGATTTGTTTTATCGTTATCCGTTTTCGAAAGACCCATCCTGATATCAACAGAGATTTCAAGGTCCCCTTCACGCCGATAGTCCCACTTCTTGGGATTGCTATCTGTATTTTCCTCGTCGCCAATTTGGACGCTATGAGTTGGATCGTCTTTCTGATATGGCTCTTGCTTGGCACGCTCTTCTATTTCACCTATTCAAAAAAACATATCGAAAATTGATTCACTCACTGACAATCCAAAATATCAATACGGGCGGGACAAAGGTATTTTCAAACGTATGGACGGTCATGTTGAATACGGCGCAGGGAACTTCTTCCATTCAGAGCTTGCCTCAATCCCCCAAATGGCTGGAAGCAGATCTACTCAGCTTTACGATCATTCTGGAAAACGGGAAGCTGGAAACTTTTCCAGCGCCAACTTGGATAATTTTGCATGTAGATCGATAAAAAAGACAGTATCTTTTTGTAAAAGGTACTGTCTTTAAAACGCGGCTTTATATTAACAAGGTCATCAGAATCTTTTCTCTATTCAACAGGCTAATCTTAGATGCTGTGATTTAATCGATATACCTAGACGGTAGCCCTTCTGTCATTGATGCTCCGTATTTGAATACTTAAGATTGATAAATCCTTTGTATCGAATAAACATGAATGAAAATGGTGAAAGCCTTATCTTTTCCCTAATCACCAGACTAAAAACCCAGCTTCTGAAAATCAAAGCTGGGTTTTTAGTGACTAGCATATAAAATTTCTCGTTATTTCTCCACTACTTGTAGTTCATCGATGACCATATCTCCTTGGCCAGCATTGTTTTGCTCGATTCCAAACCAGCTTAGGCCAGACGGAGCACCTTTAATTTCAAAGGTATATGTTTGAGTGTCTGTGGCTTTTGGCAGATTGATTTTCTTCTGCTGTTTTGTGCCAGTACCGATAACGAGAGAGTAGCCATTGTCGACATTTGCTTGATACTTAAAGGAGATCTTGTAACGTTTGTTTGGCTCGAAGCGGATCGTTTCTGGGATGGTCTGCATGACGCGACCGCCGTTTTCTTTATGCAGCTTGAGTGACCAGTTGCCGCTGATCACGTCATCAATCGTGTTACCATTCCAGCCTTTTTGCGTGTAAGGCGCATGTAGTTCCGACAAGTGAGTTCGTGGATCAGTTACACCGCCGGCATTTCCTTTTACAAATGGATACCAGCCTTGACTAACATGTTCGAAGTCTTCATAGAACATTATGCCTGCTGGGTTTACTGTACGTTCATCTTTTGTGATTCGCACATCATCAAAATGAATCGTTCCATTGCCGGCATCTTTATAAAGTTCAAGTGTGATTGGTTTTCCTTTTTTCACTTCAAAGGAGACTTGCATACGTTGCATGTAAGACTTTTGTTCACCTGTATGCTTAGAATCAGCCGACATAAAGTTTTCTGCAAAGGATTCACTGGCTTTGTTTTCGTAGATGCTCTTCTTGTGGGCGCTTAGTTTAATGCCGCCAGTCTGACCTTTTCCTGTCACTTCCGCATTGACAGAGGCGATATATTTTCCTTCCGGGAGACCCTTGATTTTTTGAGAGACAGAGCTTGCTTGGCTGCCGCTTAATTGAAGTTCATATTGACCGTTCTCGTTACGGATGACTTTTGAACCGTTTCCTTTCGATTTCCAGTTTTTGTGAAGAGTATCGGCAGCATTGAAGCCTGGATCCTTGATGGCTGTATATTCACCGAATGATCCGGCTTTTTTGGCTACCTCATTTATCGGGTAGTTATCTGCCACAAGAATATAAGCTGTCTCTTTTTCTGCCTGAATCGTGACTTTACCGTTCTTCACAGGCAGATTTCCGATAAATTTATTGCCTTGGTCCGTCAATTGATAAAGTTTTAGCTTATGGTGATTTTTCCACTCATCTAGAAGCTGCCAAGTAGTGGAACCGCCGTCTTTATTATAATGGTAAAGTTTGTTGCTGCCGTCTGTTTGCCAAGGAAGCAGATAGCTGTTGCCTTGCAGTACGGTAACCCCTCGGTCGGTAATCACGCGTTCTTTTGCGGAGTTGTCATTGCGGGTTACAACTTGATCGGAAAGCTCGATAACACCATTTCCATTCAGGTCGGTCTGCCATTTTTGGATCGTGTGGTGTTGCAGATATTTTGTCGGCAGATTGACTTCAAAGGTATTACGGATCATTTGATCATAGGCGACTCTTCCTGCCCAGCCTTCTGCACCGATCAGTTCAGTGCCCCCAAGCAGCGGGTTATCTGTAATGACCCAATTATCTTTTTGGTGATTGCGGATAAAGCGGGTGATCGTACTGTTGATACCTTTCGTATCGGAACCTCCGTAATTCTTATCGGCCGACCAGTGTGTCCAAACAGCATCACTTTCCATCGCGGAAGGAAATTCTGTGTAGACATTGTAGCCCTGCTGTTTAATTTCTTCTGCGAGTCGTTTGCTTTCCCAGCCATCACCATACCACACATCTACATAGACAAAGTCCAAATTAGGTGCGACTTTTTTCAGGTCTTCAAAACGCTGGAGCCGGTTGTTACTGATGGCATCATGACGCGTTTTGATTCGATAGGATGAATCCAGCCAATCCCAGCCTAGTGCGGACGGGTCGACAAGTTCTTCACTGAATGCCTTAGCTTCTGGATAGGACTCCGTTGCGTTAACGTGGACGCCAAACGCCGCATTCAACTGATGTCCACGATCAACGAGCTGCTGCATTTCTTTAGCGCCGCCTTGACGTTCACCTACAAGGCCATAATCGGGATGACCAGAGTCGTGCCCTTCATTTTGATAGCCTTTCAGCAGTACATTTTGACCAAGTCCGTCTGTTGAAAGAGCGATTCGTTTGGTTTCATCAAGTGTTACTAAAAAGGGATTGGTTGCTTGGCTGGCAAAATTCATCGGGATACGCTGTACGACAAGATTTGGGATCTGGTCGCTACCAGCCGGATTATTCATGATATCTCGGAATGCAATTGCACCATCCTGCCAGTCGACCTGCTGATCTTGATTGCGGTCACCAGTCAAAGTGATTTTCAGTTCCGGCTTGTCTTTTTCCATTTCCGTGGCGCCATCTGGTCGAACCGTCCATTCACCGCTCCAAATACCCGTGTTGTAACCACGGTCGGTCCGGGTCGTCTGTTTCAAAACGCGGCCGTTATTATTTTTGCTCGCATTATCCGGCTTGTCATACACTGAATTCGTCCAGAGCGAAGCTGCAATTTGATCGTTATTCAGAATGCCATACATATAGCCTTGCGGGGTCTTGTCGACTGCTGGCGAACCCGTTAAGTCCACAAATGTGTCGCCCGTTTTTCCTGTGCTGGCTGTTGTTGCCGTGAACATTTTTGCTCCGGCAAATGCAGCCCCTGCTTCCGTACTGTATACTGAAAGCAGTTTTTGATTTGGAAATGCGATCGTACTCACTTTCGTTCCGCCATTTTCCTTGATTTCAGGAATTGTCAACTTCACTTGTCCATTTTGAACAGCAATATCCGTTCTTACGATTAATTTCTCCTGCTCAAAGTGTAGCGTATAACTGGCTGTTTGACCTTTCTTTTTAAAATCCACTTTTGAAGGTGTCATGTCCTGATTGTTGATACGCAATTTGTCGATTGCTTCCGGCTGTCCATTGAGCCATTGTCCAGAGTCTTTTAGCTGATAGCTGATGATTCGCGGAAAAGCTTTGTCGAGTGAGACTTCCAACTGTTTAGACGCGATTTTTTCCACATCACCCGGTTCAGGAGAAGTATCATCCAGCACATGAACCGTCGCTTCTGGCTGCTCCTCAATGCCTGCTACCGTCCCTTTGACCGCAAAATCGCCTGCTTGCGCGTAAGAAGCAGCCGGAATTTCATCCCACTTAACTTCCTTCTGCTCTGCCTTGCCATCTGAATAATGCGCAGTTACCATTTTAGGTAAGGCGGGTGCTGTTTTTACTTTCGTATAGACCTCTACAGGATCATAGTTTTCAAATTTACTTTCAACCGGTGGAATGGAGCCAATTTCACCCGCTTGTAATTGGCTAATATACATTTCTTTATCATCATACCATGTCCGGTAGCCCGTTTTTCCCGCTTCTTTTGGAAATTTTGGCAGTTCCGCGCCAACATCCCCCGAAAAGAATGTATCATTGCCTAGAGACATTTCGATTTTAGTTCCGCTATAAGATACTTTAAAAACGTACTTCTGATTTTCTTCCAAAATTGGACCGCTGATACCGCTCTTATAGCCGTCTGGCGTTACGATCGCCCATTTCCCGCCGCTATCATAACCCGCAAACGCCCAATGCGCAGCATCTTTCACACGAAAAGCAATTCCAAAACGATCACTTCCGTTTTTCAGCGTGAAAATGGCCTGCGCTTCTCCGTTTGCAAGGTCCGGTGATCCTTGATCCGCAATCAATGCCTCATTGCCGCCAGCTGAATCGCGTTTCATCTTGAGCTGACTACTTTCAATACTGGCATCCATTTTGCCAACAATATTTTTCAGGTCGCCGATTTGACCATCCTGATAATTTTTTGTATAGATCTGTTCTGTCTGGGCCGTGACTTTCCCATTAAAATTCGGGATAAGAGCAAACACTAATGCAAAAGCAGTAACAATAATCAACCAAGCTCTTTTTTTCATGTTTTTCCTCCCTCTCATTTTAGCTGCCTATTCATCTTCATCCATCAATAAATCTGTTTTCAGCGCTCGAATGTCCACAATCCCCTCCTTTCCGTCTACCATGATCCGATCTTCTGCACTTTCTAAAAATTGTTGATTGACAAACGAAAGAATCATCGACAAATTGACACCACTATAAACAGCCCAGTTCGGATAGTCATCCATCATCTTAAGTAGAACATTGCAAGGAGTTCCACCTAAAAGATCCGCCAACACAAGGGCATCTTTCAGTGTCGGTCTTTGCTCAATCAGCCGCTCGATTTTCTGTTGTAAGTCAGCCGGACCTTCTTCCGGCATCAAACCAATCGCATGGATTGCTTCATTCTCACCGACAATCATTGCGGCACTTCTGCTTAACTCTTCGCCAAATTTCCCATGTGTCACGATCAATAAATCACGCATTATCCTGCTCCTCACCTACTTCGATATAGACAGGGTCTGCCAGCAATTCAAGCCATTCTGCCACTTGACCCTCCGTTTCAAAAATAATAAGCCGATTCTCGCCCGTTTTTAAAAGCGTTTCCGGTATATATAAATAGCCTTGCGGGCCTACTGTCCAGTATCTGCCTAAATTAAAACCATTCAGCACAGCAATCCCTTTCCCAAGTGGCCGAATATCCAAAAATGTATCTGCCGGCATATCAATTTCAAAGACATATTCATAAAAATGAGGTGACTCGGTTATTACACTTTCTGTCCAGACAAGCTGGCTGAATCGAACCGGATCAATCAGATACATTTCCCAGTCCGCTTCAAAATGGATGTCAACTTTAAAACCACTTCGAAGACCTTTTCGCTGTGAGTGCGCTAAAAGCTTTTCCCCGTAGTTGACACGTCCCATATTTTCAACCAGTAAGTCGACCGTATTTTCAACCTGTGGAAAAGCAATCTGCATCTCAGCAAGCAGCTCTTCCTGATATTTCGCCCCGAGATATTCTGCGTTCCTATAGAGCTGCACCCGATCACTTGCTTCCACGATTTTACATTTTTGTGCCGACTTGGGGCCTTTGATTGACGTGCGGTACAGTATATAGCCATACGGGTGGTCACACTCTTCCATCGTCAGCGGGAAAGCATTTGTCTTTTTGTCAAATTGATCGAGTGCTTTAAAAAGCGACATGCTGCGCGTCAGTCGAATTCGCCCAAAGTCGCGCGTCTCTTTTGTTTTCGGCTCCATCTGCCAGACTCCCGGACAGGCCTTTTTGATTGCCCGCTGTGCCGCAAAATACTTTTCTGTCGGTGCGCCCCATTCCGTTAAAAGGGCATCATAATCATAGGATGTGATCTGCGGCAGGTCGCGTTCTTTTCGCACAGAACACCCATTCATGAAGCCAAAATTCGTGCCGCCTTGAAACATATAAAAATTCAGGCTTCCCCGCGCTAGAAGCTGCTCGACTTCCTGTTCAATCTCAGACGGATCACGGCGAATAATGGGATCACGATAGCGGTTGAACCAACCATCCCAGAATTCCATACACATCAGCGGCCATTTTTTATCATGCTGTTCAAAAAAGATGGCCAATTCGTCAAAACTTTCATCCGTGCCAGAGCCGAAATTGGCCGTCGCAAGGATATCCTCTTCAATAAGGCTGCCGCTTTCAAGCACCTCCTGCCAGTCGCCGTCCGATGTAAATAACGGAACCGTCACGCCCAGCTGCCGCATCAAATTTGCTAGCGCTTTCAAATAAACTTTATCATTCCCGAAAGAACCGTACTCATTTTCGACCTGCATCATGACGACTGGCCCGCCCTGATCGATTTGATAAGGCAGAAGACGCGGCAATAATACCTTATAATAATTAGTCACTTTTTCCATAAATGCCGTGGAACTGCTTCTAACCCGTATTCCGTCATATTTTAGCAGCCATGCCGGCAACCCACCGAATTCCCACTCCGCACAAATATAAGGAGTCGGACGAAGAATGACCATCAGTTCAAGTTCAGCAGCCGTTTGGATGAACCGTTCGACGTCTGCCAGCCCCTCGAAACAGAAGCTGCCTTCTTGCGGCTCGTGCAAGTTCCATGGGATATAGGTCTCAACGGTATTGCACCCCAGCGCCTTTAAATTGTAAAGCGTCCGCTGCCACTCATCTGGGACGATTCGAAAATAATGGACTGCACCAGAGATCAGTTTAATCGGCTGTCCGTTCAATAAGAAATCTTCTTTTATTTCAAAAGACTGCATCATTACAGCTCCTTATAGTCCTGCAAGAATTTGTTCAAAATCCACTTTTTCTTCATTGGGTACTTTTTGCGCGATCAATTTGCTGCCCTGCTCCTTCAACCACCTCAAAAGTGTCACTTCTTCTGGCGTAATGCAGACGCTTTTTAGAACCTGTTTCGTATTTTCGCGTTTTGCTAGATTTCCTACATTGATTTCTGGCAGAGGAACTCCTGCTTTTGCCAGTTCAACTAACATGGCAACATCTCTCACGACAATGAAAACGCGTTGTGAATCATACTTGCCTGCTAAAATATTCTGAGCTGCTTTTTCTGCTGGCAGAACACTGAGTTTCACCCCTGCTGGAACAGCCATTTTAAGCGCTACTTTTTCCACTTCGTTTTGCGCCACTGCATCGTCAATCACCATGATTCGTGTTGCCTGAAGCTTGGTCGTCCACAAGTTCGCCACTTGCCCATGAATCAGTCTATCGTCTACTCGTACATAAATAATTGCCATTTCCTTTTCCTCCTTGATCAACGTTTTACTGCTGCAGATTGATTGCCGTTGCTGTTTGTTGAAGCACCTGATCCAGCGCCTGAATATTTTCTCTGCCTTCTACTGCCAGCCACGCACGTGCACTGTCTATCCCGCTTGTACGGAAAGCCTCTGCACCGCCACGCCAATTTGCCCGACCACAAAGCACCCCTTGAAATTCTGCACCCGCTTCTTTTGCAAAAACGAGCGTCTGCTGGAACAGCTCTGCCGAAACACCTGCACTGAGAAAAATATACGGAACCTGTGCCAGATCACTTTGCGCCTTAAAAATTTCTGCCGCTTCCTGTTTGCTCCACAAAGCCTCTTCTGTACCAAATCCCTCAACATAGTCCATGTTGACAGGAACTTCGACTTTCAACACGTCTACACGATAATCGGCATCGCTGAAAATTTGCATCGCTTCCAATACTTTCCTCGGTTTTATTTTACTGTATGCACGCGATCCTGTATCTAAGATTTCCTCATCAAAAGTCAGAATCTCGAGGAAAAAAGCGACATCTTCTGCGGCACATTCGGCTCCGACTCGCTCGACAAATGCTTTCTTGATCGAATTGACTTCTTCCGGCTGATCTGCATCATAATAAATCAATAGTTTGATTCCATCTGCGCCCAAGTCTTTTAATATCTTTACTGAGAATTGCGGCAGTAAATCGGGCAGTCTACGCTGATCAGCCGCATCATAGCCCGTTTTCTCATAAGCTAGAATCAGACCAGTCCCTTCTTTCCGCGCCTTAGTAGCTGCCAGTCCGTATTCCGGGTCAAGCAAAATGGCCGAGACATTTTCTGTCAATTCTTCTGCGGTCAACTTTTTAAAGTCAACCAATGCTTTTTCATTCGCTTTTTCGCCTAATAATTTTCTCAAAGCACCGCGCTGGTCGACTGCCAGTGCTGCAATGACGCCATTTTCATCTGTAAGCCTTTTCAATTTTTCCAATTTAGTGATTCGCATCTTGGGTTTCCTCCGCGCTCCATATTTTTCTTCCCTCAAGCCATGTTTCCTGTAAAGACAAGTCAGGCGTTAACACAAGAAAGTCAGCAGTTTTTCCTATTTGAAGCGAGCCTAGGCGATCATCCATACCCACAGATCGAGCTGGATTTAAACTGGCCATCCGCCAAATCTCCGCCAGATCGAGCGGCGTCCACATGACCATATTTTTCACTGCCTCCAAGAGTTCCAATGTACTGCCTGCAAGTGAACCATCTTTTTTTGTCCGTGCGATCCCGTCTTTTACTTCAACTGCCAGTTCACCCAGCAGATAATCTCCATCCGGCATCATGCCGGCACGCATCGAATCGGTGATCAGAATGGTCCAGTCTGGTTTGAATTGCGCCGTAAAGCTTAGAACGGCTGGATGCACATGATGACCATCTGCAATCAGCTCGGCAAAGGCCTGTTCAGCATGCAAGTAGGCTCCGACCACACCTGGTTCGCGGTGATGCAGACCGCTCATCCCATTGTAGAGATGAACGAAGATCTGACCGCCTGCTTGTCGTGCACGTTCCGCTTGCTCAAAACTAGCATCGGTATGTGCCAAAGCGCCATGAATTCCTTTGCCTCTCAACTTCTCCAAGAATCCGACTGCTTCTGGATATTCGGCAGCCACTGCTACCTTCACAATATGTCCACGGCTTGCCTGTTGCAACTGTTCGATTTCTGCCAGATCAGGCGCTTTAAAATAAATCGGATTTTGTGCTCCTTTATGTTTTTCAGTAAAAAACGGTCCTTCCAGAAAAATTCCTTCAGCCCGAGCCGCTTTTTCATCTGGCTGCTCGATCAACGCCGCCGCTTTTTGGCAACATTCGATCAGCTCCGCCAAACCGGCTGTGAGTGTAGTCGGTAAAAATCGTGTGACCCCTGCAGCAGGAAGAGCTTTCGCCATCCGGTACAGCCCAGCCAGATCGCCGTCCATCACATCGTCACCGCCCACGCCGTGGATATGCGTATCAAAAAGTCCTGGTGCAATCACAGCTTCACCAAAATCAAGCACGTTTTCTTCAAATGGTAAAACGGCCCGCCACTCACCAAAGTGACCCTTCCTGATCTCCAAGTAACCACCTTGCTTGACTTCATTTTCCATAATAAAACGGGCGGCCTTCAAAAAGTAATGCATCATTGTCCCTCCTTACTTTTTTTGAAACGGATGGATCGTCACACCTTGCACAACACGATTCACGATGCCGGACGGACTCGGATTGTCTGGTGTGATTCCCAGCGCCAGTGAATTATAAAGTGCCAGAGTTTGCCCGAAAAGTAGGAATAAAAGATTTCGCAACAGCGGATCGTCACCTGATTTACCTGCCAACCGAATTTTTTCCACACCAGCAAACGATCTCGTATTTTCCTCACCCTGTAGCACGATGAGTGGGTTACCCAGCCCATCCGCGGTCATTTCAGCCACAATATCTTCGTCATATTGCCGGGTATATGGATCTGCCGAATAAAATGTTACTACCACTGTATCCTGATGCATCAACGATTTGGGGCCATGCCGAAAGCCCATCACGCTCTCAAATGATGCGTCAATATGGCCGGCGCTTAATTCCAGCGTTTTCAGTGATGCCTCATGCGCAATTCCTTTGAGCGTGCTAGAGCCTAAATAAATCAGCCTTTTCGGTGTATTTTTCGCGAACTTTTTCATAATAAAATCCTGTGACACTTGCAAAAACTGATCCGCAGATATCGCCAAGTCTGCCAAATCCCAATCAGCCATTTTCTTCGGATGAAAAAGCACATAACTGCTCATCAGCATGCTTGTAAAACTTGAAGTCATGGCGAAACTGACATCATTAGTCTCTTCCGGTAAGACTAGTCGCAAATGCCGATCGCCCAACTGGTCACTCACTTTCAAAAGTTCGCCGTCCTTGTTGCAAGTCACGGAAACCAAAAACAACTCATCAACTAGTTGCTCCAGTAAATCAACTGCTGCGATACTTTCAGGACTGTTGCCCGAACGACCGAATGAGACGGCAATCGTTGGCCGATTCTTCACATATTTTTCTGGAGCCGCTACAAGATCGACTGTTGCTATCGCTTGATAGCGAAATTCTGGATAGGCCGATTCCTCAAACAAGAGTGGCACGACCGTTTCACTGACGAATGCGGAAGAGCCCGCCCCCAAAAACAAAACGTCCACTGCACCCGCCGCGCGAGCCTGCTCGATAAAGCGTGTGTGCATCTTCTCATTTTCTCTTAGCAGCTCGATCACTTTCCTCCACACCTGTCCTTGATGTTTGATTTCACTTGCTGTATGGATCGCCGCCTTTTTTTGAAGTGTCTCTTCATCTAAATTAAACATGCCTCTTCCTCCTATTGGTAATGTTGTTATTACCACTTATCTTATAAAAAAAGTAATCTAGCGGCTAACGTGCAGCCGCTTCGATTACTTCGTTGTTTCGATTCGATAGTAAAAGTCTTGGTTGGAAACGATCGTAATCGTATATTCTACCAGCCGCTGATCTGCATACCCGAAACGATTGATCATCATTCCAGCAGAGTTCCGGCTTTGATTTAAAAGTTTTGCCTCATCTTTTTGCAGTAGTGTAGCCTTGAATTCTTCCACTGCCCGTGTGATCACGATTCCATAACCTGCAAAAACATCATACATTGGTTTGGCTTCGATTTGTTCCTTGGTCAGCTCGGGAAACATGGCTTGTGACAAGTACGTCCGCTCAAACATCATTTCCTTGTCATCTGCCAGTCGCAACCGAACCAGTTCATAGATCGGGTCATTTTCGGCGACCTGCAATTTCCGCGCGATCCGTTCACTTGCTGCGATCTTGTTAAATTCGATCACACGCGTTGTTGGTTCATGACCGAGGCGCTTCATTTCTTCTGTAAAGCTGAATAAATGAATCAAATTCTGTGGATCTGTTTTGTCCGCCACGAAAGTTCCCTTTCCATGACGCTTGACGATATAATTTTCCCGTTCCAGCTCCTGCATAGCTTGCCGAACGGTGATCCTGCTCACACCATATTTGTCGCAAAGTTCACGCTCTGAAGGAAGTCTTTCTCCTGCTGAATATTCCCCTGATTGGATTGCCTCAATAACAGCGTCCATCAGTTGCAAATACAGGGGAATGCGACTATTATGATTGATTTCATCCATGCTTTACTCCTCCTCTGATCATAACCTCATAACCAGTTAAATTTTATAACTTGCAACAATTTTTGTCAATATTTTGTATACTTTCGGATTTGCAACTTTCACGCCCCCCCTAGATCAGTTGAAGCTTCATAAGTGAGGACAACCATTCCGTGTCCTGAAACTTCGGGAATGGTGAAAGTGATCGACCCGGCAGCTTCAGTAAATGGCAATTCTATCCCTGCCTCCGCAAGCATCACGTGTTTAATCATTTTCGGCAGTCGTAATGTGATCTCTTGCTGAAAAAGTGGCATTCCGTCTTCGATCACCGCCAAATTACGGGCTCGCTGTTCGGGAATGTAGTGCAGAACATGCAGCAGATAACGGTTCTGCTTTTTCTGCTCATTCAGTAGCAAATCAGCAGAACTTGGCGCCTGACTCTCGACAATCTGCCGACCTAAATGTGCTAACACTTCCTTGATAACACAGCCCCGATAGATACGTGGACTTTCATTTGCATAAAGCGTGAAGATCGGATGACTGAAAAAACTTGCCTGCTGGTTGCGGACGATTGCCGGAAAACCGCTCTGCTCTTTTGGTGGCGCATCAAAATGGCCATAATAGTGCTGATAAGTTCGATTAAAGTAAGGTCTCCACAACTCAGCGATCGTCCGGCTGCCTATGCATGGCTCAGCATGCACGCCGCGGCCATACCAGATATGCTCATGCGGCTCTGTCCCTACCTTGAAATATTCCTTCTCATATTCAGAAACCGTGGATGCTTCTACAGGACTTCCAGCAAGAGTACCTGTCAGTGCGGTCTGACCGCAAAAAATCACTTTGCCGCCGCCAGCCATATAGGCATCCATTTTTGCCGATAAATCAGATGTTAGGCAGACATCATCCGGCAAAATCAGCAGCGGATAAATGGTAAAATCAGCCGTCTGATCCACCACATCAAACTGGATATGTGCTTCGTTTAGCATCCGGACGGCTCCTGACAGCGCAGCACTGATTTTTTCAGCTTGCTTTTGTCGTGATTTCTGGTAAAAGACGGCACATTCGACAATCGGAACTACATCCCGACAGAATGGCTCCTTTTTCTTGACCGTTCGGTAAACCTCGCCGATCCGCGCATAGGTTTCCTTTTGCAGTAGGCCATCTGGATACATCTGGTCACCGATCGAACATTTTGCTCCGAGCGCCAATGCCAAGAAGCATTCATATTCCAAAGCCGTCCGGTTCTTATAGCCGCCAAAATCAGCCCAGCCTTTATGAAATTTTCCCGTCATGCCCAGATATTCTTTACCAAGCGTTCTTGCATAGCGGGCTGCCACCGGAAAATGCTGATAACCCCAGTTGGAGCTTGGCAACGATTCAATTTCCAGATGACTATAGGCCGATAAACTGTCCCGCAAATCAGGCGTCATATTGCCATCATTATAGAATACCGGACAGCTCGGTGCCAGTTCCCACACAAAGCGTGAGATCTCCTGTTTAAAATCAGCCGCCACCTGCTTAGCAAAAGCAAACACTTCCTGCTCATTTTCCGCATCAACACACCGCTGCTTCATTAGCGCCAGACAATGATTGCAATAGCAAGCGTCCTGCCAAACAATATCAAAAAATAAGCCATCCAGTTCCGTACCAACATGTCTGATTAAGTCCGCCAACTGTTCCTTCAAATAAAGCATGTAGGGGGAAGCGAGACACAGCTTCTTCCAGCCCGGCCTCAGCTGTCCGACATCATGTCCAAAATAACTTCCATCCGGTTTCTGTTCCAGCCACTCTGGATGCTGTGCCGCCACAAGCGCATCCCAACCAACCGTCACATATACCGGCGCTCGAATACCCACTTCATGACAGGCCGCGATTTGTTCCATCAATAAATCGAAAGTCAGATCTGGATGCCGCGCTGGCAATTTGCTGTCATAATATAGATAACCATGATGACAACGCGCCGTTAGTGTAACTGAGTCGACCGCTGCCAATTGCAACGTTTCTTGAAAAGCTCGTCGGTCAAAATCACTAGCAAGTGGTTCACCCAGTTCAGGCGTATGAAAATCCAGATGCAATTGGCGAAAAGCTAAAGAATCCATGTTGTCGCTTCCTCCCTTCCATTCTACATTTTACCGATGATCCCCAGTGCTGATAGGGCAATCGAGACGAACAGCACAATGAAAATCACCCGTGTTGAGTTCAGACGTTTTCTACCCAGCATCCAATAGATCCCTGCCACCACTAAAGCCGGAACCAGCTTTGGTAAAATCATATCCGCAATGTTTTGGAAATCGACATTCACGTCACCCAGATGCGCCACAAACGTCAGCTTCACATTGATCATCGTAGCAATCAGCGCACCGACAATAAAAACCCCTAGAAGAGTCGCTGCATTCGTCAAGGCATTCAGCTTATCCTGCAGCCGCGTAACCAGCACGACCCCTTCTTTATGAGCAAACTTTAGCTGGTGCCAACGAAAGACCATGATGACAACTGCTACAGCCATCCACATGAAAATCCCCATCGGGTTCCCATTGATCGCCAAGTTGGCCGCAATCGCTCCCATAATTGCGGGAATCAGCGCACCAAAGATCGCATCCCCGATCGCAGCAAACGGCCCCATCAAACCGGATTTGATCCCCGCCACTGTTTCACGGGATTTTACACCTTCCTCTTCTTCAATTGCCAAGTCAATCCCCAGAATAATCGTATTGAAGAAGTTACTTGTATTGAAAAATTGATTGTGCATTCGCATCATTTCTTTTAATTTTTCCGGATCGTCCCCATACATTTTTTGAAGCTGCGGCAAAATCATCCATAAATAACCAGAACTCTGCATCCGCTCATAGTTCCAGCCGACCTGATTAAACAGCAAGTTCCGTATATTGATCTGCCTAAAGTCTTTATCTGTCAACCGATAATTTTTTTCAGGATCAGAGTTCGTCGTCATCGATTTCTCCTCCTTCGTCTATCATATTCGAATGATTCTCAGCTACCGCAACCGTTTTACTCGTACTACGTTTATATTCAAGAATCGCAAATGCCAATCCGACAAAAGTAATTGCCAGCATCGGCAAGCTGTTGAACGTTTGTGCAAAGTCTTTAGAAACTCCTGTCATTGCTGTTCCAAGTGAAATGATGTTTGTATAAAGCGTTGCGAACAGGGCGGTTAAAATGAAACCTAGAATCAGATAAGCAATGTGTCGTTTGACTGGCAGATAGCGCAGCAGAATTGCAAAACCGACTGCCGGAAGCAGTGCCCCAGCCGTTGCCAGCCCGTTACTGAGCCATTCCAAATGCTCATTCATAAAGTTGACAGCTGTCTCCACGACCCCACCGCCAAATGCTAAAGCAAGAAAAACAGGGATCATGCGAGAAAGCGACCAAGGAACGATCCCCATTAGATAGTTAAAAGTAATTCCTTTAAAATTGAGTTTTTCAATATTCGTATCGATTCGGTGCAAAAAATACGTATTCGTAAAACGTCCCAAAATATCTGTTTGAATCAAGAGACTAGCAACCGGTACTGCAATCGCTGCAATCGCAACCTGCGGATCCATACCAACTCCGATTGAAAAAGCAGTTGCAATGACTGTTCCTGAGTTTGCATCGATCCGTGACGCTCCACCAAATGTTCCAACCCCAAGAATCGTCAGCTGCATACTTCCTCCAATAATCAATCCCGTCACCATATCTCCCATAATCAGCCCTGAAATAAAACCGGCAAATACCGGCGAATCCATACTAGAAGAAATCGTAATCGAGTCCAAAATCTGATAACCAGCATATAACGTCAAAAGTAAAATTTGCCACCATTGTATATCCATTGATCTCCCTCCTTAAAAAATGACTGACTTTCTCTCTTTATCCTGTGTCGTTTCCACCTCGTTTCTCACAAAATAAGAAATCGCTTACAATAAATAAAGTCTAGTTTTCTAAGTTGAAGAACCACTGCACAGCAACGTTTTAACAAGTGGTCATTACTGGTAATTACCACTTAGAATATAGCATCTATAAAATCACTTGTCAACTGTTTTTTAGTAAAAATTCACTCCAAAAAAAATAATCATCTGCCCTTCCCGAGCAAATAATTATTTTAAAGCGACGCAACTATTCATTTTCGTCTATGATTAAAAATCGTCACCGCACGCAGCATGACCGAGAGCAGTACAAAGAAAATCAGTACAAATACCGTATAATGTAACCAAAACCCAGCCGTCTCAGGAAGAACATGAAGCGCACGCAGCCCTTCCTCTATTCCCATCACCATCAGCGTAGTGACAGCCAGCATAAAAAATAACTGGATGTATCGTTTCATTGTAAATCCTCCCCGGTCCAATTTCTGCCTGATGCTTTTTCCAACGTTCTCCGCTTCGACCAGCTTGCTTTCAGGAATTTCAGCCAGTTGGAAAGTGCCCGTCAACACCAATTCAGCCGCTCGATGCATACCCGCTTTGGAAAGTATATCATCCATTTGATTAAAGGTCGGATTTGTTACCCCTCCAAATAGATTCGCCCATCTGCTTTGATAACAACTCGTGATCGATATATAAGCCTTCCCTTTCAAAAAATGTGGAATAATCTCGCCATTACTCGTCGTATGCACAAAATAGGCCCGCAACGCATCAAAAAAACTTTTCAAGATCCCGCTCATGCCACCCCAATAAGTAGGCGTCGCAATCACCAAACAGTCCGCTTTTTTGAGACTTTGCCCAACTTCCCGTACTTGTTTTTGCGTCCAGACTGCCGGATACTCATCCAAAAAAAGCATTGCTGTTTCCGCACCGCTTTTTCTAGCACCTTCTAATGTCTGTTCAAGCAATAAAGCAGTCTTTCCCATTCGGTTCGGAGTTGCTAGGATGCCTAAAACGTTCATTTTGTCCTCCTTTTTCTTCTGAAGAATCCTCTTTCTCAAATCTCAGTAGCCTAAGGATCAGCCGCCGATCTGACTCATCCTCCGCCATGTCGGTTGATGACTCGTGACTTCATCTTGTAATTTCAGCGCCATTTCATGGTTTTCCGGCTTATTATCAATTGCCTTTTGAACAAGTTCGATCAGCTCATCTGGTTTTTGGATCAACGGTCGGATATTCATTTCCTCGTCCCAATATAGACAGGCCTTGATATAGCCATCCGCCGTAAGTCTAAGTCGATTACAATTCGCACAGAAATGAGCACTGACCGGGTGGATCAAGCCAAATGTCCCCTGCGCCCCGCTCAATCGGTAATTCTCCGATGGCCCATTGCCCCGAATTGATTCGACCGACTCGAATTCAAGCCCTTCTTCCCGAATTCTCTCAAAAATCGTTTCAAGTGACATATATTTCTGCTTCCAACTGTTTCCCGCGTGACCAATCGGCATATATTCGATAAATCGCACATTGATATCCTTGTTCTGCGTAAAACGTAAGAAGTCCATAATTTCATCATCATTTTGCCCTTTGATCAGCACCACATTCAACTTGATCGGAAACAGCCCGACCTCTTCAGCTCTTTTGATCCCGTCAAGCACTTTTTGTAAACGGCCGCCACGTGTAATCGAGCGGAAGCGGTCCTCATGCAGTGAATCTAGACTGACATTGATCCGTGTAAGCCCGGCCGCTTTCAAATCAGCTGCCTTTTTTGCCAAATACATTGCATTCGTCGTCACTGCAATATCTTCAATCTCAGGAATCGACGCGATCCCGCGAACAATCTCCACGATATCCGTCCGAAGCAGCGGTTCCCCACCCGTCAAACGAACCTTTCTGATCCCAAATTGCACCATGATCTTCATAAAATCCACAATTTCATCCTGCGAGAGCACTTTTTCATGTGGCAAAAATTTTAGTCCCTCTTCCGGCATGCAATAAACACAGCGTAAATTACAGCGATCCGTCACAGAAATCCGGATATAATCGTGCACCCTTCCAAATCGATCCGTTAACAACGGCATACTAAATCCCCCTTATTCAGCAAGAAAATGTCCGCTCTTCCCGCCTGATTTTTCCACCAGTCGCGTCTTCTCAATCAGCATTCCCCGGTCAACTGCTTTACACATATCATAAATGGTCAGCGCTGCAACTGTCACTGCCGTAAGTGCCTCCATCTCGACTCCTGTTTTACCAACTGTATGCACCTCACTCGTCACAGTCAGCCGGTCATGCCCATTATTTGTAAAAGAAAGATCCGCTTTTGTCGTCATAATCGGGTGACACATCGGGATCAATTCACTTGTCTTCTTGGCAGCCATTACACCCGCCACTTGCGCCACAGCTAGCACGTCACCTTTCTTCATCTTCCCTTCCAAAATCAGCGAGAGCGTCTCTGGGAGCATCACAACCACAGCTTCTGCCCTGGCAATTCGCCGCGTTTCGTCTTTCTCCGTAATATCGACCATCTGAGCCCGCTTTTCTCCATTAAAATGTGTCAAGCCGTCCATCATCCGACTCCTTCCTTCAACCACCACTGACCGGTGGGATTACTGCCACCTCGCGCGGTTCATTCAGCAATTCATCATCCTGCCGAAACGTCATATCGACCGCTAGCATACACGTGGCTAGATCCAGCGCGATCTCTGGAAACTCCGAACTGATCAGTTCCCGCGCATCGCCAACCGTTGAACAGCCGCTAAGATTCAGCTTTGTTTCTTCCATACCCGTCTTTTGAATCAGATAGGCAAAAAATTTAATCGTCGTCACGCCTTGCACCTCCCCAACGAACACCATCTGTATCGATTTCTTCTTTCCAGATCGGCACACGTTTTTTCAGCATCTCGATGATATAGCGGCTGCCCTCATAGCTTTCCGCCCGATGAGCTGTAGCCACCCCGATAAAAACAGCCACCTCCGTCAGACTTAGCTCTCCCAGCCGATGCACGATCACGACATTGGCCGCATATTTCGCCTCCACTTCGCGTGCCAGAAGCTGCATCTCTTTTTCCGCCATCTCCCGGTAGGCCGTATAGCGGATCCCCCTAGTTTGAACCTCGCCCGTCCACTCTCGGATCGTCCCGACAAACATATTGATGCCGCCAAAGCGAGGATCGACTAAGTGCTGATAACAAGCGGAAATATCAATCTCCTTTTCCGTCAAAAAAACGCGAATCATGCAAAAATCTCCTTTAAAAGCCTTTTGGTAAAATGGTCGAGCGCTTCTTCCTCTCCCACAAAATCAACACCCTCCATACCAAGCGGAAAACGCGACGCAAAGCGCAGCGGTTTTGCCACATATGTATGTAGTTCCTGAAAATCCTCCAACGACCGAATCATCACCACTTTAGGAAACGGCGCATCCTTGTAGCCCTCAATCAAAACAATATCCGTTTCCGGCAATTGTCGAAGCGTCTCCTTCAAAGACTGCCCCCGCCCCATCATCATCGCAAACTGCCTTGAGGAAGCGAGCGCCACAACATCCGCCCCTTGCTCCCGAAAAACATAAGAATCCGTCCCCGCGTGGTCGATCTCAAAGTCATGACTGTCATGCTTCACAACCGCCACACGGTAACCATCCTGTTTGCACAGCTGAATCAGTTTCTGCGTCATCGTCGTTTTCCCACTATTCTTAAAGCCAACTATCTGGAGGATAAAAGCCATGCTTCCACCTCTTCTCCTGCCGCTTTGCCAACCTTCCCAACCGGTATCCGGATCAGACAATCAGCGAACGCCAAATTAGCCAGCGCACTTGACATATCACTCCCAATCGGCGTCACCTGAAACTCCCCATCTTTTAGCTCATAGCGCCCCCGCAAAAAGCGGTCAAAGCCGTTATTCTTCAAATAATCAACCGTCATTCTCGCCTTCACTTGACCTACACGCGACCGGCTGCCAGCCAATTTTCGTAGTGCCGGCTCCCCAAATAAATAAAATCCCGTAAAACAAGCGCCTGGATTTCCAGACAGTGCAATAAGCGGCGTCCCTTCAAAAAGCATCCCACTAGTCGGGCTGCCCGGTCGCATTTTAATTTTATTAAAAAGCAGATCTGCCTCATTCTTCCCAACCAGTGCCATATAATCAAAATCGCCAACCGACACTCCACCAGTCGTCAAAATCAAATCACACGCACTGGCTGCTTCCCGCAATGTTTTCAGCGTCAGCGCATAATCATCCGGTAATTGCGCTTCCCGAACAATGATCCCGCCTGCCTCCTCAACAAGGGCTCGAAGCAGCGGTTGATTACTATTATAGATTTTCCCGTCAGACAAGCTATCCCCGGGTGCCACAAGCTCACTCCCCGTAGAAAAAACCGCCACACGTGGTCGCCTGATCACAGCCACCTTACTGATTCCAAAAGCAGCCAAAAAACTGACTGATCCAGCATTCAGCTCATGAAATCGGTCTAACAGTAGATCCCCCTTCGCAATCTCCGACCCAACTTCCGTAATATTACTATTTTTCTGTGTATTTATAAGCGTCACCCGATCCCGGTCGACCTGCTCCGCCTGTTCCAGCATAATAATTTTCGCACCATTTTCTGGCACCTTAGCCCCTGTCATGATCCGAACCGTCTCACCCGTTTGCAGAGGCCGGTCATAAACAGCCCCACATGGCACCTCGCCAACCACTTTCAACGTAATTGGATAATCCGCATCATCTTCCGCACAAATTGCATAGCCATCATACCCCGACCGCCGGAACATTGGAAATGGAAATGACGCGAATATCGGCTCAGCCAACACCCGACCATCCGCCATCGCCAAAGAGACCTCTTCACTACCCAGTTTCTCGATCTGATTCAAGATCACTTCCCGCGCATGTTCATATGTAACAATTGTCCGTTTTTCCAGCATTTTCCCACCTCCGCTAGATTGTAGGCGTTTTCTATCTACAAATATACAGGAAGTAATTGAAAAAAAACAGTAAAGGAGCTCCTGTTCCTCTATTCATTTATTTTCTTCAAAAATCTCTAATGATTTGCAGTCTCCTTATGATCTAAATAGGATTTCACAAAATGTTCATATTTATTTATAAGAAAGCTATTATTTAAATACTTCATATGTACACAATATACTATATAATTTAAGTTAACTTTATTTTTATCACGGAGGTTAACATGAACCCAACCAAACATCCAAGAGGTCTTATTTTCGTTTGTATCTGCTGTATCATTTTTCTCTCCATCCCCAAGTCCTTTGCTGATGACTTCTCATCTGATGCTATAAACCCGATCGACTCACCAACATCAAAAAATGATGATAGTAGCCTTGAAACAGATGAAGAGTCAGCACCAGAAAATGATGATAGCAGTCTCGACACAGATGAAGAATCTGCTTCAGAAAATGATGACGGCAGCCCCAACACAGATGAAGAGCCAGCTTCACAAAATGGTGACAGCAGCCTCGACACAGATGAAGAGCCAGCTTCACAAAATGATGACAGCAGTCTCGACACAGATGGAGAATCAGCTCCCAAAAATGATGATAGCAGCCTTGAAACAGATGGAGAACCAGCTCCAGAAGAAAAGGCGATTGCACAGGATGAAAACCTGGATACTGATAAATCATCTGGTAATCTTTTAAAAGCTGTAAGCAAAACCTATTACGAATGGTTCCCAGATAAAAACTTTGCTACTGCCATTGCTCAATCCCAATCTCAGGAGCCAACTGATACTGTGACTGACACACAACTTGCAGGAATTACCACGCTCAGCTGTGTTGAAAGAAATATCTCCGATTTAGCCGGAATTGAGAACCTACCTAATTTGGACAGGCTTCTTTGTGCAAGAAACAACCTGACATCCATTGATACCAGCCATAATCCCAAATTAACCGTTCTAGATTGTTCTAGTAATAAGATTTCATCGATTAATGTAACCAAAAATGCGGCATTAAAGACTCTTGATTTCAGCACTAATGATTTACCAGCTCTAGATGTCAGCCAGAATATTTCCTTGACCACTTTGGATTGCGACGATAACCAGATGACTTCTATAGACGTTAGTTCAAACACCAATTTAACATCTCTTATACTTAGCAGCAATAATTTCTCTTCTGTAGATGTTAGCCAAAATACTAAACTAACTATACTCGAACTTAGCTACAATAATTTATCCTCTGTAAATGTCTCTCAGAATACTGCACTAACATCACTGAGCTTGAGTGACAATAAGCTTTCTTCTATTGATATCAGTAAGAATATAAATCTGACAAGCTTCACTTGTTCAAGGAATCCATTACATTCTATTGATATTAGCAAGAATACAAAATTAAAATCACTTTATGCAGAAAAGAGTCAACTTACTTCCCTTGATTGTAGTTCAAACAGGTACTTACAAACAGTTTGGATTTCGGGTAATGAACTGACAACTATTGATTTTAGTAATAATAAGTTATTAAGTAATCTTAAATGCACTTCTAATCATATTCAAGATTTCTCCAGTGTTCCTGACGGAATTAGAACAATGGAGGCGCAGTATCAATCCATTACTCTCCCAACCCAAGAATTATCAGTAGCACATGTAACTCTGCCAGTAAGTGATCAACTTAAAAGCATAGATGGTACGCCCCTAACAATAGGCTTTGACGCAACGACGCAGCCGATACCACATTCTCCTAGTTATGACTCCGAAACAAATACCATTACTTGGAGAGACATTTACAATGGTGATACACTTACCTACATGTTCAGTGGAAACCAGAATATTACCGGAACTTTTTACATTCCAGTCACGTTGCCTTTACCAACACTGATATGCGATGATGAAATCACTTATCCGCAGGGAACTTCACAAAATGGTGAAAAATTCCTAAACGACATTCACGCAGAAACTGACAGCAACTCAAGACTATATAGCCAATTTGATGGATCCGTCAATATGTCAAAGGTTGGAGATTATCAAGTATTGGTAACTGCTCGAAGTTTAGAAACAAAAGCTCAAACTACTAAATATGTAACTGTGCATGTCTGTCCACCCGAGCTCGGCATTGTACAGGATGTTCAATCCATTAACTTTGATACAACAGCAATCCAATCCAAAGAAACTTTAATCAAACGAGAAAACACGGATCCTTATACCATATCAGTGACTGATTCGCGAGGTGACGAAGCAAATTGGATAATGAAAATGAGCATTGAACAACCCTTAACAACTAAGACTGGAGACACACTAAACAATGCATTCATTTATCGAGATGACATAGGAACTGACACTCGCCTTTCTCCTAACCAATCAGTAATCATCGGGACGAGTGCAGGTACTAAACAAGAAAATAACATCTCCCACATAAAGTGGAGTGAAAATGAAGGTTTACTAATAAAAACCAATCTAAGCAAAGCCAAATCACAGACCTACACAGCCAAAATCAATTGGACGCTTGAAAATACACCAATGCCTTAACAAAGTAGCAAAGGCGACCTAAAACCTATCAAGCCGCCTAACAAAAAAAGCAGTGCTAAAATTAGCAGTGCTTTTTTTGTTCGTCCCGACCAGAAAATGGCATCATGTGTATCTTTCTTATCTATGAAATAGAGTGCAAATAAATTCTTTCCCCATTGAATGGAGAGCGTTTTTCTTATTGTAGTATGAGGATGTAGGCGAGTTTTGCAAATAAAGGCAGTGTTAATTTAGGACTGCTTTTTCGAATCATATATGTAAGATAGATTACTACCTTTAGTAAATATCAAAACTTGACCATTGCTGTTTTTACTCATCTTTATTTAAGGAAATATGTAGTCTTTCTTATATGATAGTGATTGATAATTCTTGTCAAGTATGTCTACACAAGCGTTTTTACACCAAAATGTTCACATAACTTTCACAACCATTCTTTATTTCACCTTCGTATAATGAAGCTAGAGATAAAAAGGAAGGTGACAGTGATGGGAGAGGTAAAAGTCAAAGAAAGCACCATGTTGAATCATGCCAGCAAAGTCGGTGAGAGCTTAAACGACTTTGCTTATTTGCCGTTCCAAAATGGAAACATTCAGCGCTCCAAAGCGAATTCCATTGATCAGTTTCGGGATGGGGTCGCTACAATGATTACCGCATTAGATGGCTGGGAAAGCTTTGTACAGGAAGATGCCTTGCGAATTAAGAAACTGGGGTTAGCTTACAGTGAAAAAGATCGGGAAATCCAAAAGAAAACGGGATTGAAGGTGGATTAAGTGAATAGTGAGATGCAGAAAAAAGAACAACAACTCATCCAGCTTCGGAAAGAAAAGGAACAGAAAGAGGATGCTCTTTTAGATTTACGAAAAGAAAATTATCTATTAGAGGATGCTGAGGAAGATTTACGTCGCATTGACCGGGAACATCAAGAAATCATGGCCCTTTTCCAAGAAGTTTGGCGTGGTCATCAAAGTTGCAATGAACAGTTTGAGATGATGGAAGATCATGCCACCTATTCGCGAAAAACGAGGTTAGAAGTGGAGGCCGCATACGAGCGTTTGAATCAGAAAAAGCAAGCCCTTCAAAAAGACATCCAAACCGCCGAAGAAGCCGAAACACGGTTGAAAAAGGAGCTATACACATGACCAAAATGGACATCGGAGAATTACGTGAATTTCTAAGCTTCCTCAAAAAGACCAACACCCAAGCAAAGCCAAAAATTGAAGTACTCAAAAAAGCGGCACAAAACTATGCCAACGATGCTTCACTGAAAGGAACAGCCATAGACACATCACAAGCTTACTATGCGAAGGCATATCCCATTTTATGTGACAGTATCACGCAAGCCATGGATTTAAGTGAAGAACGCCTAGAGAGCTATATCAATGACTTCCAAGCGCAGGTTGATCCTTCTCCTGATGCCTATGTGGACGCAGATGGCTTGTATGAGTTGGATCAACAGATTGATCGCTTAGAACGCCGCATGGAAGACTTAGAGCAAAGTCTAACAAGTTTGATGCCATCTTTCCAACAAGAACAGATCCGCCAACTGAGAGGCCAGATTACAGCGAAACACCGGAAAGAACAGTTGAAAGAAAAATTACTGGATTTTGAAAGAGGGCATGCCAATTTCTTTCACGAGTATGCCCAACTGACGAGTAACATTGAAAAAAGCATCCACAATCTGCAAGCCAACGTAACCTTTAATGCGGAGACAAACACGCTTGATTTTGGTAAAATCAATGTAACCTTACTGAAAGACCTAAAGAAATATACAGAAAAACATTCACCTGAAATCCCTAATTTTGATAGCTACATTAAAGTTTATCAAAATAATCAATGGATTTTGATAAAAAATGGCGTTGTGGATGTTGAAGCAACGAATTTATATAACCAAATGATCAAAGAAGGCACACTCCCGCAAGAAGAAAGCAATGCCACCATCACCGGCAACATGATTGAAGCACTCAAGAAAGGTAAAGATCCCTTCACTGGTCAAAAAATTACTAAATCCCAAACCTTTGGTGCACTCGCAATGCTTGTTTTTTACTATGGCGCTGGGAAATACACGGGCAAAAAAATTACTCTGCCTAAAAAAGATATAATAAAAGCAAAGAAAAAAGCGAAAACAATCAATCCACCTATACCAAAAGATGCCAATCCATCTGTTATGAAAGCCATTCAAGCAAAGAAAAATATTTATCAAGAGATGGTAAATCAATATGATTGTTCAGAAATTGCAGATGACTTATATCTAGCGTCTGGGAAAAAAGGTGCCATTTATGAGATCACACCTAAAATAGGGAAATTAAATGTCGAAGAATACGACAAAATGGAAAAATTTTACTATCATACAGTTTATTCAGATGGAAAATATGTTTATGATCCGAGATACAGTGAAGCTCCTATTTTAAAAGAGCAATATTTTAATACTATAAAAAAAGATAATCCAAACGGAATAAACATTAGGGAGGAGTAATTTAAAATGAATTCAAACGCATCATTAATACCCGATTTTTTCGAAGATAATTTTCCCATCAAACAATTGCGTGGAGATATGTATCATGCAGACGACATTTATTATAGAATTCCTAATGTAGTTTTTAGATTTGTGGATAACACTCCAATTGAAAAATATGACCAATTAAAAGAATGTATCGAGAGTTTCAGCGGGAATCTAAAGTGGACTATGTTTCAAAGCTTTTATGGTCGTAAAGTTAGAAATTATTTAATTGTACCTGAAAAAGTTTACGAAATGGCATCTGAGCTTTTTAAAAAGGAAATCAGTATGGGTGAAAAAGAATATTTTTCTGAAGAAGAATTTAAATTCCTATGTGACAATGCCATTGCAGATATCCCTGCCCTGTAT
>NZ_CAJYCN010000022.1 GCF_913566895.1 Listeria ilorinensis | reverse complement strand
AAAGGCTGAGGTATTACCTAATATAATTCCGGATCAACCAAGTTCTTCCAATAATAACAAGCAGTCTGTACCATCAACTGGAATCTATACAGTAAATATGACAACAGACAACGCTAAACCAAAACAATTGCCTAAAACAGGCGATCAGTCAGGAATAAATAGTGTACTTCTAGGAAGCACGACATTACTCATGGGTCTGTACCTTTTTAGAAGAAAAAGATAGTGATAGAAAATAAGAGCTCTTTACTTTCATAATTATGAAAGTAAGGAGTTTTTATTTTGTAAAATTAGGGTACACCCATAGTTTACTATTAAAAAAGATGGTTTTTTGCCAAATTTTAATGTAAAATTAAGGTGTAAAATAAATGGCATGAAATTTTGGGGGTTTTGAGCATGATTGTTGGGTATGCGCGAGTGAGTTCTTTCGATCAGAATTTGGATCGGCAAATTGCAGAATTTAAAGAACATGGCGCAGAGAAAATTTTTGTTGAAAAGAAATCAGGTGCTGATTTTGTCAATCGAGTGGAATTTTCAAAAGCCCTGGACTTTGTTCGGGAAGGTGATCATTTTATGGTAGAGGCGATTGATCGTCTTGGCCGTAACTATGATGAGGTTTTAAAAACAGTTAATCGACTGAAGGAAGAAAAAGTCGGGCTTTTAGTCACAAGTGTTCCATTATTGAGCGAACCACTGGGCGATCCTCTTTTGGATCGATTCGTGAAGGATCTGATTACCCAGCTCTTGGCCATGATAGCTGAACGAGAAAGAGCAGAAAGTAAACGGCGGCAAGCGCAAGGTATTAAGATTGCAAAAGAAAAAGGGATCTACAAGGGGCGCCCGGTTTTGTATGCTGCTGATGCGAAGGATCCACAAAGGCGGCTCGTGTATCATGAAATTGTGCGAATGCTGAAAGCTGGAGAGTCTGTGAGCAAGATTGCTAGACAAACAAAAGTGACAAGACCGACTATATATAGAATTAGAAGCGGCATTATTAATGATAAAAGTATGAACAATTAATTATATTTAGAACTAAAAATAATCTTCTAATTTAGTTTGAACTTGAAAGAAGAATTTAGCTTTAGAAATACTTATTACAGAGTATGGAGGAAAGAGGTGAAAATGTGGAAGATAATGCCATAATAACTGTTCTTATTAGTGTTCTAAGTTCATCACTCATTACGCTACTGCTTTCGGCGTATATTATTGAACCTATGAAAGAGAAACGAACATATATATTTGACGAGAAAAAGAGAGCTTATACATCTATAGTGACTTTTGCGCAAATTGTTCTATTCCCTGACGAAGCCAAGTATTCATTAGGAGTAAAGAGATATGATATACAACAATTATCTACGGAAGAATCTATGAGGAATGCTGTTAATGACATAAAAATGATGTTGCCGTATCTTAAATTGATTACAAAAAATAAGGAAGTGATTAGAAAAACTTGCATATTTATTGAACAGAAGGATGAACGGAGTTTTAATGAATTAGTTGGAATTCTACAAAAAGATTTATACAAATAAAAAGGTGTTGATAGAAAGTGTCTGTAGTATAATAAATTGCAACTTTGACGATATTTAATGATCATGCTATAATAAAGTTGAAAATAGATATCCATATGAGACACAGATTAAGCCCCGAGTCCAGCCAAAGACTTTCGGGGCTTTTTCGTTGGCTAGATTACTGTCGTCTACTTGTTTAGATTCTTTCTCCGATTATCTAGCCAATGTTTATAGGTTGCCAAAATAATCCCTACAACAATCGGAGCAATAAGACTTGAAAATAGTAATATCCACATGAAACACACCTCCCCTCATTAAGAACAATGTTCTATTGTTCGTCTGAAGGGTAGACGACTTGTTAATTATAGCATGCGTTTATACTGTAGGGAAGAGTCGGGTGTTATAGTATGAATATTCAATCAACATAATGCCGATTAAAGGAAGTACGGTTGATCAAACGCCGTTTTTGTTAGCGAAATAAAAGCAGTTCATCGTTTATGAGCTGCTTTTTTGATTGCATAAAAAGCGGCCTTTTCATACATTGGCTTGATGAGGTCATTAATTTTTTCAGCTGGAGGCGATTTTGGCTAGGAATCCTGCATAAAATCCTGTATAGAGATCTTCTGGAGAATTGAAGAGTTTGTGAAGATTTATAGGATACAATTTAAATTTACATCCATTTCTTGTATAATGAAGTAGTCGTGAAAATAGACACAAACATCATGGAGGAGATGGAAATGACAGTCATCAAAGTGAAAGAAAGCACATTCCAAGCACATGCGACTCAACTGAGTAACGATGTAGAGGGGCAGTCTTATGATTCACGAAGCTGTGGACATATGGCCTACTCCAACGGGAACGCTGTTCAAGATCTTCAGGAAGCAATTGTAACAAGTGTGGATGCCATGAAAGATTTGGTGATCCTGGTGCGGAAAGATGTGTACCGACTGGAACAGATGGGACAAGCTTATGCCAAGCAAGATCAGGAAGCTGGTAAAGGCATCGAAAAGTTGGGTGATCGCTAATGGATAAAGAAAATATACAGCGAGAGCTGCAACTTATCACACTGAAGAAGCAAGAAACAGATCTGGAGAATCAGTTGAGCCAGATCCGGCAACAACAAAATCAATTAACCTGGTTAGAGGAAGATAACCAGGGCATAGCACAAGAACAGTATGAAATGATGGACATGTTGCAGCAAGGCTGGCAAGGAGAACGGGCCAATGGTTATCATTCCTATTTGGAAGATCTGCAACAACAAGAAGCGCGTACCTGGCGCAATGAAATGATAGCGTCCATCGATGCGACCGACCAGGAAGCGCAAAAAATGAAAAATAAACAATGGCAGTTGCAAGATCAACAGGCGCAGATCCGAAAGGAGATGTGTCGATGAGCCGGATAGATATTCAAGAAATTCGCTTTTTTAAGCAGCAACTCAAAAGTTCTAATGAAGAAATGCGTACAGTTATCGAGAAGGTTCAGCAGCATGCCCTGGCATACGCAGATGATACGTCTATGAGTGGGCAGGCGGTGAAAGCTTCCCAAGCGTATTTTCAAGCGGCGTATACAACGGTGACAGAAAGCTTGTTGGAAGTCCTGGATGTCAGCGAGGAGCGTTTGACAAAATACTTAAACGACTTTAGCAATCAAGTCGATCCGTCACCATCTTGCCGGATCGATTCAGATCTCTTACAAATGGCAGCAGATAAAGTTGGCCAGATCAGACGAAAGCAGGAAGACCTTCAGCGGTCACTATCCTCAGCAACGGCCGGTCTGTATGAAGGCAAGGCACAACAATTACGCATGGATTTAGCGGAAGCTGTCGAACAGGAAAAAATCCTGGAACGTTACCGGGAATTTGAACACGGCCACAATGGTTTCTTTCAGGAATTATGTGCACTCGTCGCCAAGACAAGACGCACTTTACAAGATATTCTAAACCATGTTACTTTTAATGAACAGCAAGGCAGTTATTCGTTCCCAGCCGGATATGCTGACACGATTTCAGGTTTACAGAAAGAACTGAATGAGGTTCGAGGCATTGATCCGAAGAAAGAAAAAGAACTGGAAGCGTATGAGATCTATGCGGTGGTTTACATAGGCGCGAATGGAAAACCGGAAGTTATGTGGATCCTCGAACAGAATGGTCAGGCGGTGCGCAATTATGCTTTGACCGGTTACCTGGAGAAGACCGGCCAATATCTTTCTCCTGACAAGTATCAAGTCATTTCGCTGGATGATGTGGAAGACAAGATTCTGGAGGGATGGAAAGATGGCGGCTATTATCTGAGTGGCAAGAAGTACAGCGGTGTCGAAGGTGCCACACTGAAGGCTTCAGCGTATGTACAGAGTGGCGCTGAATGGGCGCAGGAAAGCAGTCTTGCGGATGTTGTTATGGGCTTAGGCTTAAGCACAGCAGCGATTCGGGGAAGTACTACCTTTAAGAAAGGTAGTGGCGTTGAAGTTCCAAAACTTTCTACCTTGTCTGAAGCTCAAAAGCTTAAAATTGCAAATCAATACAAGAAACAAGCACCTATAAATATTCCTGAGACTTCTAAAATAAGTGCTAAAACAATGAATGCTGGTTATGAACAAATTACTTACAGATGGAATGATGGCCAATACAAATACGAAGCAAGATGGCATACTAGGACACCAGGAGCGCCAGTTGATCAAGGTAATACGTGGGTTGTTCAAAGAAAGGTGCCGGGGAATGGGGGAAACCCACCCCAAAGTTTCTTCAAAATAGGTGATAATGAATGGATAGAAGGATATAAATGGTACGATGCTATAGACGCACGAAAAGCTGGCATTGCTACACCTGAACAAATAAAGATTCTAGATAAAGGCCATTGGAAGGAGTGAGATTCATGATAAATAGTAAATTTTATGAAGGTTTTGAAGGAGAAGCGGAAGTTTCCTTTGTTTCGAATGATAATAAACTCGTGATCTGGAATGGCTATTTTGAAACAATATTAGATAATTTGCTAGATAGTAATGTAGATAAAAGCGGAATGTTGGAAGCATATCTTAATTTAGAAGGTTGGTATGAAGATTCCCCTTGGTTGATAGTGGATGTTCCCCTTGCAGTTGACCAGTTAAATTGTTTTGATGTTAGCAAAGTGCGTCAGACCTCATTGAAAGATAACTTAGAGGAAGTGGTTCGAACGATTATTTCATTTTTGGAAGAAAATGGCTTGAGCCAAATCTATATTGAATATGAGTAATTCGTATGGTTAAGGTGATTAGTTGCATATAGAAGAATGAAATGAGCTGATTTATAGAAAGTGCAACCACAACAATAATTCAAGAAAGTAGTTAGGTTAATTTACGATTACCATAATAACGAAAAGGGAGTTGTAATTTTTGATAAAGGGAAATAATTTATACCACTTTACAAAAGCCGAAACAGCCTTAAATTATATATTAAAAGAAAAAACTATTAAGTTTAGTAGCTTTAAAAATGTAAATGATCCAAAAGAGTCTAAAGAATGGCCATTTCAATTTTATGGGAATAATATAGGGACAGTAGAGAAATTTAGTTCAAAAATTTATTATGATATTAACAATTATATTAAGGAGCACTGGCTCACGGCTTGCTTCTCTATTGATAAAGAGGGTGAAGAGATTTGGAAAAACTTGAAGATGTGGGATTCGTATGCAGATAGGAACAAAGGGGTATGTTTAGTTTTTGATAAGGACAAACTAAAGAAGAATTTAAGTAGAAACACTAATAATTTTCTCTTTCATAGAGATATAGAATATGTAAATAAAAGAGATGGAGAGACAAGCTTTTTCCTTGTCAAAGGTAAATTTCTGATATTTCAAGGGGCATACCCACCATTCCTTATCAATGATTTGAAGAGGTGGATGAATATATTATTATTAACAAATGAAACAAATTCTTTAATGATATTTCTAGAAGTGTACTTAAATAAAGGTACAGATAGATACATGAAGTGGCATACGATTAATTTTTATAACTCCCTCTTTTTTAATAAAGCTAGGTACTGGGCATCAGAGAATGAATACAGATTCATTTTATTTAGTGATGATCTGCAACCTTATAAATGTATAGATTATGGAGATGCGTTAGAAGCGGTCATTCTTGGATGTGACATTGATTCAAAACTAAAAATGAAAATTGAACAGCTTCTCCAAGAGCATGAAATAACTTGTTATCAATTAATAAGTAATAACTGGTATGAGGCAATATTAAATAAAGAGGACTTGGAAGACGACTCTGATGTACATTTCATAGATACGATAATAGACTTGCAGATACAGCAAAGATATGCAATTTCTCCACTTAACTCAAATGATGGTGCGAATTTTGCTTTGTTTGATTGGAAGACAGGTGATGTAACTATACTTCCTAAATAGCAAAGAGGACTTAGAAAAAACTCCTAAGACAGAATAGGATTCTTTTACATAAGCACTTCAATTAACTATTAAATCGTAAGCAACTAATCAAAATAAAGTAACTTCCTATAATTTATTTTATGTAAAATAGAAGAGATTATAAAAGTTCCAGCGATAAAAGCTTTTGTGGGAAATAAATATTGTGATCTCTATATCTCTGAACTAGTAGAATATAATAGAAAAATTGTAGCAAATAACTTTTCCTTTTACTTAAAAGAAGCTTCATCATGATTCTGAACGATCTATTCCAGATGGATAGATCGTTTTGTTTTTGAGGCAGCTATCCTGTTGTATTTATTTATCATGTGCCACAAATCATTCAACCTTAGAGTGATCAGTAAACGCTCGCTCTTCTTCACTTCCTTAGAATTGCTCGTACTGATGAATTTCCTTCAGCGTAAACCGTTTCAAGGCTTCCTTTTGTGGAAATAAAATTCCTCTACCCAGCAAAATAGGTGCCAATTGCGACATCAGATGATTGATAAGATCCATATCCAACAGTGGTGCTAGAATCTGGTTGCCTCCATCGATCCATGCACTTTTATCAGCAGAAAGGTCTCGAACAAATTGAACAACTTCCCCTCCCCTACACAGGATGATAAAATATTAATAGCTTTATATGTGTATCTACATGATTTCAAGGTTGAAAATACGCTGAAAGATGAATATAAAGATTTAATTAATAGCCCATAGTTTAGATTATTCAGAAAGAGCAATGCTAATTCTAATTTCATAGAGGATTGTGAAGATTGTAGTCTTGTAAATACTTGTAGTGGAAAATGTGCAGCATTGCCCAAAAGAACTTAATGCTAGTTTGCCGCCAATAGAGTTGCATCAAGAGTTCATATGGATTGGTAAGTATTATTAAATAAGACAAGGAGAGTGATGACGAATGATTAGGGAAAAATTAAAATTACGAGTTACTATTGATAGACCTATTGGATTTGAGGATGATTATGGGAATATATCCGATAAACTATGGATTTGTTTCAGGAGTTATAGGTGGGGATGGAGAAGAGCAAGATGTGTATATTATCTCTAAGCATGCAATAGTTCCACTTGAAATATTTGAAGGAATGCTTATTGCTGTCATACGGCGGAAAAATGATAATGAAGATAAGTGGATTGTTACATCAGAAGATGAATTTTTATCTAAGAAAGAAATATTCGAAAAAACTTGGTTTTTAGAGCAATATTTTGATTCTGTTATTGAATTACTTTAAGAAATAAAAAACATAACGGTGATTTTTATCCGCCAAGTAACCATCAAGCGAGGTGCAACCGTAAAAGTATACATTCATTTTCTTCATCCTTTGAAATTGCGTTGTGAAAGGTATTATAGCATAATAGATGCTGAGAAATAAGTCTGAAAGGTGTCGCGATGAATTTAAAAGAATTAGCACAAACCAAAGAAATGCAAGAATTTGTAACACAAGTAAAGCCTTTCTTAGATACAGAGCTTTTATTTGGTAAATCTTACATGGTTCATTATCTGAAAAAAAGATATGTAGATTATCTGATTGTTATGGGCAAATTGACGCAGAACGAACAAGAAATAGCAGAGAGGTTGCATCACTTTTTAGTGACACACCACGAACTTGCTTTTCGCTACACAATTGAACGCGAAAAGCTAAATCAGCGTATCCATGAGGAGGAGCAGAGACGGCATCCTGAGGACCATATTGAGGTTATAGGAGTGCCGATTGAGACACTCTATCTAAACTTGATTGACTTGGCGATTTTAAGCGAAAATGAAGCGAATCTGACAAAATATTTTAAACGTGTTAAAATTCCAAATGCTGTAGCGTTTAGCAAGGAAATTCAAAAGATCTATCGTGAAGTGGTGGGGAGCTAATTAGATAATAGTATGGGGAGCAAATAGTCATTTCTGATGCTGCAAATATAGGGAGATATTGATAGTAAACAGAAAGGTGAGGCCTGTAGTGACATCCACATCTTTTTCTATTATTTTTTCTGATAAATATATAAACCTGTCAAATAAATTACAATGATGAAAGATAACATTTTAGCTAATGTAGTACTTTCTATTAAAGAAATGTCATATAGATTTGAAACGAAGGTGGCGATAGGAATGATTATAAACATAGCCATCAAGAAGTAAAATGAAAAGCGATCTCGCTTCGATCGATAACGTTCGTCTTCTTCATTTTTTCGTGCTCGTTTTTCAAGAATTCCTTTGAAAAAAGGGTATAAGAATAGAGATACGATTATACTGGGAATAAGGATATATATGTATTCTTTTAAAGCCTCTTTTTGAAGCGATCCCCCCTCCATTAAAAAGCTTAAAGTCATTGCATAGATAAAAATAAGCATATAGGAAATATATTGTCTCATTTTCGTTCACCTCTAGATAGAAATATTTTCTAAGTTTGTTATTCATTTGAAAAGAGAGGACGCGGATCAAAGTTTTCGTATTCGATCAATCTCGAAATTTTTGATAATGACTAAAGAAATCAAATAAATAACAGAAAGTAAAATCAGGATTTGATTCACTGTTTCAACAGATAACACGTCTAATTGAAAATACCTCGCCATAATTCACTCTAACAGAACAAGAAATGCAAGTGTACAAACAAATTGATAAGTAAATCTGTCACGTTTGGCCAGGTAGCGCTCATCGTGTTCGGTTTTATTTACCTGCTAAATTCTTTTTTAGCCACTCTTTACTCCAAAAAATAGTCACGATAACAGCTAGAATAAAAACCATGCTCGTCCCTAAAAGATCCGCAGTAAGAATTTCCCGCCCATTATTTAACGATAAAATCAAATCCGCGTATAAAAAAGCCGGAAAGCAGATAAAAATTCTTTTTAACTAATATTTTCTCATTTTCCATTCACCTCGGGGTAAAAAATATCTTCTATGTTCGTCTGGAAATAGAGCGCGATTTTAAATGTCAATTCAAGGCTGGGATTATATTTGCCGCGTTCGATCGCATTGATCGTCTGCCTCGAAACTTCCATGGTTTGAGCCAGGTCTCCCTGCGATAAATGACGAGATTCCCGTAATTCTTTCAATCGGTTGGAGATTTTCATAAGTCACCTTCTTGTCAAGGTAGCTTGACAGGAAAAAGAGATGCGGACGAATCCAACATCTCTTTTACTTATAGACAATTTTTGATAAAAAATTCAATCAACCGCGTATCTTCCGTAAGTTCTGGATGAAAGGCTGTTACTAAGACATGTCCAGAACGAAGTGCTACGATTTTTCCCTCGACTTCAGCTAGAATTTCTGTTCCGGCACCAGCCTTTTCAATATAAGGCGCACGGATAAAAACAGCCCGGAACTTATCGCCAGACAGTCCTGCAATCGAGAGGTCCGCTTCAAAACTTTCTTTTTGCCGCCCGAAGCCGTTTCGCATCGCCTGATAATCCACCAAGTCAAGAGTCTCTTCGCCACCTTCAATCGAGCGAGCGCTTAGAACCAGCCCGGCACAAGTGCCAAAAATGCCTTTTCCTGCTTGATGAAAGTCTTTGATTGGCTGAATAAAACCATATCGTTTCATCAGTTTGCGCATGGTTGTGCTTTCGCCGCCGGGGAGTACCAGACCGTCAATAGCGGTTAACTCTTCTGGATGCTTGATAATGATGGCATCAGCTCCCGCCTGCCGAATCATTCTCAGATGCTCACTGACAGCACCTTGTAGTCCTAAAACACCAATTTTCATTTTACCAGCCCCGATCTTGCATCCGGTCTTCGGGTGCCAAATGGGAAATTTCGATCCCTTTCATGGCTGTGCCGAGTTCTTTCGACAATTTGCCGATCAGTTCATAATTCGTATAGTAGGTCGTGGCTTGTACGATCGCATTTGCAAATTTAGCCGGGTTGTCAGATTTGAAAATGCCGGAACCAACAAAGACGCCATCCGCGCCAAGCTCCATCATCAGTGCCGCATCAGCAGGAGTCGCTACACCGCCAGCTGCAAAATTGACCACGGGTAGTTTACCGAGTTCTTTCACTTCTTTTAGCAATTCGTAAGGAGCCCCTAGATTTTTAGCCTCCGTCATCAGCTCGGCATCATCCATAGTTGTCACTTTGCGGATTTGGCTGTTAACTTTGCGCATATGCCGAACTGCCTCTACAATATTACCGGTTCCAGGTTCGCCTTTTGTACGTAGCATGGCCGCACCTTCACCGATCCGCCGTAGTGCTTCACCAAGATCACGACAGCCACATACGAAAGGAACAGTAAATTCATTTTTCAACAAATGGAATTCATCATCTGCAGGGGTCAAAACTTCACTTTCATCAATGTAATCCACGCCCATTGCTTCAAGAACACGGGCTTCTGTGATATGGCCGATCCGTGCTTTGGCCATGACCGGGATCGATACGGCATTCATGACTTCTTCGACGATGCGCGGATCCGCCATGCGCGCGACCCCACCAGCTGCTCGAATGTCAGAAGGGACGCGTTCGAGTGCCATAACAGCTACAGCCCCGGCATCCTCAGCAATTTTTGCCTGTTCCGCATTGACAACATCCATGATGACGCCGCCTTTTTGCATCTGCGCCATTCCGCGTTTGACTCGTTCTGTACCAGTAGCTTTTTCCATTTTCCATACCTCCAATTAAGTTGATTGTTGTTATTTGTTCTCTATGATATGCTAGGGGACAAAGAGAAGAAACGGCCAATTGGATGATTTTTAGACCATCCAATTTTCAGGGAGGGATATCAATATGTGGACAATGGAGAAAACAAAAGATCTGCCACTATATCAGCAAATTATGAAATTAATTGAGGAAAAAATTGAAAAGGGGCTACTGCTTCCAGGTGAAAAACTACCGCCTGAGCGAAAGCTGGCTGAGATGTTAGAAGTCAATCGGTCGACTGTGGTACGAGCTTTTGAGGAACTGGCAGCACTAGGGATCGTCATTCGGAAAAGAGGCAGCGGCACCGTTGTGAATGAAGAGAAGTGGGGACAACTAACAAGCCCGACAACTAATTGGCGGCACTATGTGACCAAAGCGGCTTTTCAACAGGAGATCCCATATATTCGCTCAATTGGCGAACTGGGCAAACGTTATCCAGATGAGGTGATTGATCTGGCAACTGGTGAGCTACCTGTCGATCTGGCGCCTACAATCACAATGCCGCCTTTTTCTTGGCAGTCATTTCTGGAAGAAGAAGAGCGGGAAGATGCACACGGTTTTGAACCACTCAGACAGATGATTGCAGAGCAAATGAGGCAGCATCTCAATATAGAGGCAAGCGGTGCGGAAGTGCTCATTACGTCCGGTGCCCAGCAGGCGCTTTTCTTGATCACCCAGTGTCTGCTTGAGCCGGGTGACGCGATTGCGATCGAATCTCCTTCCTATTTTTACTCCCTGTCACTTTTTCAATCGGCTGGTCTACGAATTTTTGCCTTGCCAATGGATGAATCCGGTATTGATCTCACCGAGCTGGAGCGGTTGTACCGGAAGCACAGGATTAAGATGGTATTCGTCAATCCGACCTTCCAAAATCCCACTGGTCAAGTGATGGCGGAACAAAAACGGCGAGATTTTCTCTCCTTATGTGCGCATCTTCAGATCCCGATTGTCGAAGATGACCCGTTTGGTCAACTGACTTACGATTTGCCAAACCAGCCTCCCGCTTTGAAAAAATTAGGTGGAGAAAATGTCCTATACATTGGCTCGCTTTCGAAAGTCATGGGCAGCACCACGCGTATTGGCTGGCTGGTAGGTCCTCCGGCTGTCACGAAACGCTTAGCACTTGCCCGGCAAGAAATGGATTTTGGATTGAGTATTTTTCCACAAGTACTCGCGCATCATGTACTCACTGCGCCAGATTTTGAAGCACATCTGAAAACATTACGGCAGACGCTCGAACAGAAGCGAGACTTGCTGGCAGATGCCCTTGATCGATATGTCGGTAACAAAATCGATTTCAAGTTGCCGCAAGGTGGTTTTCATCTCTGGATCAAATTGCCTCCATCACTTGACTTAAAAGAATTCAATCGTTTTCTGGATCAAAAACTACTTGTCATGCCTGGATTTTTATTTGGGGCGCGAACGGCTCACCTTCGTCTTAGCTATGCCCGTATCGATCAGAAAAGTGCAGAAAAAGCCGCCCGAATTTTGGCAGAAATTTTATCCGCCGACGATTCCAAATAGTCAAAACGGGTATGAAAAAAGAAAGAAGGGGGGCTAAAAAATGAAACGGACTTATCCATTTTTAGCACTGTTTCCGGCGCCATTTTTTTATTTTTATGCAGAATACTGGTCGATCGGCTGGGGTGTATACCCGATTTATCTAGTTCCAGTCGCGCTTTTATATGCCGCTTTATGTGCCTATTTCGCCAGAGATCAGAAAGTTTGGCAGATGGTCGTTTGGCATTTTGGTGGACTAGGACTCACACTTTTATGCGCCCGTTTTTTATTGCCTGATGATCCAAAATATTTTGAGCCGATTGGCCGATCCCTGATGCTAATCTATACATGGCTACTATTTTTCATCATGGAACTTTTCGGCAAACATATTATTCAATATTATAAGCAAAATATTCAGCGGAAAAGCTAAGTCCTTTTTTTGAAAAAAAGCATAAAATAAAAAGCGCGTAAAGTTATCTTTTTATAAGTAAATTACTATATAGAAGCTTTTTGAGGAGGAACATAGAATGATTAAAGTAGGTTTGATCGTTGGAAGTTTAAGAAAAGAATCCTATAGTAAAAAAGTGGCCCGATTATTGGCGGAACTTTTACCTGAAGAGTTTGAGACGGTATTTCTGTCATTGAATGAGCTTGCGATCTACAATCAGGATTTTGATGATGAAGGAAATGTTCCGACTGCATGGATCAAATTTCGTGAGCAGGCCAAAGAACTGGATGCGGTTATTTTTATTACACCAGAATACAATCGTTCGGTGCCGGCAGTTTTGAAAAATGCACTGGATATTGGCTCCCGTCCATATGGTCATAGTGTATGGGATAAAAAGCCAGCAGCAGTCGTCAGCGTCTCACCTAGTAAGCTGAGTGGATTTGGTGCCAATCATCATTTGCGTCAATCGCTCGTTTTCTTAAATATGCCCGTGATGCAGCAACCGGAAGCGTATATTGGAGAAATCGGACAATTACTAGATGACGACGGTCATTACCAAAATCCAGAACGTACACAAGCTTTTTTCAAAACCATAGTAGATGGATTTGTAAGTTGGACAAAACAAAATTTATCAAAATAATGATAAAAAAAAGCTGATATGTTTCCGATGTGTGAAGAAGCGTATTGGCTTTTTTATATTTAATTATAAAAGCTGTGTTATTTTAAAGTAAATAGTATAAAATAGAACAATGAATAACAGAATTGATACATACCGGGAGGAATCGAATGAGCATTAAGCAAAGAACATTGATTATCACGAGTCTATTTTTTATAGCAGCCGTATTTTTAGTCCTTATTTATCAAAGAGAAATTATTGGTCATTTTATCTCGAGTGCTTTCTCCTTTTCAGCTACTAATGTGGTTTCTTTGCTAGCCGGCCACGAATTACTCACGGTTTTACTTGGTCAGATGATGCTAGCGCTTAAGGAAACGATCTTCTTTATTATCGCTGAGATCGTAATTGCGATAGCTGTTCCAGCATTTCTCTTAGTACTCATATTTCGGATCCGAGCTGCATCTGGTTGGTCGAAGCCGTTAGTATTTTTAGCGAGCGGTTATGGGCTGTTTTTAGCCGTGTTTCTTGGATTTATGATTTTTTTCGGTATCCAGTCTTTTCAAACTTATCAAGGAATCCAAGCGAATATCGATTCGCTGAAAAAAGCAGATATTGCCCGAAAATCAGCCGAGATTGAGGACATTGTGCCGAAAATTCTCGAAGACCCGCAATCAGCCATTCAAAGGGCCAAAACAATCGCGAAAAATCTGGAAGATCGTACCAGTATTTTCACGATACTTTCAGAATGGATGGAGCAGATGTTGACCGCTCGGGATGTATTGATTGGCGGGGCAGTCATTGCTTTTATTTCGATTTTGATTGGGCACATTTTGCAGCTCTACACGCAGTGGAAAGCTGCACCATAAAAAAGAAGCACAAGTCCGATGAAAAGGGATTTGTGCTTCTTTTTTATACCTGTCCTTGCCAAAAGCAGTTTCGTAGGGCAACATGGCCGTTTTCTTTGAAAGGGACATCTTCTTGTTCGAGCAAATGCCGTTGTTCATTCCAGCCGGGAACGAGTCGCCCACTACTGTTAACGACGCGGTGACAAGGCATATTATTCAAACCATGTCCGCTCTTTTTTAATACGGTACCGACAAGCCGCGCATTTTTAGGTCGGCCAATCATATAGGCAATTTGTCCATAAGTGGTTACCCGGCCTTTCGGAATTTGTTCCACTGCTTGATAGACTGCTTCGACAAATGCTTGTTCAGGCATCTTGATCTGCCTCCTTTTGAAGGATAACATTCGCATCATCCGCTTAAATTCATTATACTAAAAAAGCAGAAACTTTAAAGCAAAGGACGATGTCAAAATGCCGGATTTTTCATATGCCAAAATCAACCAGCTAGTCGTACATTTCGTGGGTAATAAAGCACAGGAAGATGGCTACGAAGCTGCAAGCAATGTACTGAGCGAGATTGGTTCAGATCTAAATTTTAATCTAGGGACGATTTTTTTCGAACCTTTTACGAAAGAAAACTACTATCATTTTACACATGAATCAGAGCTTTCTTTCAACGAAGTTTATACATACAGTCGCAATATTTTTAATGACCCGGAGCAGTTTTTGGAGGATTCAACAAGTATTTTGAAACATCTTTATAGTGAATCGACCCACCCGAATATCAAAAGTGGAGATTTATGGATTTTTACAGTGGAAAATGTCATTGTTGAAGGCGAGATGACTAGTGGAATCGGGATTTTCAAAGTGGAAAACAAGGAAATCTTCTTAAAAAACGACTTTCAAAATGCCGAATTTGAGATCGGTTATGATAAAGGGATCAATGGCACTGATCTTGATAAAGGCTGCTTTATTTTTGATTTGGATCAAGAGACCGGCGGGAAACTGTTGATTTTGGACCGCTTGAATAAAAATGATTCCATCTACTGGAAAGACCGCTTCCTGAATGTAGAACAAACAGCCGACGAGCGGTTCTATACAGAGAGTTTTGTCAATATCTGCACGGATTACATCAAACAAAAAGAAGAATCACTGATCGAAAAATCTAATTTTGTGAAAGCGACAAGTGAATATCTGCTTTCAGGTGCGGAGTTGGATATTGATGATTTTGCCGAAAAAACACTTGAAAAACCATATGAACAAGCAGAATTTAAAACAGTTGTCGAAAATTTTGAGCGAGAAAACAATATCCAGTTTCCGGAAAAATTTGATCTCGATGAAGAAAAAGTAGAAAAGCTTTCCAAAAAGATTCGTAAAACACTTAAATTAGGTCGCAATATGTCGCTCGTCATCAAAGATTTAGAGCAGCTGGAGGAAAGCGACTTTGTACAAGGATATGATGAGCAAAAGGGCAAACATTTCATGATCGTTTATTATGATTGAATGTAAGCGAGAGGGGTCATTATGGGAGAAGAGAGATTTGAAAAAAATGTATACGCAAGGCAAGCTGAGTATTATGGAAATATGGGTCGATAAAGAAACAGGCGTTCAGTATTTATATCATTCGGCAGGCTATTCAGGCGGAATGACGCCGCTTTTAAATGCGGAGGGGAAACCCATCATTACGCCGCTGCCCGAAAACATGGAATGATTGTTTCTCAACAAAAACCAACTTCTCCAAAAAAGAGAAGTTGGTTTTTGTTTACCTGATTAACGATTTTGAATAACTTCCGTCTTGTAACCATCGGGATCAAGGATGAAATAGTAAGTTGGTTCACTGCCAGGCAGTCCTTTCATATCTGTCACTTCATAGCCAGCTGATTGATGTTTGGCGTGGGAAGCTTTGAGATCATCCACACCGATCGCCAAATGACCATATCCGTCACCTAATGTATAAGGCTCTTTTTTATCATAATTGTAAGTTAGTTCAAGTTCAAAATCGCCTTCTTCAAAAGCCATGTAAACCAGCGTAAATTCATGATCGGGAAAATCCTTGCGGCGAACCTCCTTTAGTCCAAATGCATCACTGTAAAAAGCGAGCGATTTATCCAAATGTTGAACACGAATGCAAGTATGCAGCATTTTGTTTGCCATTTTATCTCCTCCATATGTAGGTTGATTTCGTCCTAATTGTATGCTAATTGACGCTGACTTTCAAGAGAACTGCTGTACAGGAACGATTATTTCCATTTCTTGGCAGTGCTTGTTATAATTTGAATAAATAAACAAAAAGGTGTGACGTTAAATGTTGAATGTAACACAAATCGTAACTGGACCGCTGGAAGAGAACGTTTATCTAATCGACAACGGCCGGTCACTTCTCGTGGTTGATCCGGGATCAGAAGCAGAAAAAATTGAGACGGAAATTGAAAAAACAGGTAGTAAACCTGTCGCTATCTTGCTTACACATTGTCATTATGACCATATTGGGGCTGTAACTGCGATTCGGAACAAGTATGGGATTCCTGTCTATGTTAGCTCAAATGAACAAGAATGGCTGGGAAATCCGGCTCATAATGGCTCACAAGGTATGCAGGCTTATGGGATCTCCGAAATCAGTGTAGAGCCCGCAGAGTTTGAATTTGAATTGAAAGAGTATGAGTTTGATGGCATGAAGTTTCGGGTTGTAGAGACGCCAGGTCATTCATTCGGCAGTGTCAGCTTTATTTTTGATGATTTTGCTGTGGTGGGCGATGCACTTTTCAAAGGCAGCATTGGTCGAACGGATCTTTACACAGGTGATTCAGCTACACTGCTTGCCAGTATCGAACGAGAACTTTTCACACTGCCGGACGAAACGGTCGTCTATCCAGGACACCGGGAAGAAACCACCATCGGGCATGAAAAAGCTACGAATCCCTTTTTTAATTGAGCGATGTTTAAAAAGGATGCTGCAAGGTTATGAAAGAAGTAAGATCGACCTAGGAGGCGGACTAAATGGAAGAACAAGAGCTGCTGGAACAAGGCTATAGAAAGTACCATGGTGAAAAAATCGATGTTTATTTTAATACGCATGTTTGTGAGCACTCTGGCAACTGCGTCAAGGGAAATGGCGCGATTTTTGATTTGAAGCGGAAGCCGTGGATCGATCCGGATCAAGCTAACAAAGCAGAAGTCATGCGCGTGATCGATACATGTCCAAGTGGAGCCTTGCATTATATACAAAAAGAGGGTGTCCAGAAATGATTGAATTCAAAGATGGGAAAAACCGCATCTATGCTATCGATGAGCATGGAGAAGAACTGGGAGAAGTCACATTCGTCCCTACTGGAGAAGATATGTTTATTATTGATCATACAGGTGTGAATGATCATGCAAGAGGACAAGGATTAGCGACGAAGCTTGTAGCCCACGCTGTCCAAAAAGCACGCGAAGAGCAGAAAAAAATCATTCCTTTATGCCCGTTTGCCAAAGCGGAATTTGAACGGAAGCCCGAATATCGGGAAGTTCAAGCTAACCGCTGATGAAACAGGCTCTCATTTTCAAAGAGCGAAAAGTCTCATGGCTTGAGCTCTTCTTTGATTTGGTTTTTGTTACAGCGGTTGCTTCAACCACACATCTTTTATTAGCAGTAGATCATCATCCAGAACATACACTGCTTTATTTTGGTGAATATCTGCTGATGGTTACACCGATGTTTTGGGCGTGGGTGGGGCAAACTATGTTTTTCAATCGTTTTGGTGAGAGAATCTCTTTTCCGGCATTTTATATGCTGCCGCAAATGTTCTTTCTAGTGCTGATGACGGCAAGCTTCGATTTGGATTTTGATGATACTTTTTATACATTCATCATCGGATATGCAGGAATCCGGCTTATTACTGTTTTGCAGTATTTCATCGTTAGCCACAAGGTAGGTGAACAACTCAGACAAGTGGCGCGGCTGCTTGGAACTATCTTTTTGATTGGCATTCTACTCTCTCTTTCAGCTGTGTTTTTCACGGGTGTTTTGCGTTATTCAATTGTCTATATGGGAATTGCAATCGATATTTTATTGCCATTGGTATTTACAAAAACATTGCAGAAGGCGCCTGTTCATTTATCACATCTGATCGAGCGTTTTGGTTTATTTGTCATCATCACATTTGGCGAGAGCATTGTGGCAATCACCACTCTTTTAGTAGGGCATACAACGGATCCCTATACGCTATCTTTTACGCTAGCAGCCTTCTTGATTATCGGTACGATGTGGGCCAGCTATTTCTACAGCTTTGAGCATCACCTTGATCCAACAAAGACTACGAGTGGTCAAGTGCTGCTTTATGGTCATTTTTTTATTATCGTTTCGGTCATGCTGCTTGCTGCCAATATTCATCTGCTTTATGCCGGACACCTTGAAAAGAATACGCTGCTCCTTTTGTTGTATGGTGCGGCAGCTGTCTTTTTCTTGGCGAAACAGGTTGTTTTTAACTATCACAAAAAACCAGAAGTCATTTTTGATATTTGGAAGGATCTCTTGCTGTTCAGCTTACTGATCTTCTTTTTCATTCTGAATGTTTTTATAATACTACCATTGTGGAGCAATTTTATCTTTTTGTGGTTGGTGACGCTCGTGGATTTGTTGATCCGTTTTCAGGCAAGCCGTCACATTCAAACTGAAAAATAGAGACTGATCAATAGGGTCAGTCTTTTTTGATAAAAAAATCACAAGAAGTAAAGCCTTTTCATTGGCATTCTAACGCATATCTTATTTTTAACCCTCTCTTTTTTATGAAAATAATTCATGAAAACAACCTTGAAATTTGAATGGAAAAGCGTATAATGAAGTTGGCTATGGCAGTTTCATCACGATTAAACAGCCGAGAATTTCTCATTTGTCGCAGCTTAGAAAAGGGTGTGTATATGGGGAAATATGTCTTACTTACGATCAAAGTCATCACGCAAATTGGCGGCTTGATTCTTTTTTTTGAATTCGGAGATTTTTTGCAGCATCAGTTCAGACTCCCGCTTCCCGGAAACCTGATCGGTATGATGGTGCTTTTTTTGTGCTTTCTGACAGGAATCATCAAAATATCATGGCTGGAAAGTGGCGCGAATTTTCTGTTGGCTGTAACACCGCTGTTTTTTGTTCCAGCACTTACCGGGCTGATGAATTATGGGGAGCTCTTTCTACATCAGGGGTATTTGATTCTAGGTGTCACGATTATTTCCGGTTTGTTGATTTTCTTTTTGACTGGCTATTTCATCCAGCTTTTGACAGAGAGGAAGATGGCTAGAAAATGATGATTTGGCTGGTACTTACACTCGCTTTATATGGGATTGCTTGGTTGATAAACAGAAGGTTTCCCACCATTTTTACACTTCCGGTGATTACTGCTTCAGTGGCAATGATGGTGCTCCTGTTGCTTCTGGACGTGGGCTATGTAGATTACGCTAGGAACAGTGCGTTGTTAACTTATATGCTCGGTCCCGGTATTGTTGCTTTTGCTGTACCGCTCTACAAAGTACGTTCACGCGTGGTGAAATATTTGCCGCTGATCTTACTGGGTGTTCTTCTTGGAGCATTTGTATCCTTATTTACAACTTGGTTATTTGCACATATTTTACCTCTTTCGGATGAAGTTAAAAAAGCCCTGCTTCCTAAAAATATCACACTGCCGATTGCAATGGGTGTTGCGGACCGCGGCGCATTTTCCGTGCCGCTTACCAGTGTAACCGTTGTTCTTTCTGGCTGCTTCGGCTTTGCTTTTGGGCAAAAGATATTGAAGCAGATGGGAATTGAGCATCCAGTTGCCAAAGGGGTGGCGATGGCGGCAACCAGTCATATCATGGGAACCAGCGCCTCCATGCTTGTCAGCGAAGATGAAGGGGCTGTCGCACTCGTTACGATGGCTCTGAGTGCTGTACTAGCTAGCTTCTTTTATCCGTTTTTCGCACAGCTGTTTTTCGGGTAGGAACAAGCTTTGCGCGACATGATTTGTGAAATCTGTCGCATATTTTATTGTGAAATTACGATCAATCAATTAGGAGGGAAAATGCATGGATTACGCATTATCAACGCGTCTTCTGGCCGAATTTTTCGGCACAGCTATTTTGATTATTTTAGGGAACGGCGCAGTAGCAAATGTAGATTTGAAAGGGACGAAAGGATATGGCAGTGACTGGATGTTGATCGCAGTTGGTTATGGGTGTGGGGTCATGATTCCAGCAATGATGTTCGGCGGAATCAGTGGTAACCACATCAATCCAGCTTTTACGATCGGTCTGGCAGTCAGCGGGATGTTTCCTTGGGCGGAAGTGGTTCCTTATATTCTTGCACAATTTGCCGGCGCGATGATCGGTCAGCTGATTGTCGTAGCTTGTTATAAACCATATTATGATATGACGACGAGTCCCGATCATATTTTAGGTACTTTCTCTACCATCAATGCTGTCCGCAGCAAAACGAATGGCTTTGTCAATGAATTTGTTGGCTCGTTCGTTCTATTTTTTGGTGCACTTGGGATTACAAAAGCACCGTTTTTTGCAGATAATTTGGGTACAGCTCATTTAGCACTTGGCTTTTTAGTATGGACACTTGTTGCTTCACTAGGTGGTCCGACTGGGCCAGGCCTGAATCCGGCACGTGATTTAGGACCGCGGATTTTACATGCACTTTTGCCGCTCAAACATAAAGGAAGTTCGGAATGGAGTTATGCTTGGATCCCTGTCATTGCACCGATCCTTGCAGGTATATTGGCCGTTCTGCTATATAAAGTCGTTTTTTTGTAAAAGTTGTCGAGCCGGCCTCGTTCATTTGAAGCCGGCTCTTTCTTTGTTTATACTAAAGGGGAAGTTTCACAAGAAGGAGAGCGGCTATGAGTAATTATCTTGAAATTCCCAATCTGGATAAAGGTTTCCCGTTTCGTCGTTTTGTCCATGAAGGCGAAGTGCTGGTCTATCCACACTGGCATAAAATGATCGAAGTGATCTATGTCACAAAAGGAACCTTGCACCTCGGTATCAATGATATTCCGATTCACATGCAAGCAGGCGAGATTCAGTTTATCAATGGAGGAGACGTCCATTATTTTCTGGCCTCGCCTAACAGTGAACGTATCGTGATCCAGTTTGACCTGACTTTTTTTCAAGAAGATGAGATGCAAGCAGATGGGGAGCCAAGCTTACGGCAGCTGTTTGCCAAAATGAAAGCACATAGTACCGGCTGGTCGAAAGAAACGGTTGTGAAAATGCAGACACTACTTCATGCAATCCATATTGAAGATGAAACGAAACCGCTCGGCTATAAGTATTTAATCAAGGCCAAGCTGATGGAGATGGTAGCTCTTTTATATCGGGAGATTCCAGCAGAAGAAGATGACAAGACGCGCATTCTGAGTGAGGAGATCACGCTGAAATCAGAAGAAACACTGGAAAAATTGGATGAAATTTTCTCCTATATCGAAGCCCATTACAAAGAGCCGATCAGTTTAGAAGAAATGGCTAGGTTTACAGGTTTCAGCATCTACTATTTTACGAAATTCTTTAAGAAAAATACGGGTGTCACCTTTGTGACTTTTTTGAATGACTACCGTCTGAATCAGGCAAAATGGCTACTGATCAATGAGGAGATCCCGATGGCAGAAGTGGCTGAGCAAGTGGGCTTTAGTAGCGTTAAAACATTTCATCATGCTTTCAAGCGGGCAATGGGGATCGCCCCGCTCAAATATAGGAAGACAATATACGGGAATAAGTTGACAAGAAATTAGGAAGAAATCCCTCCATTCATTTTGTATGATATAGGCAGATACAAAATTGAATTGGAGGTTTTTTTGTGACAGTAAAAGTTGGAATCATTGGTTGTGGTGGAATCGCAAACGGTAAACATATGCCTAGCCTGAAACAAGTAGCAGAAGTCGAATTGGTGGCTTTCTGTGACATTGAGATGGATCGGGCAGAACGGGCAAAAGTGGAATATGGCACTGAAAATGCAAGCGTATACAAAGATTATCGAGATTTATTGGCAGATGAGAAAATCGATGTTGTTCATGTGTGTACACCGAATATTTCACATGCAGTTATCTCGATCGCAGCCATGGAAGCAGGCAAGCATGTCATGTGTGAGAAACCGATGGCCAAAACAGCTGCAGAAGGAAAAGCGATGATTGAAGCTTCCGAACGCACAGGCAAAAAATTAACGATCGGTTATCAAAACCGATTCCGCAAAGATTCGCGCTATCTGCATCAAGTGTGTGAAAACGATGAATTGGGCGACATCTATTATGCAAAGGCAAAAGCGATTCGGCGTCGAGCTGTCCCAACTTGGGGTGTGTTTTTGGATGAAGAAGCGCAGGGCGGCGGTCCTCTAATCGATATTGGTACGCATGCACTCGACCTGACCCTTTGGATGATGGACAACTACCAGCCGAAATATGTTGTCGGCAATAGCTATCACAAATTGTCTTCAATGAAAGATGCAGCCAATGCGTGGGGCGCATGGGATCCTGAGAAATTTACCGTGGAAGATTCGGCATTTGGTTTCATTACGATGGAAAACGGAGCCACGATTGTACTGGAAGCAAGCTGGGCACTCAATACGCTCGATGTTGGTGAGGCAAAAACTGCCTTATCCGGTACAAAAGGTGGGGCGGATATGGAAGACGGTCTGCGTATTAATGGTGAAGCATACGGTCAAACGTACGAAAAAAATATCCAGCTTGAAACAGGTGGTGTAGATTTTTACGATGGCACTGGAGACGATCCGGCTGTCTTGGAGGCCGAATCATGGATTCATGCAGTAATCAATGATGGTGAACCAGTCGTCAAACCAGAACAAGCACTTGTCGTGACTCAAATCCTCGAAGCGATTTATCAGTCAGCCAAAACAGGCCAACCCGTTTATTTTGATCAGAAAGGATGATTCCTATGACAAAGAAAATCGCCCTACAGTTGTGGAGCGTTCAAAATGATGCGGAAATTGATTTACTGGGGACGCTCGAAAAGGTACGGGAAATGGGCTATGATGGTGTCGAATTTGCCGGTTATTTTGATCATTCCAGTACCGAGATCCGTCAAAAACTTGACCAGTTAGGACTTGCTGTTGCCGGCTCCCATATTCCGATCGAGCGTTTGATCGGCCATTTAGATGAAGTCATCCAGTTTGAAAAAGAAATTGGCAATCACGAAATCGTCTGCCCGTACAGCGATTTTGAAACAGAAAAAGAGTGGCGTCTGTTTGCACGTGAACTGCGAGAAATTGGCAAAAAAATCAAAGCGAATGGTCTTGCATTCAGCTATCATAATCATGCTCACGAATTGAATCTCATTCAAGGACAGTCGATCTTGCAGTTCTTACTAGATGAAGTACCCGACCTGCAAGCGGAATTTGACACTTACTGGCTTGCTTTTGCCGGTATGGACGTGCCAGCCTTTATTGCCCCCTACAAAGGTAGGATGCCGCTGATCCATTTGAAAGATCGCTCAGGTGCAGAAAGTATCGAGATCGGTGCGGGAGACTTGCCAATCAAACACTATATCAATCAAGCGAAAAAATGCGGCACTGAATGGTTGATTATCGAACAAGAAGCCTTTCCAAATCACCCGCCAATGGAAAGTGTGGCAATCGGTTATCGAAACCTATGTGAGATTCTTAGAGAGGATGAAAAAGAATGACACGAGTAACTGTTTGGAATGAATATCGCCATGAAAAAGCAGAACCCAATGTTGCAGAAATCTATCCGGAAGGCATTCATGGTCAGATTGCGTCCTTTTTGCAGGCGGCTGGCTTTGAAACACAGACAGCCACCCTGGATGAACCAGAACATGGTCTGACAGAAGAAGTCCTTGCGCGTACAGATGTCCTGATTTGGTGGGGACACTGGGCACATGATGAGGTGGCAGATGAGATTGTTGAACGTGTGCACAAGCGCGTTTTACATGGGATGGGACTTGTTGTGCTACATTCCGGTCACATGTCGAAAATTTTTATGAAATTGATGGGGACAAGTTGTGATCTTAAATGGCGGGAAGCGGATGAAAAAGAGCGCTTCTATGTGATCGATCCGACCCATGAAATCGTTCGAGGGATCCCTGAAAGTTTTGAACTGGAAAAAGAAGAAATGTATGGAGAGCATTTTGATATTCCTGCACCTGATGAAACGGTCCTGCTCAGCTGGTTCGAAGGCGGTAATGTTTTCCGCAGCGGCATTACCTATAAGCGTGGAAATGGTCGGATCTTTTACTTCCAACCTGGTCATGAAAGTTATCCGACTTACTATAATGAATATGTCCAGCAGATCATTTGTAATGGTGTCGCCTACTGTGCGTCAAAACGGACGAAATATCCTGTCTACGGACATACAGAAAATATCTATCCGATCGGAGGAACAGAACAATGAAATTAGGTGTATTTACGCCCCTATTTGCAGACCTTTCTTTAGAAGAAATGTTGGATAAAGTACAAAAAGCTGGCCTTGATGCCGTAGAAATCGGCACAGGTGGCAATCCCGGCAATCATCACTGTCCAACTGATGAACTTTTGGCCAGTGCTGAAAAACGAGAAGCTTATTTGGCAAAATTTAAAGAAAGAGGCATCACCATTAGCGCTCTCAGCTGTCATGATAACCCGATCTCACCTGTCAAAGAAGAACGGGAAGTAGCAGATGAGATTTTGCGAAAAACAATCAAACTAGCTTCACTTTTAGGTGTTCCAGTCGTCAACACTTTTTCAGGTACAGCCGGTAATGATGATCAAGCAACCGCTCCTAACTGGCCGGTCATTCCATGGCCAACCGTATACAGTGATATGAAAGCCTGGCAATGGGAGAACAAACTGATTCCTTATTGGAAAGAAATTGGCCAGCTGGCAGAAGCACATCAAGTTAAAATCGGCATTGAACTCCACGGAGGTTTTCTCTGCCACACGCCTTACACGATCTTAAAACTTCGTGAAGAGACCTGTGAGGCGATCGGCGTCAATTTGGATCCCAGCCATCTATGGTGGCAAGGTATCGATCCGGTCGCGGCCATTCGTATTCTAGGTGAAAAAGGGGCGATCCACCATTTCCATGCTAAGGATACCTTCTTGGATCAAGACAATATCAACATGTACGGTCTGACAGATATGCAGCCTTATGGAGATGTGCGGACCCGTGCCTGGACCTTCCGTTCAGTTGGCTGTGGACACAGTGTTTCCGAATGGTCAGACATCATGAGTGCTCTTAGAACATACGGCTATGATTATGTGGTCAGTATTGAACATGAGGATCCGCTGATGTCAATTGACGAAGGCTTTATGCGTGCTGTTACGAATCTGCAATCGATTTTAATCCGCGAGCAGCCACTAGATATGTGGTGGGCATAAGAAAGGAAGAGGAAAATGTTACAAATCGCAATTATTGGTTATGGCGGCATGGGCACCTATCATGTGGAGCTGACAAATGCCAGCGACCGTGTTCGTGTAAAAGGTATTTTTGATATTGATGAAGCCCGCAGTCAGGCTGCCAAAGAGCGCGGACTGTACGTGTATCGCAGCTATCAAGAGGTGCTTTCTGATCCGGAAATCGCGGCCGTCCTGATTGCCACACCGAATGATGTGCATAAAAAATTAGCGATTCGCGCGCTTGAAGCCGGTAAACATGTTGTCTCGGAAAAGCCAGTCACCATCACGACGACAGAATTTCAAGAGATTTTAGATGCAGCTGCCAAAGCTGATCGAACGTTCATGGTCCATCAAAATCGACGCTGGGATGAAGACTTTCTGATCATTAAACGCTTGAAGCAGGAAAAATTGATCGGTGATGTTTTCCATCTTGAGTCGCGTGTTCAAGGGGCCAATGGGATCCCAGGTGATTGGCGGCATAAGCTGGCACAAGGAGGGGGTATGGTACTTGACTGGGGTGTCCACCTACTTGATCAGCTACTATTTATGGAGAACAGCAAGATTGATAGCGTCTATGCGACACTCAGCTATGTCTTGGGAGAAGAAGTGGACGACGGTTTTATAGCCCTGATCCGTTTTGACAGCGGTCTGACAGCACATATTGAGGTGGGCACGACCAATTTTATCAAATTGCCACGCTGGTATGTAAAGGGAACGGATGGTAATGCGGTGATCGAGGACTGGGACTTGAGTGGCCGATTGATCGTTCCAACTTATCAAGAAGGTCTGGAGGCGCCAAAACCGATCCAAGCGGGTGTAGGATTGACCAAAACGATGGCACCGCCAAGCGAAGAAGCAACAGCAGAAAAAACATTACCGAAGCCACTTCAAAATAAAACAAGTTTCTATAATAATTTTGCGGATGTTGTACTTGATGGGCAGGAAGCTATCGTAAAAAACGGAGAAGTGATGCGTGTGATGAGATTGATTGAGGCGATCTTCACTTCCGCCCGTGAAAATCGTGTTGTTACCGAAATTGATTCATAAGAAATTTTGCTAGATCACTTAAAAAATAAGAGAACCTAAAATCCATTGTCATGATTTTAGGTTCTTTTTTTGGTAAATAAAATCAACTAGACCAATTAATGGATTTTATTTCAATAAGGAAAAATTATCGCCATTATACAAGGAGTATCTGATTAAATAATATCCAGTGGAAATGCCAGAAGAGTAGTTGACGTATCAGGGTTTAAGAGATATAATCAGCAAGGATGAGGGAAGCTATTTATCTTAAAAAATTTACGAGGTGTTTTATTTTGGAAAGGATACCATTTCTGGCTAAGCTTTGTAAACGCGAGCGGTTGATGCAGATTCTTGTGGCACTCACTTATGCTGCACTTGCCGGAGCCAGTATGAACTTTTTTCTAGCTCCAACACATGTCTATGCCAGCGGTGTCAATGGTTTAGCCCAAATGCTCTCGAGTTTAATGGAAACTTTTACTCCTTTCCATCTGTCAACCTCAGTATGGTTGCTGGTCTTGAATTTGCCGTTGATATATTTGGCATGGAAGCGTCTTGGTAAGAGCTTTACTTGTTTTACGCTTATTGCAGTCGTTGCAGCTTCTATCATGATGAAAATCCTGCCTGTTGTGGCAATTACCGAAAATCCGCTCTTAGCTGCTATTTTTGGGGGATGTTTTAGTGGCTTGGGCGTGGGTATTTGTTTGAAATATGGCTTTTCAACAGGTGGTACAGACATTATTGCGCTGCTCATTCAGAAGACCACTGGAACCAATGTTGGGCAGTTGGGTCTCATTTTGAATGGAGTGATCGTTGTACTTGCTGGTGCTGTATACGGCTGGGAGATGGCTCTTTATACAATGATAGCAATCTATGTAAATATGCATATGCTGGATACCGTTCATACCAAACAGCAAAAAGTAACCGTTATGATTGTAACTAAAAACTCGGCTATCGTCGAAAAAGCTCTGCTGGATAATTTTCGACACGGTATTACAGTCATGGAAAATGGTTATGGTGCTTATACGCATGAGCCCGTCAGTATGATGTTAACAGTTGTTTCTGCCTTTGAACTTTACGAGCTGGGAAAAGTTGTTCGTAAAGCAGATCCAAATGCATTTGTAAACATCCAAAGAACCAATAAAATTTTAGGAAGATTTGCAGGGGTATAAAAAAGAGCATAAACTTTCAAAGGGAGATTTACAAAAGATTGTTTTTTTGAGTAATATTGTAGCTGATTTATGTAATTTTTATTACAAATTGGCTAGATATTTAAATGACAGAAAATTCTGCCGCTATTGCCGAAAATTGTATCTTGAGAAGTACAAAATTAGATGTCACAACTCGTTCAATAACATGTAAAATAGAGATATATTTCATATTAGAAAGGTTTCTTTCTGTTACTTTTAAGCTGAAAACAATATAAGAATTACTATTTGGTTTTGGTGGAAATCAGATAATTTTGTAAAAAAAGAAGTGAAACAAACGGAAAATATTTCATTTCCTTCAAAAAAATGTTTTATTTTATGTGGATTAACTATCAGATGTGAGAATAAGAAAGATTTTTAGCTTTTTTAGAAAGAATATGAAATAGTTCGTTTTGAAAGACAACTTTGAGATGAAAGAAGGTCGTAGAAATGATACAGATGGAGATGGAACTGCTGAATTTCAAAAAGGAAGCACAACTTGATCAGGAAAACTATTTTATTTGCGAGGGGATTGTTTCACTCGAATATCAGGGGCGTATCATTCGAATTTTACAAAAGGGGGACTTTATTCTTCCTACATGGTCTAAATCTATATTTGAAAAATTGATATTTCGGGCAAAAACAGAATGTCTTTTAATGGAAGTTGGAAAAGACGAGATATCAATAGAACAATTGGAAGAAGAAAAAGAAAAGCTGCTGCAAGGGTTTATGGGTAGAACGGATTTGATCATTGAAAAAGATGCTGAGAAACGGTATCTGCTGTTTCTCTCTTATTTGGGAAGAGAAATCGGGACAACAATCAATCAAAAAGTCATCATTCCGAAAATATTTAAATATCAAGAATTGGCACAAACCTTAGAATTAACAAGAGAATATTTATCTGCTATCGAAAAAAAGATGATTGAAAGCCACAAGCTGGAGAAAGAAAAAGGTGTGATTATGATTCAATCAGTCAATCCACTTTGATCTAACGATAGATGAAGATAGGAGAGATTCGCATGCAACTTAATGATTATGTTGAAAAAGATATCATTCGAAAAAAAGAAATTTGCGAACTCCTTTACAATGGTCGAATTAGAAAAAGAAAATGGATTGCAAATAAACTAGAAGTAAGCGAGGGAACGATTCTTCAAGATATAAAAAAAATGAATATTCTTTTTCAGCCGATCAATGTCAATATTCATGCAACGGCAAAAGGGTATCTCCTAGATAATCCTTCTTTTGCAAGTAAAAAGAAATTGACAGCAGTTTTGCTGGAAAAGTCGCTTTTTTTAAAGGCTATGGTTTTTTTCTGTAAGAATCAGAAAAAGACACTGATAGATTTTGCGAATCAGTATTTCATCTCTTTAAGTCAAGCATATAAATTACGTGGACGCGTACAATCATATTTGACCAATGTTGGGCTGGAGCTGAATATAGACAAGATCACAGGTCAGGAGTATCGGCTTCGTTTTTTAAAAGCCTATATCCAAATTATGACGGGTATTCAGATGACCAAAATCACAAAAAAAGTAGAAGAACAAATACAGCATTTTATTCAAGAGACAAGTCAACAGGTTCAATTAGATTTTCCGCCTCAAACCATAGAATATCTAGTCCTTTTGATTTATCTGGGCATCTCTTCAGACTATGATGAACCGGAAATACCAAAAGAAGAACTCGAATATTTGCCGAAGCGTCTGAGCTATGCTGTTTCGGCTAATTTAGACTTACTAAACAGCTTATCATATAAAGAAAAGCTGAAAAAAGAACAACCCTATTTTACTTTGATTTTTTGCATTCAGAATGAAAAGCATCTAGATATCGACCAAACATATAGTTCGTTGGAATATCATAATCAACATGATTTTCGAGATAATCGACAAGCTAAAGATCTATTCAATCAGTTGGAAAGACGTTTTCATAAAAAGCAATTACAAGATGACCCTATTTTATGGTGTGCATTTAACAACTTCTTTAAAAAAACGATTTGTGATTTGCAACCGCTTATACCACAAGAACGTGTCTTTTTGCCAACACAAAAGCAGGAATATTACCAAGAAATCAAACAAATACTAGCTACCTGGAAAAAAAGATGGGCTTTTCCGTACAATTTTGATGATATGCACATCCAACAGTTAGCTCTTCATACTTTTGAAAGTTTACATGAACGTTCCTGCTATTTTGTAAACTTGGTGACGGAATCAAGCATCGATTTCTTTAGCTATCAAATTTTATTTGATAAAGAATTTCGCGGTAAGATTCGTATCCATTATCAAGTATTCTCAAATGTGCAACAAGCTTTGCAAGATGCCAAGCATTCTGGTAACAGTGTTCTTTGTGATGAAAAAATTTATTTACCCACATATAAAAAGCTATTTCCCCAAGTGTTTTCAGTTTCACTAGCTTTCACTTCAATGGAATGGCTTGCTCTAGAAGCAAGGATAAGTAAAAAGAAAATCAGTCGCACTCTTGCATCTAAGAAAACGAATGAATACTGATTGATGTATTTTGGGACTGCAGAGCAAATAGGAAAATCGTTGCTCTGCAGTTTTTTGTGTCTTGAATTTACAAAGGAACAGCATACAAAAAGCGCAATCAAGAGAAGTACAAACAAAAGACTCCATCAAGAAATAAACTAGTAGTCTGAATCAAACATCTGATTCAGAAAATATAGCTGGATCTAATGATGTATAGTGTAATCAGGTACTGGTCATGCTATACATCGAAAAGACCTTGAACAGAGTTGCATACACTGTTCAAGGTCTCTCTGGCTTGCCTAAAATTTATAGGTTAGCATATTTTTCAAGTGTGCGTATCATTTGGCAGGTAAATCCGAATTCATTATCATACCATGCTACTGCTTTAACTAATTGTAAGTCACCAACAGTCGAAACTTCTGTCTGGGTAGCATCAAAAACAGAACCGAAATTAGTGCCGATGATATCTGAAGAAACTATTTCTTTTTCAGTGTAGCCGAAGGAATCATTTCCCTCTGTCACTTTCTTCACAGCTTTATTTACTTGATCAACAGTCACTTTTTCATCTAATACAGCCACCAGCTCTGTGACTGAACCATCCTTGACCGGAACACGCTGTGCATGTCCTTGCAATTTGCCATTCAGCTCTGGAATAACCAGTCCGATAGCTTTGGCGGCTCCTGTCGAATGAGGGATAATATTCTCAGCAGCGGCTCGAGCAGCACGAAGATTTCCGCCTTTTGCTGGACCATCAAGCAGCATTTGTGTTCCTGTATAGGCATGGATGGTTGTCATCGTACCGATCTTAATTCCAAAAGCATCATTTAAAGCTTTCGCCACGGGCGCTAAACAATTGGTCGTGCAAGAAGCGACAGAAATAATCCGGTCATCTGCATTCAAAATCTCATCATTTACATTGTAAACAATGGTTTTCAGATCTCCAGCAGGGGCTGAAATCAACACTTTTTTTGCTCCCGCATCAAGATGTGCCTGTGACTTCTCTTTAGAAGTATAAAAGCCCGTTGACTCAATCACGACATCAATCTTTTCTTTGTCCCAAGGAATATCTTTTGCATCCCGTTCTGCATAGATATGGATTTCTTTGCCATCCACAGTGATGCTATTTTCACCAGCCGAAATTTCTCCCGGATATTGACCAAAAGTTGTATCAAACTCAAGTAAATGAGCAAGCATGACAGGACTAGTCAAATCATTGATTGCGACTACTTCAATCTCTCCTGCGACTTCTTTGATTCGGCGGAATGCTAATCGTCCGATCCGTCCAAATCCATTAATGCCAACACGTATTGTCATAAAAAAACCTCCAAAATTAATAAAATTTTGTTCTGTTTTTCTATCACTACTTTAGTGAATCGATTGCCATTTGGTATGTACCCGATTATGAATCCATTAAACAAATGGTTCGAACAATTTATCCGAGATCAGCTGGATTAATGATGGCTAAACTGACATGATCCTGCCAAATACCATTAATTTTTACATTTTTTCGCGCGATTCCTTCTTTATGATAACCGCATTTTTCAAGCACTCGCAAGCTGCCTGTATTATGTGGCATCACCCCAGCTTCAAGCCGATGTAAATCTAATTCTCGAAAAGCCAGTTTCGTCACAGTTGCAACGGCTTCTGTCATATAACCACGACCATTTTGTTTTTCGTCAAGAAAGTATCCGATCCAAGCGCTTTGTAAATTACCTCGTGCAACACTAGACAAGGCGATTTCACCAATCAGTTCTTCGTTCTTGATAAGAATAAAATAATAGCCCTTATCATTTTTCATGGCGTCTAGCTGCCGATCAATTATTAACTGCTGCTCCTTTAACGTATAAAAATTTTCATTTCTGATACCTGTAAATTTCTGAAAAAAGGCGCGATTTCGCTTTTCAAGTGCTAACTGAGCGGCAGCATCTTCAATTCGAACACGCCGAACCTCTAGTTCCGACATTTTCATCTCCCCTTTTACTTTTTAGTATACCAAAAAAGCAGGGCAAAAGAATGAATGGTGTATTAAGAAAAGAGCATATTTTATGATTGGTATAGACCGTGCAAAACGAAATCAATCTGCATATGGAGACGTTCCTCCAGAGAAAAAACATCGAAAGGGCTTTGTTTGCTGAAAAGAGGGGTGATGGCAGAAAGGCAAAAACGAGCAGCTTGTTCGGAAGTGACGGAGGGCCGTAAAAGTTGTTTTTTTTCGAGGGTACTAAAAACTTTCATAAAAGGATCTAAATAGGCTTGACGCCAAAGCTGATACATCAGAAACTGATTTTCGTGTTTCATTTCATTCAAGATATCATTGATCATTAGGATAATATTGGTTGGGTGTTTTTCAAGCAGAACGAGGATCATGGCTTTCAGTTTTTCTTCGATAGCAAGAGGCTTTTGGGCAATTAAAGTAAGATCAGTTTGGATTTTCGAGGTAAGTTCAGTGATAACAGCAGCATAAAGAGTTTCTTTATCTTTAAAATGATGATATAAAGCAGGCTGAGTGATAGGGATCTGTTTGCAATTTCCCGCGTTGTTACAGCACGGTAGCCTTTTTCCATAAAGAGATCACGAGCAGTTTGTAAGATTCTTGCCCGTGTGAAAAGCATTTCATCAGTTCGAGATAGTTTCATTATTTTCCTCTTCCTTTCTTTCAGCTTTATTTTATCATAATCACTTGAAAAATAATTGCTTTTTATAAAAAATTCATTCAAATTTTATGAAAAATTGTCAAAATCTCGCCATAATATTGAGGGGAAATTATATTTTTCTAAATAATTATCTTTAGTATATAAAGAAAACAGTAGAGTAAATAGATTTTATCACAAATTTTTATTTTTTATGAATCATTATAATAAATATAGAT
>NZ_CAJYCN010000021.1 GCF_913566895.1 Listeria ilorinensis | reverse complement strand
ATATAATATAATTGTTATTATTTTATATAATCCGAGATAAACGCACATAAGTGTTTATATAAAATTAAAAAAAGGGAGTAAGAAGATGGCAAAAAATCAAACAAACAAAAAGCCGATTTACAAAAAATGGTGGTTTTGGCTGATCGTCGTAGTTATTTTAATTGGCGCTGGCGCAAATATGGGTGGAAGTTCAGACCAAGCCAAAGAGTCAGACAAAACAACTGAAGCTAAAAGTTCGACTCAAAAAGATACTTCTGTAAAAAAACAAGAAACTGAGAAAAAGAAAGAAAAATTACCTTATCCAACTACTGCTAAGGAAGTCACACTTGGAGCTGGCACATTTATCATCGGCGAAGATATTGAACCTGGTCGCTATGTGATTCACACCGATGAACCTAGTGGAAATATTAATTCTGGTTTAAACATTAATGAGATTCTTGGAACGGATACTTCATTTGCAGTCAATGATATTGTGGCAACACTTGAGAAAGATCAAGAATTGCAAATCCAAAACTTGAATGCGGTCACTTTCACACCAAAAGATGCACCTGAAATTGCTTCTGAGCCAACAGAAACTACTTTTAATTCTGGTCTTTATTATGTAGGGATTGATATTCCAGCCGGCAAATATAATGTTCATACAGAGGATACTTCTGGCAATTTTACAATCGGTTTGAAAGTCAATGAAATCCTAGGAACCGATACTGAATTAGCTGTTAATGATGTACAAGTTTCACTAAAAGATGGTGATAAGATTCAACTATCCGGTCTGACTCAAACAACTTTCTCGCCAAAATAATTAAAAAATACCCGTGCAATAACGCACGGGTATTTTTGTGGTGTCCTTTAGAAAAATACTACCCAACTGCATTGCCACCTGTTATAATAGACTTTGTGTAACCGCACAAATAGATGTGCAAATCAGAAAGTGAGAGGATTAGAATATGGGTCGTAAATGGGCAAATATCAAAGAGAAAAAAGCTTCAAAAGATACAAACAATAGTCGTATCTATGCAAAATTCGGGATCGAAATCTATGTAGCAGCTAAATCAGGCGAACCCGACCCACATGCCAATCAAAAATTACGTTTTGTCATTGAACGTGCCAAAACTTATAATGTACCGAAACATATCATTGATCGGGCAATCGAGAAAGCTAAAGGAACAGGTGACGAAACTTATGCAGAGCTTCGTTATGAAGGCTTCGGGCCAAACGGTTCTATGGTGATTGCCGATGCACTGACGAACAACGTCAATCGGACGGCTTCCAATGTACGAGCTGCTTACAGCAAAAATGGCGGTAACATGGGCGTTAGCGGTTCCGTCGCTTACATGTTCGACAATACAGCCGTTTTCGGTGTGGCAGATAAAGATGCAGAAGAATTACTGGAACTATTGATGGAAGCAGATATCGATGTTCGCGATGTGCTTGATGAAGATGGTACAGCGATTATCTATGCTGAACCAGCTGATTTTCATAATGTACAGGAAGCTTTAAAAGAAGCAGGAATTACCGAGTTCACTATTGCTGAGATCGAAATGATCCCTCAAAATGAAGTTGTGTTAGAAGGCGAAGACCTTGAAAAATTCGAAAAAATGATTGATGCATTAGAAGACTTAGAAGATGTTCAAAAAGTTTACCATAATGTGGATCTAGGGGAATAAGCCGCACATATGAAAAAGCCGTCATACAATGAACAAAGCTCTAAAAGTTAGCATTTTTAAGTCTAACTTTTGGAAAGCGTTCGTTTGACGGCTTTCTTTTTTCAAAGCGATAATAAAAAATCTACCTATTAAAGTCCACAGGTACTTGATAGATCCGCAATATTCGACTTGTTGAATCGTTTGTATTCGCACACTCCATCAGCACTTCAGCGATTGCTTTCTTGTCAGATCCAACCACGCCTCCCCCTGCCTTATTCTCCTTTTATATCTACCAATTGTTCTGCTAAAAAAGCCTGTGCTTCCTGATTGATTTTCTTCAAATCCACTTCTTGCTCTTTAGCACTAAATACACAGCCACAGTAGCACTGCCGGTAAATATCATATTCCTGACACATTTCCACAGAACGCCGATAACCGCCCTTTTTCTTAAAATCACTCGGTAAATAGCGTATATCATAGAGCGCCTGAATCTCAAGCCCGATATGATTAATGAGTTCACTATTTTTATGAGGACTAATCGTCAAAGCACTGCCAAAATAGTCAGCACCAATCTCCTTAGCTTTATTCGCCGCCTGATCAAGCCGCATATTAAAACAGGCAGAACAACGTAAACCGCCTTCTGGTTCGTCTTCAAGCCCCTTGACTGCACATAAGAATTTTTGAGGCTCATATTTTTCACTGATAAACCCAACTGTTTGACCATTTTTTTTATTAAAATCACGAATAAATGTTTCCTGAACTCGTTTTCTGCGTTCAAATTCCGCCCGCGGATGGATATTGGCATTAGCAAAATAAATCACGACTTCAGCCTGTTTAGTTAAATATTCTAATGTATAGGTGCTACATGGCGCACAACAGCTATGTAGTAGAATCAGTGGTCGAAAATCCTCCAACTGCCAGCTCTCCATCATCTTCTGCAATAACTTGTCATAATTGATTTTTTGATCTGGTTTCATTTCTTTTAGCATTTCCATTAAATCAGATTGCATCTCTCATATCCTCCCCCACTCCAATATAAAGATAGAGCAAATGGCTGAAAAAAACAAGCGAAATTTTAGTTTGATTTATTACTTTAAAATAGTAATATTGTTAAATTATTCACTTTTAATCCAGAGGAAAAGTATAGACTAATCATACATCGAACTGTTATAACTGTTTTTTGAAACAGGAGTAGATTTCTAACTTGAAATACGTTCTCTAAATCCGCTTTCATGACTGTTACATCTCAAATGACACTGTTTTGTCACATAATAAGCATCTGTATTAATACACAGCATAAAAACACCTATTCGTTATATAAAAGATTTTTAATTTTTTTCAAGAATGTTATTGTATTCACTTTCACAAGATAGTAAGATGTATGTGTAAAGAAAATAAGTACCTTCAAAATTACTTATTCGAGACTACCAATTTGCTAAAAGTATTCAAGGAGGAATTTTAAAATGACCAAAGCATGGGAAGGTTTTAAAGGCACCGACTGGCAAGAAAAAGTTAGTGTTAGTAACTTCGTACAAGCTAACTACACACCTTATGATGGGGATGAAAGCTTCTTAGAAGGAAGTACACCAAGAACGTTAAAACTGAATGATAAAATCAATGCTTTAATTGAAGAAATGGATGCTAAAGGCGGCGTGCTTGATATGGACAACAAAATCGTGTCCAACGTGGCGTCTCATCCTGCTGGCTATGTAGATAAAGACCTTGAAGTAGTTGTTGGTCTGCAAACAGACAAACCATTTAAACTTGCATTTATGCCAAACGGTGGTGTTAGAACTGCTGAACAATGTTTGAAGGAAAACGGCTACGAAGTGGATCAAGCTACTCATGATTTCTTCGTTAACAACCGCGCTACTGCCAATGACGGTATTTTCCGCGCTTATACAGATGATATTCGTCGTGCACGTAATTCACATATCGTAAGTGGTCTTCCAGATGCTTACTCTCGTGGACGTATCATCGGCCTTTATCAAAAACCTGCCCTTTACGGTGTAGACCGTTTAATCGCAGAAAAACAAAATGACTTGAAACAAATCCCGATTACTTCTGATGAAAATATTCGTCTTCGTGAAGAAATCTGGTTACAAATCAAAGCATTGAAAGACTTGATCGTTTTAGGTAACGAATATGGCTTAGAACTTGGTCGTCCAGCTGAAAATGCTTATGAAGCAGTTCAATGGACTTACATGGGCTACCTTGCTTCTATCAAACAAGCAAACGGTGCTGCAAGTTCATTCGGTCGTATCCCAGTCTTCTTGGATATCTACATTCAACGTGACTTGGATCGTGGTATCATCACTGAACTTGATGCCCAAGAATTGATCGATCAATTAACATTAAAACTTCGTATGGTACGTTTTGCTCGTACAAACGGATACAATGAGCTATACGCATCTAACCCAACTTTCATCACAACTTCGATGGCTGGTATGGGTGCAGACGGACGTCACCGTGTAACAAAAACTGACTACCGTTTCTTGCACTGCCTAGATAACCTAGGAAACTCTGCAGAACCTAACTTGACTGTTCTTTGGGACACTCGTCTTCCAGAAGCATTTAAAGAATATTGCATGATGATGAGCGTTAAACACTCTTCCATCCAATACGAAAATGATAAATTGATGCAAGAAGAAGGCTACGGCGATATGCAATGTATCAGCTGCTGCGTGAGCCCGCTTAACCCTGAAGCAGACAAAGATAAAGGTGAAACTCATAACCTGCAATACTTTGGTGCTCGTGTCAACGTACTGAAATGTCTGCTTGGTGCTATCAATGGTGGTCGTGATGATCTTCATAAAGAAAAACAAGTATTCAACGTTGTGGAACCAATCACTTCTGAATACCTTGACTATGATGAAGTATTAACGAAATTTGACAAAGCGATGGACTGGTTGACTGACACTTATGTAGATGCAATGAACATCATTCACTACATGACAGACAAATACAACTACGAAAGTATGCAAATGGCCTTCTTGCCAACAAAAGTCACAGCAAACATGGGCTTTGGTATCTGCGGATTTGCAAACGTAGTTGACAGCCTAAGCGCAATCAAATACGCTAAAGTTAAAACACTTCGTGAAGATGACGGCTTTGTTTATGACTATGAAGTAGAAGGCGACTTCCCACGTTATGGTGAAAATGACGACCGCGCTGACGATATCGCAGTAATGGTACTGAAAATGTTCAAAGAAAAACTGGATTCCCACAAACTTTATAAAGATTCCGAAGCAACTGTTTCGATTCTTACCATCACTTCTAACGTTGCTTACTCTAAACAATGTGGTAACTCTCCAGTACACAAAGGACCTAAATTCGATGAAAACGGCGTAATGATCGAAGAACCAGAATTCTTCAGCCCAGGCGCTAACCCATCCAATAAAGCAAAAGGTGGATTCCTAGACAACCTTGCAAGCCTGTCTAAACTTCCATTCTCTTATGCAAACGATGGTATTTCATTAACCATTCAAGGTGCACCAAAACTATTTGGTAAAACTGTTGATGAACAAAAACGCAACTTGGTCGGTATCCTAGACGGTTACTTCACTAAAGGTGGTCAACACATCAACTTGAACGTTCTTAACCACGAAGAGGTTGTAGCGAAGATCAAAGCTGGTATCCCAGTTATCTTGCGTATCAGCGGTTACTGCCTGAATACAAAAGACCTTAATGAAGAGCAAAAAATGGAACTTTGCCAACGTATGTTCCACGAAAAATTAGTTGGCTGATAAAGCTTCATTTATAAAGTAAAACAAACCCGGCAGTCAAGTAGAGTCATTTAAAATGATCCTACCTGACGCCGGGTTTTTCTTTCCAATAACTAATTAAACCAATCCCCATCTTCAAAAGAAATGCCAGCCGAAGGTCCTCTTTCGACTGGCATTTCTTTTAATATTTTTTCATTACGTATGGCGAATCAAGTAGTCGAATGCTCCAAGGGCTGCTGTTGCACCAGAGCCCATCGAGATAATGATCTGCTTATAAGCGCTGTCCGTACAGTCCCCTGCTGCAAAAACACCTGGTAAACTGCTTGCACCTCGTTTATCAACGATGATTTCACCCATTTGTGTCCGTTCCACTGTGTCACTCAACCATTCTGTATTTGGAACTAGACCGATCAGGATAAACACGCCTTGCACATCCAGATGGACCTCCGCGCCAGATTCGCGGTCTACATATGTTACACCGTCAACCTTGCTGCTTCCAGTGATTGCTTTCGTCTGCACATTTTTTAGAACCGTTACATTCGGCAACGAATAAAGACGTTCCTGCAAGACTTTATCAGCTTTCAACTCTGGCATGAATTCTAGTACGGTGACATGCTTGACGATTCCTGCCAAGTCGATTGCCGCTTCAATACCCGAATTGCCACCACCGACAACTGCCACATCTTTTCCTTCAAACAGTGGTCCATCGCAGTGCGGACAATAGGCCACACCTTTATTTTTAAATTCCTGCTCGCCAGGGACGCCGATATTGCGCCATCTTGCACCGGTCGCCACAATAGCTGTCTTGCTTTTCAGCACGGCGCCATTTTCCAATGTTACTTCTACAAGCTCATTTTTTTCGATTTTAGCTGTACGAACCGATTTCATCACGTCCACATTGTATTCATTGACATGTTCCTCGACAGCTGCCATCAGTTGCGGACCCTCGACATATTTGGTGCCGATGACATTTTCAATGCCCAGCGTTTCGAGCACTTGCCCGCCAAATGTTTCAGCAACAATCCCCGTCCGAATACCTTTACGAGCGGCATAGATTGCAGCACTGGCTCCAGCTGGACCGCCGCCAATCACTAGTACGTCAAATGGCTCTTTATCCTCAAATTCTGAGGGATCGGCTGCTCCGGCTATTTTTTCTATGATTTGCTCAATCGTCATCCGACCGTTTCCAAATGGTTCCTCATTAACAAAAACCGTTGGAACAGCGAGAATATTTTTCGATTCTACTTCTTCCTTGAACATCCCGCCTTCGATCATCGTATGCGAAATATTTGGATTTAGCACGCTCATGATGTTAAGAGCCTGCACGACATCTGGACAATTGTGACAAGTTAGGCTCACATAGGACTCAAAATGATACATCTTATCGATTTTTTGAATCTGCGCAATCACTTTGTCATCTACTTTTGGTGCACGTCCACTCACTTGTAGAAGCGCCAAAACGAGTGACGTAAACTCATGACCAAGCGGAATTCCAGCAAAAACAATGCCACTTGCTTCATTCTCCCGATCCACGGTAAAGCTTGGTGTTTTAGCAAGCAATTCTTTCTGGAGAGCGATTTTAGGTGACATTCCGGCAATTTCCTCGACAAATTCCCATAATTTCTGCCCATTTTCACTATCATCTACACTTGCACGTAAAATAATATTATTTTCTAGCAGTTCGAGATACTGAGCTAGCTGTGCTTTGATTTCTGTATCTAACATAAGCTCAACTCCTTAAATTTTACCGACTAGGTCAAGGCTTGGTTTGAGTGTTTCAGCGCCTTCTTTCCATTTTGCCGGACAAACTTCTCCTGGATTATTTCGTACATATTGTGCCGCTCTGATTTTATCTACAAGCGTACTTGCATCACGACCGATACCATCTGCGTTGATTTCAACAGTTTGAACAATACCATCTGGATCAATAATGAATGTACCGCGGTTCGCTAGCCCTTCCTCTTCATCTAGCACATCAAAAATACGAGATACTGTGTGCGATGGGTCACCGATCATGATATAGTCGATTTTGCTAATTGCATCCGAGGAATCATGCCATGCCTTATGCGTAAAATGTGTATCAGTGGAAACAGAATACACTTCTACACCAAGATCCTTAAGTGTTGCATATTGTTCCTGAAGATCTTCTAGTTCTGTCGGACAAACAAATGTAAAATCTGCTGGATAGAAACAAACAATACTCCATTGCCCCTTGAAACTTTCAGAGGAGACATCAATAAATTCTCCATTATGATAGGCTTTTGCCGCAAATTCTTCAATCTCTTTTCCAATTAAAGACATATTAAATTCCTCCTTGTATGTATCTTTTCTTTGTGAGCTCTTCCACTCACTCTTAAATTATCAGCTGATTTCCCAAAAAAGTCAATACCTTATTTATAATATTTATAAATTTATAATCACTATAATATCATTTTTCATTGATATTACTTGCATTTTATGTTTTCTTTTTATCAGATCGATACTTCCATTCTCATTTGCATGCACATTCTTCACAAAAAATAGATTCAAATAAACCGTTGTTCTTTTACATCTAACCATTTATTTGCATGTATAGATCTGCTCATAAAAAAACAGACAGCTTTATTCTCACTCAGAATAGAACTGTCCGTAAGCTTCATTGCTAAATATCTAAAATTAAATACTTGAGTTCTTTAAATTCGTTTGCAATCTATTTCCTAACATCCCCCTTTTTTTCGTTGCTTTTTTACTCTACCATACACCAACAAAAGAAGAAGAGCCAGCCAACTAGATATTGACAGCACCCAGCTGATTTTTTGAATGATCGTCATTTGATAATAGACAACCAGCTGGTGATCGCCTTTTGTCAAGTCAGCTTGAATCGTTCCTTCATTTGAAACTATTATCGGAATATTTTTGCCCTGTTCCTTTATCTTAAAACCTTTGTAATACGGCACATATGTCGTAAACTGACCTTCTTGTGGCATCGTAAAGCTCATTTGCAATTGATCTTTTACAACTTTTTCCTGATAGTTCTCTGTTTGAGTAAAAGCAGTATGGTTCAAAATCGATTCAATATTTTCACGTGCAGCATCGGTCAAATAATCCTCAATTGGACGCTGGCCAATGTACTCAGCATAATTTTTATTGGTGTACGTAATATGTTTATCCGGATTATCCGTAGTGTCTGCTCGCTCAGTTAAGCTTTGTCTCAAATGATTCGGTGCCCAAAGCGCCAGAAGCAGGATACCAGTTAAAAGAATTCCCTCCAGTATATGTAACCTTTTTTTCTTCTGATCCGAGGAAACACTATTAACTTTCTGGATACCAATTTGAACCAGTTCCCCTGCAACTAAAAGGGCACAAACTGTTATTTGGCCATGCAAACGCCATGGAAACTGAATTGCCGCAATCGGTGTATGTTGCACAACATCCCAATCCATCAATCCCTCTGTCAAAAAAAGCACAACCGCTATCATAAGCATAATTCGACTAAACTTACTGATTTTTCGCCAAAAAACAAGCCCCAAAACCATTGCTAGCATAACAAAAAGTCCTACATTCCAATCGTCAGCATTTACTTGATTCGTAAAACTGGTGATTAAATTTTCACTGAAAGGGATCTTATATTCCTCAAGTATCGGTTTAAAACCTGTTGTCAGCTTGGTTTCTTTCATTTGTTCCAATAATGGAAAAAGTGTGATTGCTGAAAGAGCCAGAGTGGCCATCATCGCATAAATTAATTGAAAAAGCTTTCTGCGGTCTTCCAAAAATTGAGGTAAGTAGCACAGAAACAAAATCAGAAGAATAATTGCCACAAGTACAACTGACAGCAGATGACTGTAAATAAGCAGGGTCATGCCGAATGCGAGCGGCAACCATCCTCGTCTGTTCCCTTGTATAATGGCATACATCCCGTAAATCGCAAGAGGAAAAAAAGTGAGTGCGATCATCTCCCCCACAGCTGCCCGGCTAAATACATCGAATAAGCGATAAGAAGAAAAACCATACAGAATAGCAAATGTAAAAGCAGTTAAGCGGCTATCCCACATTTTACGTCCAGTAAAATAACAAATGAGTAGCGTCGCAATCTGAAGGAAACAGAGAAAAACATAATAAGAAGTAATAGGAGAAAATTCTAAGATAAAGCGGATCAAAGCCAGCGGATAAAATGTGATGAAGGGATAGAAAAGATCCAGTGGATAACCTACTTGATGAAAGGTATAGAAATTCGCGTAATTAAAACCTGTTTGACTAACCAGCTGCTGATACCAGTTTTCAGCTCTCTCCATATGAAAATGAAAATCATCTCCGAGCGGCACTGCTCCCGAGTGATAGAATGGATAGATCATCATAATAGATAAAACAATTAAAACTAAAACCGGAAACAAGGAACAAAACAGGTAGCTGTATGAATGTTCTCTTTTTTGCAATAATATTTCCCCTTTCCGTTAAGTGGATTTATATTAATTTTACGATATTGCATAAAATCGCACAATCTTTTATTGCTAAAATTATACTAATAAATTTTAAAGTTAGATAAAAAAGAAGAATCCTTCGTTAAGAATTCTCCCTTTCTACATTAGCTGATATCAATCAAGTAATCTATCATTCTTTTTGTTTACATTTCGTAAATTTCTACATTAATAAATGGTATTTCTCGCAAATCGTTGTATAATATATCTATAAAAGAATCGGGGTGTTGGATTTGGAATGGTATATTTTTAGCATGCAAGCCGATACAGATAAAAAACGTGTGATTCATACTTATACCTGTACTGAAGTTCCTGACAGAAAAAATCGTATCGTATTGGGCCGCTTTGAAACAGCCAATGAAGCTCTAGACAATGCTCGTATTCATTACGGCTACTATCCGCTCCACTTTAAATTATGCCCTTTATGCTGCTCCGAAAAATAGTTTACGAAAACCAGTATTCTTCGTGACAATCAGGCTTTTAGCATCTATCCTGCTCAATAGGTCTGCTGGTTTTCTTGCTCCCACTTCATTTCAATCTTCATTCCTTTTAAGATCATAGGCGTAACCACATTATTGAGTGCTTTTAATTCTCGAAAATATTCTTCCAACTCGGCCTCTGAATGCTGAATTTGACCTTTTTCCTTCAATTTGTAAAGAAATTCCATCAAGGATACTTCAAACTGATCTTTTAATTGAATGGTGGTTTCCGGCTTTATTCCCAATCGATACTGGCAACGTCCCAAATGAATATATGCCGTCTCATCAATCCTCCGATTCCCTGTTGCCCGTAGTCCTTCAGTGATTGTTTCCAGAGAGATACGTTTCAACTCCTCTAATGCTCGTTCATTCTTTAAAGCTTCAGGACTTAATACTTTTTTCACATCATTTTCCAGCCAGTAATTGATGATCTGTATACTGTACTTTGAAATTGTTTTAATCATGTTGTGCGTCATCATTCATTGCCTCCATCTCTTGTTGTCTTTTCTTTAGTATAGCAGAAAATAGTATTTAAAATTACATTTTAAACTCTATCACTTGATCATTTATGTGTAATTCTTACAATATTCACTGTTGTTTCAGATTTCAAAACAGGTCGCTCCTCAGTCAGAACACTTGTTATCATTTCTTTTACCAATCTCCTATCTTTTCAAACCTCTGGAATGGTTTCTTTTTGTATTTTAAAGCAAGTATACTTTTATAAAAGTATGATTTTTTATTGAATTTTAATGTTTCTTTTGCTAGTTTCTCAAATATTCTCTGTATATTATAAATATAATCAATCTTAAAGGAAATACTTTTTCTCCCCCCCTTTTTAGTATTTACCTTCTAAGAACTCCCTTTTTGACAGCTGATTCCCCGATCAGCTGTTTTTTTGTCAAAAAAAAGACCTGAACATATCATGGCTGAATATGTCCAGATCTTCTAATATCTCACATTTATTTTGCAAATTTTCTAGTTCCATAAATACCTAAACCAGTCAGAAAGATACCTGCAAGCCATACCATCATACTGTTTGTATCCCCTGTTTTTGGCAATTTTTCTGTAGTGCTTTCCGATTTATTTTCCTGAATCGTCATATTCGTCGTCTGGTCTGGCTGCTTCTCGTCTATGATCGGTTGATCGCTATTATTTGAATCATCATCTGCTGGGATGATTTTATTTGCTATATAGACGAACTCAATAGTTTGATTTTCCTCTGTATAACGAACTGTTTGTGGGTTATTTTGTCCCTCTTTTAGTGTATAGCCGCTAATAGATGGAGCATTGATGGTTTCTTCACTTCCGACAAGGCCTGTATAAGTAGCCATATCGGCTAGTTCTTTGCCTGCTTCATCTACATATTTCACAAAAATTGTCGAATCATCGACTGGTGGTAGCGGAGTATCCTCCACATAAACAAATTCAACTGTTTGATTTTCTGAAGTATATATCAGGTTTTGTGGACTCAACTGCCCTTCTTTTAATGAATAGCCTGAAATATCTTTCGCTTCAATCACTTGATTCGTTCCTACGTCACCTGTATAGGTATCCATTGGCGCGATCTCTTGCCCTGCCTCATCTACATATTTCACATTGATTGTAGAAGTTATTGCAGGTGGATCACCAGCATACACATTTTGATTGATTCTTCCAGTAAACTTACTATCTTCAGAAGTAAAAGCCACTTGATTTATTCCTGTCTGATCCCAAGCTAATTTACCATCCGTATAGTTTCCTGATGTTTCCCACGTCAGCGTTGGAACTGCACCGCTATTTTCAGCAATCGTAATAGCAGATGGTACATTTTGATAGCCGTCTGCCAATGTTATACTTTGATCTTGCGCTTTAAAAGAACTGGTTGCTGATAAATCAAGTGATGATATATCTGTAATTTGATTTCCCCGGAGAGAGAGTGAATTGATCTGCTTTCCAGCAAATGGAGTAACATCTTCTATTTTATTATACTCTAAGTCAGCATGGCGAAGTGGCAAATCAACAAGTGGTGAAATATCAGAGATACTTGTTTCGCAAATACTCAGATTGCTAAGCTTCGTTAAATTTGCTAGCGGCTCAATATTATCAATTTTTGGCGAACCAGACCATCCGTTATCTTGACCTAGGAAAAGCGACTGAAGATTGACTGCTTGTCCCACTTTTTCTACATCCTCATTATCCAGATTCGGATTATCATTTAATTTTAACCAGGATAGAGAAGTTAATTTAGACATGTCTGGAAGATTTTGAATATCATTATGTTCTAGTGACATACTAGTCAATTTTGTCATATTTTCAATCACAGAAGCATCTACAATTGCGTTATCAAATAAATTGAGTGTGTCTAGATTAACAAGATTGGCTAGTGGACTAATATCAGTTAATTGACTGCCATACCCACAAACCTCTAAACTTTCTAATTTTGTTAAATTGGCTAAGGGGGTCAAGTCGGATATTTTATTGCCTGTTTGTTCCGAAGTGCCAACAGTATTTGTTACCCCATTTATTTGTAAAGACTCCAGGTTCGTTAGCTGTGCTAAAACATCGATATTATCAATTAAATTATCACTTAGATTCAGATATCTCAATTTTTGGCAATTGGCTAAAACAGAAATATCTTCAATCTTATTTTCATTCAGTTGTAAATTCTCCAAATTAACAAGGTTGGCTAGTGGACTGATATCTGAAACAGAAGCACTTGAAATAGTAAGCACTTTTAAAGAGGTTAAGTTGCTGATCACACTTAAATCGCTCAGCTCACTAGTGGCCGAGTTTGAAACGATTAATTTTTCTAAGTTAGATGCGTATTGGATTCCTTCTAAAGATTGAATATCTGTTGCTGATGAATATGAATATATTTTCAATTCTTTTAATTGCTTCATGTCATCTTCTGTTATAGCTTCCCCTGCTGTTTTATCTAATTCATTGGCAATTGCCTCTTTTAATTGTACATCGGGAATTTCCACTTCCTCAGAAGCCAATACGGGGATTGCATGAAAACTGAGAACGGCGAATAATACTCCTAACAGCACTCCAAGCCACTGTTTTTTCATGTTGCTTCAACTCCATCTTTTTATTATTGTTATGAACTGTCGCTCTTATTCATCATAGTATGGATTTCCTTGGAATAAGTTCCTGTTAAAGGAAGATATAGATTCTTCCATGTGACAAATTATTTAAATTTTTAAGATGGATGGTCTTTGATTCTGCGCTTTAAGAGAAGTTTGTTCATTATTGACGTTCCTTTTATGCTCCAATTTAGCAAACTTTCGGCCATATAAAAAATCGCGAATGCTTCTTACACATTCGCGATTTTCTTACCCATTGATATCACGTCTACGATAACCGATCATGCCCAGTACCAGTAAAGCAGTACCAATCACACTCAACCACACGACAGGGGCAGCTTCAAAGCTTTCTGTCGGCAGCCTTGGCACCCAACCATAAGGTGTCAGATTACTCATCCAATCAGGAATTTTTAATGCTTTGCCAAGATATACGACAAAAAATGAATAAACGAGATACAGCCAGATAATACTGGTTGCTTTCGGAAGCCATCCGATCAAAACAAGTGCTAGACCTATCATGATAAGCATTGCTGGCAGATAGACCATTCCAGCCTTAAAGAAAGTCATAAAAGCAATCGGAGCATCCATGACAGCTTGGGAAGCCATATACAGCCCGCTAATTGCTAAAAACATCATGACAAAGCTAAATAAGAGGGCCATGAGCAAATAACTGCTCACTACATAATATCTAGAAACTGCTCTTGTCAGCAGATGTTCCATTCGATTTTTATTTTCCTCGCCTTTTATCCGTAAAATAAACATCAAAACAGCGATCGAAGCAATAATGGCTAGTATCGACATTAACATTGAGACGAATTGCTCGGTCAAACTGAGATCACTTGATGTCTGCATCATCTGTTGAATAAATGCATTTTCATCGAAAAAACTTTCCAGATCTCCAAAAACCGAACCATAAGCAGCGCCTAAGATCCACATGCCAATTGCCCAAGCAATAATGGCTGTCTTTTGCAGCCTAAACGCCAAACCAATTGGATTTGTCAGCCATCTTGAAGCTGTTTTCCGACCTGGGCGCGTTGGCAAAAAACCTGCCCCCAGATCACGAATCGCATTCAAATATAAAGCTAGTAAAGCGAACAATAGACTCAGAAGAAGACCAAGTCCGATCGGCCACCAGTAGTTATTCACATAGACTTGCGTTTGTGAAAGCCAACCGAGCGGCGAAAAATACGACAGTGTATCATTTGTAACATCACCAATCGCTCGGATAAGATAGAAGATTCCCAGTATCATCAATGAAAAACCAATCGTCCCGCGTGAACTTTCACAAATTTGAGCAAAAATGGCCGTTATAGCAGCAAAGATCAGCCCAGCAACGCCTAGACAGGCACCATACAAAAGCGATCCGTTCCAGCCCATACTGCTGATACCAAGAATCCCCAACCCGACACCGGTCATAAGAGCAAGTATAAGATTCACAGCCAGCATCGTCACAAATGTTGCTGATAAATTCGCAAGCCTCCCAGTTGGGAGTGAGCGGACCAATTCAAGCGCGCCATCTTCCTCATCTGCTCGTGTTTGCCCAGCTACAAGCATAATACTCATGATCCCCACGATCAGGGCCGTAAACAGCATCATCTGCTGCCCCATCATTGGCCCTGTCGTATAATCATCTGAGCCATATGCCGGACCGACCATTGCGACCATTGCTGGATTTTTCATCGTTTCTGCCATGGACTGGCGTTCGGCATCATTCTGATACATATTATCAAAGGTCATGGCAACAGACAAAGTCGTAGCAACCAACGCAAGCACCCAGATCAGCATCTTCAAGCGGTCACGCCGGAAATTCAGCCGAACCAATCGACTTGTGCCGGAAAAAAGCTGCTTATTCACGGGCGCCACCTTCTGTCATACTTTTTTCCATACCCTCGTGTTCATAATGACGCATAAACAAGTCTTCCAGATTTGCTGGAGAGCTTTCGAGTTTCACGATTCCGTACGGTGCAAGCTGCTCTATCACAGTAGATAAACGCTCCGAATCAACTTGAAAGTTCATCTGAGTACCGCTAGTCTCCACATTGAAGACACCTTCGATCTGTGCCAGATTCTGAATAGGAGTGCTTGTTTCAACGCTAAAATTCAAGCGGGTCAAGTGCCGCATTTCTGCCAGCGAGCCACTTTCAATGATTTCGCCCTGCCGGATAATGGCCACAGTATCGCATAGTTTTTCCACCTCAGATAAAATATGACTGGAAAGCAGAACACTTTTGCCGGCTCGCTTTGCTTCAAAAACACAGTCCTGAAATACTTTTTCCATGAGTGGATCTAGACCCGAAGTCGGTTCATCCAGCACATAAAGTTCTGCCTCCGAAGAAAAAGCAGCAACAAGCGCGACTTTCTGCCGATTCCCCTTTGAATAGGTGCGGCATTTTTTGGAAACATCCAAGTCGAAGCGGCGAATCAAGTCATCCCGTCGTTCATGATTGATTTTTCCGCCACGGAGTTTCGCAAACAGATCGATCACTTCTCCGCCAGTTAGATTGGGCCATAATACGACATCGCCTGGCACGTAAGCAATATCTTTATGGATTTCAACAGCGTCCTGCCATGAATCCTTTCCAAAAATCTTGCTTGTTCCACTGTTAGCACGAATAATCCCGAGCAGTACACGGATCGTGGTGGATTTCCCCGCGCCATTCGGACCAATAAAGCCTAAAATCTCACCTTTATCCAGCTGCAAATCAATACCATTTAGAGCGGTGAATTTCCCAAATTTCTTGGTGATTCCCTTGACTTCCAACACAGCCATGCCACTCTCCTCCATTCTATTTATGAACTATTTAAATTGATATAGTTCATAATATACAAAACAAACTTGAAAAGCAAGAAAGAAATGAAATATTTTGATTGTTTTATTTCAAATTTTTGTTTACTATAAATATAGGAGGTGATTTTATGGATGGTTTTGAACGTCGACGTGTTCGAAAAGAGTTGCAAATCTTAGAAGCAAGCGAAAAACTTTTTATGCAGTATGGTGTGAAAAAAACCTCCATTGCTGAAATTGCCAAAGAAGCAAATGTTTCTCAAGTGACGATTTACAATTACTTTGAAAATAAAACAAATCTAGCTCATCAGGTCTTCCTTCATTATGTCAGCAAAGCAACAGACGATTTCATTCAACTAGTTAATAGCTCCTTAGCCTTTCCTGAAAAAATCAAACATCTTATTTTTAATGAAAAGATGCTTGCACAGAATATGAATCCTGATTTTTACGCTTATTTGATGGAGGAATATAGTCTGGATGCGGATTTTGCCACACAATATAACGAGGAGTATGTCAATCCTCTTTTACGAAAGCTGTTTGATGAAGGAAAGGAAGCCGGTTATATCGATCCGAATATCAATCCGGATGCACTTTTTATTTATGTACAAATGCTGATATCCTATGCGCAAAACTCACCGGGGATCGAAAACATGCTGCCGCTTGCCGAAGATATCGTGAAGCTGTTTTTCTATGGGTTGTTTGGTGAACGACATACGGATGACAAATAAAAAACGCATGTTGCTGAAAGAAAGAGCTTCAAAAAAGTGAGCTCTGAAAATCCAACTTTTCAGAGGTCAGTTCATAGCGACATACGTTTTTATTTTATGGCATCCTTTTATAAAGTGATTGGTTAGATTGATGCCATTCAAATAGCTGATTGATAAAGCTATAGGGAATCATTTCTCCTTGCTTGATCAAAGTCATTATTTGCTGCTTTGTTACCCATTTGACAGCTTGTACTTCCTTTTTTTGCAAGGTCAATTGAGAACAATCACTTTCGTTATCTATTAGCCAGAAATCATCAAAGCCTTGCTCGAATTGAAAGGTCAACACAGGGCGTTTATGAGCGAGCTCAATGGTAATTCCCAATTCTTCCTCAACTTCACGTTCTGCTGCTTCTCGACTCGTTTCCCCTGCAAGCGCTGCTCCTGCTGCTGAAAGATCCCACATGCCCGACCAGCTTCGTTTGGAAGAATGACGTTTTTGGATCAGTAGCTCTCCTTTTCGATTAAACATACAAATATGAACGACCAAATGGTATTCACCTGTTTGAAGCACATCCCCTCGTCTGTGCTTTCGACCCGTCAGCTGACGATTTTCATCATAAATATCCCAGTACTCTGCCAAATTCTTGTTCCTCCCCCCTGTATATCCTTATTATACGAAAAACGCCCACTCTAGTAAGAACGGGCGCACAAATTTATTCAAAACGGGCGATATCTTCTGGTGCAAGTCGAACAGATTCATAACCTGTTTCTTTGGCTTTTCCGATCGAAACGATCATCACCGGCTCATACTGCTCTGGATCCATATCGAATGCAGCGGCTGTCTCTGCACGTTCGAAACCGCCGATCGGATTGGTGTCATAGCCATAAGCACGAGCAACAAGCATTAACTGCATTGCGACTAGTCCGCCATCAATGAGGGCGACCCGACGTAACTCTTCTTTTGGTGTATTGGCATAGTAATTGCCAAGTGACACCATTTGTTGTTCTTTGACTTCCTTAGGCATCAAACCTTTTTCAACAGCAGTCCCATAAATTTTTTCCCCATTATCAAAGCTATTCAAATCGCCAAAAATGATGATCATTGCTGAAGAAGTATCATTTTGACGTGTATTAAAACGAATCAACGGACGGAGCTTTTCTTTGCCAGCTTCCGACTCTACAACGACAAAGCGCCATGGCTGCATATTGACAGAAGACGGAGCACGAACAGCATCTGCCAGAATTGCCTGCATTTCCTCCTGACTGATTTTACTATTTTCATCATAAACACGGATTGAACGGCGATTCTTTAAGATATCCGCAAAATCATTATTCTGATACATGTGCTTTCTTCCTTTCTGTCTTACAGTATTTTCTATTGTTCGAATTTTATCGAACTAAAATACTTTAACACAGTTCTTTTCTTTAGGCAAACAATCAATTTGTGCTATCATAGAATTATGAAAACTGATGTGAATGATCCTATTTTGAAATTATTTCAAGCGCTTAGCGACCCAACTCGTCTTGATATTTTTCGCTGTCTCATGACAACACCGGAAAAACGTGTGCAAGGAGATACGTATCAAATCTCTAAATCAACAATGTCCCACCACATCAAGCTGTTAAAGGAGGCCGGCTTGATTACTGTTCGTAAAGACGGGACGGCACATGTCTATTCGGTCGATCAAGCGATGCTTGCGCGTTATCCTGCTTTCTTCTCACTGTTCACGGAAGAGCTGAAAGGGGCAAAATTAAGTGACAAATGAACAAACAAGAAACAAATTGGCACTCCTAGCCATCATGCTGGGTGCTTTTATTTCACTTCTAGATACAACGATCGTCAATGTGGCGCTCCCGGATATTACCAAATCGCTTCATGCTTCAAGTGAATCGATCGAATGGGTGATCTCCGGCTATGCCCTCGCATTTGGAGTTGTTTTGATCCTAGCTGGTCGACTAGGGGATAAATTCGGCCGTAAAAATCTCTACCTGATCGGCATTACGATTTTTCTTTTGATGAGCATTACGGCTGGTTTTGCACAGTCAGAGGAAAGTCTCATCATTTCGCGGGTCGTACAGGGATTGTCAGCTGGGCTGTTTTTCCCGCAGATCAATGCGTCGATCATGGATATCTTTTCGGGCCGAGAGCTTGGAAAAGTATTTGGTATCCTTGGGGCTGTCATTGGGGTTGCCACTGCGATCGGACCGCTTACCGGCGGACTGCTGATCGAAGCTTTCGGAGCTGATAACGGTTGGCGGGCAGTCTTTTTCGTCAACGTTCCGTTCGTTCTGGTCACCTTTATTCTTGCGGCACTCTTTTTGCCTAAACGCATCGCTCCAAAGGAAAGAGTCGGCTTTGATTTACCAGGCGTAGCCATGCTGACAGTCGCCCTCTTACTTCTACTTTACCCATTGATTGCCCATGGTTCTAGTGACTTTGGCTGGTCAGACCTCATCTTAATGCTGCTTTCATTGCCATTATTTATTGGGCTCTATTTTTGGAGTGTACGGCAGGAGAAACGTGGCAATAAGCCCTTGATCTCGCCGGTCCTGCTCAAAAATCAGGCCTTCGTTTCCGGGATGCTACTTTCGATGGTTTATTTTGCAGCATTTACGAGTATTTTCTTCGTGCTTTCGCTTACTTGGCAAACAGGTTTTGGTCGCTCAGCAATCATTTCAGGACTTGCAGTCAGCCCATTTGCAGTCGGCAGCATCCTACTCGCTTCCAACAGCTATCGTTTTATTCCAAAACTTGGACGGCGTTTGTTGAGCCTAGGCATCATTTTGGTGATGATTGGTCTTGGTTCCACGGCACTTGTTTTTCGGCTGCATGATGGCGCATTTTCGCCTTGGCTGACAGTGATCCCGCTTTTCATTGCTGGGGCTGGCAGTGGCATGGTGATCTCGCCACTGAATAACTTTACGCTTTCAACAGTGACAGGACCCGAACGCGGCGGGGCAAGCGGGATGTTTAATACGGCACAGCGGATTGGCTCATCCTTTGGGATTGCGATTATCGGCTCTGTCTTTTTTCACACTTTAGGAAGTACCCACGCCACTTCACAAGCAGCGGCATTCTCACATAGTTTACAGATGGGAATGTATGTTAACCTAGCACTTCTAGCTGTATGTTTGCTGCTTGTCCTCAGACTTCCCAAAGAAATCAAATCTCATTAAGCTAACTTTTTAAACCCTGCAGTACTAACCAACTGCAGGGTTTCTTCATTTATAAATATATTTAAATTGTACTTTGACATACAACTTTTTTGGAAAACGCAAGAAATATTGGTGATTATTTACACAAGTGGTATAATGACTTCATTAAAAGTAAGGAGTGAACCATTTTGTCCTTTTTCAATAAATATCAACCACTCAATCTTTATTCTAATTTTAAAGAGGCTGCCGAAAAATTCCCTAATCAGCAGATTCTGTTTGATGAGCCACTCAACGCTTTTCCTGAATTGCCTCTTAGATCGTCTTATTTAGAGTGCGAGGCGGCCATCGTAAGACGTGCCAATGAGCTTTATGTGGCCGGTATTCGAAAAGGAGATAAAATCATTGTTTACAAGTCTGCAAAATTTGATACCTATATGCTTGCTGTTGCCCTTTCATATGTAGGCGCAATTCCTGCAATGATCTCCCCACATCTGCCTGTTGAAACGATGGACATCTTGGTCGAACGTTTAGGAGACCCTTGGTTGCTATATGATTTTGAAACGGCTGAAAAGACATTTCAACTCCAAAAATTGAACCCTCATAAGCGGATTGATGCGGGTCAGCTAAACACGCTTCCTTTTAGCAAAACGATTGAACAACAATTCTTAGCATTTGATGAGATTTCCTATATGACGCATACTTCTGGAACAACTGGAGTCCCGAAACTGATTGCCCATTCAGCTCATTCGATGGGATGGCGAACGAAATGGCAAAAAAACATTCTCAGTCTGATCCGTAAAAAAGGGCTGGTCGCTTTTCATATTTCTCCGGTACACTCTCGCTTTAATATCGGAATATCTTCTTTAATGGCCAAAGGATTTCCGCTTTTTCCAATTGCAAATCCTAAAGAAGATAATGTTATTCGTATCATGAAAGAATTCCGGCCGACAGTTGTCGAAACCCATCCTAACCACTTCGTTCAGTGGGCTTCGATTGCGCGCGAGCAGCCGGATGTTTTTTCCAGTGTTAAGTATTATCATTCTACGTTTGATGCAATCAATAAAGAAACGATGGCCCAATTTTTGAGGACATCATCTTATAAGCATCCCGTTTTTTTACAAGTTTATGGTCAAAGTGAATGTGGTCCGATGATTCTTCGCTTCCATACACGTAAAAGTCTTACACATACAAATGCACGTGTAATGGGTATCGGCATGCCTGGTCTTACGAAAGCTCGTATTGTAGATGCCCAAGCCAATCCTGTCAAAGCTGGAGAAAGCGGCAATATTCAAATGTTTTCCAAAGGTCGCGCGCTGACGTACTTTAAAGAGGACGCACGTTTCCGCGAAAATGTCCATGGAAAATGGTGGGACAGCGGTGATTTCGGTGTTAAAAGCCGATTGGGCATCTTGTCTCTATTGGATCGACAAGTGGACCTTGTGGACAAGATCGACAGTACACTTGCTATTGAAGACAAGTTGCTAGATGAACTAACTTTTCTAGATGAAGTGGTGATTATTCGTGGAAAAGACGGCAGCCCTCAACCAATCATTGCTATTCACGAAGGTCAAACAATGAACTGGGATCTTTGGTGGGAGAAGGTTTCTGATTTGCCACATCTGAGTGAACCCATCATCATGGCCTATGATGCAATTCCTCGGACTGCCACGATGAAGGTGCAGCGATTGGTATTGGAGCAGACACTAAATAGAAAACAGCCGCAAAAGTTTTAGATAACTTTTGCGGCTGTTTTTATGGAGTTAAACTTTATTTTATAAGTGGTGCTTTCGTGAATAGAAACAGGCGGCTGCTATTAGTATCATCCCTGCGAGGACAGTACTACTGCTTGTTGTATCACCCGTTTTCGGCAAGGTCTGCGCACCAGCTTTTTGAGTGGATTTTTGGGACTTCGGCAGCTGCGTCATTATAGTCTCTGCTTGTTTCTGTGTGGCAACTGGTTGTCCTACTGTTAGTAAGGTCGACTCTGGAATATCCGGCACAGAGAAATTTTTCTGATAAAGGTATGTGACTGTTTGCGCTTCTTGGCTAAACTCCCCTGTTTCATCCCCGGAAACCTTTACGAATTGATAGCCATTAAAATCGCGCATTTCTGTCGTATAAGGAGTACCGATCTCTCCACTCAGCTCGACTTTTTCCGCAAGTTCGTGACCATCCATATCCAGGTACTCAACTGTCACATGGCCTATTTCAGCAGGATTTTTGGCATAAATATATTGAACTGTTTGTGGAGAATTCGTGAAAACCCCAGTTGGTGTTCCCTTAATTTCCTGTAGAGTATAGCCTTCAAATGATTTTTCCTCAGTTTCATAAGGTTCATCGACATAGCCGTTTAAAACGCTTGACTCTCCTAGAGAATTTCCTTCTGTATCCAGATATTCTACTGTGACTGCGCCAGCAGGAATAGGATCTTTTTGATAAATAAAGCGGACTGTCTGTTGCTGATCAGTGAAAGTCCCTGTCTCTGCGCCCTCTACTCGCTGAAGCGTGTACCCAGGAATTTCCTTGCGCGGTGCTGTATAACTCTCTCCTATTTTTCCAGATAGGATCTCATCTTGTGCCAGCTGTACACCCTCTTCATCTACATAGGAAACCGTTACATTTTCTCCCATAGGAATCTCAGCTTTTTTATACGTATAAGTAACTGTTTGTGCCTGCTGCGTAAGACTCCCTATCGCATTGCCTTTCGTGCTGGCTAATACATACCCTGGGATATCAAGCGGAGCCGTTTCATAGCTATCTCCAACACTGCCTTCATATGTTTGAGAAGGTGCCAACTCATTCCCCTCTTCATCTAGAAAATACGTTGTCACAGAGCTATTGATGAATTTAATATTGTACCAGACCCGGGTAACGTCGCCATCATCCGTTTTATAGTCAATAAACATGCTAAAGCCTTTATAGTTGATATCGCGCCCAGCAAAATTGGTCCAAGAGAATTCGATATTATCATTTTCTGTCCCATCAACACCTCGCCAAGTAATATTTGTCATATAATAAGTCGTATTTGTTTTATAGTAAAAAAAGTTTTTACTTGTATCTAGATTATAACTTAAATGCTTATTTTGTAACACTTCAGGAAGCGGCAGACTGGGTATTAATGACTTATATGCAGTGGGATCATATGGAATTTCTAAATCATATTCATAATTAGTATCTGACGTCTCCTCTGCATTTCCTGATCCTGGTACGATTATCGCTAACCCAAGTAAGATGATTATTACGCCAACTACTATTGTTTTTTTCATATAATAAAAATTCTCCTTTTGTCTTTTCTACTGATTAGTAATATCAAGGAGCTGCTAGTTTATCTTTTTATAGCAACCATTTCCAAATTATAGCACGATGTAAACGTCTGTATGCGTACTATTTTCAAATATTTTTGTCTAAAATATGAATTATAGAATTCAAAGAAGAATTTTCAGTTTTTTTAATTTGTTTATTACATACTAAAAAACCCGGTTTTCCTGCGAAAGTCATTCTAAATGGCTTTCAAACAAGAATTCCGGGTTTATTCTGTTATGTTCATTCTCTTTATCTGGTTGATACCAAATCATACCCATTGAAGTTGGAGCAGCCAGATGAAAACCAAATTGTTCATAAAGTCGATGTGTGTGTTTATCTGCTAATAGCTTGACAACTGCAGACTCATCTACAACTTGAATCAAGTAAGCTTCAATCTCATGCATTATACGCTTTGCTAAACCACAATGCTGATATTTCGGGTGAACGGTCAAATCACAAATCAGGAATTGTATCCGTCTCCCATTCCAATCAGCTCTTCTTCAAAATACACACCCTCAAAAAGCGTTGTTCGTTCTAGCGTTTTTTTAACCAATCTACCTTGCTAGGACACATACCGGCTGCAACGCAAAGGTGAACAAATGATTCAGCTGGTGGAAGCTCGTTTGTTAACTGATATTACGCCGGTTGGTCAAACAACAAGGTTGAGGCAAGCAGATATTTCTGGTTATATTGCTCAGCTAATTGTTGCAAAAAGGGACGCACCTCATCGTGCTGTGGTGTCACACTAGCAAGGAGTTTTTGAAACTGTTCCTGTTCATTTCGGCTCGCTTTTTTCTTAAAATAACCCCAAACATGCTGGTAGGTATTGATGAGTGAACCTGTTGTCGGTGGAATAGACTTGGCTTCTTTTACGTATTGATGAAAGGTGATCAGGAATTTTTCATCAATTGGCTGACTAAAAAGCTGGCGAATCTTTTGATAATGCAGAACGGAATGAACCATAACCAAATATTTTTCACGTGCCCATTCTCGTTCTATTCGAGTACGCTCTTTCATTTACGCCCCACCTCCTTTTCTAAATTTTAAAAAGGAATAAAAACTTGGTCAAGCGGGACGTTCAGAAATAGCGTATTTATCAGCCGATCACAAGAGCGGATTGAACTTCACGGGCTTCTGCCATCAATTCATCAAGCATCGTTTGAACAGGTTTGATTTCTGTCAACATACCGCAGATTTGTCCGGCCATCACAGAACCACTCTGTACATCGCCTTCATGAACGGCACGACGTAGGGAACCTAAAGTCAAAGCTTCCAACTCATCTCGTGATGCGTTATTATTTTCCAGTTCCAAATATTTTTCAATCATTGGATTCTTGATACTACGAACCGGTGCACCACCACGTCGACCTGTGACGGTTGTTGAAGTATCAGTTGCTTCTAGAACCGCTTCTTTGAAACTATCTGGTACAGGACATTCTTCTGCTACAAGGAACAGTGTACCGATTTGGACACCAACTGCACCAAGCGCATAGGCTGCTGCAACACCATGTCCATCTGCAATACCGCCTGCTGCGACAACTGGGATATCGACTGCTTTGGCAACTTGGCGAACAAGAGCCATCGTGGTGGTTTCTCCAACGTGACCACCGGCTTCTGTTCCTTCTGCTACAACTGCATCAGCACCCATTTCCTGCATTTTCAGCGCGATTTTAACAGATGGGATAACTGGAATGACTTTGATGCCTGCTTCTTTGAATTTTGGCATGAACGGTTTTGGCGTTCCGGCACCGGTTGTCACGACTTGGACACCTTCTTCAATGACCACGTCGACAAGTTCCGGACAGTTCGGCATCATCAGCATCAAATTGACCGCAAAAGGTTTATCTGTTTTTTCGCGGCATTTTTGGATCTGTTCGCGAAGCTGATCTGCTGAAAGACCACCAGATGCGATGATTCCAAGTCCTCCTGCATTCGATACGGCTGCTGCCAGTTCATAAGTAGCGATTTGTGCCATCGCTCCTTGGAAAATTGGATATTTGATTCCTAATAATTCTGTAATACTCATTATAATTTCCTCCTAAGCTAATTCTTTTTGGACAGATTTACTTTTTTCATGTGCTTTATACACGATATCTAAAATGAGACCCACGGCAGCCAAAGCAATCGCGATATAAAAGGCTTGCGTGAAGTCGCCACCATTTTGGCCGGCCATTTGTACAGCCAATTTCGGTGCAAAGAATGCCGCTGTCGAATAGCCGATAAAGACGATTCCGTAGTTGACACCCTGATTTTTTGGTCCGAAGTTGCCCATAACAAGCGGTGGAAACACGCCCATCGTACCACCAAAACATAGACCCAGACCAATAATGCCTAGTGCAAATCCAGCGACTGATTCAAAGACAACAAGGGCAAATAGAGAGATGGCAATCACTGCATAGATGATCATCAAAGTATTGGAACGACCAAGGCGATCTGATACGGCGCCCCAAATGACACGACCTAAACAGTTGCTGAGAGAATAGATACTTACATATCCTGCTGCAGCTGCGGCCGAAAGACCGAACATATTTTGCCCGATCAAAGAAGCATTGGAAGCGATCATCAAGCCTGAAAATGCTCCAATTCCAAGCATCAAGAGAATCAGATAAAATGTCACTGTGCGAATCATACCTGTCCACGGTACATTCACAACTGGTGCAGCTTGATTCTGTGCAGCCACAAACCCTTTCGGCACATAACCAGCTGGTGCAACGCGGATAAACAAGCTACAAACAATGACCACCACGATGTAGGCGATCCCCATCACTTTGAAGGCATTGAGTACACCAGAACCTTGGATCAGAATGTTGGCAACAGGTGCAGCAATAATTGTCGCGCCACCCATTCCAGCTGTAATCAGGCCGGAAGCAAGACCGCGTTTGTCCGGAAATAGTCGAATTGTATTGCTCAGGCAGCCGGAGTAAGCAAATCCTTGTCCAAGACCAGCCAATATGCCGTACGTGAAGTAAAGCATTGCAGGAGTTGTCGCAAAACCAGTCAGCATAAATCCAACACCAAACAAGAGGCCGCCAACCAGAATTGCCCAGTTGGCTTTTCCCTTATCAGTCAGGATCCCACCGAGGATTGTTGGAATTGGCCCGATTGCTGCATTGATGGTGAATGCCATCATGACCTCACTCATTGACCATCCCTGCGTAGTACTTAGCGGACCTGCGAAAACACTGAAAGCATAAACAGCACCTGTACAAAGTAGCACACCCATTGAAGCGATTAAAACAGCCCAGCGATTGATTTCTTTTGTCATCCGAAAACACCCGCTTTCTGTTTATCTTGAATGATTTCTCGCAAGCCTCCCCATTTTTCATGGAACAACCCGGCGTCCATCAACTGAAGATCCTGCGCAATTTTTGGCGTAAAGTCCATTTGATCCAAAATATCTTTTTGCAAATCGATACCTGGTGCAATTTCTGTTAACACCAGTTCACCATTTTCTAGTTCAAAGACAGCACGTTCTGTCACATAAAGTACCGTTTGGCCGCGTTCTGAGGCATAGCTTCCGCTGAAAGTAATCTGCTCGACTTGCTGAATGAATTTTTTTGCTTTGCCTTCTTGCAGGATGGTCAATTTCCCGTCTGCCACTTGCGTTTTAAGTCCTCCAGCTGTAAATGTTCCAGCAAAAACTAATTTTTTCGCCGACTGAGAAATATTGATAAAGCCGCCGCAGCCTGCCACACGTGAACCAAATTTGCTGACATTGACATTACCGGACGCATCCGTTTGTGCTAGTCCTAGAACGGACAGATCAAGACCGCCACCATCATAAAAGTCAAATTGCGCATGATGGTCAACAATAGCCTCACTATTGTAGGCATGGCCAAAGTCGGCCAACCCTGCCGGAACACCACCGACCGAGCCTGCTTCTGTCGTCAAAATCAGTTCGTCACTGATCCCCTCTTCAGCAGCCACTGTAGAAACATTGACTGGTATTCCAACACCAAGATTTAAAATTGTTGCTGGCTCCAGCTCCATAGCTGACCGTCGAGCAATGACCTTACGATCGTCGAGCGGTAGGGCAGGAACACTTTCAAGTGGTACCTTGACCGCCCCTGAAAATGCCGGATTATATTGTGTATTCTCCGTTTGGAAATGATTTTCCGGCTGTGAGACAACCAGATGGTCGATCAAGATGCCTGGCACACGAACGTCTTTCGGATTAAGCGTGCCGTTTTTCGCCACCTGCTCAACCTGAGCAATCACGATACCGCCAGAATTACGAACAGCTTGCGCAATTGGTAGCACTTCCATATGCAAACCTTCTTTTTCAAGCGTCAGATTTCCTGCCTCATCCGCTACTGTTCCACGAATTAGCGCCACTTGGATTGGGAAGGTCGGATAAAACAGCCATTCTTCTCCTTCCAGCTCAATCACTTTCACAATGTCTTCTGTAGTGGAAGCAGACATTTTAGCTCCCTCCACTCGAGGATCTACAAAGGTGCCCATGCCGATTTTTGTTATCACACCTGGGCGTTTTGCCGCGATTTCACGATAAAGTTGCGTAATAACGCCCTGCGGCAAATTATAAGCTTCACATTTATCTTCTTCAATCAGTTTTGCCAGTTTAGGGGAAGCAATCGCAATCCCGCCAATCCAGCGTTTGATAAGTCCCTCATGACCCCAGTGACTCATACCTTTTTCACGGCGGTCACCTAATGCACTGGCATGAATGACCGTCAAATCTTTCGGTGCCTGTTCAGCAAGATAGCGTTCTTCCACCGCGATCGCCATCTCTTCATTGACACAAGACAAACCGAAACCACTGAATGCAACTGTATCGCCATCTTTGATCAGTTTGGCTGCTTCTTTGCTTGAAATTACTTTTGACAAGTTTAACACTCCTTTTTGTTCAGTTAATCACAAATTTAGTTTTTCCTAACCACCACTCTTATAAGCAATAACTATGCCAACTTTTCACAACAGCTTATTTGCTCACTTTTTCACGAATTCATATTATTTTTGTCTCAAAAAAGCGACAATTTTACACCTACACTGAACAGAGTGTCTTTTTTTCACAACAAAAAAACGGGCTGCATCACTGCTGCCCGAAATCTTTGACATCTTTTAATTTCCGATAGAGAACCGACCGATGAATCCCCAATTGATCTGCTGTTTTGGAAACATTATTATCATTATAGCTCAATATTTTACTGATATAGTGTCGCTCCACCTCAGCCAAGTAAGTTTTGAGGTCTTGCTCATAACCCTTTTGTTCCGTATAAAGATCAAGCGCAAAATCCCCGGTAGAAATCTCTTCCTTCGTTCCATTGTCTGCCATAACAACTAGCCGTTCGATTCGATTACGAAGCTCCCGTACATTTCCCGGCCATGAATGTGCAATTAACTTCTTCGTTTCTTCACCATTCAGCTGATAATTTTTATGATATTTCTCATTAAATTGCTGAATAAAACTTTTCGCCAATGCAATGATATCCAGCGGTCTTTCCCGAAGCGGGGGAATATAGACAGGCACAACATTGATACGATAATAAAGATCTCGCCTGAATTTGCCCTGTTCCACCTGTTCGTTCAAATCAAGATTGGTTGCACATACTAGTCGAAAATTCAGTTTTGTTTCTTTTGTGGCACCAATGCGTCTAGACTCACCAGATTCCAATACCCGTAGAAGCTTTGCTTGAAGTTCTAACGGCATTTCTGAAATTTCGTCTAAAAACAGCGTTCCATGATTTGCTAGCTCCAGCATCCCTGGCTTTTCAAATTCAGCACCTGTAAAGGCACCTTTTTCATGTCCAAACAGCTCTGATTCAAATAAATTGGCTGGAATAGCGGCACAATTGATCGAAATAAATTGGCCATTCTGACGTTCACTTTTTTCATGCAGATAGCGTGCCAGTACCTCTTTACCTGTACCTGATTCCCCGTAAAGCAACACCTTACTGTCAAATGGCGCCACCTGATGACAGATTCGCAAAATGCGTTTCATTTCAAGACTTTCTGCAATAATACTTGTCGACTGTTCATTCAAAGTGAATTCATCCAGCAGGGTCATTTCTTCATTCGTAGAAAGATGATGTCCCCGCCAAGTTTTAAAGCTTTCAGGCTGACTTTCGTCTGACATCGTCACAATTAGATGGACCGTCCCATCTGAATATAAAATCGGAGTCGAGCATGAACGAATGCTGAATCCCTTATTCGTATTGATTACCTTGGTCACTTTGCGCTTTGTTCGGATCGCTTCCAGTGTAGCAGAATTATCATAAGCTCCCGCCTTCACCAGATCCTTCACATTACAACGCAAAAGTTCCTCAAGTGAGATACCGATTGTGAGTGCTGTAAACGTATTCGAAAGCAAAATATTTCCATCTGCATCTGTCACAAACAGCGTTGTTGGCATATCACTATTTGCATCTTGCTGATTACCGCTGCCGATCAAATTATCCATCAAGTCAAACATCTGCTTCATTCCTTTGCACTTTATTTGCTCACTATTACACAAACATTATAACACAGGAACTCGTACGGTGGATTTGTTTTTTTGCGACAGTTAAATAAACGCGTATTTCCAATGAATTTCGGTTAAGTATACTGACAGCTGGATTTGAAGCAGCAAGTAGTCGATCAGGAGACTGCTAAATGATTGGAGTAAACGAAAAACCCAGCAGACCGAAAAAACGATCTACTGGGTTTTCTATTTTACAGTCGTTGCCAATAATTTTTCTGATAGTAGAGCTGGATGAAGACACAGCTAAGCAGCACGATCCCAAAAATGATTCCACCAATCAACTCGGGAAACGGGAGAAATATCAGTAGTGCTACCGTAATACCTACACTCGCCACCCCCGCAACCAGCAGGCAGAAAAGCAAGAGTACAATCGCAAAACTGCCGCCGCCCCGATTGAACAGCTGCGAAATAGCTGTCCAGTTCAAAGTCAGCAAACGAAGATCACGGAAATAATAATACTCACTCCCTAAGAAAGTCCCGAGTACATTGCCTGCTAGAAGGCTCACAATTAGCAGCCAAGGAAGATGTAGCACAAATCCGGCAATCAACAGAACAATCGACGTCAAAGCAAGCTGGATTAGAAAAACAAAACGGAATTTTACTTTTAAATAATGCTTGAAGTCAAGCGGGAGCGATTTAAAATAGCTATAGTTCTCGCCATCAAGTGAGATGATTACCCCTGCCATCGAATTGCCATTCAACGTAAAGAGGGCAAAGACGATTCCACCAATAAACGTTGCTATCCAAAAAATATTGGAAATTCCGGAAAGCGTCAATCCGCTGCCAAATGCAAAAGGAAAGAGAAAGATAAGCGGCATCACAAACACTGTCGTAATTGTCTGCATCAGCAAAGTTGGATTTTTGATTAACCCCAGATTGTAATGCAGGAGCTTTTGATCCAAGCTAGTAGGTTTCGCTCTCTTCCTTTTAGAAGCTACCGCTTTTCGAACAGGACGAGATTCTGCACCGCCACCAGTAGAAAATTGATACATACCAGGAATCACCCATTGTTTTACCAGTAAAAATAATAGAACAAGTAGTGCCAAAATAACGATCAAACTAAGCAACCCATTTACACTCAGAGGTTCGATCAGCAGCTCATGAAACGGTAAAAATGGTGAGAGAACTGTTTGATCCGGCATTGCCACGTCACCATATGTAAAGTCTGTTTGTTTTTGGTTGATATACATGATTCCAGCAACCATACCGATCGTTGGTATAAGCAACAATGCAGTTGTCACAATATTTTTATACTGATTGAAAATTTTCGTCCGTGTCAATGCTGAAATGATCAACACACTAATACCCAAACTAAGCAGCGCAAACAAAACAAAAATAAGCAAACTCCAAATGATCCCTATGACCAGTGGCAGCGGACTACGAATTGCTGTTAGTAGATATAGTGCAAGTACAGGTAGTAGAAATGGTACGACCGCCAGCCCCACAATCAAGAATTTTGCAATAAAGACACTGCTTTGTTTAAATGGCAGCGGTAAGTAATCCTTAATGTCTTTACTATTATAAAAAACATTGAACATGATCGAAACGGCCTGAGAAAAGCCTAATACAAAAAACATTGCATTATAAAACGTAAAAAACCCTGGATACTCAACAAAATTAATTGCACTCATCGTGAAACCGTATAAGACAATAAACAAGGCACCTAGAAAAACATACTGCCAAAGGATCGCTTTATAAATGCTGGCACTGCTTTTTCCTTTTTTTCGCTGCTTCTCAGTAACTTGCGGATTGGCATAGAGAAGATTGATTTTGAATAACTCCAGAATTTGTCTATTTGTACTCAAACTACCCCATCCCCCTTTACAATTCTGCTTCCACAGCATTTTCAGCTTTACGGCCAGCCATTTGCAGGTAAATCGTTTCGAGCGATTCTCCTTTGGCAGTTGCCAAAAGATCCTGCACCGAACCATTATAAATCAGTTCACCCTTTTTCAAAATAGCCAGCTGATCACACAACTGCTGCGCCGTGTCTAAAATATGTGTCGAGAAGATCACTGTTTTCCCTTTTGCAGCATGTTCTTTCATTAATTCTTTCAAATCATAGGAAGCCTGCGGATCGAGCCCTTGCATCGGCTCATCCAGCACCCAGATATCGGGATCAGAAAGCAGCGCCCCGATCAATATCACTTTTTGCCGCATCCCGTGTGAAAAACCTTCCAGCACATTACTGCCTTGGTCTTGAATGTCGAACAAATTTGTCAGCCGCGTCAGTTGGCGGTTCATTTCTGCTTCAGTCAGCTGATAGGCAGATGCAATCAAACTCCAATACTCATTGGCAGTGAGTTGTAGAAACATGTCCGGCGTATCTGGTACATAACCAATCTTTTTCTTGATAGCCAGGCGATTTTCCACCAGTGACTGACCATCCACATAAATTTCTCCAGAAGTCGGCTCGATAATACTGACCAGACTTTTGATTGTCGTTGATTTACCTGCACCATTATGACCCAGAAAGCCAAAAATCCCGCCCTCTGAAATGGTTAACGTCAGATCCTTAAGAGCTGTTTTCTCCCCATAAACTTTTTGAACATTGCGAAACTCTATCATCCAATGACTCCCTCCTTAAAACTTATTTTATGAAATACTATTTCACAAATTTCCCTGTTTTTCAGATTTTCTTCTCCTTTAGTATAACATGTGAAGGAAAGTACAGGAATAAGTTTTAATACCTTAAAAAAATACTCAAAAATAAAAAGCTGTACTTCATCAAAAGATACAGCTTTTTTCATTTAGTTCAGACCTAAAAATTGATGCAACATCTGTTTATGTGTCATGACGATCACTTCATCATGTGTATAAGTCTCTTTTGTTTCGGTTAGGTTGATTTCCGGGTTTTTTTGGACAAGTTCTATAATCTGTTCATACTGATAGTCCGATTTTCCAGTTGAAATTGCAATTCTATCATTCTTTATCGGTGATACATTCTCACGACAGAGAATTTCTTCAAAAAGGCTTGCATTATTTCCAATAATTTCTTGTTTCATTTTGGTGTTATTTAGCTTTTCCATATACTTATCAATTTTTAAAATAGGCGCAATCAAGGTCATGCTTTTCACTTCTTCCATATCTTTCCCAATATGATAAGCACCATACCCACCCTTGGAAGCTCCAACAAAATGTACCTCTTCATAGCTTTTTGAAAGTGCAGTAATGAAGGCTTGCAAATTTTTGTAAATAAGTTTCCCATAATTCGTCATAAACCAGCCGTAAATATAATTGAAGTCATCTTCTAGAAAAATAAAATCATAGGACGGATTTCTTTGTGCAAACTGGTAGAACTGATAACAGCTATGCCGAAATAGATTTGATGTTAACTTGTGAGATACCACATTCTCCAGCTCGTGAATCTCTTTTTCATAGGCCCAATTGCTTTGAAAAACAACAATCAGTTTCTGTGCATGATTATTTTGATAGCCATATTTAATTTTTATTTCCCCATCCACATAGACACTTTGCTTCATTGTTTTTAGTTCTGCTTCCCTGTTTTCTCTTAGCCATTTTGTATCAAAGGCTAATAGATCAATGATGCCTCGTGCTCGCTTTAATTTATCAAACGATTTTACTTTTTTTACCAACTCATAATCAAAAAAATTCTGTACAACCAATCTGTTGGTTCTATAATCACTTGATAGCTTGTTCCATGATTGGTCAACTAACGCATCCAACAAATCATATTTTAAAAATCGTTCATATAGTAAATTCTGCCAGTGACTACTAATGACTGCCGCAAAATCATCGCTAATTATCACATTCGGTGTATCAATTATCTTATGTCCATTCTTTAGAAGCTCTTGGTACATTTCGTTAGGCGAACCAAATATATTTACCATCTTCTAATCTCCATCCTAAAAACTACACTTTTTATCTACTTAAACGTCCCTTTCATTTCATTAAGCAGTTCTGGATAGTTATCTTCAATTTCATCGATTAATTTGGCTTTCTCTTCCGATGGTAAACTTGCAATCTGTTTCAATAAATCGATCATACTTCTTAAATAAGCTTCTTTTTTATACATAACATTCGATTCTTTACAGAGCGCTTTATACAAATCTTCAACATACGTGCCACTTTCTGGTTCAAAGTAAAAATGCTCATACATCTGTTTCATTTCTTGTGAAAGAGAGAAATCAGTTTGGATACATTGCTCCATCTCCGCAATCAGCTGATCGTGTTCTTTTAAAATACCTCCGAAACATTTCAAATCTAAATGCAGTTGATTATAAATATGATTCCCGCTCAAAAAACAATCATAATCAGGGAAAAAGCAAATAATCTTCGTTTTTGCTTTGATAAAGTCAAATAGATAAGAAGAAAAATCTGTTATGAATAAACTATATTCTGAGTTATCAATTTGCTCTTGTCGATCTAAAATATGCACGTTGTCGAATTTAGATTGAAAAAATTCGCCTTGCTCTCCAAAAATCGGGTGCATTTTCACATCCAAAGTATAGCCATGCTGTTTTAACAGATACCCTAACCTGTCTGAATTAATAAAGCGACTGATTTCTTTATAGAAATCGGAACTTTTAAACGTCGTTTCATCGATACTTCTTGCCAGATTGCCATCTTCTTTTACAAGTGATTTTCTCCAAGAAGGTGCCAATAAAATCTTCTTACTTTTCTTTTGCGAAGACGTAACATCAAACCTTGGCATACCCGATTCTACTAAATCCTCTCGTTTATAACCATACTTCTTTTTTAACCATTCCTTTTCTAAATGAGTTGAAATCAGTATTTTATCGAAACCGGTTTTATTTTTGGAATAGAGCCATGGTGTATAAGCATTCAATACACCGTGTTGAATATAAATAATTTTCGCCGATAGTTCACTATAGAATAAATTCAAAGCGCGATTAGAGATTGGCGAGTATTCGATTTTATCTTTAAAAGACGTGATTATAAGGGAACTATAGTAAAAAAGAATCTTGTGTTTTAATGAGCCATAAATCACTTTATTCTTTTTAGGAATCATAGGACTATTTCGATCTTCTTTTCTTAAAACATAATACCGTTTTACATGATCTGTCTTTTGTATATCATGCGAAAATTGCTCGTAGGCATTATCAAACAATCCGACCCGATCATTATACAACCAGATTTTTCTTTTCTCTAAAAAAGGAGCTAAAAATTTCTTAAACATACTAAAATGCGATAAAGATTTCATATCTTTTTGTCCGATCAGTTTCTTCTGATGCTTGATAATCTCTTTCGCTTGCTTTTTCTGTTGTTTTCGGTCTGTTATTTTAATTGAAAATGGAGAATCTTTATATTCAATCACTTTATTTTTTGTGACCACAAATCTGCTTCCGATATAGTGTTTAAAAATGACCATGTCTTCAAAATATTTTTTTGTAGGATACTCGTAGCCATCTACTTCGACTCGAAATATATACTCCGCATTCTCTGATAATGACAGAGAAAAGTCAAAATTCAAAAAAGTCGCTACTGGGATTTTAGCTTTATAATAATCTTCTGGTGAATCATTCAGATCTAAGTAGAATTCTCGTCCTCGACTATCACTTACTTTTATCTTCAATCCCTCTACCTTTTCTAAAAGAGGCGCCTTTAAATAACCTAGTATTTTGATCTGATTATCTACTAATTTGATTTTATTGAAAACTAATGTAAATGAATTCACCTTTACGATATTTTCTTTTTCACAATAATGATAAATCCCTGTAGAATCAATAGATGTATAAATATTCGCCTTAAATTCTCGAATGAAATAAATCCGATGATAAAAATCCATGAAAGGCTGATTTAAAATCGTTTTTACGTCAATATGGCAAAATACTTGTTTTAAGCGTCCCATCCATCGATCGAATGCTTTTCTATCTAAATGATAAGGAAAAAATGTGTGCTGCTTAAACCGCCAGTTTATCTCATATAAAATCATACTTTGGATATAAATGGGAATTTGATCTTCACTATTTTTAGTAGTGGCAATTAGTTTTTCAAAAAAGCAAAGGATCATATCTTTTATTTCAACTGGATTTTTATACTTATCCACTGTAGAAGCATGTTCTGTTCGATAAATATATTTACCTCGATTAGAAATAATAATACTTCCTGTCGTCATGATCATCTGAGAGTTAAATAAAGCATCCTCAGATTGTGCTAACGAAGTATCAAAATAGATTTTTTTGTCTTCTGGTAAATTTTTGACCACTGTATTCATCGTACATTGATTTAAAAAAGGAAAATTCTTGATATGGAATACGCCTTCTGCACAATAATTTTCATTACGAGCATGTGCAGTAATTTTATTTTTATTTTTTGTATAAAGTGGATATGCTAATATATTCGCTTTATTTTTATACTTTTCAAAAGTTTGATAGACGCCTCGTATAGTCCCTTCCCCTAATAGATCATCCGCATCCAAAAACAATATATATTCGCCTTGAGCTATTGTCATTCCAAAGTTTCTAGTATCTGAAACCCCGCTATTTTCTTTATAACTATATTTAAAGTGATCAAATTTCCTTGTATAATTCAGACAGATTTGTTTACTGTTATCAACTGACCCGTCATCAATCAATAACACTTCATACTTAATATCTCCAATTTCTTGATTTAAAATAGAGTTTAGTGTTTCATCCAGATAATCAGCTGCATTATATATAGGAATCAGAATCGAAATATCATAGCTACATCCCATTTTTGTGACATCCTCCCGTTTTTGTTAAATACTTCATCATTTATCTAGAATTCCATCTAATTATAGATTAAAGCAATTTAGATATGTCAGAAAATTTTATATCCATTAGTTATATTTTACACTTTTATGCCTTCGATCTTTGTTTTACTTTTGCACCCTTGAGAGTTTAAAAATGTATAATTACTTTTTTCGTTTAACATGAAATCAGCTATAGGCTCAATAACAAGCCTGTTATATTAC
>NZ_CAJYCN010000020.1 GCF_913566895.1 Listeria ilorinensis | reverse complement strand
CTTTTATACTTATATTAAAATCTTTTATAGAAAAGGGATTGGATCTTTAGGGAGAAGGAAAGCAGTTATAGAGGAAAATTATCGCTGTTTACTTATGTTCATAAGAACGATAAAAATATTCCGAATTCAATATTCGGATTTTTCTGAAAGAAGTGCATGTATTGAGCAAAAAAGAAGCTCAGACAAAACTTAGACTTTTATCTACTTTACGAGGCTTTAAAAATATTTAATCCTTTAGACGAATATTTATTATCTTTTATCACCTTCTTGATATTAGTAAATGCACTATAATTAACCTTCATTATAACATATAACTCTTTATAATATATTGACAATTCCGTGAATAAACTAAAGAATAAACACATCTTATGTATCACCTTGATACACTTAACGCTTAGCCTCCTAAAGATAATTATAAACTCACCTATTTTATATCTGAGCATGGAAATAACCCCCGTTGCTCTTCTGGAAGAATTTCACTACTTTAGGCCGACATATTTTCTTTGCCTTCATGAAAAAGATGTTTTAGTGTCTCCTAAAACATCTTTTTCGCATTACTATTTATCTTAAAAAATTCCAACTTACCCTTTTAGCCCGTATAAATTGTCAACAAACGTTCAAATTCCTGCTCGTATTTCTTAACCTTGTCTTTGTCCTTTTCTGACGATAGCCGTGGCTTCCGTTTTCCACAAATAAGAATATCCCTTACCCATAGCTTGAAATGTCTTATTATCCATCGCTTTCACCCTCTTGCTACTTCTCGAATACCGTCTTCCCAGCAACCACCGTCCGTATCACTTCCAGCTCACGCAAACGCGCTTCCTCCACCTGAAATGGATCTTCCCGCGTCATTGTAAAATCAGCCACATAGCCCGGCGCGATTTTCCCCCGTTCGCCTTCCTTATAACTGATTGTCGCTGTTTTCGTTGTATAACTGTGAATTGCCTCGTATACCGACAATGCTTCTTCCACAAAATAGCGCTGTCCATTCAAATCCTGACTCGCTGTCCGCGTCACTGCTGCATGAATCCCGTAAAAAGGATTCGGTGTCTCGATCGGTGCGTCACTGCCAAATGACACCTTAAAACCATGATCGATCAGCGTTTTCCATGCGAAAGCCCGTTTTGGATGCTCACTGCCAAGCACATCCAACGCCCATGGCAAATCACTACTCATAAACTGCGGCTGAAGATCAAAACAGATCGGCATTCCCGCAGCTTCTTCCAGTAAATCATCTCGAAGCCAAGGTGTGTGGATCATTCGGTCATACTGGCCCGGTTGCGGTGGGAATTTTTGCAGTGTATGGATCACCTTTTGAAATGCCAGATCGCCCAAAATATGAATCGCCACAGGCAGCCCCGCATCCCGCGCCTGTTTTACCATCGCTTCAAATTCTTCGTCCGACTGAATCTGCAAACCGTAATTTCCCGGATCATCAGCGTACGGCCTTGACATCAACGCCGTCCTTGAGCCAACTGTCCCATCATAAAAAATTTTCATGGCTCCTAGCTCGAGAAAAGGGTCCCCCGACACAAAATGCTCGCCGCTTCGGCAAAAGTTCTCAAGTTCCGCATTATGCACCAACAGATGCGCACGAAAAGGAAAGTCCTCCGTTAGTGTGGCCCGAAAAGCCGCCAAAGTTCCCGCAAAACCGTTAAAATAATGCAGATCCTCACTGTGTCCGCCCGTCACGCCCTTTGTCCATAAGTCGCGCACTGCCAGTCGTAACCAGCGGCAGAGCTCATCCTGTGTGGCAACTGGAAACGCATCAATCGCCACTGTCGTCGCATTATCACGAAGCACACCCGAAAGTCGCCCTGCTTCATCCGTATCGATTTCTCCACCGCCAGTAAAGCATGTCTCTGACGTCAATCCAATCGCCTCGATCAATGCACTGTTTACACTGACAGAGTGATAATCGATCCGCCGAACCAAAACAGGATGCCCCGCACTGACCTGATCCAAATCATCACGCGTCAGAAGAGTGGACTGATCCTGCCATTTATTTTCATCGTACCCCTCGACAAACAGCCATTCATCTGCTGCTAGATTTGCTACACGTTCTGCAATCCTCGTCAATGCCTCTTTTTTGCTCACCGTATCCGTCAAACTTAGCCGATCAAGAAACTGTCCGTACCATAATAAATGAAGATGCGAATCGACAAACCCCGGAAAAACAACGGCTCCATCCAGATCGACTTGTTCCGCCTCACTATAAAGAAGCGCCTCCTGTCCAACTGCCACAATTTTCCCATGATCCGTCAAAACCGCCTCAGTTGTCGCCCCTTCTTTTTCCATCGTATAAAAAGTTCCGTTCGTCCACAGCTTCATCAAAATTCCTCCTTCTGCACAAGTTCTTCCTGCCCCATCACTTTCCGGCGCTGAACGACTTGCTCAAGCGTAATACTGACAACCGCTAGACCAAGGAGAATAAACACACCGATGAAGAGCGCCGTCATACCGCCAAACTGTGAAACGATCACAGCACCTAAAAACGGTGCCAGCATCCGAGCTGCAGTCGCCATCCCATTGACCAGCCCTTGATAAAGTCCCGCCGATCCATGTGGTGCCAGCTGATAAGCGATCGTTGGAATCGCCGGCCAAGCAAACATTTCCCCGAGCGTCAAAAAGATCATCCCTAGCACAAAGCCGCTATAAACCTCAGCCTGCATCGCCACAATAAATGCTGCTATAAAGAGCAGGATTCCAATATAAATTTGCGCCAACAGACGTTTTTTAAATCGATTGACCAACGGAATCAAAATAAATTGTCCTAAAACGATCATCGCCCCATTAAGACTCCAAAGCTGACCATATTGAGCAGTCGTCACACCTTTATCTGCCGTCATGTATGTAGAAAGATTGGACTGCCATTGTACGTGCGACAATTGGCAGAACAAATAAGTCGCAAGTAGCAGTAAAAGAGCTATGATCCCCCAAACAGTCGCCTTTTCACGCGTCATGCCTATTCGGTGATGCTTCGTATCTACCTCCACTCGCTCAGACCGCCAGTCGATCCGCCGGAAAAACACAAAAAAGAACACCGCATATAAAACCGCAAACACAAACGCGCCTAAATAGACATGCCCCATTCCTTTTTCCGCCAGAAAGCCCGCCAAAAACGGCCCCACAGCTACACCGATATTCTGCGCCACATAGATGGCATTAAAGCCTGTCCGACCGCCAGTCGGATGTGTAAGACCCGCCGCAGCATAGAGACCAGCAAATACCATCCCCATCGCGATCCCGACTGCCCACAAATTCCACATAAAAGCCGGATAACCATGAAAAATACTTAATAAAAATGTAGAGCCAACCAGAATCACCGTCCCGATTGCTAGCGAAATATACCCCGTCAGCCGGTCAAAAATAATCCCTCCTATCACACTTGAAATAATTCCTACACCTGAATTGACCAAGAGAACCATCGAAGCCTCCGTCCCTGTCATGCCAAGTTCCTGTGTCATATAAACCATATTAAACGGCCAAATAAATGATAAACCCGTATATAAAAGAACCATCCCGATAATGACGATCCATAGATCACGCGGTAGCCATTTTGTCACTTTTCTTCGCTTCCTTTCTATGCTTTACTTGATTTAGAATAGCATATCAGCCCGCTTTTCGGAAGGAATTCTTCAAAAAAACAACGATCGATCCTTCCAAAAAACCACAAAAAAGCCACCTCTCAGGCAAGGTGGCCTTGTCAAACAGAAAAGCTCAATTACTCGAAATAGACACTTCCTGCTTGATATTTTTCAACATTTTTTCATGCATCCTATACATGATGATCAACAGAATCAGCAGAAATACCGGAAGCAGTCCCACACTGATGGTATTTGCAATCACGCCGAATAGGGGCGGCATCAAACAAGTACCAATATAGGCGAACGCCATTTGCGCTCCAATCATCGCTTGCGAATTTTCGACACCAAAATAATCCGGTGTTGCATGAATAACTGACGGATAGATTGGTGCACAACCTAGTCCAATAAAAATCAGTCCTATAATCGAAAGGATGTTTCCAAATGGCAGCAGCAGTGCAATAATACCGATCAGCAAAGTCGTCAATCCCATTCTGATCATTTGCTTATCATTGAACCGCATTGTCAAAAATCCACTCAAAATACGTCCAAAAGCAATCCCGATGAAAAACAGACCTGCAAAAGCAGCAGCCGTTTCTTTCGGTACATGCTTAAACAAAACCAGATAGCTGCTCGCCCATAGCCCGGTCGTCTGCTCTAGCGCACAGTAGCAAAAAAAGGTAATCATACTGGCCTTTGCTCCTGGTATCTTCAGAATGGTTTTCAAAGATAGTGGCTCTCTTGATGCCCTTTTGCTATTGCCCGGAATCTGACTGGATTTCCAAAGCGGCAAGCTGAACAGCAGAATCACCGTTAGCAGAATTTGAAAACTAGCGATATACAAATAGCCCCTATTCCACGAATCACCGCTACTCAAAACGCTTCCCATGATGACCGGGCCAATCGAAGCTCCGATCCCCCAAAAAGCATGTAACCAGCTCATATGCCGACTTGCATAATGAATCGCCACGTAGTTATTGATCGAAGCATCTACACTACCCGCGCCTAGCCCATATGGAATCGCCCACAAGCAAAGCATCCAGAATGACTGGGCGGTTGAAAAACCAAATAAAGCAATCGCCGTCAGCAACACACTAAAAGCAGTGATCTTCCCCGTGCCGAATTTTTTCGTCAGCCGATCACTTTGCAGACTGGAAATAATCGTCCCGAAGGCAACGATCATCGAAATAATTCCCGCATAGGAGACCGACACATCAAAATCATGATACATTGCAGGCCAGGCTGATCCAAGTAGCGCATCCGGCAAACCCAAACTGATAAATGCCAGATAAATAATGGCTAATAAGATGTTAAACATGATAAACTCCTCTTCGTTCTGACTGAATACCTTTAAAAGTAGCTTTATTAGTTTGTTGTCAACTCAATCAAATTACCTTCAGGATCTTGTATAACGGCTTCATAGTATCCATCTCCGGTAATACGCGGCCCGCTTAATAACGGAAATCCATCTTGCACGAATTTCCTGGTCATTTCATCAACAGCCTTTTCATCTCCAACAGCTATGGCAATATGCGTATAGCCCAAACTCTCTGCTATTCTGTCAGACAGATGTTTTTTATTTGTCAACTCAATTCTAGCACCCTGCTCAAACGCTAAAAAATAGGAACTGAAACCTGTCTGCACATTGTGATATAAGTCGCCACAATGAACGTTAAAATATTTTTGATAAAAGGCCTTCATATTTTCAAGATCCGTTACCCAAATGGCAATGTGTTCGAGCTTCATCATCATTCCTCCTCAAACTTTGCATCAACTTTTCTTATTCCTTCTTTATATAGCAAACTTCTTTTATAATTTCATATTATATCATCGTTAACGACATTAATAAAGGAAGTTTATTAAATAAAGGTATTCATAGAAAGTAGCAACTTCTGGATAGAAAAGATGCTTGACAGCTTTGAAATGATTAAATAAATATGGCGGCATAGAAAAAACTGCCTAGAGCAAAGTTTTACTCTAGACAGTCCTAAATCAGTTAGTTCATCTTTCCTGTTTTACGTACACCTAATATAGCTAGTCCTACCAGTAGCAGACCTAACCCAGCCCACATGCTATTATCTGTAGCAGTATCGCCAGTTTTAGGCAATGATTGATTCTTTTTCGTTTCACTAAGTGTTAAAGCCTCATTCGAAGTAACTTGTTCACTTGGAGTTGCATCGTCTTCTGTCACACTAAGTGCGTCCGATTCTGCCGGCTTCTCATTATCAGATGGCGGCATCACAGCTGAATCCTCTTTTTCGTACACATACGTGACAGTTTGTGCATCTTTGCTGAATGTTCCAGTTGCATTTGCTGGGGTTTCTTTCAATGTCCAACCGGCAATCGCTTTTGCAGTCGTCGTATAGCTGTCACCGATTTTCCCAGTCATTGTTTCCGAATCGGCCAGTTCGTTGCCTTCTTCATCTACATATTTCACTGTTACATCTTGACCTGCCGCGCGTTCATAAATATACGTGACTTGCACATCTTGCGTGCCCATTGTTCCAGTAGGTTCGCCTTCGATACGCGCCACTTGATAACCTTCAATCGTTTTTGCCTCTGTTTGGTAAGTATCACCTGTATTGACCGTAAATACATCATCGTCTGCTAATTTATTCCCATCACTATCTTGGTGTTTAACCGTCACTTGTTTACTAGTTTCTCCAACTTTTTCGTACACATACGTGACAGTTTGTGCATCTTTACTGAATGTTCCAGTCGCATTTGCTGGGGTCTCTTTCAAGGCCCAACCGGCAATCGTTTTCGCAGTCGTCGTATAGCTGTCACCAATTTTCCCAGTTAATGTTTCTGAATCGGCCAGTTCGTTGCCTTCTTCATCTACATATTTCACTGTTACATCTTGACCTGCCGCGCGTTCATAAATATACGTGACTTGCACATCTTGCGTGCCCATTGTTCCAGTAGGTTCGCCTTCGATACGCGCCACTTGATAACCTTCAATCGTTTTTGCCTCTGTTTGGTAAGTGTCACCTGTATTGACCGTAAATACATCATCGTCTGCTAATTTATTCCCATCACCATCTTGATGTTTAACCGTCACTTGTTTACTATTTTCTTTAGCCACTTTTATTGGCTGTGTGACTTTAAGTGAATAGGAAAAATCTACACCTGCCGCTGATTTTTCTTTATGTGCGATATTATAAGTCACTGTCGTATCTTCTACCACATTGTCCCAAGAAATCTGTTTCGAGTCAGTCGAACTATATCCATTATTAGAAACACTTTGAACATCCATCACTTGATTATCAAGTCCACGCGTTGGATTGTTTGACACTGCAGTTCCACCTGATTGTACAGTAATAGCTGGCAATGTAATAGTTTGATTGTTAATTTGAAGTCCTTTATAATCATCATCGCCTTTTAGCATGGTCTCAAATAAATGATTCAATGCGGATACATCTGTAATATGGTTGGAGTTAGCATATAAAATCCGCATACCTTCTAATGTACTCAAATCATCCAATGAATATAGATTATTTTCATCCAAATACAAGACCTGCAAGGCTTTCATTTCTGCAAGCGATGTTAAACTCTCTACTGAATTATGTGTTAAATTTAACGTTTTGATTGTACGATTATCTCGTAATGGTGAAAGATCTTTTACCTCATTCCAGGTCAAATCAAGTGTTTCCAGATTTTTCATCTTTGAAAAGATCGATACATCACTAATAGTAGAATATTCATTGGAAAGCCAGTTATAGGAATTGTATGAAAAATCTTTCAATCCTTCTGCTTCCAGCAACGGAGAAAAATCTTCAATGTAGTCAGCACCTAATTCAAGTGATTCAAGCGACGGAAGGTTTTGAATGCCCTCTATACTCGCCAAAGAAGTGTCAACGCCCACAATACTTTTTAATTTAGGTAAATAGATAATAGGCGTTATATCCGCAACCTTGCTTGACGAAAAATTAAGTTTAGTTATATTCACCGCATATTCTAACCCTGTTAAATTTGAAACTTTACCTGGCACAAACGCATCTCTAGGGTTCGAATAACCCGCATCGACATATTCCAGTTGAGCCAAATCTCCCTCTGTAAGTGATGTCGTAAAAGGCTTATCTAACTGGTCCTTTAAACCTTCCAAAAGGTTACTGTCCGGAATATTAACAATATCTGTTTCTGCTGCTTGAACAGAATTAAACGGACTGCATGTAAAAATGACAAGTAAAGTAGCTAACATTGATGCAATAATTTTCTTCAAGTTTCCCTCTCCTCTTTGTTGTTAATAGACTGATTATTCAGCTATTCGATTTTATGTGGTGTTTTTCACATATATTTGTCAGTAAATCCACGCTATCAAGCGATAGGATACAAATACATTGTTATATTAGCACACAAGTCAAGGGTTGTACACGTTATTTCGTAATATTTATTAAAATAAAAGTTATATGAATTCCAATTCTTCACATTTTAGACAAAGTTTTTTTCATCATTATAGATAACGATACGTACTGTAGAAAAATCCGCTTTTCATTTGAAGAATATAGGCAAACTGCTTTTCTTTTCCACCTTTCCTGTTTTTTCTTCACTTCTAGTATATAAAAAAAGACTGTAAACCAAATATTTTTATACTTTGTCTACAGTCTGTATTAGATAGATAAAATTGCATTAATTGGCAAAAATACGATGTCTCCAGTGATCTTTTACAGAGAATCTAGATGTTCACACACATAAAGTAAAAACTAGCTTTTTCAACAAACATCTCAAATACTTAAAATTTTCCTTATAATCAAGCTTATCCGTTAGCAGCTAGTCTACCCAGTCCTTCTTTTAAACTAATTTTAGGCGTCCACTCCCAAACTTCTTTCGCACGCTCACTTAATAAAACAGAACGTTTAACATCTCCTACCCTTGGTCCACTGACATTAATCGCAATTTCTTTCCCAAATGCTTCTAAAATTGCTTCATAGATATCTAAAATTGCCACTTCTTTCCCTGAGCCGATATTAATGACAGTATTGGCTGGATGAAAAGATGCTAATCTGTTGGCTTCTGCAACATCGCTTACATAGACATAATCTCTTGTACAACCACGTGGCATTTCTGGATAGGTCATCAATGTAGAGACTTTACCTGCCAGCACATTACTGACAAAGATCGGAATGACACCACATTCTCCATCTGGTATTTGCCTTGGTCCAAAAACATTCGCGTATCGCAGTACTGTATAGTCAAAATCGAATAACTTAGAATAAACAGCCAAATACTTTTCGCCTGCATATTTTGTGATTGCATAGGGGGAAATCAGTTGCGGTCTATCTTCTTCCTTCGATTTCTCAGTGCCAGAAATTTCTTTACTTAAAGCACCTCCTGAAGATACATAAATAAAATTGTCAATAGGATGCTTTTGAATGCATTTGAGTAAAACTAATAATCCTTTTCCATTGATATTCAAATCGTGATCCGGATCCTCTAAAGAAGCTGCAACAGATTTCTGTGCAGCATGATGATTCACCATATCCGGCTTAAATCTTGCAAACAGCCTCATCATCCGCTCATTATCAGTAATGTCAGCATGTACAAATTGAAAATTTTCTTTCATACGCAACTGCTCAATATTTTCCAGTTTTCCTGACGAGAGATTATCCACACAAAGCACGTCATATCCTTCAGCCACATACATATCACATACATGGGAGCCAATAAAACCTGCTCCACCAGTGACGATCACCTTTTTAGTCATTGTATTCACCTTCTTTAAAATTTCAAAAAATTAATGATAATATCATATATTTTTGCTGAAAACTCGGTAGACTCCATACATACGGCACTGAAAACAATCCATATTGCCAATGCTCCCTGATAGAGCCATGTCAGAGCGTTCGTCTTTTTGTCCGCTGCAACTGATTGGGCTATTTTTGTCTGCATTTGATGCTGTTTTGAATCAGCTTGGTACCTCTTTTTCTCTTCTTCCGACAGCTTATTGAATTGATGAACGAATTTGCTGTAGGCCAGCCCTACCTCATCAGCCGGCCCGTCTAAACGAATCTCTCCATAATGAAGCCAGATAATCCGATTACATAAGTTTTGAACCTGACCCATGGCGTGACTGACAAAGAAGATCGTTTTTCCCAATGCTTGAAATTCCCTAATTTTATCTGTACATTTTTTATGAAAAGTAGTATCACCTACCGAAAGCGCCTCATCGATAATGAGAATATCTGGATCGATCTGAACAGCGATAGCAAAGCCTAGCCTAGCTTTCATACCACTCGAATAGCGCTTGATTGGCTGGTGGATAAAACTTTGCAAACCAGCAAATTCAATGATTTCCGGGATCATTTGATTGATTTCTTTAGTGGAATAGCCCAGCATCAAACATTTCATGCGAATATTCTCAATGCCCGATAAAGTAGGTTTTAAACCAGCACCAATCGCAAGTAATGAGACCTCGCCATTTAATTTCACCTCACCGGAAGTAGGCGGCACAATTCCCGCCAAAATATTGGAAAGAGTGGATTTTCCCGAACCATTCAAGCCAATCAGTCCGACTGTTTCTCCTTTTTTCACTTGGAAAGAGATATTTTGCAAAGCTAAAAAAGCCGGTTTATTTTTCACTGGTTTGAATAACGCCAAAAGCTCCTTCGACTGGCTTGTGAGCATACTGTACTGCTTAAAAACATGGTCGACTTCTACACTGTTCATTACTTGAGTCTCCTTTATAAATAGTCCATAAAACGATCTTTAAACCGGATATGCAGTGCTGCACCAAGACTTAATACCAGTAGTGTGATCCCCCAAAAATACACCATCCACCATGGCGACTGAAAAAACCACTGTCTGGAAAAAAAAGCATCCCGAAAACCTTCAATGATATATACAAAAGGATTCAGCTTTAAAATTTTTGAGAGCAGTGCATCCGGATTCGTTGTCACATCCATAACCGCACCTGACAAAAAAAACAGTAGCCGCATCATGGAACCAATGATCAGCTGATAGTCCCTGAAAAGAATCGTAATGGTTGAATTTAGCAAAGACATCGCATATAAAAATAGACACATACAGGCAAAATAATAAAAAAACTGCAGCCAATCCACGGTCGGATAAATATGTCCGCCAAGCAAAAATAGCAAAAAAATGGCAAGCATCGTTAAATAACTGGGAAGGGCTCGTGCAATTGTAATAGACGGCAAAATACTCATGGGAAATTTTACACGCGATACCAGACTTAAATTTGTATAAACCGAATTGGCACCCGAAATAATAATGCCACTAATGAAAAACCACGGGATCACCCCTGCAAGCATCCAAATAATATAGGGAATGTCACCTTCTATCAATTTTGAACCATTCATTCGAATACCAAACACAAAATAATAGACTAAAACTTGAAGAGCTGGGCTTAAAACTTCCCAAATTATTCCCAAATAGTGACTCTGATAGGCAGCACGCTGATGGTAACGAGCAATCCGAAAAATTTTATGCCAGTGAATTAGTTGATCTTTTAAAATCTGAAAGCTGTCTTTCACGTTTATTTCACTTCTTCCCGTGACTCGTCTCTTCCAGCAGCCTGGTGACTGTTTTCAACAAAAAAGGCGCATAATATTGACCAGTCTGATTATGGTCACTATAGTTTTGCAAATCTAGCGAATATTTCACACCTTTTCCATCCAATTTTTTAAGTAACGGCTGTAAATGTTGTTTATAGTGCATGTCACCTTTTCCAACATGAAAAATAAATTCTGGAAACTGCGTCGTCGTATCAACCAGATTCATAATCAATTCATTGTAGTACCTTTTTCCAGCTTCTTTATCTTCCCCAAGCATATTATCCAAAGCTCTGCGAATCGCTGGAGCAGCTGTCGCCCGTTGTTCCAAATATTTAGCGATAAAAACCTGTGGCGCACCAATAATCGCGGTTCCAAAATGATACTTCATCGAATAGTAAAGAGAGGCCGCACCACCCTTACTAGAACCACTTACGATCACGTTTTCCGCCGCAATATTGAGCTCATTTGCAATCGTTATAATCAGCCCCACGACTGATCGTTCATAGTCACTTCCTCGATTGTGCCCCATGTAATAGCAAAATTGCCCTTTGTAATCGTCCAAAATAAATAACTTATTGATATTGCATGGCCACAGTGTGCGAAAATGATTGTAAACCGGAGGACCCCCTGTGAATTCCTGAGAATGTATACCGGAAAATGAAATTAATAGTTTATCTGACTTCTTTCTTGCTTTTTGAAACAAATACCGAACTGGATTATCTGCATAATAGATTTTTTCCTTTTCAAGCGTGGTTTTGATTGTTTTATTATTTACGAGATCTACATTTAGTGTATTGCTTACTTTATTAATAATGACCTGCCCATTCTTTTTCAAAAATAGTCGAACCTTATAAGCGCCACTTCGGATCGGCCAATATTCGATCGCAATCTGTTTTTGGGAAAGCGGCTGGTACCATTCCCGCCCTATCACCTGATCATCCTGATAGATATAAAAGGCATACTCGTAGGTAGCTTCAAGTAAATACAATGCTTTAAAAACCAGCGTTAATTTTCCCTCATGGTAGGTAAGCTCCGAAGTGATTAATTTTTCAATCCTACTATCGTTTTTTCTCATCGTTTAGTCTCTCCTTATGCACGTCTATCCAGTAAAAGCAGTACGAATCAAACTGGCCACTTCCTGACAGATCTTTGCTTTATTAAAATATTGATAGGCATAATCTTTATATCGCTGCTGATCTTGCTCACATAGTTGGTTCGCCCGGATAAAAGCAGCCAAGTCTGCTGGCGATACAAATATTGAATCGGCAGGATAGACGGTCTCCACACCCGGCCAGTTCAACAAGCAGGGGGTTGATCCCGCAGCCATCCCCTCCATCAATGCCGTGTGAAAACTTTCCGACTCACTTGTTGACAACAGATAACCGATTTTCTGGAGCCATTCATGCACATCATTGCCATGCTTATCAAATTTCACACTGTGTTTCCAAGGAGCTTGCTTGATGCGTTCAAAAACCGCTTCATAATACGCCCGTTCTTCTGTTCGTCCCATCAGCCATGGCACATCCTTTGGTAGTTTACCTTTAATAAATAGCTTATAGCGTTTATCAGATACCCAAAGCTCTTCAAAAATATCAAGCGCTTTATCCAAACCTTTAATTTTAGGAATCACACCACATATTCCTAGGTTAAAATCAATATCCGGCTGTTTTGGCAAATCGAATTTTTCAGTATCAATCGTATTGGCAATCAATATCATCTTGTGCCGAGGAATCCCACATAGTCGGTGCATCTCTTCAAAAATAAACGGACAGACCGCAATGATATGATCAATGGCCTCCAGCTTATAATGGGAAGGGTGCTCTGTCCGCTTCTCCTGTGCATGCACGCGAACCAAAAGTTTCTGCCCCGGCTTTTTATGTTTGGAATACCAAACAGCGTTACCCAAGCCCCACTCACAAAAAATCAGATCTGCCCACTCCAGCAGTTTTTGGCTGGCGGCCTCATCATGCGTGACATGGCTTTCCCATTGATCAATTTTCACATCTACCCAGGATTGCTTTTCCAGGTAGCGGATAATATCTGTCATAAATTTCAGATCATGGCCTGCAATCAATAGCTTTATCGGTTCAGTTTGATAACGCCACAGAACCTCTTTCAAACGGGCATAAGATGCTTCGAGTGTAAAATGTTGACTTGCTTGATACATCCTTTTTGCCGCCCGTTTATAAACAGCCGAGTCTTGCAATACGAGCTGCGTTTTCGCTATAAACTCTTCCTCCGTGTCAACAAATAATTCATAGTCATCACCCAGCAGCTGCTCGTGCATTTTAGTTCGCCTTAACAGTACCGGTTTTCCTAATCTAGCATATTCTAGCAGCTTGGTTGACAACTCGACAGAAGCATCATTATCGATCGTTTCACTGCGCCAACTGATTCCAACATCTGATTTTGCAATATATTCTTGAGATTCTGCTCGTGAAACAGCTCCCGCCCAAATAATATTTTCCATTTTCTGAAAAGCCTGCTTGATCTCTGTACTCCGCGAACGCAACTCCCCCTGAAATTTGTCCCCTACAATGCAAAAGGTAACATCTTTTTCTGCCAGATGAGCGGCTGCCTGCAAAATTTCCTCCGTATACCACTCTTTCGCAAATTTACCGCTGTAGATCAGTTGATTATGTCGATTGCGATAATCTGGCGTAACTGGCTGGGCTGGGATCATTGGAGACAGTATCACGATTTTATTGCCATCAACTCCCAACAGTTCACAAAAGGCAGTTTTTGTCGCCTCCGTTTGCAGAAACATATTTGGAAAGCTTTCATAGATCTGCCGCAGCGCCAAACGATCTTTTTTAGAAAGCGCATTGGGATCGCTATTGAAGTCCGTTATATAAGGAATCGTTTTATGAATAAGTTCCGGGTATTTCAACATCTCCTTTACAAGGTTAAAACCGCGGATGATAATCAGATGATAGTGGTGCTGTTTATCCATGAACTCCATTCGTTTTAAAGCTTCTGCAACATCAATCCGGTTTTCATTTGCAGCTGACATATCTGGAAATGATTGGAACGGCTCAATCAGATGGACATTTTTAAAATCGGCGATGCCGCCAGTCAACCGCGTATTTTGCACGCGGGCTTTTAGCAAGAGATCTGTTTGAACATTGGGATTGATGGCCAGCATAGAAACCATTGATGTCAGCCAAACTGCCGAACCGTCCATGATATTTAAATCCATATCACCATAGAGTAGAATTTTTAACTGTCTCACTTTCATCGCTCCTAAATATCTACTTTCTTGCTAATCACTTGCGGGACATCCCTCCCCCGCTCAATAAAATTAAATTTATCCGAACTGAAAAAGGTCACTCCCTGACGAAAATAACAGGAAAGTGAAGCATCTTGAACCATTTCTGTCAGTAATCTTTTGATCCGCGTCTGAAAAACCACACTTGTTTTCCATAAAGCTCGGTGGTAATGCAGATCTGTGACAAATTGATAATCCATCTCTTCATTCACTTCCTCCAGTTTGCCTTCTGAAAGTTCAAAATAATTCTGCTTACCGATTACATCTGCATCGGTATATTTTGTCGCAAGCATCATATCTGCTAAATAATGCTCTCCATAAAAGTGCTGTCCTGCCATATAACTGACATAAGGAGTGGTTACAACTTCACCTAATTGTCGATACTCCCTTTCGAGATACGGCAAAGTGAACATACTGATTTTCTTCGTATTGTAATGATTCATCAAATCTGTTATCCCCTCAAACACGCTTGCAATCAGCAGCAGTTTTTTATGTGAATAGGCTTGACGGGTGAAATTTTCCATCGCATTCTCTATTTCATCTTTTGAATGAACCACAGAGATCACGGTCACTTCTTTCTTTTCTTCCGGTAAAGTAATGCTCATATGATGCAACATCCTCTGTAAACGATGTTCATATGTATGGTGACGATACACTTCACGCACGCCTTCTACCGCTTTTCGTTGATAGAATTCCTTATCCGTTGTAATAACGCGCAGTTTCTCTTCAAGTGCCGCTTTCGTTTCCGCAGTGATGACTAAATCCCCGAACATTCGCTGGATTCCTTTAGAGTAGCTGCTGATGATGGGGGTCCCGCATGCCAGCCCTTCAAACACACGCCGTGAAAACATCGTTGGTGAATGCTTAATACTATTAATATTGAGCATATATTTATAGCCTTTATAAGCAACATTCATCTCGTTATACGCCAAACATCCTTCTATGCTTGCTAGAAAACGTTCTGGAAACTGGAAATCCGGAGACTGACGTTCAAAATTCCGATCATAAATGACCAGACCATACTGCTTGGCCACATCTAAAAGTTGATCCATATCACGTCTGCGCTCTTCATGACGATTAGAATAATACGAACCCGCAAAGCACATTTTATCTATCCGTTTCTCATAAAGTTTGATCGGATTGTGCATCTTTGGCTGAATGGCAAAGCTCTGTGCATAAACACGCTGATGTCCGGCCGCTTGCTGATATTTAGGAATCATATCTGCATCTGTCGTATAAATATAATCAAACAACTTCGCCGTACTGATAAACTTTTCATAATGAATCGGATCTTCCTTATTCCAAAAAATCGTCGGCACTTCATTTTGCCGGCACCAGTCGAGCAATTCCAATAAGGCGCCTCGATCTTGACCCGTGTAATGACCAATTTTATACGTCCAAGCTCCATGATTGCCATGCCAAGCCGACTCCACCATCAAAATGTGTGGCACTTCCCTCTCCAAAACCTCTTTCCAATTATCCGGTGTAAAAGAAATCAACTGGACCTCTTGTTCATAACAAGTACGTGTGAATTCATCAAAAATCGAAGCTACTCGCAACTCTTTTGTTGAAGTAATCTCCGCCAGTCCAGGACGCACGGAAGCCGCTCCCCTACTAAACGAGGTTATTTTTGGCTTATCAAAAACACGGTAAAAGGTACAGCCTTGGATACGAGTTATCCCTCGCTTAGGTATGCGTAAAGCTATTCGTAGTCTCGTTGTTTCCTGAGACACAATCAATCGATTCTTCTTGTTTGGGTCAAATAAGGTAGCCTTCACTTTCGTCGTAGGACTATATTCAATAATGGCAATCTTGCAGGCCTGCTTCGATTCGACCTTTAACTGAAAACTAAATTCAAACTTCTCGCCGGGAACCGCTTCAATGATATACATTGGATAACGCTTAAATAAAAGATTCGTTTCCAAATAAGAAAAATAAATATACTGATCGCTGTGATTGGTCGCAACAACTTCGCCTATTCCTTGTTCAAAAGTTAACTCATCATTAGAGCTATGCCAATTTCCAGCTATAGTAAAGTCATTTGTGTCAATCACTTCAGGTTGAATCTTATGTAAGAGTTGTTTTTGCAAAAAAGTAATATCCTGATACAAATTTTCAATTTTCTTCACGTTTTTTCCTCAATCTTCGTCTATTTTTAAAATACCAATAGCGACGCATCAACTTGATCACTTTTGTTTTGTTCAAACGATGATACTTCTCAGTCATGACAGCCAATTTCCGTGCCAATTTTTTATTTTCCGTCTGCAGTTTTTTAATTTCTTTATCCTGTTCATGACTGCAACGATCCAAATCTTGAAGTATTGGTAACTCCTCATCTAGCAAATCAAACAGACGCTTATTCAAATCGTAATTCACCGCTTTTTCAGCATTAAGTGCATCTGAAATTAATTGAACCATGTCTTTAGATTGATGTAATTCTGATTGAAGCTGCTGCGCTCTTTTATTTTGTTCAGCCAATGCCTGCGCATGTTGAGCACCCAAAGCAGTGATTTTCTCATCAAAAGTCCTTTTCAACCTGTCACACTCTTTCTGATGCGCCTTCTTCAATAAGGCCTGTTGTTCGATCGCTTTTGTCAATGCTTTTTCTTGTTGAATAAATTTTTCATTTAAAACCGCATGTGCTTGCTCCATTTGTTTCTTGGATATTTCGACCAGTTCCAAAATATTTTGTTCCAGTCGTTTTTTTTCTTCTAGGTCTTGCTTTTGATTCTGCCCAATCATTTCAGATAATTCATTTTTCTGCTTCTCCTGACACACATAGATCGCATGATGATCGACTTTCTGCTGCAATACATATTGATGTTCGTACATCCAGTTGGTTATCCTAGTCTCCCGAGCCAGGCTTTGTTCGATCCATACGATAGGTCTTGCAGTCTTTAAAATAGCTGATACTCCCGCTAACATCCCGGCTGCAAACATATGCTCAGATATATGAACCATATCGGGATCTTCCAACAATATCTCCACTTCTTTGCCATTTTTCAATTGCATGAATCGATTCTTTTCCCAGATTGGTTTGATATAAGTCACTTTCTTCAACTGATGATATATTTTCTTGTTATGCATATTTTTTGTTTCAAATACATACACTTGCTTTACATTTTCTTCATTTAAAAAGTAAGCCGCATAATCTTGAGCACGACTGTCTAGCAAATAAATCACGGCTTTTTGTGGCAGATACATGTGACACATTTCCAAGATATTTTGCTGATCCCCTATTTTTTTATGCATCCAGCGTCACCCTTATTCATCCTTAATTTTATCTGCATATTTATCCTCAATTTCTGCATATATTTCTAAAAACACCTTTTTTTCACGCTTCCAATTATAGATTTCACGTGCTTGCAAACAATTTTGATGCATCTCTTCACGCAAATCAGGGCTAGCAAGTAGCTGATTGACCGCTGCCGCAATTTCTTTGGGGTCATGCGAATTGACAACTAGCCCTACTTTTTCCCTGACGATGACTTGGCGAATTTCAGGGAAATCGCTCCCAATCACTGGTACACCGCTCATGATATATTCAAATAGCTTATTAGAAGATGCTGAATAATGATTAAAGCACACATTATTTAAAAGTTGAAAACCCAAATAAGCATTTCGTGTATAATGAAGCAGTTCCTGAAGGGGAACCTTGGGTAAAAATCGAATCCGTTTTGTCAGTCCCGCTTCCGATACCTGATGTTCCAAATCAGCTTTGATACGCCCATCACCAATTAGCACTACTACGCCTCGATCAAAAAGAGAAGCTGCACGAATCAGCTTATCCAAACCTCGCCCTATTTGAATTCCACCTTGATAGAGCAATATTGGTTCATTTTTTGGAATAGCCAGCTGTTGATGCAGATCGATCTTCGTACTCGTTTCTGGTTTAGCCAAAACAGGATAATTATGCACAACTCGCGGATAAAAGCCATAGCGCTTTTCAATGTAAGCCGCTCGAGTATGATTTTCATGAATACAAATATCAACAAATCGCAAAAAAATTTTTTCGCTTATCCCATAAAGCGGACTATTATAACCTGTTCTGCTTGTTTGTACCTCATGCGAATCATAAATCAATCCGCGTCCTCGTCGAAAAAGTTTTGCACATAGTACTCCCTGTGGCAAAGTATTCAGATCATTCGCTTGATAGATACAATAATCTTTTGAACACCCGAGGCGAACCATTCTTATCAAAATAAGCCCACGCCTGAAAATGACTCGTACTTTTTTAAGGGAAAGCAGTACCGTCAAAAGCACTAGCAATGATAGCCATACAGGATAGCGCGCGAAAAGCATAAAAAAGATGAATCCTAAAAGAAGCCAGCTTGCCCGATGCCTTTTGACATACTTGCCTAATTTTATAAAGGGAGTAAAAAAGCGAGGGCTGGTGCTTTTCACACGATAAACCGTAAAATTTTCCGTTAATTCTTCTTTTTGAGGAAGCGCCAAATCGGTTGGATCAAGTATGGCAATCAAATCAATTTGGTAGTCTGCTTCCTGCAGAGCCATACATTCCCGCATAACACGTGCATCATTAGTAAAATAATTCCAAACAAACATTGCAATTCTTTTCGTCATCCGGTTATTCCTCATTCAAACGTCGTAATTATTTTTTCAATTCGCTTAAAATTTTCAGACCAGTAATAATGATCTTTGGCATAACGTAGAGCATTCCGATGAAAATGATCCCATAGCATATGGTTTTCAAGCAACATCCTTAAGTGCTGATACAACTTATCTTCCTCATGTTGCTCATAGATAAAACCGGTTCTGGAGTTGTTTATAATATCCTTGCAATACCCCGAAGCTATACCAATGATCGGTAATCCCATACCCATATAGTCAATAACTTTTCCAGGGATAACCCTCTCAAAAACCTCATGCGAACTTAACCCTATAAATGCAATATCAGCTTCAGCGAGTTCCTTTAACACCTGTTTTCTAGTGTCTGATGATTGAATAATCACATTGGTTAAATGGCTTTCTTCTACTGTGTCAATCAACTTTTGAAAATTTATTCCATAGCCGATTATTTTAAAACGCACATGTGGATTGCTTTGAAAAAAAGCAGCCATTCTAATAAAACTGCCCAGCTCTTGAGCCAATCCGACATTCCCGGTGTAAATGACTGTCGCCGGTCGGTTCATTCCTTGATTTTTTGTACTCCCAAAAGTTAATTCTTCCATTGTTAGGGAATTGGGAACGAATGTGACTTTATCAGGACTTCCCCCACGATCAGTTATATAAGTTACATAGCCCTCGCTATTTATAATAATTTCATCTGCATGTCTGTATATTGTTTTTTCAAGCCGGTAGGCAAAAAAAAGAAAAAAACGTGAATTACATTTCCCCACACCTTTAAATGATTCCGGCCATAAATCACGTATATCTATGATCAGTCTAGCTTTCAATTTTTTTTTAGCAAACAAGCCGACAAGGGCGATCGAAATTGGTGGACTTGATACATAGACCACATCGTAATGCTCTTTTGTCCTGATTATTTTAAAAAGAAAACGACAAAACGTTTCCAAATATAAAAGAAAGCGAAAGAACATATTGGTTTCATATTGATTTACCCGAGTCTTTATGCGATGAACTGCTTCCGCCTCAATACCCTCATCCTCTAAATTTTCCTGTTCATAAATACCACGATTGGGATAATGCGGAATAGCTGTATACATGGTCACATCAAACTTTTCTTTAAACAAGAGAAATAACTGCTTCATCCGATTTGCAGCACTTCCAATTTCAGGATAAAAATTTTGAGAGATCAGCAGTATTTTTTTCAATTCATCATCTACTTTTCTTCGTCACTCACACTCTTTACAACAAAAGTAATCAATTAAGCTGTCACATTGACCTGATGAGTGCCTGTTATTTTTGAAAGATTACCTAGATTATAGTAATTTTTCTCATCCTTACATCGCGTCATAATATTCCTCGTATCTAAAAATGCTTGCTGATACATATTATCAAAGTCTTTAGCTGCCAGTATTCGAAACTCGGAATGATCCACGAGTATCAAAATAAGATCGGCATCCATCGTAGCCTTTTTCATATCCGTTTCAACAAATGATGCTCTCACATGCGGATCATAAGCTACCACCTCGAATTGAGGCATTGCAAACAATTTATAATAAATCTCTAGCGCTGGACTTTCCCGAATATCATCAATATCTCCTTTATATGTCAAACCAAATACTGCGATTTTTTTCCCTTGAATTTTTTCTAGCAGCGCGACAGTTTGGTCAACAATAAAATCTGGCATTGTTGTATTGATATGACGCGCGCGTTGAATCAGTTGAGATTCTTTCGGTGCTTCTGCAGCGATAAAATAAGGATCCACTGCCAAACAATGTCCGCCAACACCTGGTCCTGGTTGAAGTAAATTAACACGCGGATGCTTATTCGCCATATTAATCACATCAAGCGCATCAATACCCAACCGAGCTGAAATGCGCACGAGCTCATTAGTAAGCGCAATATTCACATCCCGATACGTATTTTCAATCAGTTTTGACATTTCCGCAGTAGATGCAGCAGATTCGATGAGTTCTCCCTGTACAAATGTGCTATAAACGCGCTTTCCAGCTTGTGTACAGGCCGGAGTGACACCACCAATAATTCGATTATTATGAATCAGCTCATAAATAATCTGACCAGGTAGCACACGTTCCGGACAGTGAACAAGAAATACATCTTTACCCACAACAAGACCCGTACTTTCAATCAGTGGCAAAATATGATCTTCAGTTGATCTCGGGGCAATCGTTGACTCGATAATGACCGTATTTCCTTTCCGCAAAACTGGAAGAATGCTTGTAACTGCTGACTGCACATAACTTAGATCACATGATTTTAAACGATCATTATGATTGGGTGTCGGAACAGAGATGATAAAAGCATCTGCTGGTTCTACAATCATTTCCGCTCTAAACGATTGACTGCTTAGAGCTTTATCTAACTCCGCTTGCAGCCCCGGCTCTTCAATGTGTATTTTCCCGGTGTTCAATTCTTTGATAACTTGTTCATTCACATCAACCCCAACGACATCTTGCCCATGATTAGCAAACATGATAGCTGTTGGAAGACCAATGTATCCTAACCCAATAATCACTATTTTCAATGTATGACAATCCTTTCTGAGTTTTAAAATTTACTCGGCATCTGGAATCGTAATCGACCAGCTTGCCAGTTCATCCTCTGAAGGCGCGTAGACAAGTGTGCCTTTTTTTATTGTTTCAGGTAGTTCAAAAAATGCTTTCCCGGTCAATTCTTTACTCGGTTCAATCTCATCACCAAAATTATTTCCTTGTGGGTATACCGTATAGGTTTTATCACCGGATTTAATTTTAAAATCAGCAGCACCAACGCCCACAGTCGAATTATCATTGTTGACAAATGTCATTTCAATGCTGACCATATTGATTTTTTCTTTTGTACTTTCAGTAGTTTTGATTTGATTAATCTTCATATCGATATTATTTACTGTTTTTGTTTTATAAGTTACTTCTTCTTTATTTGTTGTCACTTTATCTTTCTTTGCTTTTGATGAATCATCGCTGCAGGCAGCTGTCAGTAATAGTGCTGTAATCAATATTGACGTAATCATCCATTTTTTCATTTCTACATAGTCCTCATTTCCATACTTATAAAAAGAGGGGGAGCGCTCATCCCCCTCCCATTTTATTATTCGATCATCCCAACAATTGTTGAAATAGTGGCATTTCCCGCTCTCTAGTCCAATGACTTTCCCCTTATCAGATAAACTACTGATTAGTGAATCTGCATAATAATACATCTTGTGGTCTGTTGCCGGAATAAAGTAGCACCAGATGGTTTATGGCTTTCCTGCACTTTTCATTGTGGTAAGTCAGTGCTGATCTCATAACCCTGTGATGTCACTGTTGTGCTTATCCTCAAGATTTCTTACTTACAGAAACCGTTTTTGTATCCAAAACACCGCCAACCGCATCATACGCAGTTAAAACCACCTTATCATTTTCATTTTTAATCAGTGTTTTTGCATAATACTGATAATCAGAACCTGAAGTTGGAACACTGATTGTTGAATATTTCACACCATTTACAGTCAAACTAATTTTTGCCACATCTCCTGTAAAGGTTCCTTTTACATAGCTGTCTGTTCCAATGACGAATGGATTTGCAGTAACACTACCGCTTGCTACCGAAACCGGCACATTTTTTGCGCTAATTGCAATCCCTTCAGAATTATAACCAACCAGTTTAACTACATCTGTTGAAGTGGTAATTTTATCTTTTGCATAATACTTGATTGTGCCATCTGACACATTAATACGCTGTTTAGCAACACCATTGACTTGCAATTCTACTTTAGCAATATCTCCTGTATAAGTCCCCGTTACATAGCTGTCTTTGCCAAGTTTAAATGTATCTGCAGAAGTAATCGTACCTGCATTTCCTTGATATTTAGTAACGGTTACAGGCTTACTGTCCAGCAGGTTGCCATAAGCATCATAACCGTTGACCTTAACTACATCTGTTGTATTTTTGATCAGACTGTTTGCATAGTATTTAAATGTTGGCGCAGTCGTTACATTGATTTTGTTGTATTCCACACCGTTTACTGTAAGACTGAATTTCACAATATCTCCTGAAAGTGTCCCTGTAACATAATTATCTTTTCCAAGATAATAGGTATTTGGTGTCATTTGACCTGCTGTATTGCTGAACACATTGACTTTCACTTTCTGTAATTGATTTCCATCAGCATCATAACTGATTACATAGACTTGATCCGTTGGTGCAGTCACTTTTCCTTTGGCATAATACTGATAAGGAGAGCCTGTTGCATTAATTTTTTGCTGTAAAGTACCATTTACTTCAATCGCAAGTTTTGCAACATCGCCAGTATAGGTTCCTTTGATATAACTATCAGAGCCAAGTATAAAGTCATTCGCTGTCAATGTAGATTCTTGTGCAGCTTTTGTGACAGTAGTAGAAACTGCGTTACTTGTAACACCATTTTGTTCCTGTGTCACTGTAATAACTGTGCCCTCAACTTGTGCAGGAATTTTGATGCTGTAATTACCATCTGCACCTACAGTTCCAGTGTAAGTTTTGTTATCCGCTTTGACTGTAACAGTAGCTCCTGCAATCCCTGTTCCTTTTACAATCGTATCCTTGGTTGTAACCTCATCAATTGTTGGAGCCGCCACTTCACCTTGTGTGACTGTAATGGAAGTTTCTGGACTTGTTTCGCCGTTTAGTGTTTGCACAGCTTTAATAATCGTACCGAATTTTTGCTTACCAATATTAAAAGCGGCTTTTCCATCAGCATCTGCTACCTTACTAACATCTGAACCATCAGGCATGATAATTGTCATACGTGCCCCTGGTTTGCCAGTTGCTGTAATTGTCGTATCATCGGTTGTCATTGCTGACAGATTGGGTGCCTCAATCGGAAGTGCTTGAACAATCGTAAAACCTTCTCCACTTGTTTGCCCATTTAATGATTGAATTGCTTTAATAACATCACCTGCCACTAAGTTAGATACTGCAAAAGTCGCCTCACCTTGAGCATTTGCTGTCTTGACTATACGCAACCCGTCTGGGAGCATGAGCGTGATATTTGCTCCTGGATCGCCTTTGACAGTTATTGATGTTGTTTGTTCATTAGCACTTGATAAAGTTGGGGCCTCTAAGCCAACGATCGTACTTGCAGCTTCGCTTTCTTCACTACCACTGATTTCTTGAGTGGCCTTGATTTCAGCGCCTGCTTCTTGATTTGGAATAGATAACGTTACTTTCCCATTTGAATCAGCTGCTTTGAAAGTTCGACTACCATTAGGTAAGTAAACTGTAATTTTAGCGCCTGGTTCACCTGTTACATCTACACTCGTACTTTTAGTTGTGACAGAAGACATCTTAGGAGCATCCAGTATACGTGTGACGCTTGGTACTCCGTAATATATTTTAGATAGTGCTCCATTTGAATTTGTATTACCTAATCCTACATATGTTTCAGAACTTTTAGCAGTGAATTCAAATTCTACAGATTTATATTCGCCTATTGAAGGAGAACTGACAGCTTGAGAACGAATGATATCAGTAAATGAATTATTATTTGAAATAGAAACTTTAGAATTTATTCCATAAGAATCATTATCTTCCGCCGTTACTTTAGCTGAAAATTTATATTTCGCTCCTGGAATAGTTGGAATTTTTTGCGTGACATAGAACAAAGAATTATAAGTTCCTGTGAATTTAGGATAATAACCGCTTAAATAAACGTAACGGTTGCCATCTTTCATGACACCATTGTATGCCACATTAGATCTATCATTACTCCAGAAAAAATAGGGGTCGGTCATTACATCGCTACTTACATTGGTCTGCCTAAAATAAGCACTCCCCGGAATAACCTGATTCGTGTCTGCCCGATAATAGTACCAATTAGCAAAGGAATTTGTGTTAGGATTAAATGAAAGTGCACTATTTTGAATCAAATTCGTTGCTGCACTAGCATTTAATTTATTACTTTTTTCTGAAGTGCTGGATTGTACTTCCTCTGCATTTACTGAAATAGCAGTCAGAGGCGCTGAAGCTAGAACATTAAAAGTCAAAAGCCCCACTAAGATTTTTTTCACATTTTTCTTCATAATCTTTTCATCGATCTCCTTTTTGTTTAATTTATGTGTGTATACCTTTAAATCCTCCTAACCATATTATTTAAGAAAAGGGTTTGCTTGATTTTCAAACCACGTCTCTTTGCTCTTATCAGACCCGTTATACTCTACTTGTAGAGCACTTTTTCTGCCATCTTTCCAAACAATTTCTAAAGGAATATTCTCTTGCAGTTTGGCAAACAAATTTTTACTTATATAAAAACAATCCTGTAAAACTTGTTTGCTCAGACCTAATGGGAATTCCATATATCCTTTTTGAGGCGTTGCATATAGTTTTGCAAATTGATTAAGCGCTTTTTCTAGATCATTTTCTGCAACAGATTGTAATATATAATACTGTTCGTAAAGATGGTTCATATTGCTTTCTAAAGATTGTTGCACAAAGAAATCAGCTGAGTCTTTTTCAACCATCAAATCGATTAATTGTGCCTTTTTAAAAACGACAATCTGAGAATTTTGCTTCACTTCACAAAGATATGGATATTCCTCTCCAATGAGTAAATAACTTAAATCAATAAATTCTCCTGGAATAAAGCAATGTGTTGCCCTATTTTCATAAGTCGCAATGACCAATCCTTCCTTCACATAGTAAATATTTTGGTTAAAGTCAGGATCATCATTCAGTGTTTCTCTCTTCTTGCTTGTCCTTGTTTTAATACGCAAAGATTTTTCTGCCATTAAGGAGTGAAAAAATTCATTTCGCATCATGGAACCCCACACCTTTTCATATGCACATAATTCTCCAGACATAGAAACCCCTCCTCATAATAAATTAGTAATATTAAAACTATTTATATAATTTTTTAAGAATTTTTTGTATATTATTCTCTTTGATCCCCACAAATCGGGAAAATTCCTTATATAAAATTTCAGGCGGTAAAGGTTTATTAGGGTGGGCAGGGAAAATTTTATCAATAAAAGCTATGGCCTTCTCGACCTTTCTTATCCCTTTCTCTCGCCTAAAGATATAACATTCATGAATATTATCGCGAAAACGCTGCTCCTGTACATAGAGAAATAACCAACCTTCCTGCATTTTTTTAATATAGTTCTCTACTTCCGTTCGTTCAAAAATCACAACTTCTGTTTCTGTAAAAGCAATGAATGAAAAAAAGGGTTTTTGATGGTTCATCAATCCATTTAAACCAACAAAATTTTCATTTGGAAGAAAGGTGTAAATGTCCCCCTGCTTCTCAACAGAGATGATTCCTTTTTTTATATAATAAATATGTTGATAGTGTATTTCCTCTTTTATGATAGTTGATCCCTTAGGCAAAATTTTTGTTTTCACTTGAAGTTCTTTCATTCCCGTATTAAAAAGGTTAGCTGGTTGAAATTCCACATGAACATTTCTGAAATCATATAACGCCTGTATATCATTCATTAATTTCTCTTGTCCTTTTCTTTAGAAGATTTTCTTTTTGTATTTATAAGATACAATAAACGGAAGATACACAACCTGTAAAAAAGGAATAATAACATGGTTTTTTTTGAACTTTTTTAGAATTTATACAATCATTATTAATCCAGATTCATTAACCGCTGATAAAATCATTTTTAGATTTGTTTTCATACTCTTTTTGAAACAACTAAAAAAGCCAACCTCTTTAAAAGAAGTTGGCTTTTCCTATGATTAAATGATTGAATGTTATTCTTTATTTGCCTGTTCCGCCACATACTCACTCTCCGGCTGTTCCCCATACAACCCGGAAATCCGTTTAAACCAGATGAATACGTGGGTTACAATTACCTTTAGTACCGCATAACCTGGTACGGCGAAAATAACCCCTAGAACACCGAACAATTTACCAGCCACAAGAATTACAAATAAAATCGTGATCGGATGTACCTTGAGCGTTTTGCCCATGATCTGAGGTGAAATGAACTTTCCTTCCAAAAGCTGCACTAATACCCATACGACGATCAGTTTCAAAAGCAGCCAAGGCGAAGTCACAACCGCAATGATTAATGCCGGTGTAATCGCAATCGCTGGCCCTAAATAAGGAACAATACTTGTACATGCAGCAACGATGGCTAGCGTTAATGCATATGGTAAACCGATAATCAGATAGCCGATAAACAATAATATGCCAATACAGCAACTGACAATGATTTGACCGCGAATGTAAGAGCTGATCTGATGATTCGACTCAATCAACACCTGACGTGTATGTGCCCGACCATTGACTGGCAGCATTTTCAAAATGAAATCCGGCAATTTTTTCCCATCTTTCAGCAGATAGAAAAGAACGAGCGGTGTCGTGACAATTGCTAGCACCACTTCTGTGACCGTTCCAACAATATTGCCGATACTGTCAATCGCACTGTTGACGACAGATGTCCCTTTCTCAGAAACAGCCTTCATAATATCACTCATGTTGCCGCTTAGTTTATCCTTGATCTGATCAAAAACCGATGAGCGACTGAATTCATTAAATTTGTCCGTAATTTGATCCCAGTAGCCCGGAAATGATTTGACCAGACTGACAATTTGATCTCGTACGGCTGGAATCACAAAACTAAACACAAGTACAAGAATACCGATAATGATTAAATAGAGCAGTCCAATCGACCAGCCTCGGTGCCAGCCTTTCTTTTCCAAAAAGTCAATAATCGGATTGAACAGATAATAAGAAATTCCTGCTAAAATAATCGGCGCTGCAACCGTTTCAATGATTACAGCAAGTGGATGAAAAATAAACGAGATTTTTGTGAGTACAAAAATGTTCAAACCTACCAACAATAGAATCAGTAGACCCAGCACAAATTTGTTCTCAATAAAGTACTGCTTAAATTTTGAAAGTGTTTGTTTCATTCGATCACCTGCTTTTCTTTTTACTTCTATAAGATTTTAGTACCACAAAATCATCATATCAATCCTGTTTACCAAAAAAATCCTCCCTCAGAAGGATTTAATTGGTCATCAGATTAAAATGAACCATTCTTTATCGTACCAGAAAAACGAGAAAAAGGTTACCAAAAATTTCCAAATGGATGCTTTTTAAGCTTATGAGTCGCAGCCTTTTTCTCTAGAGGTTGATCGATTCCCCACCAGTCACACCATAAATTTGCGCCGTCACATAACTTGCCTTATTGGAAGCCAAGAAGACATATACAGGTGCTAATTCAGCTGGTTGACCTGCCCGTTCAAGCAAGCTGTTCTGCCCAAACTCTGGTAATGCATCTTTCGGTTGCCCTTGATCAAGTTGCAGCGGCGTCCAGATGGGACCCGGTGCCACACCATTCACACGGATTCCTTTTGGTGCAAATTGCTTCGCCAAACCGATTGTAAAGTTGGCAATTGCCGCCTTTGTAGAAGCATAGTCCAGCAAATGTTCACTCGGATTGAATGCTTGCACAGAAGTTGTCGTAATAATCGCTCCACCAGCTGGCAAATGTGGTTCTGCTTCTTTCACCAGCGCAAACATTGCAACGATATTCACCGTAAATGTATCCTTTACTTGCTGAATCGGTAACTCAGCGATACTCGGCTGTGTGATCTGTTGTGCAGCATTCAGCACAAGTGTATCCAGTCCACCGAGCTCCTGTACAGCTTTTTGAACGATTTCCTTCGGTGCTTTTTCTTCACGTAAATCATACGGAAGCAAAACAGCTTTTCTACCTGCCTGTTGGATATACTCAGCCACTTCCTTCGCGTCCTGCTCTTCTCCTGGGAAAAAATGCAATGCGATATCGGCCCCTTCTCTCGCAAAGGCAATCGCTGCAGCCCTTCCAATCCCAGAATCTCCCCCAGTAATCAAGACTCTACGATTTTCCAGTTGCTGTGTGCCCACATAGCTGTCTTCCCCGCAGTCGGGTTTGGGCGTCATTTGCGCTTGTAGCGCTGGTGTGTCCTGATCCTGTATAGGAAATTTCTCTGTTTCGTATAATTTTCTTGGGTCAATTAAATTCGGTTCTGTCATTTTAACATTCTCTCCTTTAATCTTTGATACAGTTTCTCTAACCTCTTCTTTCCTTTTGTAAACATCAAAAAGCTCCTCACCAAAAAGTGAAGAGCTCTCCTCTATAAAAATTATCCTCTTACAAGCCCTGTAGGATCAAGTTCTAGAATGGCATGTGCAAAGTAAAAATGATAATCCTGCTGGAATTTTTCAAACAGTTTAGCACCCTCTTTTTGATACATCACGAGCGGATCCTGCTGACCATAAGCCTGAAGATGAATCCCTTCACGAAGCTCGACCATGGCATCCAAGTGAATGACCCACATCTGATCCATCAAATTCAGATACACTTCTTTTTCAATTGCATTCAGTGTGTTTGGCGGGAACTGATCGCGAACCGTTTTGTGCCAGCCGATGATTTTTTCTACAACTTCCTGTCCGTCCATTGCGACCACTTCGTCAAAACTGTGTGGAAATTTGGTTCCACCAAGCAGTTCTTGTTGCAACCTGAAATAATATTCCTGTGTGTGCTCGTCTTCCGGTAAGTTAGTCGGAAACGCCCTCTCGGCTACCTCACGAATGATTTTTTCCGAAGAAACGCCCAGTTTATTTCTTTCAAGCAGCTCATCCCGCTCCTTGTAGACCACTTTCCGCTGCAAGTCAATCACCTCATCGTAAGAAAGCAGATCTTTCCGAATATCATAATTAGCCGCTTCGATCCGCTTTTGCGCATCCAATACGACAGAATGGATCTTGCGGTGATTGACTGGCTTCCCATCCCGTGGATGACGCCTTTTCAACTTGCTATATAGCTTTGTCCATTTTTTACTTTCAAATTGCTGTAATAGATCGTCTTCCAGTGAAATCATAAATTTACTGAAACCTGGGTCACCACGCCTGCCTGATCGACCCATCAGCTGTAAGTCGATCCGTCTGCTTTCATGACGTTCCGTGCCTATAACTGCCAGTCCGCCTAATCGGTGCACATCCGGATCAAGCTTGATATCCGTTCCCCGACCGGCCATATTCGTCGCTAGAGTTACCATGCCCCGTTTCCCGGCTCGGGCAATGATTTCTGCTTCCTGCGCATGGTTTTTTGCATTGAGCACTTGATGAGGAATGCCCGCTTCTGTTAAAAGTTCACTGATCCATTCATTACTCTTAATGGAGGAAGTCCCGATCAAAGTCGGCTGGCCTTTCTCGTACCGCCAGGAAACCTCATAGACGATTGCCCGCCCTTTTTCCTTTTTCGTATAGAAAACATCATCTGGCATATCTTCCCGATTTACCCGTAGGTTCGTCGGAATTACCACGACATCTGTCCCATAAATCTGGCGGAATTCTTCTGCTTCTGTCTTAGCAGTCCCTGTCATGCCAGCTATCTTTTTATACATCCTAAAATAGTTTTGGATGGTGATCGTAGCCAGTGTGCGCGCTTCTTCCTTGACTTCCACACCTTCTTTCGCTTCGATCGCCTGATGCAGGCCGTCATTGAACCGGCGACCTGGTAATGCTCGACCAGTATGCGGATCAATGATCAACACTTCGTTGTCTAGTACCACATAATCCTTATCTTTGTGCATCAAAAAATGTGCCCGCATCAAGAGCATCGTGATCCGAAGCAGTGGCTGGTTCTCAGCTTCATAAAGCGAGTCAACCTCCCAGAAGCGCTGCGCCTTTTCGATTCCGGCATCGTTTAACCAGCAAAAACGCTTGTGTTCTTCAATTTCATAATCGTCTTTCATCATCGTTTTAACCAGTTCGTTCGCAGTCAGATATAAATCTAGATTTTCTTCCTTCCGATCCGAAATCAAGAGCGGCGTACGAGCCTCATCGATCAAAATCGAATCCGCTTCATCAATCAGCACAAAATCCAAACTCGACTGTACCTTATCATCTAGCTGGCGAACCATATTATCACGCAAATAATCAAAACCAAATTCAGAGGCCGTTCCATAAATGACATCCGCTGTGTAAAGTGCCTTTTTTTGCGCCTTGTCTAGTCCGGAAAGATTGAGTCCCACTGAGATCCCCAAGTATTCTAATATCTGTCCGATTTCTTCACGGTCACGTTTAGCGAGATAGTCATTTGCTGTGATCAGATGCACATGGTTGCCACGGATGACTTCGATATAAATCACAAAAAGTGAGACGAGCGTTTTTCCTTCCCCCGTCTTCATCTCAGCGATTTTACCTTCACCTAAAACAAGCGCCCCAATGAGCTGGACAATGACAGCATCTAAACCAAGAATCCTGCTAGCCGCTTCTCTTGCCAAAGCAAAAATATTAACAATATCACGCTCTGGTATCTCTCTTTCTCGATATTTTTCCCGCCAGATGCGCGTCTGCTCCTGTAGCTCTTCTTGATCCATATATTTATAAAGCCCTTCTTTTTTAACAACTTGGCGGGCGACTTCACGATAAGCCTTTACAATTTTTCGATCATCATAATTTTGATTCATAACTTTGACTCCTCCACTCCTTTTAATTATACATGAACTCAGCGATTTACAAAAAGTTTTCCTGGAAATTTTTTCGCTTTCCAAAAATTCAACTTTTACCATTCCAGCATGTCCAAAATCGTTCATGAAAAAAGCATGATGGAAATATTACAATTTAATTAAATTTTTCTGTTGTTATTTTTAAACAGGTTTCATTTTGCGCAACATTTCACCCCTCCCTTTTTCTTTAACTTTTCTTATACTCCCTTCAACAGCTACATCTCAAGCCCAAAGAACAAGTGTTCCTTTTTCGTTTTATTACATTTATATTACACAATTCTGGTATAGGCCGCTTCGACTCGCGCCGCTCTTAGGAAATTGTTTGTTTTTTAGCCTCAAACTAGGTAAAATGGGTATTAATCGGTGAATACATAGAAGCTATTCGACAAACGATTTTTATATGAAGAGAGGAGTTCTACAAATTATGAAAAAAGCGGCTATCGCGACAGCTACAGCGGGGATTGCAGTAACAGCATTTGCAGCTCCAACAATTGCTTCTGCCAGTACTGTAGTTGTGGAATCTGGTGACACTCTATGGGGAATTGCTCAACAAAACGACACAACCGTAGATTCTCTTAAACAATTAAACCAACTTACAAGTGATAAAATTTTTCCTGGTCAAAAACTAGTTGTTTCTGAACAAGCTCAAGAAAAGTCAGAAAAACAAGTAACAGCTACTTGGCTAAATGTCCGTGATGGTGCCGGTGTTGACAACAATATCATCACCTCTCTAAAAGGCGGAACAAAAGTAACAGTTGAAACAACTGAATCAAACGGCTGGAACAAAATCACTTATGGTGATGGTGAAACTGGCTATGTAAATGGTAAATATTTAGGAGAAGCAACTCAAACAGCTGCGGTGACTGAAACAACTCCTGCAGCAGAGCAAACACAAGTACAAACTGAAACAGCGACGACCAGCACGGAGCAAGTAGCAACAGATGTTTCCAGCTACAAAGTAAAAAGCGGGGACACACTTTGGGGACTTTCCACGAAGTTTGGCGTTTCAGTGAATGATTTGATGTCTTGGAATAATCTTTCTTCTTCTTCCATTTATGTTGGACAAAATCTAGCGGTGAAAGCTTCTGCAGCACAGCCAGCAGCTTCCACACAAACTGAACAAACGACTACTCAAGAACAAACAACTCAAACGGAAACAACGACTCAAACTTCTGAAGAGCAAACTTCTTCTACTCAGCAAAGTCAAGCGACAGAGCAATCTACACAAAGCTCCACGCAAACTGCTCCTGCTACTGAAGAAAAACAAGCGGATGCAATCGATACAAGTGCTTCTACTTATACAGTTAGAAGCGGTGACTCGCTTAGCAAAATCGCTGGTATTTTTGGAACAAGCGTTTCTAATTTGAAAGCTTTGAATGGTCTTACTTCTGATGCACTTCAAGTTGGTCAAGTACTGAAAGTAAAAGGTCAAGTGCCAACACAAAATACAACAAATAACAGCAGTCAATCTGCATCTAGCAGCACAACGAATAATAGTACTTCTGGTTCAAGCAGTTCGTCGTCTAGCTCTTCTAGCACATCGAACGCTTCATCATCGTCCAGTTCTTCTAGCAGCAGTTCAAGTTACTCTGCACTGCTTAGCGAAGCACAAAAACACCTTGGTAAACCTTACAGCTGGGGCGGCAATGGACCAAGCTCATTCGACTGCTCCGGTTTCACGAAGTATGTTTACGGAAAAGTGGGTGTTAGCCTGCCACGTACGGCTAGTGCACAATACAGTGCTTCAACCAAAATTTCTGAATCTCAGGCTAAACCGGGCGATCTTGTCTTCTTTAACTATGGTTCAGGCATTGCGCACGTCGGCATCTATGTCGGTGGCGGCCAAATGATCGATGCACAGGATAACGGCGTTAAGTACGACAATATCCATGGCAGCGGTTGGGGCGAGTACCTCGTTGGCTTTGGTCGTGTAGCAAACTTCTAATTTTACAGAACACGCAAATAGCTTCCTACTTGTTTGTGGGAAGCTATTTTTTATGGAAAGGTTTGGGATCATATGGAAAAGTATTATCCACTTCAAGTAGCCAAAAAGCATGTCAATAAATATCAACAAGGCTATCCGCTCCTGCATAAGGAATGGATGATGAACTGGTCAAAAAAAATCACCGAAAGTACTTTGCTGAAGCTAGTTAGCCCGGCTGGCGAATTTATTGCCTATGGCTATGCCGGCAAGCAAAATAAAGGGGATGGCTGGTTGTTCAGTTTTGATAAAAAAGCGCCTTCCCTTCTTGACAATCTCCAAGCACGACTTCAAGAAGCGGTGCAAATGCGCCATAGCTATTTTGCAGACGAAACGACAACAGCTTTCCGGTTATTCAATGGAGAAGGGGATGGATTTGGTGGCTTGACGATTGATTACTATGATGGATTTTTGCTTCTTCAATGGTACAGTCTTGGGCTTTATCAGTTCAAAAAAGAGCTGCTCCCTTATCTATACGACCTTCCTTTTGTAAAAGGGATCTATGAGAAACGGCGTTTTGAACAGGAAGAAGCTAATCAGGATGATTTTGTTGGCGGCAAAAAAGCAACGGAACCGCTCTTAGTCAAAGAAAACGGCATGACATTTGCTGTTTATTTAGATGATGGGTGGATGACAGGCATTTTTCTCGATCAAAAAGATGTCCGTCGCGAGTTATCGCTTGGCTTTACTGCTGGGAAAACCGTCCTCAATACGTTTTCTTATACAGGGGCTTTCTCTGTGGCAGCCCTTTACGGCGGCGCACTTCATACAACTAGCGTAGATGCAGCAAAACGAACGACGGCAAAAACACGTGAGCAGTTTGAGGTCAATCAACTAGATAGCACATCACAAACAATCGTCGTGGAAGACGTATTCCAATATTTCAAGTACGCGCTCCGGAAAGGAAAACAGTTCGATGTGGTTATTTGCGACCCGCCAAGCTTTGCACGGACGAAAAAAACAACTTTTCAAGTGGCAAATGATTATCCGGAACTACTCCGTCAATTGATCCCGTTGACTGCAACAGGCGGCACCATGCTTGTCTCAACCAATTATGCTGGCTTCGGTATGAAAGCTTTCAAGAAAATGATCCACAGTGTTTGTAGTGAAGAAACACGCACTTACCGGATTGTAAAAGACTTCTCCCTACCCACTGATTTTCGGACGAACAAAGCATTTCCTGAGGGGAATTATTTGAAAGTCGTGATGATCCAGTTTGATTAAAAAAACGGAAATCTAGTACGCGCTAGATTTCCGTTTTTTCATGATCTTGTGAGCAATCCTGTATGTTTGTCAAACCACAATTCGAGCTCTTCTTCTTCCTGAGCATTCAAATCATGACTTGTAAAATAAGTGTGTAATTCGACATGATCACACATCGTTCTGAATAATCGTGTCGTCTTTTCTGCTTCTTCAACAAGGAAAACATGATCTTCCACACCGTGGCCGATAAAAATACGTTTCTCCTTGAGTAGCAGATTTTTTGGTTTCTTTTCATAACTTTTCAGATAACGTGTGCTTAGGATCGCGGCCCCTTTAAAAAACCCGCCTCGTTCCAGCATCAAATTGACTGACATCACACCGCCCTGATCAAAGCCCGCCAGAAAGATCTGTTTCGGGTCAATTGTTTCATATTCTTTTGTGACCGATTCAATGAAACGGAATAATTTGGCCGTTTTTCGCTCGATTTCTTTCTCGTTTGGTTCACCTTCTGCTGCCATATGAAAAAAAGCATAGCCCGGTCCATAATCGATATCCCCACGGAGTGAGATGATTACGTAACGATCCATCATCACCTCAAGGATGCCGGCGACAGAAGTCTCGTCCCCCGCAAAACCATGCAGCGCAAAAATGGCGGGAAACTGTTCGCCATCTTTCCGATCGATTGGTTCATAAATATCGTAAGCATACATGCTGATTTTCACCTCCTACAGAATTTTCTTTAATTCGGCCACCTCTTCTTTTGTCAAAGTAATTCCTTTTCCCATTTTTTCATGTTCGGGTGCCCAGTCGCGCAGATCATATTTAGGTGTACGGCCGTTCCAGCTGACTAGATTCAGCTCTTTTCGCCATCCTTTTGCATTTTCTGAAAGCACACCAATATGTTCCACAATTTCATATTCGATTCCTGCCATGCTGCTAGTCTCCTTTCTACTTTGTCTATTACCCATAGTAGCAGAATTTCAAGCCTTTTTCGCGTCCAAACGATTCCTCTGCTCATTTTCTCATTTGTACTAGCTTTCTTGGAGTACTTGCGTTAGGATTAGAACAGAACATTTTTTGGAAAGGGGGAGACACTTTTGTCGAAAGAAAAGGATTATCTGCTTGAAACTTGTTTGACGGCTGGCAAAATCATGATGGAAAGTGGTGCTGAAATGTACCGCGTAGAAGATACGATGAACCGGATCGCAGATAATGCTTCTAATAAAAAAGGCATCAGTTTTGTGACACCGACTGGTATTTTTATGTCGATTGAAGGGGAACAGAATATCCAACTGAAGCAGATTCCTACCCGTACAATCAATTTGGAGAAAGTCTCTCTCGTCAATGACCTTTCTCGGGACTTTGCTGATCATAAACTGACACTAATTGAGCTGCATGACCGGCTAAGAGATCTGGATCAAGAAGTAAAATTTTTTCCAATGTGGCTACAAATACTGGCAGCGGCTATCGTCAGTGGGACATTGATGATTATTTTTGGTGGCAGTTGGCAAGATTTCCCTGTTACTTGTGTCATCGGGGCTATTGGTTTTATTATTTTCTATTATGGATCCATCTGGCTGAAAGTAAAATTTCTAGCCGAATTTTTGGCTTCATTTGCCATTGGCCTCCTGGCTTTTCTCGCATTATATACGCATCTAGGTATGAATCTGGATAAAATCGTAATTGGCAGTGTGATGCCACTCGTTCCCGGGGTTCCCATCACCAATGCGGTTCGCGACTTGCTGGCTGGACACCTGCTCAGCGGAATGGCACGCGGCACGGAGGCACTTCTTACATCCTGTGCAATCGGCATCGGGATTGCAGTTGTCTTTCGATTATTCATGTAGGAGGGATTGTTGATGTGGACTATTTTCATTCAAATCATTTTTAGCTATCTGGCAACTGTCACCTTTGCAATCCTGACCAATGTGCCAAAACGATCTCTCAATGCCTGCGGTTTAACAGGAACATTCGGCTGGATGGTGTTCTGGGTGCTATCGCTACTTGGAGCCGGCAATGTGATGTCAACTTTAGCTGGTGCCTTCATGGTTGCAGTGGCTAGTTACTTTTTTTCAAAATATAAGAAAATGCCGATCACGATCTTTAATGTACCAGGAATCGTTCCACTTGTTCCTGGTGGACTGGCTTATCAGGCAGTCCGTAATTTCGTTTTAGGTGAGTATAATACTGCGATTGCATTCTCTGTACAAGTTGCTATGGTCGCAGGGGCAATTGCTGGCGGTTTGATGCTCTCTGAAGTGTTCAATCACAGCATTCGCCGCTTTCGCGAACACAAAGAACGCTTTTAAAAAAACAGGCAGGAACTTTTGCAACATCTTCCACTCACATAACCGGAAGATGTCACGAAAATTCCTTGCCTGTTTTATTTTCTCTTTCCTTTCATCCACAACAGTGCCCCTGCACCACTGATCAATGTCAATCCTAAAAGCCATTGTGGTTTATTTTGATCACCTGTTTTAGGTAGCACTAAACTTGACAGTGTGTCAGAAGCTGATTTCTCTTGATTCGTTGCAATCTCGACTGTTGGTTGACTAGTGATAGGTGTGACATCGCTTGGAGAAATCGGAATATCTGTATCTTGCTCATTTTTTTGGTATACATAAAATACATTTTGATTCTGATCATTGAATATGCCTGTTGCATTAGCAGGTTGTTGTATCAGTGTATAACCATCAATTGTTTTAGCAAAAGTCTGATAGGCAGTACCTGTTTCTCCTGTCAAAATCTCATCTGGTAAGAGTCTATTGCCCTCTTCATCCTGATACTTAACCGTAACTGTACCACTCAAAATAGGGGTGATTTCTTTTTTGTAGACATATGTTACCATTTGCGGATTAACTGTATATTCACCCGTTGCATTGACTGGGAGCTCTTCCAACTGATAGCCATTGATTGTTTTGGCAGTCGTTTCATAAGAGGTTCCAATTTCACCAGTCAATGTTTCATTTGGTGCTAACATTTGACCTTCTTCATCCAAGTATTGAACAGTAACCGAGCCTGTTTGGGCAACTGGTTCTGTCTTTTTGTATGAATAATTAACTGTAATTGGAGCAATTGTATACTTACCTGTTGCATTACTTGGTGTTTCACTTAATTCATAACCCTCAATATTTTTTGCAGTTGTGGAATAATTATCTCCAATTGTTCCAGTCAAAACATCACTATCCGCAATTTTAGTACCATTTTCATCTAAATAATTAACAGTTACTTGACCTTCCGTCATTTCTTCAATGATAACGGGAATTTTTACTTTTGCATACGAATTGGTCGTGGTTGAAAAAGAACTTTTAATATAAATCTCTGCCTTACCTGGTGTAGTTGCTACACCATCTACAATATGAGCATCTTTTCCATCATCATAGTATTCAAACTGATGTCCTGCAAATAAAGTTCTACCCGATCTTAAACCTAAATCACTCTTGTCAGGGACCAATTGGCTAAAATCAGTTCCGACACTGACCCTCAAAGTGCCCCCTTTATAAACTAGCTGATCTTGCGTTTGATGGCTTGTCGGGGCATGCTCTAATAAGTTGTTCCCTTCATTGTAGCTATCCAGATACGAACTTGGAACATCTGATACGATCTGATTATTTGTTGTAATCAGTGAAAGTAGGTGCTGACCCTCGAACAACTCTTCTGGCAATGTAACAAGCTGATTAAATCTTATATCAAAAGATGTCAATGTGTCCATCAACTGGGAGATCTCAGCCGGAATCGAATCAATCGTGCCTCCATTGATGTACAACTCTTCCAATTGAGGCAGACCCAGAACGATTGTGGGAAATTCTGTTAAACCGTTTTGGTTCCAATTTAGTTCCTTCAAGTATTGCAATGTCCCGATTGAATTCGGAATCGTTGTGATACCTGTTGCAGCAGCGTAAATAGTTGTTAGATTCGGCATCAGTTGAAATTTATCTGGTAATGAACTATTAATTGAAATAGTTAAATTGTGTAGCTGATTCAAGGTTTCCTGAGTAAAATCTTGTTCGGTTAATTTCGTTCCGTGTTCCTTGTTATAAGAAGTAACGATATCATTGACAAATATTTGATTTTCATCCATAGTTTCATATAACCACGAACCTGATGCATAAACAACCTGCGTAACCGGAAGTAAATTTGTGAGCAATAACACGAAAGTAGCTAATAAGATAATTTTTTTATTCATATGCCCTCCTTTAGATAATTAAATTATATATCCTTCGAAAACCATATAAAGTCCTATATGACACTAATTTCATATTAATATATGTCTAAAAAACGAATCTATTCAGTAAGCAATTTAAATTATTCAAAAAAACAACAGGAACTGACAGACTTATCCTTTCAGTTCCTGTTGTTCATTTTATAAACATTATCTTCGTGCAATATTTACCGTTGTAAATACAAATTTATCATAACGGTGGCGCGATAGAGAATATTCAAAAGCTACACCATTGTTTAGATACACAGTCTGCTCGACTTCCATGACCGGATCAGTCTCACTGCAATCCAGATATTCTCGATCGAGCTTAGACGGCTTGTCTGCTCGGATCTGCTTGTAAGAACTGGCAATTTTGAGCCCCAATTCATCTTGAATATACTGATAAACGGATCCTTCCAGCACGTGCTGTGTCACACCAGGAATGACATTGACCGGCATATAAGTATGCTCCAGTACATAGGGTTCTTTGCCGACCATCCGCACCCGCAGAATATCATACACGGGAGTCTCTTTTTCAATATTCAGGCGCTCAGCAATAGCTTCATCTGGAAAAACTACTTGGAAACTGATGACACGGCTTTTGACATTCTTTCCATCAACTAGTTTTGTGAAGCCATTTACTTCCTGATTATGGATCTGGAGTTTATCCCGATCCAGTGCAGATTTGATGATAAAAGTCCCGTGGCCCCGTTTGCGATACAACAATCCTTCCAGAACCAAGACCTCAAGCGCCTTTTTCATTGTCATTCGGCTACAGTCGAATTCTTTGGATAGCGTCATTTCATCTGGAATCGGCTTATCTAAAGGATATTCATGATGCATGATTCGTTTTCGGATTTCCTCCGCGATAAAGCTGTATTTTGTTTGGTTTTGCGCCACGGTCTTCACCCCTCTTTAATCAAATTATTACTCTCATTTTAGCACATTTTTATGCTTACTGAAATCCATTATTTTCAGCAAGTTCTTTGTACCAGCGACCTGAAGCTTTCACTGTCCGTTTAAAGTGATCATCTAGATTCACTTCGACAAGACCATAGCGATTCTTATAAGCATTCGCCCAGCTCCAGCAGTCCATGAATGTCCACAGATGATAGCCTTGACAATTAGCCCCTTCATCGATCGCTTTATGCAACCACTTCAAATGGCTCTTGATAAAATCGATCCGATACGTATCGTGGATCACACCATCTTCACCGCGATAACGGTCTTCACCTTCTACACCCATTCCATTTTCAGAAATAAAGAACGGCATGTTGCCATAGTTGTCACGAATATTGATTGCAATATCATAGATTGCTTTTTCATAGATTTCCCAACCGCGGTAAGGATTCATTTTACGGTTTGGCATTTCATAGTTATCAAAAAGATGTTCCGGCATAAATGGTGCATCTGGATGAGGCATATATTCTTTCGCTTTCACACGACGTGGTTGATAATAGTTGACACCAAGTAGATCGATAATATTATTCTTGATCGTTTCTAGATCGCTTGTTTCATATTCTGGCAGGAAATCACGTTCGCGCAAAATTTCCACCAAGTCAGCAGGAAACTCGCCTTTTGTTACCGGATCAAGGAATGAACGATTAAAGAACAAGTCAGCAATATGGGCTGCTTTTACATCAGCAGGATTCTGGCTACGTGGATAAGATGGTGTCAGATTGAGAATAATCCCGATCTTGCCATCCAAGTTAAGCGCATGATAAGCTTTCACAGCCTGCGCATGAGCCAGCGTCGTACCAAAGGCTACTTGGACAGCTCGCTTGAAGTCCACAACATTCGGATAATGCATATCATATAAGTAACCAGCTTCCACAGGTACAATCGGCTCATTAAATGTAAACCAATATTTGACACGATCCCCAAATAGCTTAAAGCATGTTTCGGCAAAAGTCGTGTAGGCATCAATGACTTCTCGCGATTCAAAACCGCCTTTTTCCTGCATGGACATTGGCATATCAAAATGATACAAATTCATAAATGGCTCTACACCTTGAGCGATCATTTCATCAATCACACGATTATAAAAATCTACAGCTTTCGGATTCACTTCTCCGATGCCATCAGGGATAAGACGCGACCACTGGATGGATGTACGGAATGAATTATGACCCGTTTCTTTCATTAAAGCAATATCTTCTTTATATTGATAATAAAAATTGGACGTATTAGCCGGCCCTACACCGTTAAAGAAACGACCGGGTTCGATTTCAAACCAGTGATCCCAAATGCTCGGCTTGCGTCCATCGACATTAGCAGCCCCTTCAGTTTGCGGACCAGATGCCGCACTTCCCCAAAAGAAATTTTCCGGAAATTGATAGTTCATTGTTTTCCCTCCAAAAATAGACTTATTGATGACTACATTATACACGAATTCATCAAAAGTATAAACTAATTTAATAAAAGTCTGTATATTAAATTTTATCTTGCGTGATTGTTCAATTTCAGCTACAATCAGTATATTGGTCGTATATGTTCAGAAATAGGGTCTGGACGTTTCTACCTGGCAACCGTAAATTGCCTGGCTACGAGCGCAACGAATAAATAGGGAGATTGTCTTTTCAGAGGAAAGGACTCTGTTTGGCGCTTCCTTTTTTTACGTAAGCTCACCTAATTGTGCGACTACACAATCTATAGGAGGCTTTTTTTAATGGACAAATTTTTCAAACTCAGCGAGAATCACACAACTGTCAAAACAGAAATTCTAGCCGGGATGACAACCTTCTTGTCAATGGCTTACGTGCTGTTCGTCAATCCGACGATGCTCCACACGACTGGCATGGATCTAAAATCTGTTTTCGTCGCTACCGTACTGGCAGCAGTGGTTGGCTCCCTGCTAATGGGACTGATCGCGAATTACCCGATCGGCCTAGCTCCCGGCATGGGACTCAATGCCTTCTTTGCGTATACAGTTTGCGCCCAATGGGGAATTCCTTGGCAAACTGCACTTGCCGGCGTTTTAGTTTCAGGACTTGTTTTTATTTGTTTAACACTTTCCGGTATTCGTGAAAAAGTCATCAACGCCATTCCAGCTGAACTAAAATATGCAGTGGGTGCCGGCATCGGCTTCTTTATTGCTTTTCTAGGTCTCAAAAACGCCGGTATCATTGTGGCAAATGAATCAACTATTGTTGCACTTGGAGATATCCATTCCGGCCCTGTCCTATTGGCAGTTTTTGGTATTGTGATCACGGTTATCTATATGACACTTAATTTAAAAGGTGCGATTTTCCTTGGCATAGCCACCACAGCGATTGGCGGGATGCTTTTTGGATTGATTGAGGTTCCAACACAAATCGTTTCAGCTGTTCCGAGTGTTGCGCCTACATTTGGCCAAGCAGTTATCCATTTACCGGATATTTTCACACCACAGATGCTGATCGTCATTCTGACATTCTTCTTTATTGATTTCTTTGATACAGCAGGCACGCTTGTGGCGGTAGCTAATCAGGCTGGTTTTGTGAAAGATAATAAAGTACCGCGTGCTGGGCGCTCACTTTTTGCTGACTCCTGCGCAACCGTTGTTGGTGCGATTTTCGGTACTTCGACAACTACTTCTTATGTAGAATCAACTGCTGGTGTTGCAGTGGGCGGACGAACTGGTTTGACAGCTGTTGTTGTGGCGATCTGCTTTGGTCTATCACTCTTCTTCTCACCGCTTCTTGGTGTGATTACGAGTGCAGTTACAACGCCAGCACTTGTGATTGTAGGAATTTTGATGATTGGCAATGTCGCACATATTGACTGGTCGAAATTTGAAGTTGCTGTTCCTGCGTTCTTTGTTATCCTGATGATGGTGCTCACTTTCTCCATCGCAACTGGTATTGCGATCGGCTTCATTTTCTATCCGCTGACAATGTGTTTGAAAGGTCGGTATAAAGAAGTTCATCCGATTATGTATGGGATGATGGTCTTGTTTATTTTGTATTTTATGTTTGTGGTATAAAGTGAGTTATTAAATAATATTTTTTAACACAAAAAAAAGAATCTTATAGATTCATTTTGAAAAATAGCTTTATAAAATGCTCCCAATATAGTTGACACTAGAGAAAAATTCTAGTTCACTATGTTGGGTTTTTTTATGAGGTCAGTTAATACTATTTTTCCGTTTTTTAGTGATGCTGATTTACTGCATTCTACCTTCTCTTGGCTTGAATTCTAGTTTCCAGATAGGATTCTTTCATTTATCTAGTCCTTCTTATGATACTAATTCAAATCATCTTTTCTCAAAGGCTGTTTTAATAACCATGGGGAGCTTTTTATTTCAATAATCCCTTTCTCTACTAATTCATTTAGAAGATAGGATGTTGTAGAAACGGAACACCTTGCTGCTCTGGCCACCATATTGATTTTCACCCATTTTGGGAAAGCAGGATTATCCAGATAATCTAACTGATAGTAAGCAACAATCGAATCTAGTACCATCTTAATTCTTCCTACTGAATTCAGAGAAAGTAATTTCATTTTACGGTCTAAGTCTTTCTCAAGTTCTTCATTTACTTGTAAAAGAACATCAGCTAATAGATAATGCGCATCTAACTCGTCAAAAAACGTTTCAGCTGAAATAATCTCATAAGTTGTCGTCTCTAACGCATAGAATGAAAGAGCACCTTTTATTGTAAAAAGAATACGTTTATCTCCCAAAAGGCGCTTCATGCCTGCTTTTTCTCCCATGTCTTGTTCTATAAGGAGACCTGTTTTGATTATCATTACTTCATTACAATTTAATTGAAAAGAACTTCCTGCTTCTACTACGTGATAGTCAAGCGTCAAATTTTGTATGATCCATGAATAGATAAATTGATCTTGCTTAAGTAATTGATGATACTCTAAATAAGTCACTTTTTTCATACCTTCATTCGAGTTTTATAACTCCTATTTTTGAAACTTTACACATGTTTTTCTTTCAGTTTATCCCAACAACCATAATCAATAATGTGATTTTAATTACAAAACGATTATAAAAACAATAAAATTAACATCAAATAAAGATGTGAGACCTTCCTATTTCAAAAGAGTGATTGAGTTTTAGAAACTTCTTCTTATACATACTATCTCTGGATACGTCTCTTGATTTTATCTCTATTTACCTCATACTTTATAGACGAGTTTCAATTGCCCATTTAGAAAAGTTGGATTTTCCGTCATTAAGTGAAGTGAGTTCTTTTTGGGCTTTATGATATGAATATTTTCTTCCACTCTTATGTTTTAGCTAGTTGAAAAAAATCGACTAGCACTTATTGTTTCTTCTAAACATAACTATATATTTTCTGATGTATATAAGATACACATTGAATGAATGGATGGATGGTATTACAGAAAATCTATTTTTAACGCCTCTCCATCATTATCTAATTTATGTTATATTTGACCGAAAAATTAGTCCTAGAATTAATAAAAAAGCAGGGAATGTCTAATTAACATTCCCCACTTCTTTTTTATGATATATTTAGACATGTTTACGTCTTCGTGAAGTAACTGTCCACAATAGGACGCCTAAGCCAAGGAGTCCAACCCCTACCCAGATGATCCACAAGTTACTCTGATCGCCTGTTCGAGGCAGTGGTTGTGCTTGTTCATAAGTGGCGGTGTGCTGGGTGCCACTCGTCACCTTCAAGGATGA
>NZ_CAJYCN010000019.1 GCF_913566895.1 Listeria ilorinensis | reverse complement strand
CAATTATATTATATCTTTAAATTTTATAATTGTTAATACGAAAAACGAAATTTTTGAAAATAATTCAAAAACGAGTTGTTTTTAAACTTGCTTTCAAAAAAATCCTAAAGAATAGAAAAAAGTGGAAATTGGGCATTTATTTGGGCTGATTTTTAGTATAATAAAAAAAGAAATGGAGGAATGTAGATTATGACAAAATTGCCAAATTGTCCGGAATGCAACTCGGAATATGCTTACGAAGATAGAGGGATGCTTGTTTGCCCGGAATGCGGACATGAATGGAGTGCTCTATCTGAGAGTGTTACAGCAACAGAGGAAAATCTTATCGTAAAAGATGCGAATGGCAACTTACTTGTAGATGGAGATACGGTTACAGTAATCAAAGATTTAAAAGTAAAAGGTGCATCTAATCCCTTGAAAATGGGAACAAAAGTCAAAAATATCCGTCTTGTAGAAGGCGATCACAATATTGACTGCAAAATTGAGGGCTTTGGTGCCATGAAATTAAAATCTGAATTTGTGAAAAAAATCTAATTAAAAAAAGAGTCAAACTTAGGGGGTTGACTCTTTTTTTGATAAAATGATGAAGAAAGGAGAGGGTAAAAATGAAAACGTTTTCTTGTACAATGTATATTCATACCACTAAAGAAGCCTTATGGGAAGCTTTGACGAATGGAGAAAAGACAGCTAAATACTTTTTTGGCAGTAAAATCCGTTCAACTTTTCAAGTTGGCGAGCGTATTGAATATTTACGAGATGGTAGAGTGACTGATTTTGGAACGGTTCTTACTTGTGAAGAGAATCGATGTCTTCGTTTTACATGGAGCTATGTGGGTCAAAAGATAAAACATGATCCAATGCCCATCGTTTCTTTTCAAATCCAGCCGCTGGGAGAAGTAGTACGGTTGACTTTAACACATGAACATTTGCTAGCTGAAGATTTTGAAACGAATCCCAATACTTTTGAAGGTTATAACAATGGCTGGCCTGTTGTTTTAAGTAGTTTGAAAACATTTTTGGAAACAGGCGAGCCCTTGGGGAAAATCAGTTTTGATGAAATATCTGACCGCTGAGCAATCAATAAAACTCAAAAAAATCCCTAGTAGTAGATTGGGAGAATGAAAGTGAAAAAATAACGAAAAACGGTTAAAAGAATAGCCGCAAGAATATTGAATGTACTCAAGCTGATTCGTTATGTCGAAGCTAAACAGTGTTCGAGAATCATTGACAGTGCAATCATAAGTAAAGGTCGACATAGGATAAACGGATACAAGTAAATAATAAAAGCTATTTCAAATTGAAAAAAGTACTCCCAATCAGCCGTATACTAATTTCGGGGTACTTTTATGTGTATTTAGAAATTTTTTGCAATCAGTGCTTGATAGAGTTGAGGATCATGGATGTACCAGTCGCCATCTTTGGATAAGTAACCGGAGTCTTTCAATTCTTTGAGTAAGCGGAAGAAAGTCGCCTTTGATAAATTGCAGTAGTCCATAATGATCGATGTTTTGATATGTCGCGATAAGTAAATTATTTGTTCGCCATTCTTTTCCATTGGTTTTCCGAGCAACTGAGCTAAAGCAGCGATTCCTTTTCTTACGCGTTTGTTAGAGGGGAGACTTAGTACCAAAGATTTCAAGTATGTATGACTGGCTAATCGCTTTGTAATATAGAACTGGAAACCATAATTTTCTGGAAACATAGATAGAAGATATTCGATATCTTTCTTTTTAAAACGGATAATGGAACAATCAGACAGCGCCTTCATTGAAAAACGATTAGGACTGTTATCTAACAGCGTAAAGTAGTTGGCAAAGGATCCTTTGCCTAGAACTGTTATGAGAGAGTAATTAGAATCACGGCTATAAACACCAACAAATCCATCTGTTACCAAAAATATGTCAGTCTCTGCTTGGATGGAGTTATAAACCTGCATATTTTTTTCAAGTTGTTGTTCTACAAATGGAATCTTAGCTGTTTGAGCAGTTTTTATGAACTCATGGTAGTTGTAGTAATGGATATTGGGGGTGTATTCACACATATAGATTTTTCTCCTTTTCTTTGGGGATGAATTTAGTATAGCATCAGATTCGTATAAAATTACAAGTAAAATCTCTTTAAATGTTACGAAAATGTGAACGATGTGAAATGTCAGGATGTTTACAAAAAAAGGCAGAAAGAGTAAAATAGAAGGAACGTACGTTTGTTCAGGAGGTCTAGAAAGTGGAAGAGATCGTCAAACAAAAACTAGCGATCTTGCCCGAGCATCCAGGTTGTTATATCATGCGGGATAAAGACGGTGAGATTTTATATATTGGCAAGTCAAAAAATCTAAAAAACCGTGTTCGCTCCTATTTTACAGGAAAGCATAGGGGGAAAACTGCGCGTCTTGTTCATTATATTCGTGACTTAGAAATTATTTTAACGGATTCAGAAAAAGAAGCACTTTTGCTGGAAATGACACTAATCCAAAAATATTTACCGCCATACAACATCCGATTGAAAGATGGAACCAGCTATTTATATATCAAAATCACCAATGAAAAAAACCCACATCTGACTATAACTCGAGAGGTGAAGCGGGATGGAGGGCGTTATTTTGGCCCTTATCCGAGCGGCTATGCGGCAGAGGAAACAAAAGAACTGTTGCAGAAGATTTATCCGTTATGTCACTGTGCTGGTAAACCAGGGCGTCCCTGTTTTTATTACCATCTTGGACAGTGTATTGGGCCGTGTGACCATGAGGTTTCAAGAGAAGCTTATCAGCGGCAGATCCGTCGTATTAGTAAATTTTTGAACGGTGGACATTCGGAAGTCAAGCAGCAACTGGTGAAGAAAATGCAGAAAGAAATTGATCAGCTGGCCTTTGAGCGTGCCAAAGAAACACATGAACTGATTCTGGCAATTGAAAAAACGATTGAGAAGCAAAAGATGCTTACGACAGATTTTCGAGAAAAAGATATTTTTGCTTTTCGAGAACAAGATGGTTATCTAGCGGTACAAATTTTTTTCGTGCGGGGTGGCGCAGTGAATGGCAGAGATGGCGCCGTTTTTGAATACGTAGGCAGTCAGGAGGAGGCCAAACTGTCCTTTATCAGCCATTTTTACAATGAGCCCAATCATCTAATCCCAAAAGAAATTTTGGTAGAAGCAGGGCTTTCGACAACACTCTTGGAAGAAATACTGCCTGTAAGGGTTCGGATTCCAAAACGCGGTGAGAAGAAGGCGCTTGTTGATTTAGTTGGTGATAATGCAGCCAATGCGCTTGAAGCCCATTTTAAATTACTGGCTTTTGCAAAGAGTGGGCACAGGAGAAATGTTGAGATGTAAGTGAAAAATGAAAGCGAAGCAATAATTTGGCAGAATAGGCTGCTTAATTATTGCCTCGCTTTTTATCTATTATAAACTTTTAACAAAACTTACAATATCATCTGCACATGATTCTGCTTGCGGTAAAATGCCATACTTATCAATGAAGGCATGCATGACGCCTTGATAGATGATATTTTCTACCTTTACATGGCTGTCTTGCAATAATTTTCCGAAATGAGAGGTGATCGGCCGCAAGAAATCAAATTCTGCACTAACAAGCAGGGTGGGAGGAAAGATACTCTTATCTGGTGCACGAAGCGGAGAGTAGATAGGTTCTTCCGGATTTTGATCACGGACATAAGCTGTTCTGAGCAGTTGATTGGATCCGCCCATTCCAACGATCATCGGTGTCACAATTTTAGCAGTCATCTCGCTAGGTGCAAATTGCTCGATTGACCAGCTGTATGCTTGATTATCTTCATCAAGAAGCGTAAGAGCTGGATAAAGAAGTACCTGATAAGCGATCAGCTTGGTTCCTGCGATACCATCCATGTAGCTGACAGCAGCAGCCAGATTCCCACCTGCACTGTCACCTGAAACCCCGATGCACGTCGAGTCAATAAGAAGCCGATCACTGTTCGCATTTACCCAAGTAACTGCAGAGAATGCATCATCAGTAGCTGCTGGTGCGGGATTTTCCGGCGCCAAATGATAATCGACATTGATCACAACAGCCGGTAATTTTTCTGCAATAGCTTTACAGAAGTTTTCCACAACATCCATCGTTCCGCCTACAAAACCGCCGCCGTGGTAAAAAATCAAAGCGGGAGCTTTTTCAGTCTGGTCTTCGTGCTGATAGATGCGGACAGCGATGTCACCGTGCTGCCCGCTAATCGTTTCTTCCTTAGTCGATACTTTTGTTGTCAGGTCAATATTCGGGCTTCCCATCATAGCGCGCATTTGAAGCGCTGCTTGAGTGGCGATTTCGATATTGGAGAAGTCAGGTATTACCGGTGGTGCTTCAGGTGCGTCTTCATTGAGGGAAGACACGACATCAGGCGTTCCAAGGGTGCTTTTTTGCATATCTTCTAAGAGGATGCCTTCAATATCGCCAGGTGCTGCATTTGGTGTTAAGCGCATGGTTGTTAGAAGGCCTTCTTCCGTGATAGTTTTGACCGTATTTCGCAAGTCTTGCAAAGTTTCTTGATAGTTTTTCATTTGATGATTCCTCCTTGATTAAAGTTTAAGCTCAAAGCGTCCATCACAGTAAGGATCAATTGGATTGATGCCTACAAATGGCGAACGTCCCAGTATTTTTTCGATGATTGCATCTACAACATACTCACTATCCGAATAGCCATTGATAAAGGTTTTGATATGCGGCACATCGATCAGGTGGTACGGATTGGCAGTCGAAATGAACATTGTTGGCAACTCTTCAATAAACCAAGGGATATTAAAACCGAGCATTCCCCAGTTGATGCGGACCTGCGTACGATTGCTCATTGTCGCTTCATTGGCATAAAAAATGGCCAGATCATATTGCTGTTTAATTTGTTCGACAGAGATACTCATGTCTTTAAATCCCCAGTTATGAACCGGTTTTGCATCTACTTCAAAGCCTGCATCTGTCAATTTCTTAAGTAGATATTGATAAATCGGTGTATCCTCTTCGACGCCGACCGCCTGCATATAGACACGACGTTTTTCTTGCGGATCAATCGGTAGTAGTTTCTGCGTGTCCTTTACAAGTGTAATCCCTTTGTCTGCTGCTGCACGAGCGATTGCCTGATGTTCCTCACAACCGACAATATCAAGCGCGGCTTTACCCGGGACGAGTTCTGCCTTTTGGTGTAAGCCAAGTGATGCTTTTACGCCTAAAATGCGTCGCACAGCATCGTTTACCCGTTCCATCGTTAGAATCCCATTTTCGATTCCTTTTTTCATGTACATGATATCTTCGTCCAAGTCACGATTAAACAGGAAGCAGTCGGCACCAGCTGCAATCGAATAGGGCACAGCGAATTCGCGTTTTTCGAGCATCGTAAAGCCGCCCATCACGCTGGCATCTGTGACGATCATGCCATTAAAACCAAGTTCGTCGCGTAATAGATCCCCCATGAGTTCAGGTGCAAGTGTTGCCGGACGAATTTTTTCATCCGAGATTCCTTTAGCACGCGAATATTCAGGAAAAGCAATATGTCCAATCATCACAGTATGGGCGCCTTCTTCTATCAGGCCGCGATATACTTTTCCATAGCTGTTCTGCCACTCGTTTACACTAAGCCGATTATACGTAACGTGCAGATGCTGGTCCCGATCGTCTACACCATCACCCGGGAAATGCTTGATGGAGACTGCACCGTGAGATTCATCAAAGCCATGCTTATAAGCTCGGCCCATCCGCAAAACACGTTCTGGATCATTTCCATAAGTCCTAACATTGGTGATTGGATTGCGGAAATTGTAATCGATGTCGATAACAGGTGCAAATGCCCAATTGCAGCCGAGTGCTTCGGCTTCTTTTCCGCAGATCCGTCCTAGTTGATAAGCATATTCTTCATCATCCGTTGCCGCAATCTGTAGCTGTCTCCCTACATATGTGCCTTCATTCACTAGTCCGTTGCCCCCTGCTTCAAGATTGGCAGCGATCAGAAGCGGAACATCACTGTGTTGCTGCATGGCACGAAATACATCTTGTAAAGCTTCTTTTGCTTCAGGGCGATACATCAAGCCGGCCGGTTGGTATTTTTTTACCCACTCAACCGCCTCGCTTTTGTTGGTACTCATGACGATTGGTGCAAAAAGCTGCTTGATTTTCGCGTCATCATCCATCTCTTGTAATGTTGTTTCGACCCAATTGATACCATTTTCGTCCAAAAAATAAGGATTGGCTGTTAAATCTACTTTTCTCATGATTCAAATTGTCCTCCTTCTTCATCTAAACGTTTTTGTTCAATTTGACGGCGAATATCGTCACGTTCTTTATCTAATTTGTAGAAAATCATACAGATAAGCATCAAGGCAAATCCGATAATCGGCATGATAACGAAATTAAAGTCAATCGCGTGTAAGACTTCTGTCGTCTGTGTTTGATTTGCTATATAACCTGCTGCCCCAAGGATGACACTTGAAAGAGCAGCACCAATCCCCATCCCAAATTTTACACCAAAAGCGATGGCACTGGAAAGCAATCCCTGTGCCCGAACACCGAATTTTATTTCTCCGTAATCAATAATGTCGCTCATCATCACGCCCATGATACCAGCTGGTAAGCCGGAGCCCATCCCGCCGATGATAGTGCCCAGAATAACGATCGTGATGTTTTGTGTCATCGAGGAAGCGAATAAAATGCACTGTCCAACAATACCAATCACGCAGCCCAGACAAACAATCATTTTTGGTGACAATTTTTTTGAAAAGAATGGCACAGTGAACAATCCGGCAATCATTGCGATGGAACCAAGCCCATTGACGAGTCCAACGATTGCTTCATTGCCGATATTGTATTTTAAGAAGTACACAGTGTTTGCCATTTTTGCTGAGGTAACTGTCCAAGTAATGAACATGACAATGGTTAGGATCCACCATGGTTTGTTTGGCAAAAGGGCTTTGATACTCTGATTGAAAGGGACTGCTGCACCGCCGTTGACATTGGCTCGCTCACGTGTGTTTTTGAAAGCAAGCAGGAACATGACAACTGCAATGGCGCCAAAGATAATCATTGTCAAAGTGAAACCAAGCTGTTGATTACTACCACCTAAAAGTCCGACCAGTGTCAGCCCTAGAAAAGCAACGATCAATGCCCCAGTTTGACCGCCGATCATCCGGATGGTTGTTGCAACAGTGCGTTCCTGCGGATCTGTTGTAAGACTTGGGAGAAGAGAACCGATTGGCAAGTTGATACCAGCATAGAGGATTCCTAAACAAATATAAGTTATATAGGCATAAATAAGTTTTCCTGTTTCACTGATATCCGGTACAGAAAAGGTCAATACGGCCATAATTGTAAATGGTAAACACAGCCATAAAAACCAAGGGCGCGATTTTCCCCATTTGGTGTTCGTTTTATCAATCAAGATACCAAAAATTGGGCTGTCGAAAGCATCGATCACTCTGGCGATCAGAAGCAAAGTTCCAACTGCAGCTACATTAAGACCGGCTACATCTGTGTAGTAATACATCAAGTACATGGTGATCATACTGAATACCAGGTTGCAGGCAGTATCGCTAAGTGCATAACTGACTTTTTCTTTTATAGAAAGTTTGACAGATGTGCTGCGAGGGGTTTCAACAAGAGTTTCTTTTGCAAGTTCCATATAAATCCTCCTTACGTTTTTTTTGAATACGCTTTCATTATGTGCCTATATAAACAAATTAAATACATCTATTTTTACGAAGGTTGAGCAAACTTCTATATGAAATTCAATATGACAGAAAATTCTTTCATTCGCCAAAAGGATAAAGCGTTTTCTTAACGTGGCAAGTTGACTATGTTACAATAAAATCATCAACTTATCGTGAGGTGACAAACTTGATTCGCTCTTATGAACTGATTGAACCTGATGCTGGTTTGCCATTCCGTCTACTGGTCCATCATTTAATGTTTGTAACCAACCACTGGCATGATTGTATTGAGCTGATTTTTGTTCTAGAGGGAAGCGTAACAGTCTATTTAAATAATGAAGAAATTGAACTTTTTGAAAATGATTTATATTTGATTAATGCGAGACACGTACATGCGCTGCAAAGTAAAGAAAATAATACACTACTTGTATTACAGCTGCCAATAGAATATTTAAAGGAGCAGCTGCCTGAGATTGAGCAGTATTCATTTGATTGTTGTTCAACACGATTTTCGCAACGGGATCAAAAGCCGTTTGATAGTCTACGGCTTGTTATTGCCAAAATGTTTCAGGAAATTTGTCTCGAACGAGCGCATAGCCAATTATTTCTAAAGAGTCAATACTATGAATTGTTGGACATCTTGATGCGTTATTTTTCTGTTCATGAAAAGCGACAAGATACGACAACAGAGGCAAGAAAGTTGGAACGGCTAACAGAGATCATGGATTTCATTCGTGAGCAGCATACGCGTCCGTTGACATTGACGGATGTAGCGAAACAGGTCTATTTGTCGCCCACCTACTTATCAAAATTTATTCAGCAGCACTTAGGGATGACTTTTAAACAATATTTGAATTTGATTCGTATGAATGCGGCTGTGAAGGATTTGATGACGACTGATTTTACGGTGGCTACGATTGCACTTCAAAATGGTTTTTCAAGTGAATCTTCTTTTACCAGGTCATTTCGCGAATTTTATGGAATGCCACCCGGAGAGTATCGACGAAAAAACGGGGGCTCTAAAAAATCGCTTTTAAGCAATGATGGCTGGAAAAAAGAATATGTATCTATTAACCATAAGCAGATTTTTCAAAAGTTGTCCCGTTTTTTGGAGATGAATAAAGAAACGGCGAGACTGCCAGAAGTGCTCTCTGTTGCTGAATCAAGTGAGACAGTTTTAGTTAAAGCGAGTAAAGCAGGGAAAATGCGAGATATGGCCTATAAAAAACTGATAACGGTCAGTCGGGCAAAGGAGCTGCTCCTAGCGCAAATTCAGTCTGGCTTGCGAGACTTACAACAGGATGTCGGCTTTGAGTATGTGCGTTTTCATGATATTTTTGCGGATGAACTGCATGTCTATGATGAAAAAGAAGATGGAACCCCCATTTATAATTTTACTTATGTCGATATGATTATAGATTTTCTATTGGAAATTGACTTGAAACCTTTTTTTGAAATCGGATTCATGCCGGGAAAACTAGCTTCAAAAGCAGAAACACTTTTTTACGAAGAAACGAATATTTCACGACCGAAAAGTGATGAAAAGTGGTGCGGATTGGTAAAAGCTTTTATGCAGCACTTAAAGATGCGTTACGGGGTAAAAGCTGTTTCCGAATGGTACTTCGAAATTTGGAATGAGCCGGATATCTTTTTGTTTTGGCGGGAAAGTCCGAAACTTTTCTATCCGTTCTATGAAAAAACTTTTCAGACAATGCGGGCGGTCTGCTCGACGGCGCGAATCGGTACACCAGGGATTTTTTCTTTGCCGGGAGGAGAAAATGATACTTTCTTGAGAGAGTTTAGTGCGTATCTTTTAGAGCATGAGTTGAAGCCCGATTTCATTTCCGTCCATGTTTATTATAATAATCAGATTCCACTTAATTATCAGTTGCCGCTGTCAGAGGCACAAAAGTTTTACATTAGCAGTGATTTGGCTTATTTGGTTAAATCTATCCAACATCTTAAAATGATTTTTCATGAATTTTCCGGTTGTGAGTGGCACTTGACCGAGTGGAACAGTACGTTCAGTCATTCTGAGCCAACGAATGATACAGCTTTTAAAGCACCGTTTATCATCAAGACGATTTTGGAGAACCAGCATCAGCTGGATAGTTTCGGATATTGGTTATTTAGTGATCTGCACGGCGAATATGCTGCACCTAAACAGGAGTTTCACGGCGGAATGGGACTTGTGACAAGAAATGGTCTGAAAAAACCGGGTTATTATGCTTATCAATTTTTGAATCAATTGGGAAACCGAATTCTAGCGCAAGGAGAAGGGTATATTGTGACCAAAAGCGGAGCCCATCAATATCAGATTTTGACCTATCATTATCAGCATTTTCAAAATTTATATGCGAAAGAAGGTGGCACAACAAGTGTCAACCCCTATGATGCTTTTCCGGAAGAAGTCATCAAAGGCGTGTCCTTGAAATTAACCCATCTCAAATCAGGAAAATATGAAATGAAAGAGCGTGTCTTATCAAAAGAATGGGGTTCAGTATATGATCTATGGGATGAAACGGTAAAAGAGGTCGGGGAAGGAGAAGTATCGGCGGATGTGTGGCACTATTTGAAGCAAGTTGCACAACCAAAACAAGCGATCAAACAGGTTGACATCCAAGAAAGTTTGCTGATTGAGCAGTTCTTGAAACCGCATGAAACGAGATTAGTCGAGATTAGATGGCTTCGATAAAATAAAAACGGTGAACAGGTGACAACAATCTCCAAAGTTAGGTCTTTAAGGCTGATTTTTAGAGAGGAGGTACACTGGAGCACCGTTTTTTTGACCTGATTCTGAGTTTCGTCTGGATCTTAGAAATAGTAGAAAGCCGAATGCTTCTAAATGTAGCATGTTTCGTTTTAATGGTTGAGGACGAGTTTCGTTTGTAAAAGGAATTTGGACAATGACAAAATTGTCCTAATTTACAGCGACTGGATAATATGTTCACCAAAAATTCTGAATCAGAACATTATGCACCAAAAAAGTTCTATTTCTTGGAGAACCGAAATATTTTTTTAGAATGTAGCCCATTCCAAGGTTAACCTGATATAAGAAGATTATCATTGCCCCAATGATCACAGAGTTTAGGATATATGAATCTTCCTACTCTCATTAAATGAACAAAGCTGGATTTTTTCATGGCTAGAATTGATTAAAATAATCAAATTCTGTCTTTTTTTAACAAAAGTAATCTAAAACATGCTACACTTAACGTAAGCATGTATTTTATTGGATAGGAGGGGACGAAATGAACAGACAGGCAGAATTTATCCTTGCGCTAATCGGTGCAATTTTTAATACATTTGCTGCACTTCTTGTATTCTTTTACGTGGCGTTGATTGGACTAGGGGTTCTAGCAAGCGCAGCAGATTCATATCTTCTTCCAGAGGATTATGTTTTCATGGGAATCGGTTTGATCTTTTTTGTGATTATCGGACTTGTGATTGCAGCAGGAACCGTCTTTGGCTATATTGCTGCATTTAAAATTAAAGCAAACTCACCAAAAATCAAGACTTTTGGAATTATTTTGATTGTTTTAGGCGGACTTCAAATCTTTAGTATTCAAGGGATTCTTTATCTGATTGCTGGGATTTTGACCGTGACGCATAAACCTGAGGTACCTGCTAGTTCAGGTTTACAACAAGAAACACATTTCGAACATGAAGGAGATGAATCAAAATGGGGATAATGATGTTTTCGATCGTATTTATGATTTTTGCTGGACTACTTTCACTAGCAGCAAGAGCAATTATGGCAATTTGGATTTACCGGGATGCTGAAAATCGCGGTATGAGTGGAATTATGTGGTGTTTATTGACGATTTTCACAAGTGTTATCATTGTTTTCATTATTTATATGCTGGTGAAAAAACCTAGTTTTGAACCAGGTCGCGGAAAAGGTATGATGATTACTGGGATTGTACTGACGGCGGTTTCATTTATTTTGACAATCGTGATGTTTTTCATGATGATCTTTGGGATCGTATCAATGGATTCGTATTATTATGATTACGATTATGACTATGACATGCATGATAACATGATGGAAGATTACGATTATAATTATGACTTTTAAAGAAGGCATATCTGCGGACTTTGTTTCGCAGATGTGTTTTTTATTTGCCTGAAAAAGGGTAAAGTGTGGATGGTTGGAAAAGGAGTTGCCAATATGGATATGGTTATTTTAGTGACCTTGCTGATTGTAGTGGTAGGTCTAGCATTTGATTTTATTAATGGCTTTCATGATATAGCCAATGCTGTTGCAACATGTATTTCGACGCGGGCTCTAAAACCACGTGTGGCTATTTTGATGGCAGCAGTTATGAATTTTTTAGGGGCGATCTCATTTACGGGAGTAGCCGTAGCATTGACCAAAGATATTGTGGATCCGTTTGCGCTAGATCACGGGGAATTCGTCGTTCTTTGTGGTTTGATAGCGGCGGTTATTTGGAATCTGATGACATGGATTGTCGGAATGCCGAGCAGTTCCTCTCATGCATTGATCGGGGCAATTGCGGGGGCTTCGGTTGCTTCGGCGGGGCATTTTAGCGTTTTGAACTATTCCGGCTTCACAACGATTATCATTGCGTTGATTATTTCGCCAATTATTGGTTTTGGAGTAGGTTTTAGTATCTATTCTTTATTTAAATGGCTTTTTAGAAATAAAAAACGAGTGAAAACCAATCGACAATTCAGATTGGCCCAAATTGGAACGGCAGCACTCCAAGCGTATGCACATGGCACAAATGATGCACAGAAAACGATGGGGGTGATCACTCTAGCGCTGATTGCCAGTGGGCTTCTAGAAGAAACAGCTGGCGTGCCTTTCTGGGTGCAGTTTCTTTGTGCACTTTCAATGGCGGTGGGTTCTTCTGTTGGTGGGTACCGGATCATCAAAACGGTTGGAACCAAAATCATGCGTATTGAGCCAGTGACGGGTGTAGCGGCTGATATCAGTTCGCTTTCTGTGATCATGACAGCAACACTTATCCATTTACCTGTCAGTACGACACAAGTCATTGACAGCTCAATCATGGGTGTTGGAACCGCGAATCATAAAAAAGAGGTCAACTGGCGGACAGGAAAAAACATGCTGTTGACCTGGTTGATTACTTTGCCGTCAGCTGCGGTTTTGGCTGCGATCGTGTACGAAATTGCGGCAGCTGTTTTTCTCTAAGAAGTGCCGATTTTTATAAAAAATCATGGAAATATCACTGGTCTCAGGTTGCTTTATCGGGTACAATGAAGAGGCAGTACAGATTAAAGATAAAGGATGCGATTTTGTGGAAGTCAAGGTCAATCAAATCATCGTAGAGAAATTTAATTTTGAAACACATCTGGAGGCGCCAAAAGAGGTTCAGCCAACGATTCGAGTTGATATAAATGAAGTCGAACCAACTGAGGAAAATAAAACGATTCTAGAAGACGGGAAGATTTACAAAATCGAGGTTCCTTTTGAGCTCATTCTACCACGCTTTAAAATTGACGGAAAAATCAGCCGGCTGGTTCAGATAGTCGGATTCTCTGGAACGGCAACAGAGATCGATAAAAAAGTCGTGCAGGAACTTTCGGCACCGCTCATCTCTTACATTCGCCGTCTGACTTATGAAGTAACAGAGATTGCCTTTGATGAACCAGGTGTTGACCTGAATTTTGAGGCGAATTAAAAAAGACCGCTCATTCTTTGAAGGATGCTCTAAACATAAGAGTTTTTCAAAGGAGAGCGGTTTTTTATTTTGAATGTTTTTTGACATGAAGCGCGCTAAAGATGATGCCGAGAAAAAGCGTGATCAGGAAAACGCCCGTGAGCAGGCGAAATAGCATATAAAGCGAGCTGTTATCAGCAAGCATACCGATGGGTGCAAATTGACAAGCAAGGGAGCTGATTACAGCCAGTAGAAAACAACTTCCAGAGATTGTGAAAGCAAGTTTGGCAAGTTCTGCATCACTTTTTCGCAAAATCGTTCGTCCTTTCATCTAGAAGATTTACACGCTTAGTATACGCTATTTGGCGGAAATTGAGAAGGGTTGAATAATCGCTTTCATTCCGCTATCATAAGATTAACGAAAAGAGAATGGAGGGGAAATGATGACAGATAAGATTGAATTTGAAAAAGTCGATCAGGAAAAAGTGGAGCAAGTTGGTGAGAAAATTGGCCGAGAAGTCGGAGAAGTTGCATCAAAAGCAGGCGAAGTAGTAGGCGATGTTGCCAAAATTGCGGCATACGGTTCTGTTGAATTAGCTAAAATCGCGGTGTTAACGACAAGTTCATTTGCAAAAGGCATCAAACGCGGCTTTAAAAATAAATAAAAAGGAGATTGCAATTGTTAGATTATTTAGCGAGTTTAAATCCAGTGCTGCTTGCACTTTTTGCTGGTATCTTCACGTGGGGATGTACGGCACTCGGGGCAGCACTGGTTTTCTTTTTCAAAAATTTAAATCAGCGCATGGCGAATGTCATGTTAGGATTTGCAGCAGGGGTGATGCTTGCAGCAAGTTTTTGGTCGCTACTCAGCCCGGCGATTGAAATGAGCAGTGATATGGGAAGTTTTTCATTTCTGCCAGCGCTTATCGGTTTTATTTTAGGTGGTGTATTTCTACGTTTGGTGGACCGTTTGATCCCCCATCTACATCTGGGGTTCCCAGAGCAGGCCAAAGAAGGGCCTAAAACCAAGCTGCGTAAAAGTATCCTGCTAGTCCTGTCGATCACGATCCACAACATTCCAGAAGGTGCGGCTGTTGGTGTGGCATTTGGGGCTATCGCGTCAGGCAATACGGAATTATTTGTGACAGCTTGTGTATTGGCACTAGGGATTGGGATTCAAAACTTTCCGGAAGGTGCGGCTGTTTCGATCCCACTGCGGGGAGAAGGACTTACCCGGGCTAAAAGTTTCTGGTATGGTCAGCTATCGGCAGTTGTTGAACCAATTTTTGCTGTGATTGGTGCGTTGCTCGTTGTTTTTGTAACACCCATTTTGCCCTATGCGTTGGCCTTTGCTGCCGGAGCAATGATCTTTGTGGTTGTTGAAGAACTGATTCCGGAATCACAAGTTGAAGGTTCGACTGATTTGGCAACAGCAGCCACAATGGCAGGTTTTGCGGTTATGATGGTATTAGATGTCGCACTTGGCTGATTTTGTTAATAAATGATAAAAATGCATAGAAAATCTTCTGAAATATGTTATACTGTATTAGTGAATATTTTCACAAATGCTAGTTACCGGTTTTCCGGTTAGCTATATGGAGGCACAAAAAAAGCTCCCACTTTTTTGTGCCTTTTTTGTATGGATTTGAAAAATAAGTAATGCATGTGTGATTTATATAATCAATCTATTTGTCATTATTATTTTGCAATGTTCGAGAATGAAATTAATTTAGAATCGTATAGAAAAGATATTGGATTGACAAAAACCATTGTTAAAAATGCAATCTCTTAAGGGAGAAACTAAATATTTCCTGAACATCATCTGTGGCGTAGTTGCTTTGGGATGGGATATTTTCGGTTTTATATCCTCAATGAAAGTTTGCACATCTGCGTTGGTGCTATGCCTTCTTGTGCTATAATGAACTTGCTGATTTTGAAAGGAGATAGCGAGGATGGCAAGTAAGAAAACAGATAACCGCAAACTTTTCAATCCGGTCATTCATGCGGTGGCAAATTATCAAATGATTCAGCCGGAGGAGCAAGTGGCGGTCGGGTTATCCGGCGGAAAGGATTCGACAACACTGCTTTATTTGCTTGATACGATCAATAAGCAGAAACGGCTGGGCTATCCTTTTACGATCAAACCGATCATTTTGGATATGGGCATGGAGATGGATTTGGCTCCGCTCGAAGCTTTTTGTGCAGAACTAGGGTATAATCTCGACATTGTGCCTACTGAAATTGCCAAAGTAGTTTTTGATATTCGGCAGGAGAAAAATCCTTGCTCACTTTGTGCCAATCTGCGGCGTGGGATTCTTTACAATCGGGCACGGGAGCTAGGCTGCTCAAAAGTTGCACTTGGTCATCATCTGGATGATGCACTGGAGACTTTTTTGATGAATTTTTTGATTCATGCTCGCATGGAAAGTTTTGAACCGAGTAGCTATTTATCTCGAACAGAAGTCACACTGATTCGGCCAATGATTTATGTGGAAGAGCAGGAAATCATTCGTTTTGTACAGCGAATGGAATTGCCCGTCATCCATAATCCTTGTCCGGTCGACAAAAAGACGACCCGTGAGGAAATGAAAAAACTGGTTGAGGATTTGTCGGGGACTTATCCGCTGATCCGGCGAAAATTTTTGCAAGCGATGGAAAGTGGAACAGTTGCCAATTTTTGGCGAACAAAAGGATAAGAAATTCGAATTTTTTTCTAAAAAAGCTAGAAGTTATCACTGAAATCTGTATAATGAGGTTTAGAGGCAGGGGAAGGCCATCTAGAGAGGTGTTAAAGTGAAGAAAGGCATTTTACTTACAGCTCTGTCAGTGATTCTTCTTTTGGCAGGCAGTTTTACAGCACTGAAAATCTATCATCAGAAAGAATATGCCGCATCAATTGAACAAGTAAAATCTGATGTGAGTCAGAAGATGCAGAAGCAAATTGGCAAGGAACATTATAAAAAAGTTTCAAAAAAAATGGATGGAATGGAAATTATAGCTTATTTACCAACCATTCAAGATGAGAAAGATCATCAGAATGTCGAACAGGAAATTTTTCATGCGACAAAAGCTGAACGAGAGTCGCATAAAAAGGCAACGCAAGATGAGATGATTTTTTATACATTTAAGAAGTCTGAAAACGGTAGAAACATCTATAGTTATACACTGCATCAGGAAGTCTATGTTAAAAAAGACAATCAGCTATGTAAACTGCATGATCGTCCGGTTGGTAAGAATTTAGTGATTAACGCTGAAACAGGAGATTTGTTAAGGCTTTCGGCAGTTATCCAGAATCGTCCAGATGCGGCAGCAGACCTGCGAACGGCGATGCAAGAGACTCTTATGGCATCGAAAAAGATACCGCTTGACCAAATAAAAATCTTGGAAACAGTACAATATCCAACAGATTTACATACAACAAATTTTCGCCTGACCGATGACCAACTGATCATTCCGGTCAAAGTACCTGGTTTTCCGGAACTACAGGAAGTAGCCGTTCCGCTCGATCGTTTTGCCGGCTGCATCAATGAGCAATTTTTACCGGAAAATGCTGCACAAGTGAAGCAGGTACGATCTATCGTAGGCAAAAAAATCGCGCTGACATTTGATGATGGACCGAATTTCAAGACTACCCCGCAGATTTTAGCAACACTTGAGAAGTATCACGCTAAAGCCACCTTCTTTGTGGTAGGCAAGGAAGTGCAAAAAAACCCGGGGATTGTGCAAAAGGAATTCGAGCTTGGCCATCAGGTCGGGAATCATTCATGGGATCATCCGCAATTGACAAAGTTGTCTAATGAAGATATCGCCCAGCAAATCTTGTCGACACAACTCATCGTTTACGAACAAACTGGACGTTTTCCAGACTGTGTTCGGCCGCCTTATGGAGCTGTGAGTAAAGAAACAGCTGCAACAATTGGATTGCCGATCATTCAGTGGAGTGTTGATACAGAGGACTGGAAAGTTAAGAATGCTGCTAAGATTACGAACAGTGTCATCAAGCATGCTTATGATGGAGCCATTGTTTTGATGCATGACAGCCATCAGTTTACTGCAGATAGCCTTGATCAAACACTGAAAAAATTACAGGAACAAGGGTACCAGTTCGTTACGGTCAACGAATTGCTGGGTGGACTACCTAAAATCGGACACCAGTATTTTTCAATGACGAACGAGCGTGAAGTGAAATAATCAACAACCATCTCCCATTTGACCAGGAGATGGTTGTTTTTGTTTAATGTGGAAATTCACATATCATATCTTCCAAAAATTCTTCCAGCCATTTTTGCTCGCTTGCCGTTGCATGTAAATTTGTCGACAAGGTCAGCTCATCTCTAAAAGTAGTTGCAGCTACCTGAAAATAAGGCGCATATTTAAGTGAGCCATTCATAAAACAGGATAGGACGTCGTTTGTACCAAAATTAAGTCGCTGATGGTCGATGATGCCGATATTTGTCAAGCTAGTAGTTGGAATGTCGTAAAGTTTAGCCATCCATTTCTTGAAACTTGGATAGGGAAATACATGATGGATCATGTCGAGCAGATAGTAAATATGTAGCGGCTTCAAGCTGTCTTTCTGCCGGTCAAATTGCTGATGAACAGTATGCAGCGTTTCTTCAAAAGTCTCATTTTGCTGATCAGGCATTGTACAAAGCAAATTGGCAGTAAAATTAGCGATCCCGGCTGGCTTGCTGAGATATTTCCGCAAGTCTAGCGGACAGTCTATATCTACAAGAGCGGCATCAGTTCGTCGATAAAGTGTCCGGGTAAAGGAAGCGAACAAAAGGTCATTGATTGTTGCGCCACGCTGTTTGGCATATGCTTTTAGATAACTGAAATGAGCAGCAGAAATCGTTTTGGTCAAAATGACCGGCTGCAAGTCATCTCCATGTAGCGGCAGAATAGGGTTATGTATGTCCGTCGCCTTGTTTTCTTGCGTATCCGTCATAATTTTCCACTTGTCGAGCAGTTGGAAATGCCCAAAAACTTCTTTCAAACTGCGAGACCCTGCTGTTTCTTTGATGATAGCATTCGGGTCATCCAGAAAGAGCCGGTAATGATCTGCCAGATGATAGAGGAGCTCCTTGAACCCGCCACCATCTGCTAACATATGGTTTAAAATAAAGACAAGATGTTCTTCCTCTTGATGTCTGATCACTGTCACGCGGAACTGTGGACCGTTTTCTGTCGAAAGCTTGCGAACAAGTGCTTGCTGGATGGCTGCGTCAAGTGATTCCGTTTCCTCATAAAAAAGAACATCCGATGCGGCAAAAACACTTTCCTGCCACCATGCGCCGGAAGCGGACTCTTTAAAATGACTGAACAGCTGAGGCAATACTTTTTCAAGGGACATAATAGCCTTCTTCAAAGCCGTCCAGTCGAGTGGTTTAGCTAGATGCATATAAAAATGAAGATGATGGTCGTTTTTATGATTTTGAGCAGAAATGTAATGTTTGATATCTGAACTCTCAGCAGGAAATATTTGAATTTTTGACATATCATCACCTGTTTTTCTTTTTCCTATTTCATTCCCGAGTCTGATTTTAATCAAACGTACTAAATTACTTTGACAGATAGAGTAATTAATGGTAAACTGCAACTAGTCAATGAACTCTATCTGATAGAGTAATTTTAATGGAGGTGTTTTTTATCCGCAGCGATATTTTAAGAGGACATCTGGATTCGATTATTTTGCGTATTTTAGCAGATGGCGACTCCTATGGCTATGAGATCTCAAAAGAAATTAGCGAACGGACGGATGGACGCTTTCAAATCAAAGAAGCCACTTTATACGCCGTGTTTCAGCGTTTGGAAAAAAAGGGGCTAATCCAAAGTTATTATGGTGATCGAAGCCATGGCGGAAAACGAAAGTATTATAAAGTGACGATGTTGGGGAAAGCCTATCTTCGTGAAATGAAAGAAGAATGGCAAGAAATCAAAGAAGTCATCAATGTTTTTTTAGAGGAGTGAAGTAGTGTTGAGAAGAATTTATGATTTTGTGGACAAATTATTTGAAGATGTACCAAATAGTGAGCGCGCACAGCTGGTTCGAGAAGAGATTATATTGGATATGGAAGAGAAAGTGTACGATCTGATGGATCAAGGAAAATCCGAAGAGGATGCGATCAATAAAGTTATGATCGAATTTGGTGATTTTGATGAAATTCGGGAGGAGCTGCAGATCGGTGGTAGCAAAAAGCTTGCCTTCGCGAAATTAAACATGGGTTTTGCGATTTGTGGGAGCATACTTTTGATCGCTTTATTTATCTTTATTAACTTTTATTATACACCTGAGACAATCTGGTTTGTGTACCCTGCATTTGGTGTGATCTGGTGGCCGCTTTCAATGATCTATTACTATTTCCGCAAAAAAGAGGAGCTGAAATAAAATGGATAAAAGTACGAGAGGTTTCCTGCTTGTGAGTGCAATTTTTGTGCTCATTTTTTTAGCAGCAATCAATCTGCTGGTTTTTCCTGATCAACACTGGGCGCTCTATACATCTTTGTTACTGCTTTCGCCGTTTTACTTCATTCTTGGTGGGGATCGGCACTTAAAATTATATACAGTGATTGCCGCGCTTTTTCTTTTAGTCGTATTAGCATTCAGTAATTATCTAGAGACTCCAGATTATCCGTGGATTCTTTATGTGATGCCTGCTGTATGTGCTTGGCCGATTGTGATTCTGGGAGGTCAGAAGAGCGGGACTGCGGGTTATTCGCTTTTTTGGAGCTTAGTGCTTGTGTTTAGCTATATAGCACTCAATGTTTTCTTTGAGCCTGCGTTTCTTTTTAGTATTTTTACGACTTTTGGGATCATGTGGTGGCCACTTTCGGTCGGATTGGCCAAATATCCACGAGGTTTCTCGATTATAGCAGCTGTATGGATGACGATTTTTTTCATTGTTGCTAATTTTGTGACGACAGAGACGGTATGGTGGATCTATCCCGTGACTGCTATTTGGTTTTGGCCACTTGTCATGTTTCTATTACCACGTCATTTAACGACTTTTTCTTTTATAAGCACAGGGTTAGTTGTTACTTTCTTTGTCACAGTAAATATTTTGACAACACCCGATATTATCTGGGCTATTTACCCGATCTTTGCGATTATCTGGTGGCCACTCGCCATCTTCTTCTTTGTTTACAAGCGTCGTAAAATCAATCGACCGTTTCTTTGATAGCGTGATATAATAACAAAAAAGAAAGTGAGTAAAAATATGAAGAAATGGTTTTTGATCTGCATGGCTGCTGTGTGCCTCATCATGGTGATCTTGTTTACATCTTCATCTGAAACTTATGAAGAGCAGAGTTTGGTCCCTGTTTTAGATCGATTACTGGCGGATGAGCCATTTAAAGAACAGCTCCAGCATATCTCTTTTGATTATGCAGGCAAAGAAGTTTCAATTGCAGCCGATGGGTACAGTGGCTTTATAGAGTTTTTCATCCGAAAAGCGGCCCATTTTCTGACTTATTTCGGAATGGGTGCTCTGCTTTATGCTGGCTTACGAAGCTATTTTGGTTCGAGACGCTGGTGCCTTGTGATTAGCTTATTGCTACCATTGTTATTTGCAGCAAGTGACGAATTCCACCAATCATTCACGGGGGGACGAACACCACTTGTTCAAGATGTGATACTTGATTTTATCGGAGCAACTTGTGGCGTCTTTTTTATCAAATGGGCAGGGCGTAAAAAAACGCGAAAATCTTGCTGAAAAGCAGATTTTCGCGTTTTTCTTTAATTTTGATACATCATTTCGACGACTGGTTTCAGTTTTTCAATGACTAGGCCACTGCCGCCACGACCTTTTACATTTTCAATCATGCCGACCATCAGGTAATTTGGAGTATCTGCATCATAAGCGTACACAAAGCCATTTTCTTTACCATCCTCACCTTGTTTCAACTTCAATTCAGCTGTACCCGTTTTTGCTGCGACATTATGTCCGGCGATTTGCAGACCATGTGCAGTACCAGCAGGATCAGACACGGTCTTTTTCAAGGCATCCGAAACGGTTTGAGCGGACGAGGCTTTCACGGCTTGCTTTGGATCCCCTTGCTTGGCACTATCTACAAGTTTTGGACCAGGCATCTGTCCTTTATTAGCAATGGCGGAATAAGCTACAGCCTGCTGAACAGGGCTCATTAGCAGCTCCCCTTGTCCGTAGGAGGTGTCAGCAAGAAGAATCTCGCTATTCAAACCATCATTTGAAATTTGAGCTGGCTCCATTGTGAATGGCAGATCGAATTCTTCGCCAAAATCAAACTTTTTCAAGCCAGCCTCAAGTTTATCTTTACCAATTTCAAGACCTTCCTGTGCAAAATAAATATTATCCGAGTACACAAGTGCATCTACCATATTGACTGGATTTTTTTCATGGACACGGGTCACAAAATAGTTGCCCCATGAACTGTCTTTTTGCCACTGCAAGCCTTCGATCGAGCGGGTCTTATCGGGTGTCGTGATCCCATCATCAAGTCCGATTGCTGCTGTGATCGTTTTAAAAGTCGAGCCTGGTGCGTAACGAGTAGCATAGCGGGCTAAGAAAGGTGTTCGCTCATCATTATTATATTTTGCATAGTCTTCTGAAGAGATACCAGCTGTCATTTGATTCGCATCATAACTTGGCGTACTGACAAGTGCTAGCAAGTCGCCATTCTGCGGATTGATCATTGTCACAGCCCCTGTTTCACTACCTAAACTATCAAAGGCTTTCTTTTGGATTCCAGCATCCAGTGTCAGTTTGATCGTTTTACCATCTTGGCGGTCGACTTTCTGCAGGGTGGTGGCATTATTTGTCGCATCATTGACGATCTTGATTTCACCACCGTTTTGGCCGCGCAAATCTTTGTCATAGACGCGTTCCAAACCGGTTTTTCCGATCACATCACCTACATTCAGGGCAGGATTTTTCTCAATATCTTCGGCACTTACTTCGCCGACATAGCCGATCAAATGAGCAGCTGCTTCGTTGAGTGGATAAGTCCGCAGCTCTTTTTGAGCATATGTCAAGCCAGTCGCTTCTGGCATCACATTATTCAGAATCGTTTTTAAAGGCACGAAACTATCAGCTTTCACCCATTTTTGATCAAGCGCCTTATTGATATCATCGACAGGAATCGCCAATTTTTCACTGATTGTCTGGATGTTTTTTGTCTTTTCATCGCCATCGCCTAATTTACCTGGCACAACGCCTGCTTCTTTGAATTGCCCGATTGTTGCAAGCGGGATACCATTACGATCCACGATATCGCCTCGTTTAGCTTCATCTGTTGTCATTCGGACTTTATCGTCCTTGACCATCCCAGGAAAAATCAAACTGGGCTTCCAATCCACTTTTAGAGTATCACCATCTTTTGAGATCGTTGTTTGATATTTCTGGGTTCTCAATTTACCAAGACTCGTTTCCATATCTAAATCATAACTCAGCTGGTAGCGGCCATCTTTGTCTTCTGTTGTTTTTAAGTTCGAAACTTTAAGATTTTTAACACCGATACCATCATAAACCGTTTGATACTTTTCCTGCATAGCAGCTTTTGTAAAACCAGCATCTTGAAGGGATTTAGAAGTAACCATTCCGCCCAGCTGGTCATACTTCTCCTTAACAAGTAGATCAGTAAAGGCTTCACCAGCAGCTTCTGCGTCTTTTGCTTCAGATCGGCTGTTTAAATAGAAATAAGCTAAAATGCTTCCCACAGCTAGGAGAACAATTATTGAACCAATGATGAGCCATCCCGTTCGCTTTTTTGCTGCTTTTTTTCTCATAATAGAAATCCCTCAACTTTCTTTTGGATAAATATATGTTTAAAAAACGGAAACGATAACTATTACTCTTATATTGTACCGTTTTGTCTATAAAATTACGATGTATTTTTACATTTTTTTCTTTATGCATTCATACTTTGTTCTTATTTAGCTGATAACATAAGGGCAACGAAAGGATGATGTGAAAATGGAAGAGAATCAGGCCAAAAAATCATTATTTATGAATAGATTACCTGCTAATCACTGGAAAACCGCTACGATCCTCATCAGTGCTTTGGCTGTTATTATCATTGGAATTTTAAGCTATGAACTATATTCAGCAAAAACAACTGTAACGGACACACAAGGAAATATGCAACAAAATGGGCAAATGATGCCGGGAAGCTCCTCAGATGGAAATGGACAAATGACACCGCCAGATGCAAATACCGGAGCCACGCAGGGCGAGGGTTCAACAGATGACAGTACTTCCAGCAACGACAGTAGCACAGATGGTCTTTCAGCAAATAGTGATGAATCCCTTTAAATCATTGAGTATACTAAAAATATAATAGCAGATTTTGAGACTTTTAATTGTTTTATTTAAAATCTTTAAAAATTCTTAAATGGTTTTTGCTCGGTCTTTTTGTCATTTTATTGTAATATATAATTACTGGGAAACAGTGGTAGTTAAAAATTGAGGTGAAATAAAATGGCAAGACACAAGCAAAAACGAAAGCCCCGTGTAGGGCGCATCATTGGCATAATTTTATTAGTACTCGTCTTGGCTATCGCAGGACTTGCGATTTATGAGTATACACAATATCGTTCCAGCTTAAAAGAAGCTCAAGATGCCAGCCAAATGAAAGAATTTGAATTTAATGGTACGAAGCCAAGCGGAGATGTTGTGAATATTCTCTTTATGGGAAGCGATTCTCGTGGCTCAGATCAAGGACGTTCCGATTCACTTATGATTGCAAGTTATAATACAAAAACGAAGACACCTAAACTTATTTCATTGATGCGGGATACATATGTAGATATTCCGGGACATGGTAAGAATAAGATCAATGCGGCCTATTCATATGGCGGGCCGGAACTCGTTCGACAAACAGTAAAAGAAAATTTTGGAATCGATTGTAATTATTATGTCGTAGCAAATTTTGAAAGCTTTCCAAAAATCATTGATACTTTGGCGCCAGATGGAATCGAAATCGATGTAAAAGAAGATATGTCGGAAAATATCGATGCAGATATCAAAGCTGGCAAGCAAAAAATGGATGGTGAGACACTCTTGCAGTATGCCCGTTTCCGTCATGACTCAGAAGGAGACTTCGGTCGAGTCGAACGGCAGCAGCAGGTCTTAGAAGCAGTGGAAGAGCAAGCACTTACCGCAACGAGTATTTTCAAACTTCCAAGTGTCTTGGGTACGATCCAAGGCTATACATCCACTGATTTGCCGACCGGACTAATTCTCAAAACCGGTATGGATTTTGCCTTAGGTAAAACAAAAGATATTGAAACGATGACCGTACCAATCGACGGTTCTTGGGAAAATCAATATATTTCAGGGGCTGGATCTGTCCTCCGCATTGATATTGACGCCAATGCACAAGCAGTACAGGATTTTATTAATAAGTAGTCGAAAGAGGCTTTGTACGAAGATGTTTCTGGTACAGGGCCTCTTTTTTATATCGTTTGTTTGATCAGGCATTCTTTGAGTAGCTGTTCGAGAAATATCAAGAAAAGCTCCAAAAATTATAAAAAAGCTTGGAAACAGCACTTATTTTTGCATGCTGCTTCCAAGCTTTTATTCATGCCAGCTTTCTTTTTCATCACGTTCACTGCGAATCAAAGCAATCCCAACAACTACAATAATGAGAATCGCTAACAGTTTGCTGCCGTAATTAAACAGAAAGTCACTGATTTGATAAGGAAAGATCATATAGATAAAGTCAGTGAAAAAAGTATTGAAACCGATTAGAAAAGCAAAGCCGATCAATGCCCAGCCCACCCAGCGGCGATGTACAGTGATTATTTCCCAGGGAATAATTGGTCGATCTTCGCGATAACCAGTATCTTTGATCCAATGATATTGTTTGATCGCATCAAAGTAACTATAAAAATAAATAACGGGGATAAAGATCAGCAGAAATCCTCCATAAAGTTGAGCTGAAACAAAAATCGTCCCGAAAAATAGGAGCATTAACTGTAAACCTCGTGTCATATATTCTAAATAAAAATGTCCGGCGCCAGGCATGAGCGCAAAAAAGTATACCCATTTTTTAGGTGTTCTCATTTTTTAGGACCTCCATCCTTTCGTTCCTCCAAATTTTTTTGAAAACCATTTTTCTTATGCTGAACGACTTGGTTGAATTTTTTTGAGGTGATATGAACTGCATTGACTGTTTGGTCGGTCAATTGGATGATTTGCATCGGTAAATTGAATTGTAAAAACAGCAATGCAGCAACTCCGGCAAGGGAAAGTTGGTAATAGAGTTTTCTTTTCCTTCGCTTGGGAAGTGGGCCATGAGTCCGACGCATGACTTTTTTTGAAAAATCAAGAGGTGCTTCTTTCATCGGTTGCTGCCATTCAAATGTTAGGTGCTCAATGAGGGCAGCCTTCTCCTGGCACAGAGGACACGACTTGAGATGTTTTTCAATCTGCTGGTTATCTGCATCGGCAAGTTCAAATGAATAATAAGCCATCAATTGATCTTCTGACAGGCATTTCAATTTCGATCACCTAACCTTTTTTGACGCATCATTTGTTTGGCTCGGTAAAGTCTAGACTCAATTGTTTTGACTGACAAGCCTAGTTCAGCTGCAATTTCCTGATAGCGCCAGTTTTGAAAATAATAATAATCAATCACGATGCGGTATTTATCGGGTAGTTGATTCCGATATTCATGTGCTAGCTGCTGCTCTTCCTTACGAAGAATGATCTTTTCGGGGGAATCTGCTACGTGTGCTTCCTCGGACAACTCAGAAGAAAGAATCTCCTGCTTCCTCCCGTTTTTACGCAAACAATCCAGACATTTGTTCATCGAGAGTCGGTAAAGCCATGTGGAAAACTTGGCTTGCTGATGAAAGCTTCCTAGCGAACGATAGACCTGCAAGAAAATTTCTTGGGCAAGATCTTCCGCATCTTTTTCATGATGAACAGATTTGAAGGCAAGCGAAAAAACTTGTTTTTGATATCGTTCAATTAAGATTTCAAATAATTCCTGTTGGCCGTTATTGATTTTTTGAATCAGCTGTTCATCACTATCCAAGACTTCACCGCCTTTCTATCTATAAATTTAGACGATCTAAAAAACAAAAACCCTGCAAGAAATTTCGTTTTTATTTCTTTTTTGAGTATTAGTCGGCTATAATAAAGTATGTTCGAAAAAAGGAGGAAAAAAATGAAAAAAATCAAACAATGGAATTGGGCAAAAATTTTAGCGATCTTTGTACTTGTCACATTGCTTGCTTCTACTGTTTATGCTGCAGTTAATCTAGCACTTGCCCCGTCTGGTCCGGTTCCTGAAGGAGAACAGACGAAGGGCGACTACTCACTCATGCTGATGCAATGCGTGCTGGGGATTGTCGTTTTATTCCTGCCATCGATTATTGGACGAAAATTAAAGCTGGAAATTCCCGGAGCTATGTATATCGTCTTTATTATTTTCTTATATTGTGCCATTTATCTTGGGGAAGTTCGCAGCTTTTACTATTTGATTCCAAATTGGGATACGATCTTGCATACGTTTAGTGGTGCAATGCTTGGCTGTCTGGGCTTTTCAATCGTTAATCTGTTGAACAACCATGATAAAGTAGCAATGCATCTGAGTCCCTTCTTTGTAGCGTTGTTTGCCTGCTGTTTTGCCGTATCACTTGGTGTCGTTTGGGAATTTTATGAGTTTACAGCAGATGGTCTTTTTGGTATGAATATGCAGAAGACGATGCTGGAGAATGGTACAATGTTGCAGGGGCATGCGGCAGTTGCCGATACAATGGGTGATTTATTTGTCGACTTCCTTGGTGCTTTTGTCGTTTCCGTGATCGGTTATATTTCGATTCGTAGGAAAAAAGGCTGGATGAAAAATTTCGAGTTTAAAAAAGTAGCAGAAAAGAAATAAAACATACTAAAGAGGGGATTCTGTCCTCTCTTTTTTGTTATTGTATCAAGTAGAAAAAGTTCTGCCATCCGCTTTAAGAATGACTTTTGCGTTTAGCCGACCGAGGAAGGTGGTAACAGCCTAATAGAATGTAGAGAGGTTGTGACTAAAATGGAGCAGATCATCTTAAAAAAACGTCCAATCGGTCTTCCTAAGCAAACGGATTTTGAACATAAAGAGATCAAGCTAAAAGGATTACGTGAAGGAGAGCTGCATCTTCGGTTGGCCTATCTATCCGTGGATCCGTATTTGCGAGGAAGAATGAATGACGTAAAAAGTTATGTGGAGCCGTTTAAACTGGGCGAGCCTATAGCAAGTACGGGGGTCTTGGAAGTCATTCGTTCCAAAAGTCAGGATTTCGCTGTCGGGGAAAAAGTAATCGCGACGGTTCCTTGGCAAAAGGAAGTCATCCTGCCAGATGCACAGGTACGAAAAATCGATGTCAGTTTGGCGTCTGCCCCTGCCTATTTAGGTGTGATCGGTCTGACAGGTCTGACAGCTTATTTTGGACTGTTGGATATCGGTAAACCTCAGCCCGGAGAAACGGTTGTTGTCAGTGCGGGCGCAGGGGCGGTCGGGTCAGCAGCTGGTCAAATCGCACAAATAAAAGGCGCGCGAGTCGTAGGGATTGCAGGTAGTGATGAAAAAGTCCGCTACATGGTGCAGGAGCTGGGCTTTGATGTAGGCGTCAATTATCGCGCAGACAATTACCCAGAAATACTACAGAAAGCTTGTCCGGACGGCATTGATGTGTATTTTGAAAATGTAGGCGGAAAAGTAAGTGATGCGGTGTGGCCGCTACTGAATCGTTATGCACGGATCCCTGTTTGCGGTTCGATCTCTGCCTACAATAAAACGGCCGAAGAAGACAATGGACCTCGGATTCAAAGCTATCTGATCAAAACCAGTGCTGAGATGAAAGGCTTTACAGTTGGGAACTATGCAGACGCTTTTCCAGAGGCACGGCAGCAGTTGATCAAATGGCTGGAGGAAGGGAAGCTGACACATAAAGAAACCATTGTTCATGGTTTTGATCAAATCATCCCCGCTTTTCTCTCGCTGTTTGAAGGGAAGAATATTGGGAAAATCGTGATTGAAATCTAGGATAGCATGGAAAATGCCTCTAAGCAGCTTAAGGAAAAGCGTTAGAGGCATTTTTTTAATGCGTATTTTTTGATTTGAAATTCTTTAAATGTTGAATCACTTGTAGAAGCGCATCTTTTTCTTCCGCCAATGTGAGCGACTGAGTGCCATATAAGAAAGCTTCATAGCTGGTTGTCAGATCGCTGAAAGAAGTCGTCTTCATTTTTTGATCCAGATTTCCAGCGTGACTGCGCAGCGTTTCCTGAGCTTGGCGTGGCTCGACCTTTGCAGACAGTTTGATCAGTGTCAAATAAGCCTTAGTGAAGGTGATTTTTTCTTGCCGAATCTTTCTTTCAAGTGATAAAATCCGAAGTCGTCGTTGGAAAATCACGCCAAGTATGATAAGCAAGATCCCGAGGAGAAACGGTACCAGCCAAAACCAGCTTGGCAATTTGAAATTACTGGTTGCATGTGTTTTGGCGGATTGCTCAGCTTTCTCTTTAGGTGTTTGTTCAGAACCATTTTGATGGTCGGTCTGACTGCTATTTTGACTGTCTTTGCTTTGATCAGCAGGTGTTTCACTGGAAGAGCTTGAGCCATTTTGATTATTTTCGGTTGCGTCAGAATTGGAATTGATAAATTGTTCCGGATTGGAAAATGTAGCGGTCGGCTCAAATGGTACCCAGCCAGTTCCAGGGAAATAAACTTCTGGCCAAGAGTGGGCATCGTCATTTGTAATTTGATACGTCGTCTTTTCATTCTCGGCTGTCTGAATTTTTTCACCGGCAGCGAAACCTTTCGCCCATCGAGCCGGGATACCCTCCGCACGTAAAAGGACAATCATAGCCGTCGAAAAATTATCACAATAGCCAATTTTTGTCTCAAATAGAAACTGGTCAACGTAGTCGGCATCTGGCAATGTGTCTGTCGCCTCTGTTGTGCTATAAGTATAGCGACCACTAAAGCTGAGATAATTTTCGACTGCTTTGGTTGCATCGTAAGGGTTGGTTGTATCTTTCGTGATCTTTTTTGCCAAATCTTTTACACGGTCAGGAAGTGTATCTGGCAGCTGCGTATACTGAGCCATAAATTGATTGCTTACCCCACCATATGTGGCTTCACGCATTTTTTTCGTATCATATATCGGTTCAGCTACGGCGATGGAATAGTTTTTGATCGTGTCAGCCGGGGTGATTTTTTCTGTCGTATTCCTCATTGCAAAAGTTTGATTGGATGACTGAATCGACTGGCTGCCATATGGATAAACGAGATAGTCATTGGAAGCCGCAAAAGAAAATGTGACATCTGCTGTTTCATCTGCATATGTTTCATTCAGGCTCAGCGGGATGGCGCTGTTCGACTCAAAGTAAGTCTGTTTGGTATTGGTTTGATTGGCCCAGCCGACCCCTGTATAAGTTCGTTTCGCCTCAACACGGTAATAGTGCGGACGATCTGTTTGGACTTGGAAGACTTCACTGTGATCCGCTTCAAGTGAACCGCCCAAACGTGTGTCATCTTCACTGTAACCTACTGTTTTGGTCGTACCGATGCCAAGTGTGCTTTTGATAGCCGGCACTGGATCTGCCCAATAAGGACCTTGCCGTGGCATGCTCATACTTGCCAAGATAAAAATGGCCAGAAGGGCGAGGATGCTGATATGATAAACAGCCGGTCGCCATTTGGATGTGAGGCCGGAAAGTCGATTCGAAGTTTCAAGCCGCATCGATAAAGCAAAGTGAAGGATCACAAAACCAAGAATGATTGTTCGAATCAAAGCAAAGCCGCCGTTATAGCTTGTAAATGTATTAACAACGGTCAAATAAACAACGGTCAAAACAAGTACGCTCATGATCCGCTGCTTCCGTAAAATACTGTAGGCGGTGATATAGCTCAAGAGCCAGAGTGCGACAAAGAAAATCAATGTAACGAAAATCATTCCAATATTGCTAGCGTTAAAAGAGAGCAGGTTGACAAAACCGCTTTTGACTGCTGTGAAAAAAGAAGATAGCCAGCTGGGGTCAAAAGGATTTCCATTATGATAATAAATACCTGTCAGAAGGTATAACAATAAAAGGTGGACTGGCAGTGTCACGTAAAAGCGCCATCGTAGGAAATACATGGCGAGCGATAATGCGACAAAAAGGATCGCCCATCCGGCACCAGAAAGCTTTGTCAAATAAACGAACGGATAGATCCATTCAGAAATCAACAAAAGCGCCAGCAGATACAGAACAAAAGGGGCAAGCTTAGCCATGGATTTCATCGCTACCACCTCCATTCCCAGTTGCAGGCAAAGCGAGTGCTTTTTTCGATAGGTAAATGGTTCCTGCATCCATCTGTCCACTTTCTAATATACTGACTAACTGGATTGTCTGCTTTTGGACACTAGAGCGAACGATTCTTTGAAGAGATGGGTCGACAAAAGGTGTAAAAAGAATGGTTCGTTGATTTTGAGCCAGTAAACTGGTAAGCGGTTCTGCTAGTTTTTCAGCAGTTTCAGGGGCGACTTCGGCAAAAGCTTTTGCGATGTCCTCCAATTTGGCTTGACCTCGACTAAAACCAAATGTCTGCCCATTTTCGGCAAGAATAGCCACACTGACTTCACCGTTTTGTTCCAGCATTTTACGGGTGAAAGAATAGGCGGCCCGAAGAGCAAAATCAAAATGCGAATGCGCCTGTCCATAGAAAATCACACGGATGCGACTGGAAGAACTATTTTCATATTCACGCGCCATCACCTTACCCGTCTTAGCTGAAGATTTCCAGTCAATCCAAGAAATCCGGTCGCCGGGTGTGAATTCGCGCAACCCGTGGATATTTTGATTTTTTTTGAATGTCCAGTTGGCGGCATCTCGTTCATTTTCGGGTGAATTCTCACTGATCTTCATCAAGATATCTGGAAAATAACGTGGGTAAACGGTCAGTTCGGCAGCTTCCCCAAGTCGAGCGCTTCTTTCTATCAAACCAAATGGGTCGCTCGTTTCCGCCTCAACAGCTGGAAAAACATGCTTACCTCGAACCGCAGTAAACGGCATCAAGTTGGCAGTGATCGAGCGCTTAAAAAAGGGATAGATCACCTGCTGCCGGTCCGAAAGCTCCCCAAGTGTTTCCGGTAAAGCTTGCTGTATCAGCAAATAGCCCATTGGAAAAGCATGCTTTCTGGAAAAATGCAGCGTCAGTCGAACCGTCTCGCCTTCTTGAATGCGCGTTTTATGAAAGTCGCGTTTGATTTGCCAATTTTTTAGTTTGAAAAGTGCTCCTGTGATAAGCAATAGCAAAATAAAACTAAAAAAGTAGGTGAGAAACCAACTGGCAAAATCTCCCTGAAAAAGGGTGTACGTCCATAAAGCCACATAAAGAAGCAGAAAAATCCCAAAGCGCATCAGAATTAAAGCGCGTTTTGTTGTCATTAGAAATTATCCTTTCTCGACTGGCACGGGGATTTGCGCCAGAATATCAGTCAGGATTTTGGCATTCGTTTCTTCATTGTAAAGAGCTTCCGGTTTTAAAAGCAGCCGGTGACTATATGCGAACGGAAGTAAATACTGAATGTCATCAGGCAGGACGAATTCTCGCTTCTCGATTAACGCAAAACTTTGAGCAGCCTGCATGAGTGCCACAGTACCGCGTGGGCTGACGCCAAGAGCTACGCTTTGGTGTTGACGCGTTGCTTCTGTTAGGGAAACGATATATCGCTTGATTTCCTCGCTGACAAAAACAGCTTTTACTGCTTCTTTTAAATGGAGCAAATCGGCTTCGGTCACAACCGTTTCCACGGCCTCGATCGACTCGCCGTTTTGTTTGGCAGATAGTAGCGCTAGCTCCTCCTCGCGAGTTGGATAGCCCATATTGATTTTCAGCATAAAGCGATCCAACTGGGCTTCCGGAAGAGGATAGGTCCCTTCATATTCGATCGGATTTTGCGTAGCCATAACGAAGAATGGGTCATTCAGCGATCGGGTGATGCCGTCAACTGTGACATGCTTCTCAGCCATTCCTTCAAGCAGTGCTGCCTGTGTCCGAGGTGCTGTCCGGTTGATCTCGTCAGCTAGTACGATATTTCCCATGATTGGTCCAGGACGAAATTCGAATTCACGGGTTTCAGGATTGAAAACAGATACTCCTGTCACATCTGCCGGCAAAAGATCTGGCGTAAACTGAATCCGTTTAAAATTTGTTCCGATAGATTTTGCCAGCGCCCGAACAAGCATGGTTTTTCCAACTCCGGGGACATCCTCAATCAGGACATGACCTCCAGCAAGGAGAGCAGTCAGGCTGAGTTTTGCTACATTTCTTTTACCAACGATTACTTTTTCTATTTCATTTAATATTTTTTCTATGTGTAAAAATGGTTGATTGGTCAATGAAAGGCCTCCATTTCAGTAGATTTTCGTAGGTTACTTTAATGCTACTATACAATCGATGGGATGTAAAAGATATTAAGTTTAAAACTTTTTAAAGAAGTCATTACAATTTTTATTTTTTAGTACCTTGCATAGAACAGTAGTGAGTGTTATACTGTATGTGACTAGTAAATAATGTTTAGTACTGATGTTTTTAAATTACTAAATGGTGGAATGGAGGGTAATGATGGAAGTGAATCCGCAGTTTAAAAAAGGTGTATTGGAACTTTGCTGCCTTTATTTGATTCGAGCGAAGGACCGCTACGGATATGAGTTAGCACAACAAGTCTCCATTTATATTGAAGTTGCAGAAGGCGCAATTTATCCAGTACTTAGAAGACTTGTAAAAGAAGGCTACTGCACGACCTATTTGAAGGAATCAAGCGAAGGACCTTCACGAAAATACTATCAGTTGACAGTTAAGGGTGAGATGTACTTGAATGAATTGATTTTTGAATGGAGTAATTTTACAGACAGCGTCTCAAGATTACTGGAAAAGGAGGGAAAACGGGATGACGAAAGCGGAATTCATGGCTGAGCTTGAAGAACGGCTCTACCGTTTAAATGCAAATGAAAGAGAAGAATTTTTGAATGATTATGAGGAACATTTCCGGAATGGGAAAGCAGAAGGTAAAACGGAAAGTGAGATTGTGATGGGCTTAGGCTCGCCAAAATCAATCGCGGATGACATTTTTGCGGAACGAGAGGAACTTCTCCAAGACCCAACAAAGGAAATGGAGACTTACTATGTACCGAGACAGACAAGTAGCAATCGAACACCTGGAAGTCGGGTTTTGTTGTTTATCGGTTTGATCTTCTTAGATTTAGTGTTGCTTCTTCCAATCGCTGCAACCGTGTGGGGACTTGTGATTTCGGTTTGGGGCATTAGTGGCAGCTTTATTTTATCTCCTGCTTTTGTTGGAATCGCAATGATTTTGGGGCAGGATATTGCTTTCTATCAAATGTTTGCCTCGATTGCCATGGTGGGTTTAGGTCTGATGCTTCTTCCGATCGCTTTTTACTTCACCAAATGGATCAAGGATCTAACACTACTTTGGATTGCGAGTCACAGCTATGTTTTGAAAGGGGGCAACCGCTATGAATAAAACAAGATGGATGAAGCGTGTCTTTTTGGCAGGGCTTGTTTTGCTGATTATTGGCGGTATTGGTTTTCTTTTGACCTTTAATAAGGGAGAAATGGTCGATAGCGGAACAACATTCAAGCAGACGTATGAACTATCAGATAAAAGCGTCAATGAGTTGAAACTTGAGACATCTCATGATACGAACGTACAGTTTAAAGAAAGCACAACTGGTAAAAATTATGTAGAAGTGAGCGGGCGTTATTCAGATGGCGAAATTGAGCAGCTTAAAAAAGCGAAACCAGAAGATGGGGGCAAGAGCCTGACGCTTGTTACGACAGATCAAGATGACTGGTTCAACTTTTTTGAATTCCATGTCTATGGCGAGCAAACCATCACGGTTTATCTGACTGCCCCTAATATGCTGAAGAATTTAAAAGTGGATGGTCGTTCAGCAGATGTGACGATTCAAGATGGTCAACTTGTCCAAGCAGACTTGCAGGCAGATTCGGGTGACTTAATACTTCATAGTGTAGAAACGGAAAAAATCAATATTGAAAACAGATCAGGCGACACGGTCATGACAGATACCAAAGGAGACGCTCATTATTCAGCGGATTCCGGTGATCTGGAAGTGGCACGTCATCAAGGCAATTTGGTAGCAGAAGCAAGTTCGGGCAGTATTGATACAGATACCATCTCTGGCAGCCGTTTATCACTTAGCACAGATTCTGGTGAAATCTCAACAGTTAACACGGCCAGTAAAGAAAGCACTTATCGGGCGAGTTCCGGTGACATTGAAGCGAGCGGTGCAACAGGGAAAGTCACAGCTAACACAGATTCCGGCTCAATCGAATTGGATGGCTTGAAGGAAAATGTTACCGCCGAATCCTCTTCGGGTGATTTAGAGATGACATTTAACCAATTACCAGCAAAAGTAGAGGCTAAGAGTGACTCTGGCTCGATCGAATTAGAACTTCCGTCCGGTGCAGAAGCCATCTTCAATACAAAAACAAATTCTGGTGATATCAAAGTACCAAATAGTGTAAGCGGAGCAACAAGTACGATTACACTTACCACTAGCTCCGGTGATATTGAAGTGAAATAACCGTTGACTCCCCCGCACCATGCAGGGGAGTTTTTTTATGGGCAAAATTCCCTGTTGCGATGACGTTTTAAAACGTATAGAATAAAGATGATTTGAAAAAACGGAAAGTAGGCTGAACCATGGAAAAAGAATCCATTTACGGATTGACAATGAACGAACTGATCGACTGGTTCGAAGCACACGGTCAGAAAAAATTTCGGGCACAGCAGGTATGGGATTGGCTGTATCGCAAACGTGTCACGACTTTTACAGAAATGAGCAATGTACCAAAAGACAGTATCTCCCTTTTAGATGAAAATTTTGTCATCAATCATTTAGAACAGCAAATCGTACAAGAGTCAAATGACGGGACGACAAAATATCTATTCAAACTGCCAGATGGCAATCTGATCGAAACGGTTTTGATGAAGCATGAATACGGCTTATCCGTCTGTGTCACAACGCAGGTGGGCTGCAATATCGGCTGTACGTTCTGTGCTAGTGGTCTGCTGAAAAAGCAGCGGGATCTCACTTCAGGAGAAATCGTTGCTCAAATCATGAATGTGCAGCATTATCTTGATGCACGTGGTTTAGAAGAGCGTGTTAGCCATGTTGTTGTAATGGGGATTGGTGAGCCGTTCGACAATTATGACCATGTGATGAGCTTCCTTCGTATTATCAATCATGATAAGGGACTAGCGATCGGTGCTCGTCATATTACCGTCTCAACAAGCGGTCTGGCTCCGCGGATCATTGACTTTGCGAATGAAGATTTCCAAGTCAACTTGGCCATTTCTCTCCATGCGCCCAATGATGAACTGCGCACAAGCATCATGCGCATCAATAAAACCTTCCCGATTGAAAAATTGATGGAAGCAATTGAGTATTATGTGGAAAAGACAAATCGTCGTGTGACTTTCGAGTATATTATGCTTCGTGATGTGAATGATCATCCAAAAGAAGCGCAAGAACTAGCTAATCTTCTTAAAAATAAGCGCCACTTGTCTTACGTTAACTTGATTCCATATAATCCAGTGGATGAACATAATCAATATCAGCGTAGTAAAAAGGAAGATGTACTTGCTTTTTATGATATTTTGAAGAAAAACGGCATCAATTGTGTGATTCGGCAAGAACATGGAACCGATATTGACGCGGCATGCGGGCAACTTCGCAGCAAACAGATTAAAAAGGTCGGTGTTCGCGAAAGAATGCGCCGTAAACAAATGGAACAAGAACAATAAACGAAAAAACGGATGCAGTGTGAATCGCTCAATCTGGCTGACAGATAGCGACATTCAGGCTGTATCTTTTTTTGTCCAAACAGATTGGTTGCAATTATCCATGTGAAACGTTATGCTGATAAAAACTTACTTTTTGTAAGCGTGATTGTAATGGAGGAATAAAAATGAAAATTGATGTGTGGTCAGATTTTGCCTGTCCATTTTGTTATATAGGCAAGCGTAACCTTGAAACAGCAGTGGCAGGACGGAAAGATATCGAAATTGAATTTCATAGCTTTGAACTGGATCAAAATGCGCCGGAGCGGTACGATGAGGATATCCATCAGTTGATTGCGAACAAATATGGCAAGAGTTATGAGGAAGCGCGGGCGATGAATGGTCAAATCGGTCAAATGGCAGAACTAGCAGGTCTCCAGTATGACTTTGATGCGATCCAGGCTACCAATACCTTTACGGCTCACCGTCTGGCTCAATATGCCGGAATCGAAGGCAAGAAGGAAGCGTTAGTCGAGCGGTTGTTTGATGCTTACTTTACAAAAGGGGCTTTTTTGAATGATGAGGAGACCTTAGTGAAATTAGCGATAGAAGTGGGCCTTGATCGAGACAAAGCGCGTGAGGTTATTCGTTCGAATGAATATTTGGCGCCTGTTCGCATTGATGAAACGAAAGCAATGGAGCTTGGCATCAATAGTGTTCCCTTCTTTTTGATCGATAACAAGTATGCTCTTTCTGGCGCGCAGCCTGTGGAAAGTTTTGCAGCGGTGTTGGAAAAAGTTGCTGACGAAGTATCGACCCAGCAGGGAAAAGATGCACCTGACTGTAGCGGTGGCGAATGTGCTCTTTAAATAAAAAAGCAGGCTTCTTGCTGAACCGACATTTTAATCGGATAGCAGGAAGCCTATTTTAACGAATAACGTAATTCTCTTTTAATGCAACAGAAAGTGAATTGTAACTCTCAATATGATTAAAATCCAGTCCCGCTTGAATCGCAGACTGAGCTATTTCTGGTCGAATGCCGGAGAACATTGATTGAATGCCGAGAAGTTCCAAAATTTTCATCAGCTCAAATAGTTGTTCAGCGACCACTGCATCCAGCGCAGGCGAATCGGATAAATCAATATATAGAATCTCGATTTCAGTTTCAGCGCATTTTTTTGGAATGATTTCTTTGATTTTACGCGCTCGAAATGTATCGATACCGCCAACAAGCGGAAGAATCGCCACATGTTTAGTGATTGGAATGATAGGGGTCCCAAGTTCTGTGATCAGGTTTAGTTGAGCGTCAAGCCGATAAGTCATCACTTCTTGATAACGATGCGTGTAGTGAGAGGTGAGGATAGCAAAAGCCTCATCAATAGCCATCGTGGCATCGAGTGCTTCTTCTACGGTGAACTCAGGATAAAGCGCTACATATTCTTTAATCATTTTGATATATGTAATACGGACTTTAGAAGCGACAGTGTAGATTGCTGTAATGGGCATATTGCTGTTGATTCTTTTTTCGACGATTTTTATCGACCATTTTTTTAGGTTCTGCTCGAAAAGATCTTTTTCTGGAAGCAGATATGAAACAAATAGCTGATTGGTTTGTAAATATTCTTGATAAAGTTGTTCTTGGTAATCTGAATTGCTACGAGGTTCAATGTAGGCTGAATTCATAAATTTTGACCATTTTTTTGCAATAACAGGCCCTTTTTCAATCAGATAGTCGTATAGTTCTGGACGCTTGCTGGACATGTTTTTTCCTCCGATGCTTTGAATTAAAAACCTTATCTTTATTGTAGTACAAATTGACTGTTTTTTAAAATATTTATCCAAATTGAGCGTAGAAAAAATAAAATTTATGAAGAAAACGCATTCTTATCACATCGCCTCTTGTCACTAAAAATAAAAGTGTTATAATAAATTTGTCATTTGGAAATAGTGACGAAAGCAGTTGCAGAAACTGCTTGTTTTTCTTTAAAAAGGAGCGTTGAGGAAGTTGGATAAATCATTTTTTGCAGAAGCCGAAAAATGTGCAGCTTTGTTTGTAGAAACCATTGATTTTAATCGAGATAAATATTCAAAAAAAGAAATTAAAGTAATCGTTGCCTATTTATTAGGGATGTTGACGATGCTTGGTTCAGAAATGGATGCGAGCGGTAGCGATGTACAGTCAAGCCTTGTGGCAGCGTTAGTATATCAATTCGGTTTTAATGAAAGAGAGGCCGGCGAACTGGCTGAAAAATCAATTGAATGCACCGAACGTGAAAATCATCCGACAGAATTCACAGTGATTAAATGCGGACTAGAAGGTTTTATGGATTATTATCGCGAGGGTCGTTATCAGGACATCAAGCAAGATATTCACCAAATTTTTGCGGTTTTAGGAGAGTTTAACGGAGTTAAGTCATAAAAATGCAGATCATGTGTTGAGAAGAAAATAGCAACTTCATAGCATTGAAATTCGAGCTGTCCACGAAATGAGGGCAGCTTTTTTATAGCCGTATTTTAAATTCAACCATGTTTATTCGTTATCACTCGTGAAAAGTAAGGAGAAAAAGAAAAAATAGGGGATTATTTATAATGACGAGTTTAGCAATAATTATTTTTATAGGAACTTTACTATTTGTTATATGACACAGAGGCAAAGCAATAGTTGCTGGCTAAAATGTATAAAAGCACCCCTTTTAAGGTGGTGCTTTTAATTAGGTAAAATAAAAAACAGCCCACCTACCGGATGAGCTGAAAAAGGGAGTATAAGATTCACAATTACAAAAAAAGGGGAAAAAGTAATTGTGGTTGGAATCTATTGTTTATGATAAGGCTCAAAAATGAGAAGAGGGCGGTAAAGAGATAAGAATCACTTAAAAAAGTGAAAGAAGGGGTCTGATTGTTAAAAATTAAGCGAATTTATGAGCAGTCTAGCAAGGAAGATGGCATACGGATTTTGATCGATCGTTTGTGGCCGCGCGGAATCTCAAAAGAAAATGCTGACCTTGATGATTGGTCAAAAGAAATAGCACCAACGAATGAACTCCGAAAAGCTTTTCACCAGAAAGAAATATCGTTTGAGGCATTTGAAAAGGCGTATTTAAAAGAACTTGCTGAGAATCCGCAGGCCGCTGACTTTCGAGCCTATATCAAAAAAGTTTTATCCGAGGGGAATGTGACTCTTCTTTATGGCGCCAAGGATACTGCGCATAATCAAGCTGTTGTTCTACAAGAGTGGTTGCAAAATATCAATAATTGACAATGAGAATCATTATCAATATAATGGTGCTAAAGCGCAATCAATTATAATGGGGGTAGTGTAAATGATCATTGTGACAAACACAATCAAAGTAGAAAAAGGACATGCAGCACATGTTATTCAACAATTTGCTGGTCATGCAGGCGATGGGGCGCCGACTCGACAAATTGCTGAAGTAGAAGGTTTTTTAGGATTTGAGCTTTGGCAGACGCATTTGCCAGATGCTGATTATGAGGAAATTGTGGTGACAAGTAAGTGGATAGATGAGGCGGCACAAAAGGCTTGGGTAAAAAGCGACTCTTTCAAAAAAACACATGGTCGAACGAAAAACAGCCGTGACCAGCAGCGTGACCGCAAAGGAATCTTAAGCAGTACGATCACACAATATGAAGTCGTCCATTTGCAGGCACCAGCTGAAAGGGAGGTCAATCTAGATGGAAATCACGAGTGATCATCCAGTCTTGAAACGACGTTCGATCAAGAAAATCATCAATCAGCCGCTCGACAAAAAAGTTGTGACCGAGTTGTTAGAAGCGGCTGGATCAGCTCCTTTTCATAGTAAAGTCGAGCCTTGGCATGTTTATACAATTGATAAAGATGTCCAAAAAGGCCTCTATTTCCAAGCTGTAATCGCGGGAATTTCTGCCAAGGCGGATGCGCCACTTACGGAGGAGAAAAAAGCAGAACTGGCTACTAGTCAGCAAAAGAAAGTGGGCGATAGTCCGCTGATTTTAATTATTACGTCCACTGTTACGGGTGACGAAAAGAAAGACTTTGAAGCAATTTGTGCAGTGAGTGCATTTATTCAGAATTTCCAGATACTGGCTTTCGAAAAAGAAATCGGCACATTATGGCGTTCAGGGAAATTTATTTTTGAACAGGCCTTTCAAGAGAAATTGGGGATTCCGGCGGATGAAAAGGTCATGGGTGTTTTTGCTTTGACACGGATAACAGAGATCCCAAGCCCAAAACCCCGCCGATCTGCCAGTGAATGGGTGAAAGAAATCTAAGGCAGTTTGAAAAAAAGAGCTCGCAGCGTTACAATGGGAAATGTGAAAGAGTGGAGGTGCAAAAAATGGCTGTACCAGCAAGACGTACGTCGAAAGCAAAGAAAAACAAGCGTCGGACGCATAAAGGTTTAACGGTGCCGGGCTTGCAATTTGATAAAGAAACTGGAGAATACCGCATGAGTCACCGGATTTCGCCTGATGGCACATATGGCGGCAAACAAATTATTTAAAACGTAAAACCCGCAACAGTATTTGTTGTGGGTTTTTTGATAGCTGTTTTCGGGTAAGACATAAAGATGATTGTGTAAAAATGAACAAAGGAGCGAAATCATGGAATCTTGGGGAATAGCAATTATTCTTTTTTTCATTTATGCAGTGATGGGCTGGTTATGGGAGACTGTCTACTGTTCATTAAAGGCACGGAAATATGTTTATCGCGGGTTCTTATTTGGGCCATACTGCCCGATTTACGGGTTTGGCGTTGTACTGGTCCTCTACTTGATGGATCCGCTGAAAGACCACATTGTTTGGTTGTTTTTGCTGTCTGCTGTGCTGGTGTCTATTTTGGAATATTTGACAAGCTATTTTTTGGAAAAATTTTTTCATGCGACTTGGTGGGATTATCATGATGTCCCGCTAAATATCGGTGGTCGAATTGCTGTGCCTGTCTCGCTATTCTGGGGATTCGGCTGTACACTGATTGTCAAAGTGATTAATCCGGAAGTAGAACAGTTCGCAAATTGGCTTTACGGACAAGTCGGTTTTTATTTACCGGCGATCATCACTATACTTATGCTTATAGATACGGTAAAATCAGTTACAAGTATGGTTGGCTTTCAAAAAGCAATCCACGATTTTCACATCAAAATGGAGCATCAGGCAGATGAGCTGAGAGCCTCACTTGAAAAACGAACGGCCGAATTTGAGGCAAGTTTACAGAAAAATGGGCAGCTACACGAAAAGGAAAACTGGAAGCTGGCTCATGGGATGCGACCGCTTCGATTTTCCGAACGCCGAATGCTGAAGGCTTTTCCGAATATGAAATTGAAACAGATGCCACATTTCGAGAATTTACGCACTACTTTGCTTAAACTGGATGATAAAAAAAGAAAAGAGGAAAAAGAATGACTGATCAATTTATAAAAGCAGAAGATGCACTTAAAAGTTATGATGCCTCAGTATTTCGAACACCAGATGGCTATACGAGCGATATTTTATTATTTACAGTTAAAAATGAAGCGAATCGTCCTAAACTGCACATCTTACTAATTGAGCGGGCTAAAATGAATGCAGAAGGCAAGCCGAATATGGAAGGTGGTAAATGGGCGATCCCCGGTGGATTTGTTGATGAGCATGAGGATGCCCATACGGCAGGGATTCGCGAACTGGAAGAAGAAACCGGTTTGACAGATATTCCTCTGACAGCATTTGGCGTCTATGATAAACCGGGCCGTGACCCGCGTGGCTGGATCATTTCCCGAGCACATTATGCTTTTGTACCGCTGGAAGCACTGGAAAAAAGAGCAGCTGGAGATGATGCACAGAATGTTGCACTTTTTTCGATTGAAAAAGCATTGGAACTTCCACTGGCATTTGATCATAAGGATATTTTGACAGATGCTTTTGAAAGCATTACGAAGGAAATCCTTTTGACGACAAAAGTTAGTGACTTTTTGCCGAAAGTCTTCTCTGAGGTAGATCTTTATGCGGTGCTTGAGGGCTGCACGAAGCAAGGGACACTGCCGCCATTTGAAGAATTTGCTTCCTATTTGAATCTACTGCCGTTTATTGAGCAAGATGAAGCAGGCAATTATCGATTTGTTTCTGAAGCGAGAGCACATAGTATTTTCTTTTAAAATCAAAAATAGACACCGATTTGCAGGGAGATTCCTGCCAACCGGTGTCTGTTTATTTATGTAGATAGTTGTCTTCACCAAACTGAATCGCAAAATCACGAAATTTACGTGCAGCTGGTGGAAGATAGCGATTCTTGACTGTAGCTAGATAAATAAAACGATCATGCTGTGGACTCGTTAGCGGAAGAACTTTTACATCGTAATGGGGTAGCGATGAAATATTCGGCATAATGGCAATCCCATAATTAACACTGACAAGACCTGCCATGGCTGTATCTTCTTCTACATAGCAAGCAATGTTTGGTGTGATTCCGATTTCAGCAAATAAAGAGTCAATCAAAGGACGCAATCCGCTTGTATCGGCAAAAAAGACGAACGGATAATCAGCTGTTTCATGTAAATCAATACTTGATTTTTGTGCGAGTGGATGATTTCTAGCAACCACAACGACAAGTTCCTGCCGCGTGATGGGTGTAAATTGGATTTCCGGCTCGTCTTCTACATAGGAGCAGATCGCCAAATCAAACTTTTCTGCTTTTAATTTGGGAATGATTGAATTCGTAGCCCCTTGGAAAAATGAAAAAGTGACTTCCTTATTCCCTGGCTCAGAAGTAAAGGCTTGTACCAGTTCGGGCACAAAATGAGCGCCCATTGTATAAATAAAGCCCAAATCAATTTTTCCTTTGGAGGGACTGGTGAGTTCTTGCAGAAGCCGCTCCCCTTTTTCAAGTTCATCCAGTGATTTTTCTACATAAGCGAGAAAAAAACGACCATATTTTGTCAAACGGATGTTCCGACCTTGTTTTTCAAATAAATAAGTGCCCAGTTCTTTCTCAAGTTCAGAGATTGCATGGCTCAGTGAAGGCTGAGTGATTGAAAGTTCGGCAGCTGCCTCTGTATAATGCTCTTTTTCAGCCAGCTTCCGAAAATAATACAGCTGACGCAGATTCATAATCCCGTCCTCCTGTTCAAGATTTTCTTTTCCTTAGTGTACGTCATTTTATAGAAAAAATCTATCAATAATAATGAAAATATGTATTAGATTAATAGATTGTTGAGCGATATAATGAACATGTAAATGAATTTGTGCATAAATGAACGTGAAAAACTTAACAAAACTGAATACGGGACCTTATTCTACAGGAGGAAGATTTTGAATGACTGATTACCCGAATATTTTTAAACCATTAACAGTAAAGCGCACAACCTTTAAAAATCGAATCGTGATGCCGCCAATGGGAACCAATCTGGCTAGTATGAACGGTGAATTTCCAGAAGAACATATTAAATATTATGAGCAGCGTGCAAAGGGCGGCACTGGAATGATTACAATCGAAAACGTTTGCATTGATTTTCCTTATGGTACAAACGGGACAACGCAGTTACGGATCGACAATGATCAGTATATTCCGGGTTTTGTAAAGGCAACTGAACGTCTGCATCGTTATGGTGCAATGGTTTCTGTACAGATCAACCATGCAGGGGCTTCGGCTTATCCGGGGCGCTTAGGCGGATTACAGCCGGTATCTGCATCGGATGTACCATCTAAACCGGGCGGCATCATCCCGCGCCCACTTACGAAAGATGAAATCTATGATATCGTTGAGAAATACGGGGAAGCTGCGAGACGTGTCCAACAAGCAGGCTTTGATGCAGTGGAGATCCATGCCGGACATTCTTACCTGCTGTGCCAGTTCTTATCACCACTTTATAACAAGCGGACAGATGAATTTGGTGGTAGTGCCGAAAATCGGGCACGGATCGTCAAATTGGTCATTGAAAAAGTGCGGGCGACAGTTGGCCCGTTCTTCCCGATTATTCTCCGTTTCAGTGCAGACGAATTTATTGACGGGGGCAACCATTTGGAAGATATTCTGGAAATCTTAGAATATTGCCAAGAAGAGGCGGACATTTTGAATGTGTCGGCAGCAGTCAACAACAATCTATATTTACAGATCGACCAAATGAACCTTGAAGATGGTTGGCGCAGCTATCTTTCCAAAGCAGTTCGCGATAAATTTGGCAAACCAACTATCACAAGTGGCAATATTCGTGATCCAAGACGAGCAGAAGAAATTCTGGCAAACGGTGAAGCGGACTTTCTAGCGATGGGGCGTGGCTTGATCGCTGAACCAAACTGGGTCAACAAAGTGGCTGCTGGACAGGAACACATGCTTAGAAAATGTATTTCCTGCAATATTGGCTGTGCAGATCATCGGATTGCGAAATCGAAACCGATCCGTTGTACGGTGAATCCTGATATAATAAATGAAGATGCTTATAAGAAAACACAAGTGAACTGTCCGACGAATGTCGTTGTGATTGGTGGTGGAACCGCCGGACTTGAGGCAGCTTGTACAGCAGCAGAAGTTGGCTGTGACACCTTCTTGTTTGAAGAAAAAGATTATCTGGGCGGTCTATCTAGAGAAATTTCGAAACTGCCGGATAAACGCCGGATCGCTGACTTACCGACATATCTTGAAAATCGGGCAAGATCGCTCCACAATCTAAAAATCTTTACTGGCACCAAAGCAGATACTGCTTTCATTCATAAATATAACCCAGATGTCGTGATCAACGCGACAGGCTCCAAACCCTTACTTCCACCAATTAAAGGTTTGCATGAGTACATTGACCAAGAAAATGGATCTGTTCACTCTATTTTCGGTTTAATCTCAAAAATTGATCAGTTCACAGATTTTGCAGATAAACGAATTGTAGTTATCGGCGGCGGTGCAGTTGGACTTGATGTAGTGGAATTCTTTGCAGAACGGGGAGCAAAAGTGACAATTGTCGAAATGCTGCCGGTTCTCGGAAAAGACCTTGATCATATTACAAAGCTTTCCATGAATGATACGCTGGAAAAATACCATGTTGAGCAGCGGACTAATACCGCGCTAACAGAGGTTTGTGCAGATCATTTCAAAGTCAAAGCGGATGGCGAAGAAATCGAGCTTCCATTTGACCATGGTTTTGTCTGCCTTGGCATGCGTCCGGAAAATCCTGGGCTTAGCGAGCTGCTTGATTACGGGCAGGAGCACCATGTAGAAATTGTCAACATTGGCGACAGCAAACAAGCACGAAAAATTCTAGAAGGTATGCGTGAAGGCCGTGATGTTCTTTATACATTAGAAAAAATCGGAGCACGCGCATAAAAGTTGGGAAAAGGGCTTCGGCTCTTTTCCAATTTCCTTTAAGCAAGCAGAAGAAAACATCTGCAAAAACAAGTTCGTTTGTTCACAAAGTTTTCTTCTTTATAATATTCTCAAATTGAAAGGAAAGATGAAAAAATGGCAGAACGTATTACAGGACACACACTATTAATCAGTTTGATCGCAACACCGATCCGTCACAGCTTATCTCCAACGATGCATAATGAGGCTTTTGCAAAACTTGGCTTGGATTATGCTTATTTAGCATTTGAAGTTGGTAATGATGAACTGGAAGATGCAATCAAAGGCATTCGGGCAATGGGGATTCGCGGTTCCAACGTATCAATGCCGAATAAACAAGCGATCATTCCTTACTTGGATGAACTTTCACCAGCAGCAAAATTGGCGGGGGCAGTCAATACAGTTGTCAATAAAGATGGCAAAGGACATCTAGTGGGTCACGTAACGGATGGTACTGGTGCTATGCGTTCCCTTCGTGAAGAGGGCGTGGAAGTAAAAGGACAAAAAATAACAATGACAGGTGCTGGCGGTGCCGGAACAGCAATCGCTATCCAAGCGGCTCTTGATGGTGTTAAAGAATTATCGATTTTTAACCGTCAAGATGAATGCTTTGAAAATGCTGTAGAGAATGCACGCAAAATTAATGAACATACAGATTGTAAAGCAACTGTCTATGATTTGGCCGATCAAGAAGCATTTAAACGTGAAATTGCAGCAAGCAGCATCTATATTGATGCGACGGGCGTAGGCATGAAGCCACTTGAAGATGAAAGCCTGATCAATGATCCGGAAATGATCCGTCCTGATTTGGTTGTTTTTGATGTAGTGTATATGCCAAAAGAAACGAAACTACTTCAATTTGCCAAAAAACATGGTGCTAAAAAAGCCATTAATGGTCTTGGCATGATGCTTTATCAAGGAGCCGAAGCATTCGAACTTTTCACAGGCGAAGAAATGCCTGTTGATTATATCAAAGAAATTTTATTCTAAAATGTGATACAATCAATCAACAAGGACTAAAGGAGAATTCAAATGAGTACTGTTACAGTTAAAAATGTGACGATTGGTGAAGGCGCGCCGAAAATCTGCGTACCGATTGTTGGAAAAACGATTGCTGCTCTTAAAGAGGAAGCAACTTTTCTTAAAAATATTGAATTAGATATTGTCGAATGGCGTGTAGACTTCTTTGAAAACGTGGAAGATATTGCTGCGGTTAAAGAAGCACTTCAAACATTGCGTGAGATCTTGCCCGATACACCACTTCTCTTTACGTTTCGCAGTAAGAAAGAAGGCGGCGAAAAAGCAGTATCGGATGAATATTACTTTGAGTTAAATCGTGAATTGGCAAAAACAGGACAAGTGGATTTAGTCGATGTAGAACTGTTCAATGAAGCGTCTGATGTAAAAGCTCTGATTGAAGCAGCTCACGAGGCAGGGGTGAAAGTGATTATCAGTAATCACGACTTTGATAAGACACCAGCTAAGGATGAAATTATCAGTCGTCTCCGCAAAATGCAGGAACTGGGTGCAGATATTCCTAAAATTGCTGTGATGCCGCAATCTTCTGCAGATGTACTGGTTCTTTTAGAGGCAACGAATACAATGAAAGAGCGATATGCAGATCGCCCAATCATCACGATGTCGATGGCTGGCGTGGGTGTAATCAGCCGCTTAGCAGGTCAAGTGTTTGGTTCAGCTGTGACATTTGGTGCGGCTAAAAAAGCTTCAGCACCTGGTCAGATCGACGTTGCTGAGTTAAAACATGTACTGACCCTCCTTGATAGCCAATTTTAAAAAACAGCGGACCAGAAATTATGACAATTTTGTGAGCATGGTTGCCCGTACTCATGAATTATGGTAAGATTAGTCTTAGGTCAAAATGGACGGTTTTAGGAGGAAAGAACAATGAACACAGTATTAACAGTACTACTTATCATTGTATCAGTACTGCTTGTGATAGTAATTATTCTTCAACCTGGTAAAAGTAACGGTTTATCCGGTGCGATTTCCGGCGGAGCGGAACAACTATTCGGCAAACAAAAAGCAAGAGGGCTGGAACTGATTTTGCATCGTGCAACGATCGTTCTATCCATTATTTTCTTTGCGATACTGATTGCGCTTGGATTCTTTATTTGAGATTTGAATCTTTCCAAAAGTTGAGACATTTTTGTCTCAACTTTTTTTAATGGTAAACTATTTTTAATATTTGAGATTCCGCATGAATTCACGTAAACTATAAAATGGAACGAATTTTTAAGGGGAGCGTTTTATAATGAAAATCACACCGCCAAAACCATTTTTATTCGAAACGGGCCGACGCGCGGTTTTACTGCTTCACGGGTTTACCGGAAGTTCTGCGGATGTACGAATGCTCGGACGATTTTTGCAAGATCATGACTATACGTGTTATGCACCACAGTATAAAGGCCATGGTGTATCGCCGGACTTGCTACTGAAAACGGGACCGCGTGACTGGTGGCAGGATGTGCTGAATGCCTATGATCATTTGAAGGAACTCGGTTATCAGGAAATTGCTGTAGCTGGACTCTCGCTTGGTGGCTTGTTTTCACTCAAACTAGGTTTCACAAGACCTGTAGTGGGAATAGTTTCCATGAGTACACCGACTAAAATGGACAGTTCTTCCCCGATCATCGCTGGCTACTTAGATTATGTACGCAATTATAAAAAACTAGAAGGCAAATCTGCTGATCAGATCGAAACAGAGATGGCTGAGTACCAGACGGAATCGATGAGTCAGATCGCTGAACTCAAAGACGAAATCAATGCGGTTGCAAGTGAAGTGGATATGATTTATGCGCCTATTTTTATTGCGCAGGGAAAACTTGATGATATGGTAGAGCCACATGGGGCAGAATGGATTTATGAAACGGTTGAGTCACCAGATAAGGAACTCAAATGGTACGCTGATTCTGGTCATGTGATTACGATTGATAAGGAAAGAAAAATCTTACAGAATGATATTTTAGCCTTTTTGAATCATTTAGACTGGCATGAATAGAAGAAAATCAAACAGAAAAAGAGAAAGGAGGGAGAATTTTGGACCAACAACAGATAGAAGAAAAGATTCTTGTAGTTTTACAGGAAGCAAAGGATCAGACGTTTACACTGGACGATTTGGAGAGTAAGATGACACTTCATGATGCGGACGAATTCAAGCAAATGGTGAAAGCGCTGGTTCATCTTGAAGATGCGGGAAAAATTGTGCGAACGAAGCGAAACCGTTACGCTCTCCCTGAAAAATTAGATTATGTAAAAGGTACCTTCCGAGCGCATGAACGCGGTTTTGGCTTTGTGTTACCGGAAGAAAAGGAATTAGATGATATTTTCATTCCGCCAACAGAGGTCAATGATGCGATGAATGGGGATCTTGTTTTAGCAAGTATCACCAAGCGTAAGGGTGAAAATCTAGCAGAAGGAACGATCAGCCGAATTGTTGAACGAAAGACGGCACAAATTGTTGGAACCTATTTTGAAGATTTGGTAGGCAGTGGTTTTGTCGTTCCAGATGATAAAAAAGTTTTCGGTGAAGTGGAGGTTGATCTGGAAGATGGCTTGAAGCCAGTTGATGGCCATAAAGTCATCGTGGAGATTACAGCCTATGCGCACGGAAAGACTCGTGCACGTGGTTTGGTCAAGATGATTATTGGCCATCGCAATGATCCGGGAGTCGATATTTTGTCGATCATTCATAAGCATGGCATCTCGATCAATTTCCCGGAAGAAGTGATGAAAGAGGCTAGTGCTGGGCCGGATACAGTGCAGGAGAAAGATCTTACCGGTCGCCGCGATTTGCGGAGTGAGGTGATCATTACGATTGACGGGGCGGATGCAAAAGACCTAGATGATGCTGTCACCGTGACCAAACTTGAAAATGGTCACTACAAGTTGGGCGTCCATATTGCAGATGTCAGTCATTATGTGACAGAAGATTCAGCGCTTAATAAAGAAGCGCTTGATCGCGGGACAAGTGTGTATCTAGTTGACCGGGTGATCCCGATGTTGCCGCACAAGTTGTCGAATGGGATTTGTTCGCTGAATCCGCAAGTGGCTCGGCTGACAATGAGCTGCGAAATGGAAATTGATGAAACCGGACAGGTCGTCAGCCATGAAATCTTTGAAAGTGTCATTCAAACAACAGAACGAATGACTTATAGTGATGTGAATGACATTTTGGTTAATGAGGACGAAGCGCTGCGTAAAAAATATGCGCAAATAGTGCCGATGCTTGAAGAAATGGAAAAACTATCCCACATACTCCGGCGGAAACGTGAACTGCGCGGAGCGATCGATTTTGATGCCAAGGAAGCAAGAGTGGTCGTCGATAGCGAAGGGCGTCCGGCAGATGTCGTTTTGCGGAAGCGTTCAGAGGGCGAGCGACTGATCGAAGAATTCATGTTGGCAGCCAATGAAACGGTTGCAGAGCATTTCCACTGGATGGACGTACCGTTTATCTACCGGATTCACGAAGATCCAAAAGAGGACAAATTGGCACGATTTTTCGAGTTTATCACGAATTTTGGCCTTGTGGTAAAAGGGAGCAGCGGTAATATCCATCCGGCTGCCCTTCAGCAAGTGTTGGACGAAGTTAAAGGTAAGCCCGAAGAAATGGTCATTTCAACCGTGATGCTACGTTCGATGCAACAGGCGAAATACGATACAGTCAGTGCAGGACATTTTGGTCTAGCTACTGATTTTTATACACATTTCACATCGCCAATCCGTCGCTATCCAGATTTGATTGTACACCGCCTAATTCGGCAGTATCTGATCAAAGGGGATGTCAGTGCGGAAACAACAGCAAAACGGGCAGAAGAATTGCCTGAAATTGCAGAGCATGCTTCAAAAATGGAACGTCGTGCAGTTGAAGCTGAACGGGAAACAGATGAATTGAAGAAAACGGAATTCATGGTGGACAAAGTTGGTGAACGTTTCAAAGGGATTATCAGTTCTGTCACGAATTTTGGTCTATTCATCGAGCTGCCGAACACCATTGAAGGACTCGTCCATGTCAGTGCAATGAAAGGCGATTATTATCAATTCCACCAAAACCTGCTAGCGATGATTGGCGAGCGGACAGGCCAGATCTACCGAATCGGCGACGAGGTCGATGTAGAAGTAACGAAAGTGGATGTCGATGCGCGTGAAATTGATTTTATGCTGTTGAGTGCTGGTAAAGAAGGTGCTGCTGCTAAACACCAAAAACAGAAACCAATCGATAAAACGAGAGGTTATAAAGGCGGAGATAAAAAACACCAAGGGGGTCGTCGCTCGAAAAATGAGGGAAGTCGCAAACGAACAGACTCCCCAGATGACGAGTGGTCAACCAAGCCGAAGAAAAAGAAAAAGCGGGCCTTTTATGACAATGTGGCTAAAAAAGGCCAACCAAAGAACAAAAAGAAAAAACGCCGTTAGAAAGGATTGAGGCCGGATGCCAAAAGGTGAAGGCAAACTCATTGCTCAGAATAAAAAAGCGCGCCATGATTTTGCAATTGAAGATACGTACGAGGCTGGAATCGTTTTACAAGGAACAGAGATTAAGTCCGTCCGTAATGCGCGTGTCAATCTAAAGGATGCCTATGCACGAATTGAAAAGGGCGAGGTGTTGCTGCATAATATGCATATCAGTCCTTATGAGCAAGGCAATCGTTTTAATCATGAACCGCTAAGAACGCGTAAACTGTTGCTCCATCGGAAACAAATCAATAAGCTCATTGGTGAGACCAAGGAGGCAGGGTATTCCCTTGTACCGCTTAAGATGTACATCAAAGACGGCTATGCCAAAGTCCTGCTTGGCCTAGCGAAAGGGAAGAAAAAATACGATAAACGTGAAGACTTGAAGCGCAAGGAAGCGAAGCGTGATATCGAACGAGCATTTAAAGAGAGACAACGATAAATTGTGGGAAAAGCTGATAGTTGTTGATCAGCTTTTTCTTTTGTACAGATGTATGCAGTTTGAAAAACGGCTTGTAGTAAGTTGTTTTTCATGTGAAAAGAAGCAGATTTATGAGTATAGGAGATTCAATGATTGGCTTGGAGCTAATGAAATATCAATAATGGAAAAGGACAGTAAGCACTGCAAGAGCTTGAATTTATGCCGATTTTCGTGTATACTTATTCGAGTGTCACATTTCTGGGGCTGTTACGGATTCGACAGGGATAGTTCGAGCTTGAGCTGCGTGTCGGGGGGATCGTCCTCGTTAACAACGTCAAAGCCAATAATAACTGGCAAAGAAAACAAATCTCTAGCTTTCGCTGCCTAATAGTAGTTTGAAAAGCTGATCCTCCGTGCATCGCCCATGTGCTACGGTAAGGGTCTTACTCTAAGTGGGATACGATTACCGGCTTCTGTTTGTAGCCGTTAAGAAGAGACCAATCAAACTAGCTGAAGGAAAGCCTGTTGCCGGGCTGCACTTCAAGCGAATCACTAATACGGTGACTACACACGTAGATGTTTAAGTGCCGATATTTCTGGACGCGGGTTCGACTCCCGCCAGCTCCATTTCAGCGATTTTAAACAAAATAAAAGAATCTCTCGAAGTTAGTTATATCAACCGATTCGAGAGATTCTTTTGTTTTTGCAAGTGAAAGAAAATGATAAGAATGCAAAACTTTTTGCATTTATTTTGCATTGGGGACTCTGATCCGATTCATAATATCATTCACATGTTTTGATTCTCTTTGCTTAAGTTCATCAATGATGTGAGAATAAACTTTCAAGGTAATGGTTATGTCTGAATGGCCTAATCGACGTGATATATACTTCACGTTTACTCCTTCGTAGAGAAGAATGGAAGCATGTGTATGTCTTAAAGAATGACAAGTGATCTCCCTGATGCCTAGTTTTTTACAGTAGTGTTTTAGACATTTATTAACTGCGTTATTACTAACCATTTTAAGTCGATGATTAACAAAGACATTTCTTAATTTCTCATATTGACTAATTAAACCAGCTTTTAAGAAAAATTCTTGTTGCTCTTTTTTTATGCGTTTTAACATTTTGGTGGTGCCTTCATCAATCGTAATCGTTCGTTTTGAAGCAGGGGTTTTAGTTTCGTTAAAATCATTTGTATATTTATAGTCCCATACTTTATCGATCTTTACAGTTTGGTTTGTAAAGTCTATAGAATCCCAGGTTAAGCCAATAATTTCTGAGAAGTGGCATCCGGTTGCTAGAGCAAATAGGATGATATATTTTGACATGTGCTTGAAAGAAAGGTTGTTTTCTAACGCTATAATTAATTTATGCGCTTCACTATAGTTTAGATACTTTAATTCCTCATCTTTTGATTTTACTTTCCCTTTAATTATTACTTTCCAAGTAGGATCACGGAAAATAACCCCTTCTTGAATGCATTCTTTAATAAACATCCTCATATAGGTATGGTACTTTTTCACAGTTGGAGTAGCATGATTTTCACCAAATGTATTCAGTGCCCGTTGATAATCATCTCGATTCATTTCTTTAATTTTTACTCCTGAAAAATTAGCTTTAGCAAGGTTAACAGCTCGTCGGATATCGTTGTCGTTATCCCTACTATTTTTCCCTTTACGATATACATTGAACCATTCTTCAAAAGCATCAGGAAAAAAGTTTTCCGCTCTTTCAAAGTCATAGCCCTGATTTAATTTTCTCTCTTCCTCATTGGCTGCAAGTTGTGCTTCTCTTTTCGTAGAGAAACCATTTTTACTTTTTATCTTATACTGACCATTTACTTTATAGCTTATGCGATATCGCCAACCACTGGGAAGTCTGGTATAACTTGCCATGAAAAACACCCCTCAATAAAATATGCGTTTAGGCTATATCTTGTCTAGCCATCAAATATTCTCGATTATAAAGATAATTTGAGTATTTATGGGATAGCCAAAGATACTTTTTAAATCCAGACAAAGCTATCTGCTTCTTGTTGGATTTTTTTGTTATACCATTAATCTAAAATGTCCTAATCTAGCATTAATGAAAATATAACTTTTTCCATCAGGTTTAGTGCAAGCCTTGCTGCTGTTTTCCCAGAAAATAAGGGAAATAGAGAGTGTGTGGCAAATTTCTTGCATATCTAGTTCGTAAAACGGAGTAATAATACCCAAGCGGTAGTAAAGGTTTTTGACATCTTTTTCTAGTGTGGATGTATTCATCTCAAGACCTCTATCTTTTAAAAAGAACATGTGTTTGTTTATATGGTACAACCATTAAATACCAGAAAGCAATAGGATATTTAGTCAATTGTAAACGGTATGAAGTCAAAATTGCCTTTATACCGCTTATAAAATAGTTTAATGATTTATTTAATTCACATGAAATTCCTTTAAATTGGAAATAAATATTTTGAGATGATGCATCAAATGTTAAAGTGCAATGTTTTTGGTTATAATCAAAACCTACGGCTTTCCTCAACCATTCTAAGATTTCTTTCTGGATTTTGGCGAGATTATCTTTTTTAATTTACTTAGCAATCCTTGGTATATTTTCGGAAAAACAATTTTATTGACATTACTTAATAAATAGAAAAGGAATGCTTCAAAGAAAATTATTAACAAAGTAGTAACAGTAATTGAGGTAATGCTAGGGTGTATCCAATAGTAATAAAATAAGAGTATTGGACCAACACCTTGTAGAAGAACTATCATAATTAAATAAAATATTATGAAACCTGATTTAGTAATTTTTTCCATGGGAACTTTGCTGTTCTTTATTTTTGTTAATAAAATCCTCTGTTTAGCTTTATTAATATCTTTTTGAAGAATGTCCTCCATACTGATAAATATACGAATATAACAATCTGGATTATTATTAGGAACTTTATGACAAAGTATTTTTTTATTGATTGATAGTTTTATCAAATATAATTTATAGTTTCCTGATTCAATATACCATCGCCGCTCAGGATCCATTTTAAA
>NZ_CAJYCN010000018.1 GCF_913566895.1 Listeria ilorinensis | reverse complement strand
AAGAATTATTTTAAAATGTTCTTTGAAAATCTAAATCGTAAAATAGATTTTTATTTCTTAAACTTTACTCCTTTACGACTTATCCCCAGCCAAAGTCTTTCACTCTTATTAATTCCCTTAATATATTTTGATTATTATTTATAAACAACACCATATGAACGTTCAAGATCAACTTATATTATAAGAACATAAAGTGTTTTTTATATGGAGTTAAGTTTTAATTTTAAAAAATTACCATAAAAAAGTAAATAAGTTCACAATAAATACAAAAATATGGAAATTTATGGAAATATAACTTTTTATATAAAGAAAATAATTGTTTTTACAATTTTCGGCAATAAAAAGGCCATCCCTAAAAGGAGGCCTTTAACTTAATGATTTTATCGCGCAACTAATGTATCTACCTTAGCATGCGCTAATACGTAGCTGGAAATACTACCAAGTACAAATTTTTCTACTCTGTTCATTCCGGTCGCACCAACAACAATTAAATCTGCACCAAAATGTTCGGGGATTTTACTCGCTAAAATAATTTTAGGATTACCACGATCAACAAAGGTGATAACTTCCTCAATACCAGCTTCTTTTGCACGTTTTCCATAATCTTCTACTCTCGCTTCTGCTGCTCGATATGCACGTTCCTCAAGCGAACCGTCATAAGATATGTTGGGTGAGAAAGAGCGTAAATCTACTACGCTTGCTATAGCTAATGATGCTCCATATTTCTCTGCTAATTCAAGTCCTTTTTGAAAGGCGCGATCCGCTTGATCTGATCCATCAACAGCGACCAAGATTTTGTGATAGTTTTCCATAATGATGCCTCCTCCATTCAATGTTCGTCAATACCCTTTACCCTGATTTTAAAATAATATGCATGTTCTTTCACAAAATAGATCTTTTTGCGCTTACTAGTTGTACACCAGACTTCATTGTCCAGCACACGCATTATTAGGCCGGAAAGAATATAGTTGATTATACCACAACTTTTACTCTCGCTAAGCATATTCTGGCGGATCTTTACAAAAATTCGTTATAATTGAAAAGAAAGCACACATTATTCCAAAATAGTGACTACGAGGAGTGGAAAAAATGGAAAAACTGTTATTTATCCAAACAGGTTTTGGTGTAGATGTTCATGGACAGGATGTAACAAAAGCTGCGGAACGAGCGGTTAGAAATGCCATTTATCATAATTCAATGGCAGGAATCGAGGCGATGCTTCCGAATAATGATTTGAATAACATGATTGTTCATATTAAGCTAGCGCTACCTGCAGATCATGATAAACTTGATCAAGCGTATATCAAAGAATTAATTCCATATGGGACAGTTACCATTGAATTGATGGACGGTGGAATGATGACAACAAGTGGTATCTTTTTAGCGGATAAAGCGGATAAAAATGATTTAATGTATATCGTAAACGCTTCTGTGGAAACAGGCTATTAACATCACTACCCGACTTATGTGAGCAATAGAATCACAAAGTCGGGTAGTATTTTTTTAGTTGAACAGTTGTTCAATTTGTTTAGTGGCAGATACTAAGCTTTCTTCTGCCTGTTTTCTGGTCTTGCCAACTACTTGAATATAGCATTTACATTTTGGTTCAGTTCCAGACGGACGGATAAACAATTGGGTTCCATCCGCTAATAGAAAGTTTAAAACATCAGCTTTTGGCAAATCCGGATAGGCCTCCGTTTGCTCAAGAAAATCTACTTTCGCTGCTACATTAGAAAAAATGATTTCACCCTCCCGAAGTGACTGCATGATTGAAGCCATCTTGGCTGCACCCGCTTTTCCTTCAAAAGTATGAGTAATCAATTCTTCCAAATGATAGCCAAATGCTACATAAAGTTCATTCAGTCGGTCAAGAAGTGATTGACCGTTCAGCTTGTGATAGAGCGTCATTTCAGCAGTCAATACGGCGGCCTGGATCGCATCTTTATCGCGAACAAACGGCTGTGCTAAATAACCGTAACTTTCTTCATAACCGAACAGAAAATGGTGATCGTCTGTCTTTTCTAAACGAGCGATTTCTTCACCGATGAACTTGAACCCAGTCAGTGTTTCAATATGATCGATGCCGTGATACGCAGCAATTTTCCGCCCCAGATCACTGGTAACGATAGTAGTCACAAGCAGCTCATTCGTTTTTAGCGTACCCTTCTCCTGTTTTCCTGTAATTAAATAATCTAGCAGCAGAGCGCCTAATTGATTCCCTGTTAAAATCCGAAACCTATCCTCGGCCGATTCTGGAACTGCTACACCAAGTCTATCTGAATCAGGATCTGTCGCCAGGATTACGTCCGTTTCAGGTTCTGCAAAATGGATCGCTTGTTGAAAACTAGCTACCTCTTCTGGATTAGGCGATTGTACCGTCCAAAAATTCCCATCCGGTCTCGCTTGCTGTGCAACAAGCTGGACATTACTGAAACCGTTTTGTTGCAGCCCTTCTGTTACAAGCTTTCGACCTGCTCCGTGAAGAGGTGTATAGCAGATCGACAACTGCCCACCGCTTTTTGCAAGCATTTCCGGGCGAATAAAAACTGTTTTCAAAGCTTCTAAATAAGCTGCGTCTGCCTCTTTGCCGATCAGTTGAATCAGCGGATCTGTCAGCTCGGTTGTCGGGATCAAAAATACATCGTGCTGTTTAGCCATAAATTGCGTAATCTGATCGGCAGCAGTTGGTGTGATCTGACCGCCTGTTGCGTCATATACTTTAAATCCATTGTAAAGAGCTGGATTATGACTGGCTGTAATCATTACACCTGCATCTGCATGCAGGTGGCGTACAAGAAAGGACAGCTCTGGTGTCGGCCTCAATTCGTCTGAAAGAAAAACCCGAATGCCTTCTTTTGCTAGCACTTTCGCTGATTCTTCCGCAAAATCGCGAGAATGAATCCGTGAATCATAGGAGATCACCACTGAATGCTCTTCCTTAGCCTTTTGCTTATTTCCTTGTAACCATTTTGCCACACCAAATGCCGCTCGCCGAATGGTATAAAGATTGATTCGATTAGGTCCGGCCCCGAGTTTACCTCGCAATCCGCCTGTCCCAAATGCCAAATCACAATCAAAAGCATCTTCTAAATCGAGTCCCAAAGCTAAATCGAAGCGCAGCTCATCTGGCAAATCCTGCTTGAACCAGTGCACCTGTTCTTCCGTTAAACTCATTTTACTTCCACTTCCAGCTGGTGCAAGATGTCACTGATTTTAAGCTCACAGCCAGCCATTGAAGTATCCGCTACCCCATAATACATTTTCAGCATATCCCCTTCTTGAATGACTCCACAAGCAAAAACAACATCACCAAAGAATCCGTTTTTCTCATAGTCTGCTTCCGGTTCTAAAATTGGTGTGTGGGTGCGACGTAGCACGATCGATGGATCACTTAGATCTAACAGCGCTGCCCCCATCACATAACGATGTTCTTTGGTTGCCCCGTGATAGAGAATCAACCAGCCCTGCTCAGTTTTAATCGGTGTGCAACCTCCACCCACACGACCACTGTCATAGCTGTCTGGACGAACGCCAAGTAAATGCTTATGATCGCCCCAGCTTTTCAAATCAGGTGAGGACGCTAGCCAAATGTCCAGCTCGCCAATACTTTTCAGGCTTGGCCGATGCAGCGCATAGTATTTTCCGTTGATTTTTTCTGGAAACAAGAGTACATCTTTATTTTCCGGTGCAAAAATATTCCCAAGATATTCATAACTTTCAAAATCGGTCGTTGTCACTAGTGCATCTGTTACGCCAAATTCCGAAACGGCACTAAAATTAACATAGTAAGTATTGCCTAATTGCATTACCCGGGCATCCTCAATCCCAAAAGTCTGATACTCATTGAACGGATAAAGGAATGGTTTTTCATCTAATGTAAAATGATGCCCATCTTTGCTGCGTGCGATCCGGATATAAGAAAGCGATGTTAAATAAGAAAAGCCTTCCAACTTGTCCTTACGACGAATCATTCGCGGATCTTCAAAATCATAGTCCGGGTCAGACACATCAAAGCGATGTAAAATCAGCTCATCATTTTCTGCATCATAGACAGGCGCTACTACTTCATTTTCGTGGGATGGAATAGGTTTTTCAGCCACACGGAGTAATAGCAATGTTTCATCGCCGTATTTGGCCACACCTCCGTTAAAAGCGCCGATCACTTCAAAGCCTTCATGGAACGGCTTAACATCTAGCGGTGTAATAAGTGGATTTTCTTCGTAACGGTAAATATTCATGATTTTCCTACTTTCTTCATTCAAATGGATGTTTGATTTTGATACGTTGACCGGTTGCATCAGCAATTCCGGCATATAAATAGGCAGTGCCGTCTTTCAAAAAAGTAAGTCCCCCGCTGAAAACAACATCTTCCAGGTCAGGACGTTTTGCCGGGCTGGGTGCAAAATCCCTTCGCTCCGCAATGATTTTTACATCGTATAAAGCGCGGTCTTTCAAAGTAAAACTAATTGGATAATAATGCCGATCGCCTTGTTCATCAAAACGAGCAATATGTCCTAAAACACCGATCCGTCCATCGGCTAACTGATAAATCTCATTGGCACCGCCCCATTCATCTGCTAAAAAATTCCCGCAAGCAAGCGGAGCCTGTTCAATTTTTTCAATACTCAACTCTTCTAAAGACGTCAAATAAAGGACACCGATCTTCCCTCGCCCGCCTTTTTTGCCTTGTGGTCGAGTGAGAACAAGGATGCGGCCATCTGTAAGCTCTTTAAGCCGCAGATCCTTCATACCGGCTGGTCCTGTAAAAAGCGGTACAACCTCTTCTAACGTTTTCATTTCATACAAATTCGTCCGCCAGTGCAGCTTTGTCGCATCTTCTGGATGTGGATAGGTTTCAACACCGCCAAGAATCAACTTATCCCCGATAAAAGTCATAAATGGGTCTTGAAGTGGCAGATCAGCCGTTCCCTCTAAAAGTTGATAGCAATCTTCCTGCACGCTTTCAAAAAAGCCAATACGCGAAGCTTCACTATCCCGTTTTTCAATACGTCCGGCAATCAGTATTTTCCCTACAAATTCAAATGGGGCCGTGATATTATAAACATCGTAACCGTCAACTCCTAAAAACTGTAGCGTCTCTCCTTTTACTGGCTGCCGTCCGGCCCGATATTCACTCAGTAATTCAATAATAGTCTTCATTTTCTTCCTCCATCAGATAAATCGCACCTGAAAGCGGCGCAAGTCTGCCCTGCTCCTCTTGTCCAAACACTAATCGTCCATTTGGCGGCGCCACTGCTTTCTTGTGCTTGCTGAAATTGGCAGCAAAGAAATATTTTCCACGCTGATAAGTGATGCATTCCTCTTCATACTGCAGCAACGTATAGGGCTCTGCTGCATATTTCGCCAACTTCCGAAATGCCAATAATCGCTGATAATAAGCAAATATTTGTTGGACTTTTTCAGACGACTCCTGGTTCTGCTTTAGCCATGTTCTGTTAGCAGTAGAAAATGCTTGTCCATCCGCAAAAATCATAGGTCCTCTCGCTTTATCACGCGTCTTTTGGCTAGCATCAAACAATGCTTGTTGTTCCGACATTCCGGCTGTGATCCCTTGTTCATAGGCCATGATCCCTTGAATATCAGCCATCTCAGAAACAGATGCAAACGTCAGGTCGGACATACCAACTTCCTCCCCGTTGTATATAAATGGAACCCCTCGAGCTGTTAAAATTACAAATGCCAACAACTTAGCTAGCGGCAGATTTTGATTGGCCAATCTGGAAAAGGAACGGCTCATATCGTGACTGCCGAAAAAAAGAGTCGGCATTTGTCCTGCTGGTAAAACTTTCTCCATCTCCACCAGTTCTTGAAACAATTTTTCCGGCGCAAACGTTTCGATACTGCCAAAGTTGAAATTAAAGGTAACATCCAGCAGTTCCGGGTGACTATAGCGAGCAATCTCCGGCAATTGATCACTGGAAATTTCACCGACTAAGAAAACATCAGGCCGCAAGTCTCGACAAAATGCAGCCAATTCTGTCAAGACGCCATCAATGCCGAGTTGATCCTTATCGTACTTATGGAGCACTTCTCCATTTTCATCCACGGGATTATCCGGGAATGTCAGGTCCAGTGTTAAATTATTGATCACATCAAACCGAAAACCATCCACACCAAGATCTAACCAGAATCGTAGCACTTGCTTGATCTCTTCTTTCACAGCTGGATTGGCCCAATTCAGATCCGCCTGCTCGTGGGCAAAACTGTGGTAATAATACTGTCCTCGTTCCACGTCCCAGCTGAAAGCACTCCCACCAAAAAATGATGTCCAGTTATTCGGCTGCTCTTTCCAAATATAATAATCAGGATGCTCCTTGAACCAGCGATGATTCGTCGCCGTATGATTCAAAACCATATCGATTACAACCCGTATATCTCGCTTTTTCGCTTCTCTTAGGAAGACTTGGAAATCTGCTAGCGTCCCGTAAAGTGGATCAACCGCACAATAATCCGAGACATCGTACCCATTGTCGACCTGCATGGATGGGTAAAACGGTGTCAGCCAAATCCCACCAATTCCAAGCTCCACCAAATAGTCGAGCCGTTCCGTCAATCCCAGAAGATCACCAAATCCATCACCATTCCCATCACAGAATGACTTGATATAAATTTCATAAAACACTGTTTGTTTAAACCATTTCAATGTTAAAATCCTTTCTTATTTCAGCGTGAACTGCATCCCCTCTTGGAATTTCTTTGAGAAACATAAAAATAAAATGATCAGCGGAATCGTTAATAGTACAGAAGCCGCATACATCGGTCCTGGATATGTACCATAGGGGCCAAACATTTGCGAAATGAGCACGTTAAGGGTAACGGTTCCATCGCTTTTTGTTACAAGCATATCCCATAGCAGATTGGTCCATCGTTCCGTGAATAGAAATAGGAAAATAACTGTGGTGATGGATTTTGACATTGGGAGTACGATTTTGAAAAGAATCTTCATATCACTTGCCCCGTCCAACCTCGCTGCTTCGATCAATGTATCTGGAATGGCTTTGAAAAAGTTCGTATACATAAAGATTGCCCATAAACTGACTGCAGTAGGCAAAATCATCCCCATAAATGTATCCAGTAAATGCACATCTGAAATCATTAAAAATTGTGGAATCAGGAGAATGATGGCCGGAAAGAACATTTGAAACAATATGACATGATTGACGAATTTCTTTCCCCGAAAATTCAGTTTAGCTAACGCATAGCCGACCATGAGGCCAAACAGTAGCATCAACCCTGTTGCAATGGTAGAAACAATCACTGTATTAAAGAAAGCACGTATCCACGGTGCTGGTGCTGCGGTCACATTATTCCCGAACAGCCATTGCCATGATCTAAGTGAGTAATCTGTCGGGATAATTTTTCGATCAACCTGATCCCATGCAGCAAATGAATTTAAAACCAAATAAACAAACGGGAAAATCATGATCAACATCAAAATAGTTGTAAGTGTATAGCGAATGATTTTTCCTGCTTTTTTATGCTGACCAACCATTGCGTTCCCCCCATTTTTCAAGAATTTTCTTAATCACACCGATCGAAGCAAATGTCACGACCGCAGCAATCAGCGAGATAGCCGATGCATAGCCGGATTTCAGATTGATAAAGGCTTGATTGTAAATCTCCATCTGCCATGTATTGGTTGCATAATCAGGACCGCCACCTGTCAGTTGGTAGACTTCGGTAAAGATGCCAAAGCTGACGCCGACTGCTAAAACTAGGACTGTAAACAGCGCAGGGAAAAGCATCGGGATTGTCACTTTAAAGAAAGTACGAATGCGACCGGATCCATCGATTGCTGCTGCCTCATAGACATCATGATTGATGCTTGCCAGACCAGAAACAAGAATCAGTGCATAGTAGCCGGACATTTTCCAAGCAATCATGATTGAAACGATAAAAAGTGCGGTCATTGGTGTCCCCAGCCAATCGATATTGATGCCAAAATGGCCGCGCAAAAACTCATTCAGCGGGCTATTATACGACAACACCCCTTTTACAATCAGAGAGGTCACAACGCCGGAAGAGAGATACGGCAGGAAAAAGGCTACCAGATACAACCCTTTAAAACGCGGCAAACCATTGATCAAAACTGCAATGATCATTGATAGGATGACAGCCATCGGAACAAAAATAATCAAGAATTTATACGTAACGAAAAAAGCACTTTGAACACCCGGACTTGCCAGCGCTTCTTTAAAGTTATCAAGTCCAACAAAGTTACTTTCCGGACTCATCATATTCCAGTCTGTAAATGCCAACCAAAATGACCAAATAAGTGGAATCAAGAAGAAAATAACAGTAAAAATCAGATAGGGGCTGGTAAAAAACCAGCCCAATTTGTTATTTCGCTGCTTCATTTCTTGAGTTCCTCTTTTTCAGCTTTTGAAAGATCAGTCCAAGCTTTTTCTGGATCTTTTTTACCTGTTACGACTGGTACCCAAGCTTTTTCACCCAAAATCTGCTGGATATCATTGTAATTTGCATTATCCATTGCTGGAATCGCATTCGGTACATTTTCAGCATAGACCTTAAGTTGTGGATTTTCTTCAAAGAATGACGTGAATGTTTCATTTTCGGTTGCATCATCACGTGCTGGGATTAAGTTGGTCATTTCCAGGAATTTCAAATCATTTTTAGCATCACTGTATACGAACTTCAAAAAGTCAATGGCTGCTTTTTGTTCTTCTTTGCTCGCTTGAGAATAAATGACGATCCCTTTTGCATCTGCATAAGTTTTTACATTTTCCGCATCTTTCATATCATCTGGTACAAGCGGTGTGGAGACAGTGTAGTTTTCACCATATACCATGTCAGGATATTTTTCTGCCCAGTTCGGGAATGTCCAAGGTCCAAGATCAGTCATAATACTCGTCCCTGTTTCAAATGGATCCGTTACTTGATCTGTTAAAAGTAGCTTTTGATCAGCTAAATCAGCCATAAAACTAAGCGTGTCGATTGTTGCATCTTTATCCGCAACAAATTGGTTGTCTTCTACAAAAGCTGCACCATTCGAAGCTGCATCATAAAGCGGGAAGAAGTCGAACCAGCGCATCCAAGCGGTTGGATCTCCTAAATCACCCTTTGCCCATAAAACTTTATCTGGATATTTTTCTTTCAGTTTTTTGCCGACTTCAATAGCTTCACTATAAGTTTTTGGCGGTTCTGAGTAGCCAAGTTCATTGAGAATGTCTGTCCGCCAGCCAAACAAGATCGGATTGGAGTAAACGGGCAGGACATATTGATTTCCATCAGAAAATTCCCAGCCGTTCATGCTTTCTGTCATATTCCGTTCTTCGATGATTTTATCAAAGCCGTCTACTTCATTCAGTGGAACGATCGCTTTGCTGTCTGCCAGCTGTGCTGCAAAACTGCGATTGATATTTTCTGATATTGTCGGTGCTGTATCAGAAGCAATTGCCGATTGAACAGTTGCTTCAGAAGATGGGCTTTCTTTCATTTGCGTAACTTCAATGTTCACATCTGGATTTTCTTTTTCATAAGCAGTAGCCATCTGTTTCCAAAATTTCACTTGTGTGGGGTTTGGCGCTGCCCAAAAGGTTACTTTTGTTTTGCCATCATTTTCACTAGCTGAGCTTCCCCCGCCGCAAGCTGTTAATAGCGAACCTGCTACTGCCACACTCAGTGCTGCGCAAACAATCTTTTTAATTTTCATCTTGTAACTCCTCCTAGTTTCACTTTTTTGTAATTGTAAGCGTTTAATTACGATTACATTATTCCATTACAATTTTGTAATGTCAATCATTACTTTTCTAATAAAATTTATCAAAAAAGCCTAAATAAGCGTATTTCGAGCAATATAAATAAATTACAAAATAAATTATTTTAACAATTACAAAAAACTTTGCATTCTGCTTTTAAAACTTTTATAATAGAATTATTAATATGTGCTAAGAAGGAGTCCCAGATGAAGAAAAAAATAACCATGCAGGATATTGCCGATCGGCTGAATCTTTCCAAAAATTCCGTCTCGCAGGCGCTGGGTAATAAAAAAGGGGTCAGCGAAAAAACCAAGCTCGCTGTTTTTAAGATGGCGGACGAGCTTGGTTACGAATATAAAAAAGAGATTGCTCAAGAGGTTTTTAAAAATCGATTTGCCATTATTGCCTCCTCTTTTGCGCTTGCTCAAAAAAGCTTTTTTGGCGAAATTGTCACGCATATGAAGCAACAGCTTTTCAGTCAGCAAGCAGAGCTGGCGATTTTTGCGATTGGCGAGGACGAAGCCCAAAAAGGCATTCTACCGCTTGAACTTGAAAGCAAAGAATGGACGGGCATTTTTTTGCTTTCGCATATCAATACTGCTTATAGTACCAAAGTAATCGAGCTTGGCTTTCCCACGATTTTAATTGACCATCATGACCCGCATCTAAAAGCAGATGCCATTTTGACACAAAACAAAGACGGTGCATTCTTGGCTGTGGAATATTTGATCAATCAAAATCATCGCAAAATCGGTTTTCTAGGGGATATACTCTTTTCGCCAAGTTATCAGGAACGATATGAAGGCTACAAACAAGCGCTTTCTTTTCACCATATTTCCATTGACGAACCCTTTGCAATCACACGCATCAAAGAAGAGCAAACTGCGCTTTATCAAACACTCGATAAAATGTCCGAGCTCCCTTCTGCCTGGTTTTGTGTGAATTCGGGGCTTGGTTTCATTTTAAATACGTACCTACAATCAAAGGGTTATACAATTCCACAGGATTTTTCGATCCTCTGCTTTGATAATACTGAGTTCACCATGTTAAGCAATCCGCCACTTTCTACCATGTGTACTGATCTTCACTCCATGAGTCAAAAAGCGATCGAACTCATGAACTGGCGGCTCAAAAATCCCGACAGCGAACTTGTTCATATTTCACTCGCACCGCATTTGATCGAGCGCGAATCTGTACAGATCTATCCATCTTGACCAATGTTAAAAGACGTCCTGTGACAACCAAGTCACAAGACGCCTTTTTTTGTTGCAGATATTTTCTTAAGATAAGCGCAGTACCTAAGTGAAAAAACTGGAAATGATCTGTTGAGACGAATTGGACTAACCGTCCTTGTGGAACCCCACAGTCACCATAATGATTGACTACTTCCCCTTAAAAGATAATCATTAGTGCATTAGTTATCATGGTCTTAAAACCCCAATAAACAATCCCCGCAGTCCCTTTGTTTCCTCTAGTGTTGTCAGTGTAAGTTATCCTTATTAGACAAATGTACACTTTTATACATCTTGACGGATGTAGCAAAAATCGCTATAATAAATTCCGTGTTCATACGGGGCATTAGCTCAGCTGGGAGAGCGCTTGCATGGCATGCAAGAGGTCAGCGGTTCGATCCCGCTATGCTCCATAAAAAAAAGACCCACCTTCTATCTGTGAAGGCGGGTCTTTTTTTATTTATAAATTGGTGGGGTGCCGACTGCATTCGTTCAATCTAACAGATGCGTTCTAGCGCGAGCAACCGTTTTTTCATTATCAGTCCACCGCGATAACCATGCAAAGTGCCATCTTTTCCAATAATTCGGTGGCAAGGACACACGATCAAAAGCGGGTTCTTCCCAACCGCACTGGCTACTGCTCGTACGGCTGATTGTCTTCCAAGTTTTTCGGCAAGTGCTGTATAGCTGATCGTTTTCCCGTACTCCACCTTAAACAAGACCTCCCAAACCTGCTTTTGAAAAGTCGTTCCCGTTAGTTCATACGGCGGGATCGCCACTCTTTTGCCTACAAAGTATGCCTGTAGCCATTCTTTAAAAACAGGCAGATCAGTACGGTTCATTGGTTCATTTGGAAAATACTTTTCCAACCAGTCACGCAGTTCTTTTTCACCATTTTCACAACCGCTAACAAAAATCAGTTTGTCTTCTCGCACAGCAAAGAAAAGCCGCTCTGGTGCAAATTCGTCATATTCTATCATTTCTTCGCCTCCTTCCACCATCTATTTCTATTATACGCAACCTAACATGATTTGAGGAGTATATTCTCTTGGACAGAAGTATACTTTCTAAAGTGAAAATGGCTTTATAGAGCGCCTTGACAATGTTTTGAAACTGGGCTATGTTAAAAGCAGAACTTTTTCAAATACGAGGTGCAAAAATGGGCGCAAAAGCCATACATATACAAGATATAACGATCGAATATGAGGACAAGACCGTTTTAAAGGATCTTTCGCTTGTAGTCCCCGGCGGAACAAGCTGCTCGATCATTGGGCCATCGGGCTGCGGTAAAACAACTCTTTTAAATACGCTGGCTGCTTTTATAAAACCGGTTCATGGGATGGTGTTTTATGATGACTTGCCGCTTGTTCACTACCCGGAAGATACGGCCATTATTTTTCAAGATTATTCCTTATTCCCTTGGAAGACAGTCTATGAAAATGTGGCGCTTGGCTTAAAACTAAAAAAATATACCCCTAGAAAACAGCATGACAAAACTATCCAAATTTTAGAACGTTTACAAATCAGCGATATTCAGCACCGATATCCGCACCAGATCAGTGGTGGCCAGAAACAGCGGACAGCGATCGGGCGCAGCTTGGCACTGGAACCCTCTGTCTTACTTTTAGATGAGGTCACAGCAGCCTTGGATGCCATGACAAAGGAGGCGCTTCAGGATACACTCGTTGAAATCGCAACCTCTAAAGAACATACGATGATCCAAGTGACTCATTCCATCGAAGAAGCGATTTTGCTTGGTCAAAAAATCATCATTATGCAAACTGGACGGATCGCTACTGAAATCGTCAATCCACTTTTTGGTCAAAAAAACTTACGTACCTCCTCTGCTTTCTATGAAATGTGCGTACAGGTTCGCCAGCTACTTGAGGAGGGACGACATCAATGAACTTCAAAACAATCAGACAGGCTACCGGCCAATTGTTGATCGGTTTGATCGGGATTTTGATCATTTGGGAATTGCTTTATCTCATTATCGATAAAGCCGTGATCCCTAGTCCCTTTACAACGATCGAACAATTTTTCCAAGATCTCCCTTTGCTCTTGCCGCATATCAGCAGTAGTCTATATCGTATTGTTATCGCCATCGTAATTTCTTTATTGATTGGTGTCCCGCTTGGAATTCTGATTGGTGTAAACAAATGGTGCGACCGGATTTTATCGCCGATTCTCTATATGATCTATCCGATTCCCAAAGTCGCTTTTCTGCCAGTCTTTATGATTTTATACGGCTTGGGTGATTTTTCAAAAATTATGCTGATTATCTGGATCATTGTTTTTCAAATTATTTTATCCGTGCGAGATGGCATCAGTCAAATCGAACCGCGCTACTTTCAAGTCATGACTTCGCTTTATGCAGGAAAATGGCAGTCTTTCAGGCATTTGCTTTTCCCCGCGATCTTGCCGCAAATATTGAGCGGACTACGAGTATGTATCGGAATCGCGCTCGCCTCACTCTTTTTTGCTGAAAACTATGCGACTGACTATGGGCTGGGCTACTATATCATGAATGCCTGGTCAACGATCGATTATCCGGATATGTTTTGCGGAATTCTGGCACTCTGTCTACTTGGTTACCTGCTTTTCAAATTGATTGACGGACTCGAATATCTGCTTGTTCCTTGGCAAAGAAAATAAAATTACTGATTACAGTCATTTTGACTAAATACTCTTTCCTCTTTTGGAAAGAGTATTTTTAATATGTAAGCATTTTCGAAAATATCATATTTATAACATAAAAATCCTTATAAAAACCATTTTTGTAAGATATATAATTAATTGCAAATAGCCCCCTATAAGAATATACTTGTGTTTGATCGAAAATATAAGGAGGTTTCTATCTAGTGAATAAAAAGATTGGCCTAACTTTTATCATGATGGGTTTGATGATGAATCTACTTTTCATTCCTTCTTTAAATGCTCAAGCCATTGATTCTCCACCAAATGAACAACCCTCTCATGTAGCGCCTACTATTGATTGGACGAATTGGCAAGTGCGTAATGAACAAACAACGGATAATTATAGTTTGACGGGCGGCTTAAACGATATCCCCGGCCAGCCTAGTGATCAGCAATTAAATGCTACCATAAAAGCGGATGAATTGATCCCCTCTATGAACCAAGGTGACACAAAACCTTCTGGAACCTTATCCGGTGAAAATTTAAGAGTACGATTTGGCACGATTGATCCAACTAGTTTTGGCGATTTAACCTTTCACAACAATCGAACTGGCGCAGAATTTGTTGTAAAAGGGTCTGATATAACTAAGTACGCCGGCACAATGGATTGGTCCATCCCTGCACCTGATCTTGAAATGGATATGGAGGATACTGTCAGCATAACAGGAACCCTTCACTATTTGAATTCAGGTTCTGCAATCAATAGTGTCTTTTTAGGTGTGATAGCTCCAACTCCTTTTCTTCTATATGATGCACAAGTGGTAAAAGTCTATTATAAAAATGCAGCTACTGGCGAAGACTTATTGCCTAATGACGTATTAGGTTTAGGCGGTAAAATTGGGGATACTGTGACAGGTACAGCAAAAGATATCCCCGACTGGACATTACAAAGCCATTCACTTGTCACCTCTACTTCTACTCAAGACGGATTAGAGCCAAGTGTCTCGACAACCTTGCAAAGCGGCAACGACAATGTCTCTGCTAATAGTGGAGATACAGATCCTAAAGGAAAGCAAGCCATTGTTTTTTGGTATACACCTGCACCAGCAGCTGATGTAACTGTTCAATATCTCGATGAAAGCAATCAGCCAATTCCTGGTGTACCATCTAAAACAATTTCTGGTAATATTGGAGATACCTATGACACTACTACAGCTGAATACCGTCCAGCAATCCCAGGTTATTATCTAGACACCACTAATCTACCGGAAAATGCTAATGGCAAGCTGACTGATCAGCCTCAAACGGTTATTTATCACTATCTGAAAAACCAAACAGCTGTCAATGTCCATGACTCTACAATTTATGTAGGTGATGATTGGACTGCAGCCGACAATTTTGACAGTGCTTCGGGTAAAGCAGGCGAAAATATTCCATTATCTGATATCCAAATTACAGGAAATGTTGATACAACAAAGCCCGGCTCATATGTAGTGACATATAGTTATGGAGGTGTATCCGCGTCTGCAAAGATTACTGTTATGGAAAACACCGCAAATAGTACTGTAACAACATCTTATCTAGATGAAGCAGGCAATCCTTTAGCAGATCAGATTATCCAAACAGGGAAAATTGGTGAGCCCTACCATACGAAAGCATTGATCCTTCCCGGCTATGAGCTTATCGAGACACCTAAAAATGCAGATGGTGTCTTTTCCGCTCAAAATCAATCAGTGACCTATGTCTACAAAGTCTCTGCGTCCCCTTCTATTTCTACGGATGATTTCGCATCACCTGACACTACCGTCACTTCAAGTGGTGATATACCGACTAAAGTGACACTTCCAAAAACAGGTGATACAAACAGTGACTGGCTTATTTTATTTGGTGCAGCGGCTATCGTAGGTTCTATCAGCTTAAGAAAACACTTTTAACGCATAAAAACATAAAAAGAACTGGCAATTAGCTGTCCTCTTATAAAATGGTTGGACGGCTGATTTACCAGTTCTTTATTTAATGAGCAAGATTTCTTAGTTTTCGATATCCTTTAACATCTCATCCGTTGTAATCTTAGCACTTGTCAAGACGATTGGCACGCCAGCACCAGGATGCGTACTTGCTCCAGCAAAATACAGATTCTTGTAGTCCGAACTTACATTTTGAGGCCGGTAATAATTACTTTGCTTGAGTGTTGGACGTAAGCCAAATGCTGCACCGAATTTAGCATGATAGTTTCTTTCAAAATCGGCTGGTGTGAAAAGTGTCTCTGAAATAACTTGTTGTTCTAAATGGCTAAGTTCCGGTATCTCTTTTAATTTTCGGAAGATGATTTGTTTTACTCGATCCAAAAATATTGGGTCATCCCAATCAAATTTTCCTGTTTTACGCTCCGGAACAGGCATCAGGACATATAAGCCCGTCTTATTTTCAGGAGCTAATGATGGGTCGATCGTAGATGGTGCATAAAAATAAAGGGACGGATCTTCGGAAATAGTCCCGCTAAAAATTTCTTGGATATTCTTCTCAAAATCATTCGAGAAAATCACATTATGCACATTGACTTTTCCACGCAGATTTTTATCCACGCCTAGATAAAGTAAAAAGGCTGAACAAGAATAGTCCATCGTATCTATTTTTTCCGGCGGATATTTTTTCAATGGGGGAAGAAGATTTTGCGCCGCATAGGGAAAATCTGCCGTACATAAAACCTGATCAAAAAAATGAGTTTCTGTCGTTTCAACGCCAATCGCCTGCTTTTTAGCTTCATCAATCAATATCTGCTTGACAGAGGTTGCTTTTTGGATCTCTACACCGAGTTCTAAAGCAAGCTGCTCTAAAGCCTCCGCCATGCGATACATTCCACCACGTATATAATGCACACCATACATCAGTTCAATCATTGGTATAATGGAATAAAGCGAAGGCCCTTGAGCAGGATCTATCCCAATATATAAAGTTTGAAATGCTAGCAGCTTTTGAATTTTTTCATTGGGGATATATTTTTTGATCAGCTGATCCGCACTGTTAAATGTCTTTAGTCGCAAGCCTTGATATAACGTGAATGGGTTATAAAAATCTGTCGGTTTACGAAAAGTTCTTTCTAAGAAATATTTTCGCGCGATCGTATAACGCTTATAAATTTCGGCCAAAAAATCTAAAAAGCCTTGTGTCGAACCAGGTTCCATCTTTTCAAAAGTGCTATGTAATTGGGGTAAATCTGTGGTGACAGTTATCTTTTCTTCATCAGAAAAATAAATATCATAAATACTCTCTAACTGCTTCATATCTAAATAATCGTCTATCTTTCTGCCCGCTGCTTCAAATACATCCGCATAAATCTCTGGCATCATAACGATTGTTGGCCCCATATCAAATGTAAAGCCGTCTTTTTTCAGTTGATGCATCCGACCGCCAATATTCGCTTCTTTTTCAAACATCGTTACCTGATGGCCTTTTGCCGCGAGTCGAACTGCCGAAGCCAGGCCTGTGATGCCGCCACCTACTATTGCTATGTTTTTCAAACAGTCCCCTTCCTTTCAACCAATTTCTACACGCAAAAAAAAGCCGCACTGTGTAGACCTTCCTCAACAAACTTCCCTTATTTCAAGTGCGCCAAACCTTTTTTTGCTGCCTTATAAAGCTCATATTTTCTTTTTGTTCCTACAAAACTTCTTTTCGTGAAGCACTGATAATTCTCATTACGTACAGCATTCAAAATTTCTTGATAATAATAAATCGCCAGCAGTAATGGTAATTGACATTCTTTATCAATGTAAGGCATCATTGTTAGCGCCTCGTCATATAGCTTTTCTGCACGCTCTGCTTCAAACTCCCACATGTCAATAAAAGCTTGATTGATCATATGTTCGCTTAGTTCTTTTTCCGAATAACCAGTCCTCTTAATCACATCCATCGGCAAGTAAATCCGATCGCTTTTTAAATCCTCCCCAACATCTCGTAAGATATTCGTAAGCTGCATCGCCACACCCAATGCTTTCGCCTGTTCTTGAATCACATCTGGCTGATCTGTCAGAACTGGAAGCAGCATCAATCCTACCGTGCTAGCAACAAAATAACAATAGTCTTCTAGTTCCGCTTGACTAGATGGCTGCCGAAAATGAAGATCGCCTTTTTGTCCCAAAATCAGTTCTTCAAAATAGCGCAGTTCTATCGGATACATATGGCAGACGACAGATAAGGCACGCCATAATGGTTTATCTGGTATTTTTCCGTCCATAAAAAGAAACAGTTCTTCTTCAAGCTGATTTAATCGGTGGATATCATGATGTACATCGATCGCATCATCTGCTAGTCGACAGAAGGCATAGATCGCATAAATCGCATTGGCTTTTTTTTCTGGTAATTTTGAAAATGCACTATAGAAACTTTTAGCATGTTCACGCATTATATTTTCACAGTATCGAAAATCATTTTCGTAAAGCTTCAACATTTGTTCACCTTCTGGTAGTATCAAGACAATCCTCCTTGTTTCTTTTGTCTACCTCTACTGTAAACTCTTATCATTTGATAAGTCAAATTTAAAAACACGTTTCTTCCAAACATAAAAAAAGATGAGAATCTCATGGATCCTCACCTCATTCCGATTATTTTGGCAACATGCTAAAATCTGTTACCTCTTTATACGCATAATCTTTTGTGATCATTTCTTTCTTTTTCGTCCATTCTTCAATACTTTGATACTGTTCTTTGGTAATGGCAGCTGCTTTCGTATAGTCTTCTTTTTTATTAGAAAGATAGTCACTCATTGAATCTGGGAACTTATATTTCTTCAAAATATCACTATACGCTGAAACATCATTTTTATTCATATAGTCGACGCCTTGGTCATACGCGCGATAAAAAGCGGCAATATCTCCTGGTCGCTCTTCAATCACTTTATCAGCAAAACTGATCGTACCACCCTTGATCCCATATTCTTTTGAACTTGCCAAAAGATGGGCACCGCTTTCCTGAAGCATTGTGGCCTGTGGTTCTGTAAAAATTACTGAGTCAACTTGATTATTCAAAAGTGCTTCATAACGAGCGGAGATCGATGGAATGGAAACTACATTGTAACTGATATCGTTTTCTGCTGCGATTTCATCCATGATATATTCGAGCAGAAATTTCGGCACAAGCGAAACATCCTTTCCGTCGAGTTGCTTTACATCTGTAATCCCAGAGTCTGGTGATGAAAGCAATTTGAAATCTTCATTGATATCCGATGTGATTGTAAAATCCATATCATTTTCACGCATCGAAAGAGTTGTCATCACGTCACCGATCATGCCATCAATTTTCCCAGCTTGAGCGGCTACATTTCGGTCATTCGGTGAGTTGAAGGCCGTAATTTCTACATGGACTCCCTCATCTTCAAAATAGCCTTTTTCCTTTGCCAAAATAATCGGAATAGCCGATTCAGCAGGTAACGTTCCAATATTCAATACTTCATTTGTTGTTTTTAGTTCTTTTTCAGTATCCTTTTTTTCTGCTACTTTATCCGTGTCGCTTGTATTGGAACAGCCAACTAGGATCAACACAAAAAGTGCTGTTAACAATAAGCCAAATTTTTTCATTTTCTTTCCACCTTAATCAATTAATAATTTGAATGCTTCTAATGTGATACCCAAAACAACTGTTTCACGATGTAAAAAATAAGGATTCGTCTCGCGCTCATTTTTACCGCCAGCCGTTGTAAATGCCAGTTCGATCCCAGCAGCTTTCAAGTTTGCGGGATCTTGCTCTGCATCCACAAAGCCGAATGGATAGGCAAATACATGCGGTTCATCCACAATTTCTGCACAATAGGCTAAGTCATCCTGCAGTGTTTGTAGCGTGACCGTTTGAACAGCACTTGTCCCTTCTCCAGATTTCGTATGTAGATTGGTCGAATGATTCGCAAGTGTAAATACATCCTTGATTGCATCCAGTTGCGCGTGACTCATTACGACTGAATGCGTTGGATCGAATGGTGCCGTTTCCTCATTCAACCACCCGCGTACAACAAAAAGGCTGGCCCGCAGCCCAAGCTCTTTCAATACCGGATAGGCAAGCTCATAAACCGATTGAAAGGCATCATCAAAAGTCAGCAACACAGCTTTTTCAGGAAGAGGCGTCCCTTTCTCGTAAAAATCCCGCACTTCCTGCAAACTTAAAAGATAATAATCATTGTCTTTCAAGTACTGCATCTGCTCCTTAAAATCATCCAAATAAGTGAATAACACCGGAGGCAGCTGATCCTCATAATCCTGCGCCACTTGAATCGCAGAAAATCCTTCCACTTTGTTCACATTGCGATCACGAAGCTCATGATACATCAATACACGAAAACTCATTTTTCTTCCTCCCAACAAGTGAAAAAAATCACAAAAACACAATTTCTATTCTAACGAAGATCATTGCGCTTGTAAATAGGCTTTATCCAAATAACCTGTCCATCCTGTCAAAGCTTTCTTCTCATGCACTTCCTTCACTTTACTACTAAAAAACGCTGCCTCATCAGAAGCAGCGTACTATTGGTCAATCTTTATAAATCGAACTCGTTCGGTTCAGCCAAGCATAGCCGAGACCAATCACCAGTCCGCCGCCCACAAAATTCCCCAGCAGAGCGAGCGTCAAATTGGTTACCACATTGCTGACAGTCATCGCTGCAAGTGTCCCACCAGAAGCAAAGAAAGCGAGTGAGAAAGAAGAGAAATTGGCAATAACGTGCTCAAAACCAAGAAAAGCAAAAATAAAGATAATAAAAATCATACTGATCACTTTCCCAGCATCATCTTTCATGCGCAGTGTACACAAAACAGCCGTATTGACAACAATATTAGCAAAAATACCTTCTATAAAAATTTCTAATGGAGCCTTTTCCAGTTTGCCACTTACAGCTGTATAAAGAAAATGATCCGCTGGAAGGTTTTGGAAGCCAGAAGTAAGAGACATCAAGTAGCCCGCCAGAATCCCACCGATCAAATTGCAAACAATACAAAGAAGTAAGATCTGCAAAGCTTTTCCAGGACGAACGATTTTTTGATAGACGCCTGTTGTCATATACATCATATTACTCGTGCCGAGCTCTGCATTCATATAAATGATCATCACAAGCGACCAACTAAACATAAAAGCATAGGTGATCTTTCCAAGTCCAGGAGCAAAATGATCCACTTTGTCACCGATCATAACTGCCACTGCTGTTCCAAGTGTTAAGAATAAACACGCAAGCATTGCACGAATCATGTAACGGATAATGCTGTTATTTACGAGGTCAATTTTTTTCTTTGTGCTGTAATCGATTTTTTGCATCAAGGGGCTTGTTTCTATATCCAAATCACTTCATCTCCATACTGTTAAAATTTTACAAATACTTGCATTAAATGCTTGCAACCTGTTTATTGTAGCATGTTTCGTTTGCATTTAAAACTGATTTTAAAAAGAAAAAGTTCTTCAAACAACCAATTTTTATCAGGCGATTTCTATTTGATTCCCGTTTCCATAAGAAAGAAAACCATTCGCCAGAGAATTCTTAAATAAAAAAACGCCTACCAGCTATTCTTTCAGCCGATAAGCGTCCATGAATTTATTTACGACCAAACCATTTTTTCTTTGCAGAGGCTTGTGCTTCGCTTTCTGCTTCTTGTGCTTGTTTGATTTCATTCGCTACAAGCTCTTCGTCCATGCGTGCGATACGTCCGCTTAATTTATCGAATACAAGATCATTGACTGCTTCACGTTCTTGCTCCGTCGCAATCAAGATCACACCCGTTTGACCTTCTGGAATGGTTTCAAGTGTCTTCTCAAAAACGGTCATCGCATTTTTTACTTCACCAGCATCTTTCATAGAACCAACCACACTGCCGACTACCCAACCAAGTAGTACGCCTAGTGGACCGCCTAAGATTCCGATCAGCATCCCGATCAGGCTGTCTTTGATATTTTTATCAGCACCTGTGAAATCCAGAAAATCATCTGCTTTTAACTTACCGTTGGCCTGATGTGTCACAACCGCCATTTGGTAACCGATGATTTTCCGTTCCGCATGAAGTTTTTTCAAATCAGAAAAAGCTTGATACGCTACACTCTCCGTTTCAAAGTTCATAATCAATACTGTTTTATCTTTTTTTGCCATTCGAATACCCCTCTCATTTCCATCAAAATTATTTAAATAATCCTAGCAAGCTAAAATTATATAAAACAAATCTACTTACTTTGCCCGCTTTATGGTGGGTTAAAACCTTAACAGCAACCACTTGCGGTTCTTTTTTGATTTTAACAGTTTCGTCTCAACTTCACTAGTTTCAACCTGATTGTTCACAGAACCTTCGAAAACCATTATCTTAAATGCTATTTTTTTCTCTTTTAATTTCTTTGCTGGTCAAAATCCTCTATTCCGCTTACACTAAGGAAGAGGAGGTTGGACAATGAATATCGAAACAATTACCTATGCCGAACGAGACGGCTTGCTTCTTCAAGCCGACTTTTACCGCAGTAGCAAGTCGTCTGCCCAAACCATCATCTATTTTCATGGCGGCGGACTTATATATGGATCGCGGAAAGATTTGGCCGAAGAATACATTTCATTGTTTCTGGATAGCGGCTATCATTTTCTTGCTGTAGACTACCGTCTAGCACCAGAAACCAAGCTGCCTGAGATTTACCAAGATGTGACAGATGCGATTCAGTGGTTCCAAGATGAAGCTACCCAGAGATGGCATTTGGAGACAACTGATTACATCTTACTGGGCCAATCGTCAGGCGCCTATCTTGCTCTACTAGCAGCGAGCGACCCGCTAATTCCCCCACCAGTCGCTGTACTTTCATTTTACGGGTACAGCTCGTTAAAAGCAAACTGGTTGGCTGAAAAAAATGCTTATTATGCCAAATTTGCCCAACTTTCCGAAGCGCTTGTCAAGACGATGATCTATCCACACGAAATTACCGCTAGTAAAGTCGCACAGCGTTTTCCGCTTTATGTTTACGCCAGACAGACGGGTAAATGGCTGAAAATGGTATTGGGTGATTCGACAAGTAAAGACTTGCTTACAACTTATTCGTTGAGGGAAGAGCAAGATTTCCACTTTTTACCCCCCCTATTTTTAGCTCATAGTAGAGCAGATCAGGATGTACCGATCTCGGAATCGGAACGTCTACATCGCGGGACCCTGACAAGTGAATTTTATCCCGTGGAAGACCTCCCGCACGATTTCGATACGAAAACGACCGCTGCAGAAGGGATGGCGGCTTATCAAGCTGCGATTCGTTTTCTGGATAAAATATAAAGAACCTACCTCCACTTCAAGCTGGAGGCAGGTTCTTTATTTTGCGGCAATACTTGATTCTTTTTGAAAAAGGAATGGCTTTACCATACAAGGATTTTTTCTGTTTAATTTCGTCTCATTCTTCCCGCTACAACAATCAGAAGAAGTCCTGCACCTACTGCAAAAGCAATTGCTGGCATGTTCTGATCCCCTGTGTGTGGTAGTTTAGTCTGGGATTCTCTATTGGTTTGTTCCGTTGGTGCAACTTCTTGAACAGTCAGAGTTGGCTCATTCTTTTCACTCACAGCAGTAGCTGCCGGAATCATTTTCATCCGCTGTGTTGCTGTGCCAGAGCCTGGGTCTATCGGCTGATCTGGCATTGCTGGATCTGCTGGATCTGCTGGATCTGCTGGATCTGCTGGATCTGCTAGATTATTGAATGTATTCGTCACTGTCAACCCATCTTCACTCACTGCTTTTTCGTAAAGATCGGAGCCTTTTGTTTCATCGATCGTATAATGATAAATCTCTCCTTTTAAGTCTCTTTCTGGCAGATTGCTCCAGGTATAATTTTCCTGACCATTTTCCAAACTGATCGATTGGCCATATGGCTTACCATTTTGATACAGTTGCAGTTCGATCGTCGGTTTTTCATCTGGACCACCTACCCAAACTTTTGTCCCGGTGATCTCCGTTTCCCCTTGCTCATAACGATTGGTGATTGTCAGTCCGTCTTCACTAATTATCTTCGTATAAGATTCCGGCACGGCTACCTCGTTGATTGTATACTGATAAGCAACACCAGAGGAATCGTTTTTCGGCAAGTGATCCCATGTATACGTCGTTTCACCATTTTCTAAGCTGATCGGATCATTGTAGGGCGCGCCGTTTTGATACAGTTGCAATTGAATGGTGGGCTTCTCGGCCGGACCGCCGTCCCAGATCTTCGTTCCCGTAACTTCTGTTATTCCCTGATCATAGTGATTGGTTACCGTGAGACCGTCTTCACTGACTGTTTTTGTATAAGATTCTGGCACTTCAACTTCATTAATTGTGTAGTGATACGCTTCACCCTTTAAATCATTTTGTGGCAGATCCGTCCATGTATAACTGGTCTCGCCATTTGCCAGACTAACTGGCTCACCATACGCAACGTTGTTTTGGTACAATTGCAGCTGGATTGTCGGTTTCTCAGTTGGACCACCCTCCCAAATTTTTGTACCTGTAATATTTGTTTTACCAGGATCATAATGATTCGTCACGGTTAAACCATCTTCACTAATTGTTTTTGTATAAGATTCTGGTACTTTAAGCTCGTCTATTGTATAACGATAAGCCTTTCCAGTTCGATCATTTTGTGGCAGATCCGTCCAAGTATGACTGTTCTCGCCATTTGCCAGACTAACTGGCTCACCATATGCAGCGTCGTTTTGATACAATTGCAGTTCGATCGTTGGTTTCTCAGCCGGACCACCGTCCCAGATCTTCGTTCCCGTTACTTCTGTTATTCCCTGCTCATAATGATTCGTTACTGTGAGACCATCTTCACTGATTGTTTTTGTATAAGATTCCGGCACTTCTACCTCGTCTACCCTATATTGATAAAGATTTCCTTGGTCATCACTCACTGGTACCTCATTCCAGGTATGTGTTGTCTCTCCGTTTGCCAGACTGACCGCATCGCCATACTTAACATCATTTTGATACAGTTGCAGCTGGATTGTCGGTTTTTCATCTGGACCACCATCCCAAATCTTGGTTCCCGTTACATCCATCACTTCTGGTGTTACTGAGAAAATGTCCGCATCAGACTGGAAAAGATGATTGTGCATTTCAAAGTGTCCTTTGTAGCTTTCAACAATGAGCGTTCCATTGATATTTCCGTTTTGCATTTGAAAATTTGCATAAGGAGCTAGAATAGTTCCGCTGACTGAAACACCATTCCCCGTAATCTGCTCAGCTTCTGCCATGTTCCACAGTATATGGTTGTTTTCTGTATGATCATTATTAAGGCCATTGCCGTTAAAGAACATTTGAGCACTTGGGAAATGAACTGCAGAACCTTTCACATTGATTATAACTGTCGAACCGGGTGGTACATTGATATACACGCCATTTGCCGTTTGCAGATCACCAGCATTTACTTCAAACGTGTTCACAGCTTCATTGTTTCCATCCATTTTAAGAGTGCCATATTCCACATATGTTTTACCATTTGCTTTTAGGTTGGCAAGTTGTGTATTTTTTTGATAAATTTCTTGCCGCGCACTTTCAAAAAACGGTTTCACGTTCGCTCTATATGGATTTTGTGTATTTTGATTGCGGTGACTAAGACTAAATTCCTTTATGATAGACTGCTCATCAATCAATGTATTCCCTGAATGATTCTCTCCACTTTTAATGTTCACTTCACCGCCTACAATGAGATGATAGGTATCATTACAAAGAGTTAGTTTAGAGCCGATTCCAAAATTATTGAGGCTGATGTTTCCCCCAACCGCCAGTCGTCCTTCTACATCTGTACCATGTCCATCGACCATCATGTCACCAAGAATAAAGGCGTTGAATGTTCCTGCGACTCCTAAAATATGATCCGTTGTTTCCGAATAGTTTTCTGCGGCAATTACTTGTCCTGTCTGCAAAGGGGTTACAAAAAGCATAAGGCAAAGCATGATTGCCATCCCGATTTTTTTCATGATTCTCACTCCTGTTTTTTTCATCCTTTTTTTCGAATCATGTTTTGTAGCTAGCATACATCATGATTATCATGGTAAACTTTTCCCTACTCCAATTGCCCCAAACAAATGAATTTCTTCACATAAATAGTATATTTAATAAACTTTTTCCGTTTTTAGAAAATTATTATTTAAATACACCACCTTAACCTTCTACTAATCGGTGAGCTTCATTCTCATTATTCACAAAAAGTTCACAATGTTTTTCAGATATTTATACAAAATAGATAAAAAATACCCCTTACTAACTCAGAAATCTTGTTCTGAAAGTAAGGAGCATTACGTTCGGTTGTGCTTTCTGCGCCGATAATCTGTAAAAACATACAGACTGATGATCAGGCAAATCCCACATGATAGTGGTCGAAAATAGAATCCTGAATAAGTAGGGCAGAAAAGCAATCCTAAAATCATACCAAAAACCCATAGTACCATTGCCAGAAACAGCAAAAAATCATTTTTTTGCGCACAGATCACTAATATGCCCGCAAGAAACATGACAATAGACAGAATCCAACTAGCATCTGTGGATAAAGTCTCAGGAATCAACATTAAGTAAGAAATTGGGTCTTTTACAGGTTGATAAGAGGTAAAAAAGCCAATGATCGCAGCTTGTAAGGAAAGCACGCCTGCAAAAATTCGAATTGTTATCACCTAATTCCATTTTTCTTTTAGTATAACGCACTTTTTTTAAAAAAGGCATAGCGCGCAAAAAAAAACACGAAAAAAACAGAAAAGCTTTTTTCATTTGAACTACTAAAAAACTTTTCTGCTATATAATCAGTATGAAATTTAAGGCAACCATCTTGGCAAATATACCGTATTGAATGGACTTAGATCAATTGTATCTATCTTTATCACAAAATGCAGCGAGCTTTTTTACGAGGAGATGGACCATCTTAAAATCGGCCATAAATCCCTCTCAATATACTGACTCCAGATTCTTTTATTCTCAGTCCTTCTATTACGATGTCTGATGGACTTGACTTTACAAATCCGCCTTGATCACATTCAGTAAAGTGGAACGGACTTCAACATTTTCAAAATCGATCCCAAGTTGAACAGCGGTCTGGGCAATTTCAGGGCGGAGTCCCGAAAGAATCGTTTTTACACCAATCAGCCGCAAAGTGTCCACTAATTGAAACAGCTGCTGTGCTACCATTGTGTCAATGATCATCACACCCGAAAGGTCAATGAATAATCGACTGACATTTTTTTCTGCACATTGTAAAAGTGTATTTTCGAGCAAGAAACGGGCCCGGACTGTATCAATCTCACCGATTAATGGTAAAAGCGCACTGCTTTCTGTTAGCTTGATAACAGGAGAACTAAGCTCCATGATTGTTTCTTGTTGAGCATTCAGTCGTTCTTCAGAGCGGAGCATGTTTTCTCTTGTAAACCAAACAATGATATCTCCCATTCGATTGACAATCAGTGTACTCCATATGCGCACATCATCCAGTGTACAGATTGACTGATTGATTTCGTGAAAATCATGAACTGCTTCTATAAATTGATGCTGGACTCGTAAAAATTCCCTGATAATTTGATAGACAGGTGTATGTAAATGGTCTTCGTCATTTGAAACCCCAGTCATCCAATCATCCAAATTCTCAAAAAAGTACCCTTCATCCGACGTAAAAGCCTGTATAAACTGATGGTAAAAACTGTTATGGAGTCGTTTTAGCTTTGCAATCACATCTGGATCATTTGAAGCGTATACTCCATCTACGTTTCCTTTGTCTATGCTTTCATACCATTCGTTGGTGAAGTCTGTCGCCTGTTGCGCAAGATAATCATGTAGTTGCTGATTTTTATCCAATCGTGCCACTCCTTTTATGCATTTCTTCCTCTCTTTATGCCGATTCTTTGAGCATATTTCTTTTTCTTATTATAGCTTATTTTTGCTCAAATAGTAACATTTAATTGAAAGATTGACTATTAAATAAAAAAGAGCAACGCCAATACGCGCTGCCCTAACTGCTTATTTCGAGTCAAGTTCATCTGCATGGGATATTTTATGCGTAACCACTCCATATTCGATGGCCTCATCCAAATTCATCCAGTAATTACGATCAGTATCTAATGAGACTTTTTCGTAGTCCTGACCAGTTGCTTCGCTAATAAGCCGATTGATTCGTTCTCTCATACGGATAATCTCACGTGCTTCAATCTCAATTTCTGAGCTTTGCCCCTGCACGCCACCCATTGGCTGATGGATCATATAGCGCGTATTCGGCAAGCTGTAACGATTTTCCTTTTTAGCCGCCAGATAAATCGTGATCCCTGCACTCGCTACCCAGCCAGTGCCGATTATCCGTACTTCTGGCTTCACGAATTGAATCATATCATGAATGGAATCTCCCGCTTCAACATGCCCGCCTTGGCTATTGATAAAAATCGTGATGGGATCATTACTAAGCGACTCAAGCAAAAGAAGCTGACTTGTTACTTCTTTTGCAAGCTCTTGGTTGATTTCACCATAAATCAAAATGGTTCGTGTGCTAATCAGTTTTTCCATTAATAAGCGATTCATATCTTGCTTTTTTTCTTGTTCCACTGTCCTAACACCCTCTCTATATCCGAATAAATACGGGATTATTGTAGCACAATGGTCAATAAAGGTCAAAAAACAAGTCTTATACACGTTGACGGGATATCTGCATCAGTTTAGCTGCTTCAGAATCAGCTTTCAGCTCGCCTCCTTCAAAAATATATTCGTATAAACAAAGAAGCTCCTCATAAGAAAGCTGATAAAGTTCGTCACGCACTAAAAATGTTTTGATGTTGATACTTTCAATTAATACCCAAGCATCATTTCTGGCTTCATCTTGAGTCATAGGCTGAGTCACCTACCTTTTTGTTTATTCAAATCGCAAGGCTTCAATTGGTAATTTTTTGGAAGCTTGGTAAGCTGGTACTACACCAAAAAGAACTCCGACTAGAACTGAAAAACCTAAAGCAATAACAGCAGTCTGAAAATCAAGTTGGATAGTAAATGACAGAACATTTGATAGTAGCTGTATCACCAGTCCGCTGCCCAAAAGACCGATCAACCCACCAAAAAGAGACAAAACGATGGCTTCAATTAAAAATTGGCTCAAAATATTGCCGCCTGTTGCACCGATTGCTTTTCGAATGCCTATCTCCCTTGTCCGTTCTGTGACAGAAACCAGCATAATATTCATAATTCCGATACCACCGACAATCAGTGAAATGACCGCGATAGCTTCTAACCCCAAAGTAAGTGTTGACGTGATACTATTTACTGCATCAAGCGTTGCCTGCTGATTTAAAATCGTATAAGATTCTTCTTTTCTCGTCTGTTGTTGTGGAAAAGTCTCGTCGAAAGATTGCTTGAGCTCAGTTTCCGCCTGATCAACAGCAAGTCCATTTACAGCTTGATAATAAAAAAGACTGACTTGGTTACTTTGGAACAGACGGTTGGCACTTGTTATTGGAATAAGTAATTTCTCATCTACTGAACCAGTGAGGTTTGTCTTCTGTTTTTTTAACACACCAATAACTTTATAGGCTTCTCCATTAATCAAGATTGACTGTCCAACAGCTGACTGATTCGGAAACCATTTTTCGGCAAGTTGGGCTCCAATAATGGTCACATGCTGCCGATAGGTTACATCACTAGGCGCAAAAAAACATCCTTTTGCTAGGTCTAGATTTTTAATGGTCGCATAATTTTGATTGGTTCCAATGACTTGCTCATTTGCGCGCTTACCATTTGCAACAATTGGCTCGGCATGCATTTCTTCTGGTGCTGCAATTGTGTCGACAGGTGCTAGTGCCATACCAGTCTCATAATCAAATGTCTGCTCGGCATTTTGGGGGACAAAGCTCACCGAGATTACATTGCTGCCTAGATCACTCAGTTCAGAAGCGACGTTTTTGGCCATACCATTGCCAAGGCTGATCAACAGAACGATAGAAAAGACACCGATGATAATTCCCAACATGGTGAGAAATGACCGTAGTTTACTGCTTCGTAATTGTTTGAATGCCATTTGGATACTCTTTCGGATCGTCACCTTCTCTTCAACTCCGTCAATTTGCCATCTTTCATTTCGTAAATATATTCTGCTTCCTGAGCAAGCTTATGGTCATGTGTAATCATCATTACGGTATGCCCTTCGTGGTGGATCTTCTTCAAAAGAGCCATCACATCTTGACCGGTTTTCGAATCCAGAGCGCCCGTCGGTTCATCTGCTAAAAGAAGTGTGGGTTCACCGATAAGCGCCCGCCCAATCGCTACGCGTTGCTGCTGACCACCTGAAAGCTGTTTAGGATAAAATTTTTCTTTTCCTTCCAAACCTAAAAGTGCAAACATTTCTAAAACTTTACTCCTCCGCTCTTTTACAGAAGTTCCGCGGTAAAGTAGCGGCAATTCCATATTTTCATAGGCCGTCAAACGATGTAGTAGATAAAATTGCTGAAAAACAAATCCGATGGAACGGTTGCGAAATTGGGAAAGCTTTTTATCTGGTAAACGAATCAGATCCTGATGATGCAAATAATAGGAGCCACTTGTCGCCCGGTCCAGACAACCGACAATATTCATAAACGTTGATTTACCTGATCCGGATGGTCCTACAATGGCTGCAAAACTCCCCTGTTCAAGTGTGAAATGGATATCTCGAAGTGCGTAAAGTTCTTCTCCACCCAGTCTGTACACCTTATTTAAGTTTTCAATTCGGATCATATTTGCACCTACTTTTTATCTGCAACAATCACAGTTTCATTTTCTTTCAGACCAGCATTTATTTGGATCTTCTTATCGTTATAAGCTCCTGTTTCAATAATGACCCGAACTTTGCCATTTTTTGTTGGTACATAGACAAAATTTTTCTTTTGATCATCGGTATGTACGGCTTGTTTTGGTAAAACAAGTGTATCTTTTTGTTCATCAACCAAAATATCCGCCGTCAAATGCATGTTTACCATCAACTGGCTTTCATCATCCATCATTACGGAAACTTTATATTGCGTCATATCCCCTGAAACAATACCGGTTTGATCAATGGAAGTAACTTTTCCTGTAATTGTTTTATTCGGCAACGCTTCCACCTGAATATCCACCTGTTGATCCTTTTTGATCTTCGTAATATCCAGTTCGTCCACTAATACTTCTGCTACATATTCTTTATAATCAGGCCACACATTTTCTCCTTTGGTGATCTGGCCTTTTGCATGAATGTTTACCTTCAAATTCTCTTTCACTACCTTGGTTGTTTCATAACTAGGCTTGGCTTCTTGGCTTTCTTGCTGACTTTGCCAGCTGTTATATAGAAAATATAGTCCGCCAATAACCACGAGACAAATAAGACCAATGGCTATTTTTTTCATATTCAAAACCTTTCTTAAAAAACAGTCAGAAGCATTGCATTCATCATTCGAGCAGATGCCCCTTTGAGTTTACTGTAATCTTTCATTTTCAAATACTTAATGATACTTTTTAATTCGCAGCTTAACTGGCTGCTGGCGGAAATGAAGATGATTGTGATTTCTTCTGTCGCATGATCATCCAATTCGATCCATAAATCTTGAACAATTCGGTTGAAGTAGTCATTGTTTATTTTCCCTATTAACAAACTGACAAATTCTTCAAAATTCTCGATCATTCCTTTACGTGAATTTTCATTTGCACAACGAATAATTTTTTCCGCTTTTTCAATCAGATCGTCCACTTCGATGTAATTTTCTCTTAAAACTAATTTTTCAACACTTTCATTGATAAGGAGTTCAATCAACTTCATTCGTGCGAAAAAAGCTGCTATATCAACTTGTGTATTTTCAACAAACGCACCTCGATTATATTGGTGTTTAACAAAGCCCGCATGCGCTAGGCTTACAATCGCTCGACGAATCGGTGTACGACTCATATTGAGTTCTTCCGATAACTTCGATTCAATGATGCGATAGCCAGCGGGATAGTCACCTGTAACAATCTTTTCTTTAATATATTCATAAGCGATAATCTCTAGTCTTTCTCCACGAGCAATTTTTGGCATTTTCATTCCCCTCTCAGAAAAAATACTTATTAGGGTATCATTTTATCACTTAAAGAATTTCTCTCGATAGAGTAGAATGCTCCCTTTTTAAAGTTACAGGCAGTGATCGAATTGACGCTCTCGACCGCTGCCTGTCCTTTTTATTATTTATGTGCAGACTTTCTGCGATAGATTGCAATGGATGCACCTGTTACAAGTAATGCCCCTGCAAAAACTAGCCAAATTGATACTGTATCACCTGTTTTAGGTATTTTTTTTGTATCTGATTTTGCTTGAACAGTTTCTTTATTAGTACTATCTTTCGTTGCTCCATCGTTTGAAATCTTACCAGAAATTGTTGCATCTCCGTCAATAACAAGGTCGATTGTTCCTTTTTCGACTGTTACAATGATCGTTTTTTCTGTTTGAATGCCAGCAGAATCTATCACTTGATAGGTTACTTTGTAGCTGCCTGCTTTAGAAGTATCGACTTCATTTTTGACAACCTCGATCTTACTTGTTAAGTCGCCGTCTTCTTTATCTGTTGCTGTCACATCTGCTTTAGGATCGAATTTGTCACCAACTTTAATCGTTTTATCCGAAGCATTGATTACAGGCGCCTCATTTTCAGCCGCTAAAACGGTTACCGTAATTGTTTTTTCTGCTGTAAGTCCTGCTGAATCTGTCACCTTGTAGCTGACTTTATAATTGCCTGCTTTGGATGAATCCACTTCATTCTGCGTCACGACGAGTTTACTTGTTAAATCGCCATCTTCTTTATCTGTCGCAGTCACATTTTCAAGTGGATCAAAGTTGGCGTTCAGGCCGATCGTCCGGTCTTCTGCTTGAATCGTTGGTGCTGTATTGACCGGATTTTCTTTGACCGTTACTTTGATATCCTTTGTTGTCGTCAAATTTTCAGAATCTGTAACGGAATAACTTACATCATAAACACCTGGTTTAGATGTATCTACATCATTCTTTGCCACAATGATCTTGCTTGTTATATCACCATCTTCTTGGTCTGTGGCTGTGACATCTTTTAGCGGATCAAATTGATCCCCCACTTGAATTTCTTTATCTGAAGCATTGATCACTGGTGCTACGTTACTTGATGGAATCTCTCCGCCATTTACGGATGCACTCAGCCAAATTACTGTTTCATCTGGAGTGGTCGGTAATACGGAACCCGGGAAAAGATAGACACCAATATCTGCTACACCATCTTCTTTCGCCACAAAAGCAATTTTATGTTGGAATGTATCGTTTCCTGGCATTGCTACATCAGAACCATTTTGTGAAGTGACAATCGCTGTATTTAATTGGGCACCTGATGAATTAGGTTCAAATAGACCATAGTTGGCACTTTGCCCGCTGATTACTTTTCCACTTTCATTTAAAGCATTTGCTTTATATTGAATGGTATAAGCATATGTTTTTCCTTTTTCAAGCTTTACATCTTCATAACCAACAAAGTAGAAGCCTCCTGCAACTTCTTTATAAGTTAAATTACTGGCTGTATTACTGCTAGCAGCTTGTACTGGCGGTACAGAAATCATCGCGCTAAATGCCAGAGCCAACGCTGTTACTAATGCGATTATTTTTTTCACCTATATACTCCTCCTAATAAATATAGGGTTAAGTTGCACCTAACCCTATACATTTTGACGACTATCTTATACAATAATATGTAGTCCGAATATTTAATTAATAATAGATTTGATTCGGTCTCCATCTATTTCTAGAAGACAGTCAATTCATTGAATCAACCAAAAATACCTTTGATTAAATTGTTGAGTACTTCTACTACATCAGGAAAACGAATAGCTCCTGAAAGATTTGCCAAGAATTGGATAAATCCTGTCATTTGTTATTTCCTCCCTTCTTTCAGATTATTTTTTACAATCAACCAAAGATTCCTTTAATTAGATTGTTAAGTACTTCTACTACATCTGGGAATTGAATACCACCAGAAAGATTCGCTAAAAATTGAATAAATCCTGTCATAATATGTAACCTCCCTTCTACCTATTTGCTTTGGCTATCAACCAAAGATCCCTTTGATAAGGTTATTCAGCACTTCTACTACATCTGGAAAACGCAATGCTCCTGAAAGATTTGCTAAGAACTGACCGAAGAATGTCATCATTTATTCACCTCTTTATCCAGCTTTTAATTGGATTTTTACACCCAACGTTATTATAGAGCAAGTCTAGCCTTTTTTGGGCTGCCCCTCGCTATAAATACAATTATCTCAAAATAGAATCCTTAACATTCATTTTCGTAAACATTTTAATAATTTACATAGAACAACAAAAAAGTGAAAAAAATTATTTTTGGACACATAATGTAACCGCTTTTCCAAAATACCTATTATTTACCTATATAAATCCATGCAATATCAACACTTAGTTATAATTCCATATAAATCAACGAACTATACTTCACATTTTGTTCAAATTTCAAAAAATAAATTTATATAAAAACATCTCTTCACCTTATTTTCATACCAAATGAGTAGCTTCTATGCCTTGTCCTTATTTTTCCAATAAAAAGCACCAAATACTGCAGGATGCTCTCATCACTGCTGTATTTGGTGCTTATTTAACTGGTACGCTGTAAAATATGCGAAGGAGGAAATCCATAATGCTTTTTAAACAGTTTGCTAAAATAATAAGCATCATTGTAGCCGACGAGCTTAGCTGCTTCCTTGACAGTCAGGCGCTCGTCCTTCAATAATTCATAGGCTTTTTCCAATCTGATTTTGATCAAATAATGAATGGGAGAATCTCCGGTTTCTTCTTTAAAGACTCGAGAAATATAGGCTGGGCTGATATACATCGTTTCAGATAGTGTGGATAAAGAAACATCTTCCGTATGATGCTTTTCCATATAATAAATAATCTGATTAACAAGCTGCTGCTTTTCGAGTTCTTCCATAGACAATTTTAACCCGCTGGTTTGGATCTGCCCCGGTTCGGCTTCACGTAAGATTTGGATGACCAACTGCATCACATAGGTTTTAAGCAGTAAATCATACCCTGGTTTTTCCTCTGATTTTTCACGAAGGATATCCTCACAAATCGGTAAAATCAGTGAGTCCGTATCATTTTGTCGCAAAACAGCTTCTTTAAAAGGAAATGTGTTACGAGGGAATCCAGTCAAACTGAAATTTCGAAAACCAATATGGATCTGTACATTCTGCATGCCTGGTTCAGCAATATCAAAGTGCGCTACCCCCGGATTCAAGACAAGCATATCTCCTCGCTTTAAGTCATATTCTTTTCCTTCAATATTGTACTTCACTTGCCCCTCATAGATAATCGAGAATTCGATAAAATCATGATGATGATTCTCGCCGATACGCGGTTCATTTGTATAGCAGTCGCCTATATAGAGAATCTGCGGATTGAACGTGTTGGTATCAATTTTGAGCATGATTTCCCCTCCCTTATATGAAACGCTTACATCTATTCGTTTTCTTTTGCTTCAATTATATAATATATTCCATCATGATGGGGAAGATTAACCATTCTTTTTTAAGAAAAGCTGTGTAAACTAAGTACTTGTATATCAAAAATAGAAAGGATGTGTTCATGCTTGGACAGTATAAAATGGATTTGGCAATATATCCGACCTTACCGCCTCCAATTATTTTTCGCTCTTATCCTGATTATTCTTGCGTCATTTATCAGCATTCTTTACCCGCTGCTGGGCGGCAAGGTGATTGATTTAGTCGTTTATCAGAACAAAGCGTCTCTCCTTGTTCCAATTCTGCTCATCATGATCGTCAGCACGCTGTTTCGAACGCTTTTCAGATACTGCTATCAACTTCTTTTTGAGCGCGTCGGACAAAATAGTCTCTTTCAGATTCGAGAAGACCTTTATAAAAAATTGCAGGCACTTGATTTTGATTTCTTCAATCACACACGCGTGGGCGACATCATGGCGCGAATGACCGGTGACACTGATGCAGTTCGTCATTTTGTCTCTTGGGTCATTTACAACATTCTTGAAAATCTACTGCTCTTCATCTTTGCCATTGGAATCATGATGACGATTGACTGGAAATTAACACTAGCACTTGTAGCGATTACCCCATTTATTGCGATTCTTACTGTGATGATGTCGCAAAAAGCACAGCCCGCCTTTTACGAAATCAGAGAAAGCTTTGCCCGGCTCAATTCCATGGTAGAGGAAAATATCAGTGGAAACCGTGTCGTCAAAGCCTTTGCACGTGAAGAGTACGAGATGCAGAAGTTCCATGAGCATAATCTCGATTTTAAAAAACGAAATCTGGATTCTGCGGAAGTTTCCAAAAAGTATCTGCCGGTTCTGGACTCGCTTGCTGGAACGCTTGTGATCATTACGCTCGTCTTTGGTGGCTATCTGGTCATGAAGGGGCAAATGTCGCTCGGTGACCTGGTCGCATTCAACGGCTTTTTATGGATGCTGAATGGACCAATGCGGATGAGTGGCTGGCTGATCAATGATGTCCAGCGTTTTATTGCCTCTTCATTCAAAATTCGCGACATGCTGCAGACCGAAGCCAAAATCCCACTGCATGCCGAAAAATCAGCCCATGCGATTGAAGGCTATGTTGAATTCAAGAATGTCTCATTTCACTTTGAAGATGATCCGACAACAGACGTTTTAAAAAATATCTCGCTTCAAGCTGAACCTGGTCAGACGATTGCGATCCTAGGAGAAACCGGAGCTGGTAAGTCGACACTTGTCAATCTGATTTGCCGCTTTTATGATCCGACATCAGGACAGGTGTTGATTGACGGAGAAGATGCCCGTACATGGCATGTCCGTGAACTGCGTCAGCATATCGCTACTGTTATGCAGGATATTTTTCTTTTTTCCGATACGATTGAAGGCAATATCGCCTTTGGGGCACCGGATGCTTCGATGGAAGATGTCAGACGAATGGCTCGCATTGCCGATGCTGATCATTTTATTGAAACGATGCCTGAAAGTTATGACACAATCGTTGGTGAACGCGGTGTGGGCTTATCAGGCGGACAGAAGCAGCGTATCTCCCTGGCTCGAGCACTACTCAAGCAACCATCCATTTTGATTTTGGATGATACGACTTCTGCCGTTGACATGGAAACGGAAGTCAAAATCCAAGATGAGCTCAAAAAGATCACACATAAAACGACGACGTTTATTATTGCCCATCGGATTTCTTCAGTGAAAAATGCAGATGAGATTCTGATTCTGCGGCATGGTGAGATCATCGAACGCGGTAATCACGCGGAACTGTTACGCAAACAAGGTTACTATTACGAAATCTATCACAAACAACTTGGAACGGAGGTGGGGACAGATGGCACGGAATAAGTTCGACGTGGATGAGGAACTTGAAGAAGGTTTCAATGCCAGTCATTTGAAACGAATATTTGTCTACATCAAGCCGTACCAGAAACCGATCTATCTGACACTTTTAGTCATTCTGCTTGCCAATATCGCAACGATGGCCGGTCCTTATCTAACCAAGATCGTCATTGACCAGACCATTCCCAATCAGGATTATCAACAGCTTTTCTGGATTGCCACTATCTTTATTCTGTCCGTAGTGATCACCGGCCTATGCATGCGTTACCGAATCTGGTCTATCACGGTAATCGGTCAGGATATTTTGAAAGATATGCGAACAGCGATTTTCAGTCATCTGCAAAAATTACCATTCTCTTATTTTGATAGTCGACCACATGGAAAAATCCTGATTCGGGTTGTTAACTATATCAATATGCTGAGTGATCTGCTTTCCAATGGTTTGATCAATCTGATCTCAGATATTCTAAGTGTGATCGTAACACTAGGCTTTATGCTCGCGATCGATCCCGTATTGACGCTTTACAGTCTGGCACTGGTTCCCGTTTTATTTGTGATCGTAATGGTGATCAAAACGGCGCAGCGAAAGGCTTACCAGGTACTAAGCAATAAGACTTCAAATATGAACGCCTATATTCATGAAAGCATTGCTGGCATCAAAGTTACGCAAAGTTTTGCTCGTGAAAAAGAAAATTTTGAGATTTTCAGTGATGTAAGCGATGCGTACCGGAAGTCCTGGATGAGGGCAGTACGGATTCAGTTCCTGCTCTGGCCAGGCGTGCAGAATATTGCCGTAATGACGACTTGTCTGATCTATTTTGTTGGAATTCGCGGACTTGGTGTGGATGTTTCTACGGGGACACTGATTGCCTTTGTCGGCTATGTAGGAAACTTTTGGAATCCCGTCATCAATATCGGAAACTTTTATAATTCACTCATTACAGCTACAACTTATCTGGAACGAATCTTTGAGACACTAGATGTCGAGCCGGATATTCGTGACCTACCAGGTGCAAAGACAATGAAGCCTATTACAGGTCATGTAGATTTCAATCAAGTCTTTTTCCGTTATGAGGAGGGCAAGGATATTCTAAAAGGGATTGATTTTCATGTGGAAGCTGGTGAATCCATTGCACTCGTTGGACCAACTGGAGCCGGCAAAACTACTGTCATCAATCTGCTGAGTCGTTTTTATGATATCAATGAGGGAGAAATTTTGATTGACGGTCAAAACATTCGGGAGGTAACACTTCATTCTCTCCGCCAACAAATGGGGGTGATGCTACAGGATACTTTCATTTTTTCCGGAACCATCATTGAGAATATCCGCTACGGTAGACTGGATGCTACAGATGAAGAAGTGATGCAAGCTGCTAAAGTCGTTCGGGCACATGAGTTCATCAAAGACTTGAAAGATGGTTACCATACAGAAGTCAAAGAGCGCGGCAGCACGCTCTCAGCCGGGCAACGGCAACTCATTTCCTTTGCACGGACGCTGCTCGCCGATCCAAAAATCTTGATTCTTGATGAAGCAACTTCAAGTATTGATACTAAAACCGAAGTCTTGTTGCAGGAAGGATTAGAACGTCTTCTAGAAGGTCGGACATCTTTTATTATTGCACACCGACTTTCGACGATCAAAAACAGCTCACGGATTTTCTATATTGACAATGGCCGGATTCAAGAATCAGGCAGTCATGACGAGCTTATTGCGCAAGGCGGTTATTATCATCATCTTTATCAGGCGCAGTTTGATTTATTGCATGCGTTATGATAAAACGCTCGAAACATGTCTCAAAAACATCGTTCGGACTTTCTAAAAAAGAGCGAGTACCGTTAAAAATAGCGGTCTCGCTCTTTTTTTAGCCCTTATTTATGCAGCACATAAAGACTGTCTTTCATAAAAGGTGTCATAGCGATGCGTGTTTGGTCTTCCGGGAATGTTTTTGTCAGTGCGACCTGTTTACGAGTATCCAGATCGATCGCATAGTCATCAGGAGAAGTAAAGTGCCCCTTTAAGTAAACGGGTAAATTGGAAGGTACGTATACAAGCACCGTATCCGTTGTTTCAGAAATACGAATATCTGCAATCGGATTGACTAGAACATCCACCGGCGTTAAATCTGTCCATTGATTCGCCAAGAGAAGCTGCTTCAAGAAGCCATAATCATCTGCTCCATCAAAATGAAGCGCCTGCCGCCAGTCAAACGGTGGTGTAAAGCCTTCGCCAATGGATGAACCAAACGTGCTATCCAGAGTATGCCAGCTCCAAATCCCATGTGCACCATATGTGATCCCTGCAGAAGCACCAGACAATACGCTTTGCCATGCCGCCCGCCGGATATCCTCCCGACTGAAGCGTCCGTAGCGTTCCGGACTGTAGCCGCCCATCATTTCGTAACACGGTTCTGAATTAATCACTGGTTTGGTTGGTTCAAGCTGGCTAAAATGTTCTGCCAGCGTGTAAGCCGTCTCTTGATGCTCGACATTATGCCCAGATTGATAGAAATAAAGATCTAGTGCAGGATGATTTTGAAGCCGTGCCGGAATCTCCCCTAATCGTCCGCAGATGTGCAGCACTTTTAAAGCATCAGGCGCCTCTTCTGCTACGACATTAAGCGCATCCAAATAGTAGTCTGTCACACTTTCAGTCGGGAAGTCCGTATCGCCGCTGATGATATAAATCGGATCAAATCGATTGAAATGTTTCAGCATCATCCTTGTATAAGGCTTAATATCTTCCTTGCGAAACGCCGGCGAACTACCGAATTTTGTCGCCCATGTTTCCGGGATGTAATTACACCAAAGTAGTACAAGTGCTGGTGTGAAACCGTGCTCCACAGCCATTTCAAGCATCTTTTCAGCATGTGTAAAATAGGCCTCATTCTTGTCTTCCAGATTCAAATAACCGTCCTTCACCCCAAAAGGCTCCATCACTTCACCAGCCACGCTACGGTCCCACTGTGGTAAAATATTGATTTGCAAAACATTGAAACCTTGCTGCCTACGGACTTTCAAATAATAGGACCAGTCCCGAAGCTCGATATTCGTAAACGCACTCCAAACTGTATCTGCCAAGTAGAAAAACGGTTCACCATTTTTTTCGATTCGGCGCAGATCCGCACTTTTTTTCAACATCTTATCCATTCCTTTCTATTTAAGCCTTTGCTTCTAAAATCTTTTGACCTTGATTCACTTTTTCTCCTACATGCCAAGCACTAACGCTCGATAATGTCGCACTATTTGTCACAATTACCGGCGTTGTGATGTCGTAACCGGCTTGTTTAATAGCATCTAAATCAAAACTTCCGAGTAAATCACCTTTTTTCACTTCTTGGGTATCCGTCACCTGAATATCAAAAAATTGTCCCTCTAAATTCACCGTATCCAGCCCTATGTGGATCAAAACTTCCACACCTTGCTTAGAAATCAGCCCAATTGCATGCTTCGTTTTAAAAACACTCAGTACGGTTCCGTCAAACGGTGCATAAATCTCCCCTTTTTCAGGGATAATAGCCGTTCCCGCTCCCATTATACCACCAGAGAAAACCTCATCTTTCACATCTTTCAATTCCATCACTTCACCTTGAAGAGGACTATAGATTGTTTCATCAAGAACGATTTTCTTCTCCGTTTCAATCACAGGAGCTACTGGTGCTTGATCTTTGAAACCAAATGTCAAAGTTAAAACAAGTGCAACAACAAAGGCGACAACGAGTGAGAGAAGGAAGCCCCAGAAATCCCAGCCAAGACCATCCGGATTGATGAACATCGGAATTCCGAAGATTCCGCCAGAAGCAAAGCCCCCAAACATTTTCGCAGAACTCAAACCTGCAATGGCACCCCCAAATGCAGAACCAATACAAGCCATGATAAACGGTTTTTTATGAGGCAAGTTGACACCATAGATGGCGGGTTCTGTAATACCCAGGAAACCAGAAATCGTGGCGGTGACAGAAAGTGAACGTAGCTCTTTATCTCTTGTTTTCAACATGACTGCCATGACGGCACCGGTCTGAGCAAATACTGTACAATAAAGCATCGCATTGATCGGATCATAGCCCAAAACTGAAATGTTATTGATAAAAATAGGAATAAACGCCCAGTGCAATCCAAACATAACAGCCACCTGCCAAATTCCGGCAAGTAGAAAGCCTGTAACCATCGGACTAAGCGAATACAGCGCAAGTGCTCCATCAGCTAACAATTGGCTGGCATAGGTGGAAACTGGACCAATGACGATCAGCGCTACGGGCACTACAATCAAAAGCAACAATAACGGTATAAAAATCAACTGTAAACTTTTAGGGATAAATTTCACTAATATTTTTTCCAATTTACTCATAAAATAGACAGCTAAAATAACAGGAATGACTGACATGGTATAGTTCATCAAAACCACTGGAATATGAAGAAAAGTCAAACTCGCACCATTATTATACATGTCAACCAGTGTTGGATAAACGAGTGCCGCCCCAATCGCAGCAGAAAGATATTGATTCGTTTTGAAAACTTTCCCGGCTGAGAAGCCTAGGATAATCGGCATGAAATAAAACATCGCGTCACTTGCAGCATAAAGGACTTCATAGACACCCGCTGTCGTATCGACCAGTCCCATGGTAACAGCTGCTGTCAAAAATCCCTTCAGAATACCGGATGCCGCCATCAAGCCAAGCACTGGCATAAATATTCCAGAAATCAGTTCAACAAATTTATTAAAAATGCCCTTGTGCTCAGGCTCTCCATTATCTTGTGCCGCTTCATCTGGATTTATCCCCAATACTTTGACCACTTCATCATAAACACTGTTTACATGATCACCAATCACAACTTGATATTGTCCACCACTTTTGACAACCGTCATAACACCTTTTAAGGCTTTAATCTTATCCGTCTCAGCAACTGTTTCATCTTTCAACTTAAATCGGAGTCGTGTGACACAATGAATCACGCTGCGAATATTCTCTTTTCCGCCAACAAGTTTTACAATCTCTTTTGCAAGATCTACATTATTCATCTGCTCTTCCTCGCCTTCCGTAATTTTGAAATGCTATTTTTCACACTTGCTTCCCATTCTTTAAATTCATTCAAGGCTTGTTCTTCATTTTCACTTGGGAAATACGTTTTACTGATTGTCGATTTTGTCACTTTTCCACTTGCGATCAAAATAACACCGATCGCCGAAAGCTCCTCTGCATCGCACATGGACACCTCTGCCCCCAATACATCTGCTAAAAACTGCATTAGCGGATCTTGCTTTGTAAGCCCGCCATCCACATGCAAGCGCTTAATCTTTTGACCTGAGAGCCATTCCATTTCCTGAATGACTGCTTTGATTTGAAACGCAATACTCGCAAAACCGGCACGAATGATCGACCACTTCGTATGTTCCCGCGTTAACCCAAGAATTTCCGCCTGCACATCTGTCGTCCAGTAAGGCGCGCCCAATCCAAGTTGGGCCGGGATTAGCACCACACCACCACTATCTGGTAGCTGAAAAGCCTTCTTGCAAGCGGCTCCATAATCATCAAACAGTTCTAGCTGTTCAGCTAGGAAAACTAGTGTATCGCCACACGAACGAATAATCCCTTCCAGCGCATATTGATTGACGCCAGCTTCGTCCCAGGCAATTGTCGACAGAATAGCCGCATCATCCGGTAGCCGCTTTGTTCCCACCTGCATCATCACCGAACAGCCAGTACCAAGCGTCGCCTTGACCTCCCCAAATGCCTGACACCCCTGCCCGAACAATGCCGCCTCCGAATCCGCCATCACACTTTGGATCGGAATACCCAGATAGTCGCCAAAATCCGCCGCCGAATGTTGCACTTCTGGGAGCACCGCTCGCCGGATGCCAAACAAGTCCAGTAGTTCTTCCGACCAGTCGTTCCGGTCAATATCATACAGCAGTGTCCGGCAGGCATTCGTCCGATCCGTCAGATGATTTTCGCCTTGTGTCAACGTAAATATCAGCCACGCATCCATCGTCCCAAATGCTAATCGTCCTGTCTCCTGCGCCTCCCTAACAGCCGCCACATTCTCCAGCAGCCACTTCATCTTCGGTGCCGAAAAATAGGGGTCGATTTTGAGACCAGTGATCGCCTTGATACGTGCCTCATGACCGCCGCACCGCAACGTTTCACAAATCGCCTCAGTACGATTGCATTGCCAGACAAGCGCCTTATAGAGTGGTTTTCCCGTCACCTTGTCCCACGCAACGACCGTTTCACGCTGATTGGTGATCGCAAGCCGCTCGATTTGCTGCGGTTCGAGACTGTGCTTTTCTAGCAACTCGGCAATCAACGTACGAACATTTTGACTGATTTCTTCGGGATCATGTTCGACCCAGCCTTTTTGCGGATAATATTGCCGATGTTTTTTATCCAACCGATCGACCAGTTGCTCTTCCTTAAATAACAGTACCTTCGTCCCGGATGTACTTTGATCAATCGCGATTTGATAACGTCGAGTCATCTTTTTCCCTCTTCATTGATTGTTAGATTTTCCATCACCGTCTCCGCGACACCATTTGCCGTTAAACCATAATGGGCAAAAATTTCCTGACTTGTCCCAGCAATTGCTGGCTCATCCGGGATCCCTAAAATCACATGACGCGTCAATGTTGAAACACTGCTTGCGATCTCGCTAACGGCTGCTCCTAAACCACCATAAATACTATGTTCTTCCAGACTGACGAGCAGTTTTGTTTCTAAAAGTGCCTGTCTGACAGCCGCCTGATCGAACGGCTTGATCGTTGGAAAGTTCACCACTCGTGCATGGATGCCTTGTGCCGTCAAAACTTCCGCAGCATCCAGTGCCACACGCACCATCTCACCAGTGGCGAGAAGAGCCACATCTGCGCCCTCCCGAAGCGTAACTGCCTGTCCAATCTCGAAATCTGGTTTTTCCGCATAACAATCCTCGACTGCATTTCGACCAAGTCTCACATAAGCCGGAGCATCTGATTTCAACAAGTATTCAAAGACCGCTTCCGTTTCAAAACGATCGGCTGGAAGGATTACTTCTAAATTCGGAATCGCTCTTGTCACTGCAATATCCTGTAGCGAATGATGACTCATCCCAAGCGCCCCATAACTTATGCCGCCACTGATACCAATCAGCTTAACATTCGTATTCGAATACGCCACATCCACTTTGATCTGTTCGATACTGCGCATGCTGAGAAAACATGCCGGAGAAGCTATAAATGGTCGCTTTCCACTATGAGCAAGTCCTGCCGAGATTCCTACGATATTTTGTTCCGCAATTCCCGTTTCAATCAGCTTTTCCGGATACTTCTCCGCAAAAGCCCCGAGCGATGCTGAACCGCGGGAATCACTCGTGAGTATGACCAATTCCGGCTGCTCTTCTGCTGCTTTCATTAGGACGTCACACATTACTTGTCGATTTGCGATTTTATTCATTGCGGCTCGCCTCCAATCTTTCATCTAACTCTTGCATCACCAACGCATATTCTTCTGCTGATGGTACATAATGATGCCACTTTGCCACATCTTCCGCCATTTTGACACCATAGCCCTTCGTCGTCTCAGCAATTATCAGCCGCGGTTTGCCAGAATGATTTTCTTCTTTAAAAATCTTTTGCAGCGCATCAGGATCATTTCCATCCACACTGATCACATCCCAGCCGAATGCCCGCCATTTATCTGCCAGCGGTTCCAAACTCATAACGCGCTCTGTTCGTCCAGAAATTTGTAAAGTATTGCGGTCAATGATTGCCGTCAAGTTATCTAACTGATAATTTGCAGCAGCCATTGCGCCTTCCCAGACCGATCCTTCCGCAAGTTCTCCATCGCCCATCAGCGTAAAGACTCGATAAGTTTTTCCATCCATTTTCGCCGCCAGCGCCATGCCCACAGAAACTGGCAGCCCGTGCCCAAGTGATCCCGTGTTCATTTCAATCCCTGGAACTTTATTATTTGGATGCCCAATCAGCCGTGTGCCAAAAGCAGAAAAAGTAGCTAGCTCTTCTTTCGGGAAAAAACCCTTATCCGCTAGAACAGCCCAAAGCGCTTCGACAGCATGCCCTTTACTCTGTACATAACGATCACGATCAGCAGCAAGCGGTTTTTTCGGATTGATCTTCATACCGCCATAATACAGCGCCACTAGTATATCCGTACAAGATAGATCAGAGCCCGTGTGCCCCGTTTTCGCCTCATAAATCATTTTCATAACTGCTTTTCTAATCTCAAAAGACTTCACTTTTAATTCACTCATTGTTAAACTCCTTTCTCTACTCGCCGCGTAAATAAGCCTTTACATCTTCTTCGATTGGATCATAGAGGTCCGGTTTCACTCCGATATATTTGCATGCCTCATAAAGAATCGGCACGACATCCGCATGAATCCCACTGACATGATGGATATAAGGCCCTGTCACGATTTTTTCTTCTAGTCGTTTTAAATTGTCTACCTCTATCCACAAATAGGTTCCCTTCGTGTAAGGTCCGTCAATCCCTTTCGCGTTTCCAAGCAGTAGGGAGTATTCGCCATTGTCGCCGTCAAAGCGGCAGAGTGTCAATTCTCCAGCCTTAGCCTCCGCTTCTACCGCCCCAGGTGAATCAAAGGCGAGCGGATACCCAATTGCTGGCTTATCTTTTGCAACTGAGAATGGGAATAGACCGCAATGCTGCAATAATTCACCATTTTCATTATCAGGATGGCGCACCGTCCAATCAGCAAAAAAGCTCTTATTTTTGCCCATATTCGCCGCTTCGATCAACAGACATGAAATCGCCCCATGAATATCTGTTTCACATACTACAGGGATCCCTTCGTCAATCAGCATGGCATTAGCTGCACAAGGCATAATGCCAATCTCGTCCTGAAGTGCCGTCCAGCACTGAATCGCAATTGCACTGCAGCCATATTTAGTCGCCAAATTCTTCATCGCAACCTTCAGTGCCGCGACCATCCGCAAATCGACTTCCTTAATTTTGACGATTGCGCAGCCATGGCAATATTCGGTCGTACTGTCCACCTCATCGATCTGTTCTTCCGATACATTACGGATTTCCTGAATCAGTTCTGGAAGCGGGATCGGTGATAGTTGGATATTAAATCTTTCAAGCAGTTCTCCTTCATTGCACATCGTCGTCCAAAAGTCGAACGGCCGCGGTCCGATTTGCAAGATCCTCATATTTCGGAAAGTCTTGACGGTATTGCAGACTGCCATGAAGTCGCGTAACCCCCGCTCGAATTCTGGATCAGATAGACGACAGTTCGTCATGTAAGTAAACGGTACTTGAAAACGCCGCAGCACCTTCCCAGTTGCAAATAAACCACACTGCGTATCCCGAAGTCGAATCCCCTCTTCATCTGGCCGCTCGTCACGTGGTCCCCATAGGAGAACCGGCACATCCAGTTCTTTAGCTAGCCGCGCACAGACATATTCCGTCCCAAAGTTGGTATGCGGCAAAAACAGCCCTTCTACACCAGCTGCTTTGAATTTTGCTGCAATTTTTGCTACATCCTGGTCATCATAAAGTAGACCGTCCTCATTGAACTCCTGAATATCAACAAATTCAATGTTTAGTTCGTTTAGCTTTTCTCGTGTGAGGTTCGCATACTTCACTGCGTCTGGCGCACTAAATATACTTCGCCTTGTCGGAGCAAAGCCAATTTTGATTGCCCCCATCTTCTAACCACCTTCATTTAAGTTTAGTAATGATTTTAGTTAAGATAAAAAGTAATTCGTAATCGCTTTCTTACTTTGAATTATAAGCTCTCTTCTAAACTAAGTCAATAAATTTCAAGAGTATTTTATATTTTAATTTAGTCTATTTTATATATAAAAACTAAACGAAATGCTTTCAGAGGCTGATAAAAACCAATTTTTGTCTTGTTTTACTAAACATGATATAATAAATAATATAAATTTAGTAAACAAGGGGAAATGAAAATGAAGCTTGAGGATATCGCGCGACTAGCAAACGTTTCAAAATCGGCTGTTTCTCTTGCGCTAAACGGAAAACCCGGCGTAAGTGAAGAAACCCGTTTACATATTTTAAAAATCGTCGAAGAAAATAACTATGTACCTTTACGCAATACCAATAAAAAAAATAAAAAGAAATCGGCTATTCGTTTTATTGCCTGCAAGAGTCCTGATTTGATCACAGATCAATATCAAAATCTGCCGTTTTTCAGTGAACTACTCAGCTATTTGTCTGCTGAAATCGCCAGCTACCCGTATGATCTGATCATTTCAACCTTTGAAATACAGACTTTTTTAGAAGAGTTGTCCGAAGCAGAAAAAGAACAGCCGTCAGCTGGTATCATCTTGCTTGGTACCAATCTCAGTGCAGAAGAAATCCGCCGGATCCAGCAAGAATATCCGAAAATGGTCATTCTTGATACTCGACACCCACACATTCCAGCCAATTTTGTTTCCATTAACAATTTTTTAGGCGGCTATATGGCAGCAGACCACCTTTTGAAACTAGCCCACCAAAAAATCGGCTATGTTATGGGCCTTCCGCGTATTAAGAATTTTGAGGAACGCAAAAACGGCTTCTACGCACGTTTAGAAGAAGCCGGAATTACGATACCCGATACTCATATTTTTCATCTACCCGCCATGCAAATCAAAGAAGAAGCGGTCGTTAAAGAGATGTTCGCTAATTTATCTGAACGCCCATCTGCCCTTTTCTGCGAAAATGACTATATGGCAATCAGTATGATCAAAATGCTGCAAAGCCTGTCCATCAAAGTTCCCGAACAGATCTCCGTATTAGGGTTTGACAATATCAACGAAAGCAAGGTGATCACACCGGAACTGACCACCGTTCATGTCAAAAAACGCGACATTGCTGAACAAACACTCGCTCTGCTTACTAAGCAGATCAAGGCAGACACCATGTTTGAAACACGCCAAATCCAAGTCAACACCAGTCTGATCGAGCGCGCTAGCTGTGCACCATTCAATGAGTAAATGAAGCCATCATAAAAAACCTAAAATCGAGCAATACACCATTTTTCAAAAAATGGGTGTTGCCTGATTTTAGGTTTACTTGTCTTTCAACTATTCTTTTTCCTTATTCTTAAATCTCTGCACCGTTTGACTCAATCACTTTCTGATACCAATAAAATGAATCCTTCTTCAATCGACTATAATCACCCGAGCCATCATCTTGTTTATCTACGTAAATAATCCCATAGCGCTTTGCCATTTCACCCGTAGAAGCACTCACTAAATCAATACACCCCCAAATCGTATAACCGATCAAGTCTACACCATCTAAGATCGCCTTTCGCATTTCTTCTATATGCGCCCGGTGATAATCGATCCGATAATCATCATGCACATGCCCGTCAGATGTCAGCTTATCAAAAGCGCCCAAGCCATTTTCCACTACCATCAGTGGAATTTCATAACGCGTATATAAATCATTCAGTGAGATGCGTAAGCCAACCGGATCCGTCTGCATGCCCCAATCATTAGTTGGTAAATACGGATTTTCCGCACCGCCGATCACACTTTTACCAGAACTTGCATATGCTGGATCCGCTGAAGCACATAGACTCAAATAATAACTGAATGTGTAAAAATCAACAGTTCCAGCAAGTAGTGCCTCTTCGTCTCCTTCCGCAAAATCCACTTCAATCCCCTGGTTCGCAAAATAATTTTTCGCATAATAAGGATAACGTCCCTTCACTTGCACATCCCCGCAAAAATGACTGTGCATCGCTTCGGTCTGCTTCGCCAATAAAACATCAGCTGGCTCACAAGTTCGTGGGTAGCGTGGCATATAGGCAATCATGCAGCCAATCTGATAATCCGGATCGATCCGATGACCTAACTCCACTGCCTTGGCACTTGCCACAAACTGGTGATGTAGCGCCTGATAACGTTCAGACGGCCGATCCTCTTGATGTAGAAAATCGCTCTCCCTATGCCGAATGCCAAGTGACAAATAATTTCCAAACGAAAGCGTCGCAGTATTGATCTCATTAAATGTCAACCAATATTTGACAAGACCCTTATACCGCGTAAAGATCGTCTCACAATATTTCAAATAAAGATCGATCAAGTCCCGCGAAGCCCAACCGTTCTTTTCATTCGTCAAATACAGCGGTATATCAAAATGAGCAATCGTCACAAGCGGTTCAATCCCATACTTGGCTAGCTCTCGAAAAACGTCTTCATAAAACTGCAGCCCCGCTTCATTTGGTTCATTCTCCATACCAGTCGGATAGATTCGCGTCCAATTGATCGAAAATCGAAATACCTTAAAACCGGCCTCTGCCATCAGCTTGATATCCTCTTTATAGTGATCATAAAAACGTACCGCATCATGACTTGGATAAAACAAGTCTTCCCGGATCTCAGCCGTTATCTGCCGTGGTTCCGTATGCGTGCCACTACTGAACAAATCTGCACAAGCAAGCCCCTTTCCGCCCTGATCATAACCACCTTCAAATTGATTGGCCGCCGTTGCACCGCCCCATAAAAAATCTGTTGGAAAGCCTTGTTTACTCATTTTTCTCACTCCTTAACGTCATTACATGGTTATTTTTCTTGACCGTTTCAATCTCTACTTTATTCACACCTTCATAATCATGACTATTTGTCACGACCATCACCGTTGTAGTCGGAAACTCAGCCTTAATCTTCTCCAAATCAAATGTCAGTAATAGATCGCCTTGTTCCACAACCTGTCCCGCTTCCACCTGCGCATCAAAATATTTCCCGTCAAGCTTCACCGTATCAATTCCGACATGCAGCAAGATTTCTGCCCCATTATCACTCTTGAGTGCAATCGCATGTTTCGTTTTAAAGACAGAGATAATCGTTCCATTCACAGGTGCATAAAGTTTTCCATCACGTGGTTCGAATGCCACACTTTTCCCCATCACTTCATCTGCAAACGTCGCATCTTCTACTTGCTCGATCGAAATCATTTCCCCGTCTACTGGCGCATATAACACTTCATCGCCAGCTGCTGCAACAGCCACGTCCTTTGTTTCCTCAACTGGAATCTCTTCATCAATCCCAAAAATATACGAGAAGATGAGTGCCACTACAAATGCCAGTGCCATGGCAATCAGGGCATACACAAATGTATCACCGACCAGTCCTGGAAGGCCTGGAATACCACCATTACCTGTCATTACATACGCTTTTACGCCAAACATCATTGCAAATCCGCCACCTGCAGCCCCACCGATCAAGGAAGCAATGAACGGCCGCTTGTACACGATATTAATCCCATACATAGCAGGTTCCGTCACACCCATCAAAGCAGTAAGACCAGTTGAGAATGCCAACGATTTGATTTTCTTATCCTTCGAACGTAAAAACACCCCAAAAGTTGCCCCTGCCTGACTCATATTTGAAATGTAAGTCAGCGGCAGGAATTTATCATAGCCATATTTTGCTAAGTTACTAATAATAAACGGTACGATCGCATAATGCATCCCTGTCATAACGATGATCGCCATCGAACCACCAAGAATGATCCCGCCGATCACACCACCGTTATTCAGTAGCCAGTTAATACCACCAGAGACACTATCGCCTACAAATGTTCCAAGCGGTCCAACAACCACAAGCGTCAGCGGTACAATGATAAATAATGTAATCAGTGGTACAAAAAGCAGTTTCAGCGATGTTGGAATAATCCGATCTACCCAACGCTCCACATAACTCATCAGCCAAATCGCAATCAAAATCGGAATAACTGAATATGCGTAGGTGACAGATGTTACCGGCAAGCCTAGAAAATGCGTTGCCGTTCCATCAGCTAAAAGCGCCGTTAAATCTGGATACAAGAGCGCTGCACCCACACTGAGCGCCACAAACATATTAGTATTAAAGTAACGCGCCGCACTGACCGCCACAACGATTGGCAAGAAGTAAAAGACGCCGTCCCCGATTGCCATCAAGATCCGATAAGTTTCCGTATCCGTTGCTAACCAGCCAAACGTTACGAATAGTGCCATGAATCCTTTTAGAAGACCAGCCCCAGCAATCGCCGGCAAAATCGGCGCGAACACCCCTGAAAATGCATCAAAGATCCCCGAAAAGAAGCCTTTCACACCCTTCTTACCTGTTTTCTTTTTCGCCGCGCCTGACTTAGACTGCCATTCTGGATGCTCTTCCACCAGGGCATCAAACACTTTTGGCACATCATTTCCAATAATTACTTGAAATTGGCTACCCGCCACATTGGTTCCCATCACTTTATCTATCGCCTGCAATTTCTTCTGATCGACCTTTTCCAGATCCTTCAATTGAAAACGGAGCCGCGTCACACAATGATACACTTCATTGACATTTTTCTTACCACCGACCGCTTGCAGAATTTCTTTTGCTAATTGATTGTAGTCCATGTTCAAATCCTCCTAAAGCCAAAATAAAAACCCGAATGAAAAGCGCTCTAAAATAAGCACATCTTCATTCAGGTATTGCCTGCCTAACCAGTAACAAGCCTGCTAAATTTTTCTTTTTAATAATCTTTCAATATGAAGCCCCAGATAAAATTTTTCTGAATGGCTCATTGTAAACTGATAATTCTTCTCTAAAAACGCACTGATCTTGTCGCTACAAACGAAGATGTCGGGATGACTCTTTTTGAATGCCTGATAAAGAAATTCATCCGTCTCCTCTACCTTTTCGGCCATGATCACCCGCTGACAGAAGAACTTCAGATGTGTCATAAATCGATAGTAACTTGTACTTTCCTCATCAAATTCCACATTGAAGTGATATTTGATGATTGATTCTATATCCTGAATCAGCTGCATGATATGTGTGACATCATTCATATCGCTATTCACTTCCGCATTCACGAAATGAAGCGCGATATTCGCCACTTCTGCTTCAGGCAATTCCAGTTGAAAGGCCTTTTCAACCATTTCCGCCGCAATTCGTGCTAACTTGTATTCCTCTTGATAAAAACGTTTGACCTCCCACGATAGCGGATTTTGAATCACCATCTGTTCCTTCAATCGTTTTTGTGTAAAATACAGATGATCGGAAAGTGAAATATAGATCACATCACTAATATTTTTCGCTAGGCGCTCCTTCACAAGATGAACAATATCATCCGTCAATTCCAGAATAGAGAGTGGGATTTCATTCAAAAGCAATTTAAATCGATCATTCAGCTTTTCATCTTTCAGCTCGAAAGTTTTCTCGATTTTCGTAGGATCGATCACATCCCCTACTTTTGACCGAAACCCTAGTCCTTTTCCTAGAAGCAGCAGCTCATTTCCCCCACCACTGATCGCACTCACGATATTATTATTAAAGATCCGCTCAATTTTCACATCACCACCACCTTTTGAAGCAAATAAAAAGAGGCAACACCAAAAAATAGCTGCAAAGCTGACTTTTGGTATTGCCCGCATTACCGGTAACAAGCCTCATGTATATCCTAGCACTGCTTGAAATCGCTGTCAATAGTCTTTTTAAAATTTGACCTGGCGTTTGCCTACGAGCAGCCAAATCACCACCAGCCCCTCTCTTCTTCCGGTCAAATATTTTCTTCCAAGCCCGGCTGCCGCAATTTGCCACCAGAACTCCCCGCCACATTATCCACCAGATCATCAAGTCCCGACTCAAGGAACTCCCTTCAAATATAATGCCCAGCACTCATAGCTCATCAAAAAGCGAAAGCCAGACAGGGGATGCCATCTGACTTTTACTTTTTTATCTGCGTTTGAATAACCACCAGCCGACAAGAAGCATGCTACTACCTAAGAAGAATGGCCATTTATCTGATTCACGATCGCCTGTTTTTGGCAATATCGCTGGTGTACGGCTTACTTTTTCACTTGTCGTTATGAAAGTAGTGAAATCGTCAGTTTGGAAAGAAACTGGTGTCTCTGGTGTGACGGGTTCATTAGGAATAATCGGCTCATCAGGTACGACCGGACTTTCCGGTACCCGCTCATTTGCCTTTTCCACTAATTGAACCGTTTGATAATTCTCTTCATCAATCGTAAAACAAACCGGTTCATTATCTAAAAGATATCCTTCTGGCGCTTTTGTCTCAATCAATGCATAATCTCCAAACGGAAGCTGATCAAGATACAAATAGCCTGTCTCATCAGTCAAGATTCCCTCCTGAAGCACATTCCCTGTTCCGTCCACAAGTTGAAACTCTGCACCCGGCAAGGTTTTACTAGAGTCATCCTTATCATATTTCCTCAGTTCTACCTGTCCAAGTTTTGGCACTTCCTTCGTATTCTCCTTCTGCAAATAAACCATCTTCCCAACATCACCTGCTTTCAAGGTAAATGCTAAAGGCGTTGTATCGAGCTGATATCCTTCCGGTGCGGCTACTTCTACCAACTGATAAGTCCCAAGCGGTAGCTTCTCAATCGTGATTTTTCCATTTTCATCCGTTACAAGACCAGTCTGAATCGTTTCCCCCGCCTGATTTTGCAATTCAAACTCTGCACCGCTAAGAACTGTCTCATGATCAGCTGCATCGACCTTGGTCAATTCAACATTTGCGTATTGGTCTCCTGTCCCGCTTCCGCCACCACCTGAATAAGGGGTATAGACAGCGGTCTGTTTGTTCACGATATTTTCGCCTGTCAAGATCCCACTATTGTAATACTGACTGGAAGCACCACCATCCGTTGCCCTTGTTCGATAATCGATCTTTGCCGAACCAGTAAGGGTTCCAAAAGCAACTTTAAACCCGGTATCTGTCAAAGTGATATCAGAGCTAGGAAGATAAACTCCACCATGCCAAGTACCATCTGGATCATATGTCCCCAATTGAACTTTGATACTCTCCGGAATCAATTCCTGATCCGCACCAATCATATCTTCATATACCGCGTTATCGATCGGACTCCCCTCAAAATTCACACGAACCGTCCAATAGATCAAAGTCGGATCATCTACATCTACCGAACCCCACTTAGCTAATTTTTCATCGGGTGAAATTTGGGGCTCTTCATCGATAATTACAGGAACGACCGTCATTCCTTTATCCAGCGGAAAATTCAAGTCAACCGTCTCATTTCCATGAATGATGGATTGATTCCACTCCGTCCACACATAAAGATCCCCGTGAACATTTTCATGCGTTTCCATATAATCTGAGAATGTCACAGTCAATTGATTCGTATCTCTATTTGCCTGTGCTTGACCAACCACATTCTGTTCGCTGTCTAAAACGTTAAACGTGACATTTCCAGACAGTTTCAGTTGCTCAGGAAGCTGAATCGTCATTGTATCACCGGCCATTACATTTTCATCATTTGGAATAGAGAACTGATAATGCACTTGGATATTGTCATAATAACCGAATTCATCTTTTGGCTGATCATTTTCATCCAGCAGTTCCACACTATCCAAAAATTGAGATCCAAATTCTGCCGCCTTCGTTTGATACGCAGGCCATTGACTAAAAAGAATGACACATATAAGTAAAATGAACCCAAAACGTTTTTTCTTCATTATGCCTAACCTCTTTTTTATAAATTTTCAGAAGAAAATCTCAGGTATGTTTCCTTTTCTAATTGCTTGATATCAAAAACAATCAAATGCGTATCGAATGCAATCAGCCCCGCTTCCTCCCAATTTTTAAAAACATGATTCAACCGATATGGATGAGCTTGAATAAAAGATGCAATCAATCTTTTGGTAAAGGCCGGTACAAACTCGGCCCGTCCACCTATCACTTTCATGTTCGTCATATTCATCATCGCAATGATACCCGTAGCCAACCTTTTTGAAAGTGCCACACGACGTTCCCGGTAAATAAACTGACTGACCAAAAAACGCAAAGTCACTGCCTCAAGAATTTCCTGAAAAAAGTGTGGATGAGCATACAAATGATCAATAAAAAAATCAGCCTCCACAGAAACGATTTCGCCATCCGACAACCCAATTACCCGGTAGTGCTGCATCTCCTCCACATAAGGAAGCTGTTTCACAAAACTGGACATCCCGATGATCCCATCAGGCCCATAAAAACTGCTAAGACGCCAATTCCCTTCATACCATACTTCAACTTTGACGATCCCTTTTTTCACAATCAACACTTTCTGCTTGTCCCGACTATGCAGATATTCATGGACCTTTCGATTCGCTTTCACCTTAAGACTCACCAAATATTTCTTGGCCAATTCCGGTTCCAGCATCAATAGTTGAAGTATCGACTGCATCATAATCCCTCTCAATCAACATCTGAGAACATGTTTCACGAATAGTATATAAATTCTCAAATTATATTTGTTCTACTTCGGACGGCCTTTCTCCGCATTTTGTGAACATTTTTTGAACTTTAACCTGAATTCACTCTTTAATATAGATTAAATCACTATATTAAAGAGATTTTTATAGAAATACTTACATGCATTCGGACTTCATAAATATCTTATACATATATTTCAAAAACTAATCTACTTTTAAATTTATCTTCAAAGAAATTTATTATCAAATAATCAGACAATAAGTATTCTTATTTATTATCCCTATCAAAAGCAAAAAACTTTTTAAAGGACAATACGCTTTATTTCACCCTATTTTTTCTATTTCAGAATAATCTAAACCTATATTTTTCATTTTTAGAGAATTCCCATCTTTTTACAACAGGACTCAGGGAGGTTGTTATATAATGAGTTCGGCAGGTGTTTAAAGTGAAAATCAACCAGAGAGTAGCGAGGCTTCGCAAAGAAAGAGGATACACACAAAAAGAATTTGCTGAATTAATACTGATGGATGACAGCACATTAAGCAAATCGGAAAGCGGAAAAAGAGCATTCCGCGATTATGAATTAGAAAAAATTGCTGACATACTTGACGTTTCTTTAGATTTCCTTTTTAACCGTTCAAAAACTAAACCGGACATCATTGTTTTCCATCTTAATGAAATTACAGAAGAAACAGAAAAAGAGCTTCTCCATTTTATCGAAAACAGACGAAACTCACAAAAATGATTCAAACTATCACAAATTAGAAATTCAGATATTTTCATAAAAAATAAAATTCCTTCTATTAGCAAATTCTTACTAAAAGAATTCACTATAAAACAAACTAGGGAGAGATTGTAGAAAATGAAAAAAATTGTATTAGCTTTAGGGATTGCTTGTGTTACGACACTGGGCCTAACCGCCTGCGGAAGTGAGGAAAGCTCCGACTCAAGCAGTGAAAAGAAAGAAAAAAAGGCAACCGATAGTACGCTAGTCAAACAAACAATTAACTTAGAAGTTGATGAGACTCTAACTCATACAGATGAAGAAGGCAACGTAGTGATTACTGGGAAAACAGATCCAGGTGCCACATTAACAGTAAACAGAGATCCTCAGACTGTCAATGAGGATGGTAGTTTTTCTATTACAAAATTTGTAGATGACAGCTCATCCAGTCAGACATTCACAGTTCTTGCAACAAAGTTGGGTTATGAAGATAAAGAAGTAACCGTATCCGTCACCAACAAATCCAAAGGCCATGAAGAATACTTACAAAACGAAACAAAAAAGCAAGAAGATGCAAAAAGCCAGGCTGATCAACTTTTAGCAACCGCGGAAAGCACATTAAACCAAGATGACCTGACAGCTGCTTCGGACTTCATCTCATCAAGCGATTATTTAGTTCTAAGCGACTATCAATCAAAAATCGATGAAATCACAGAAAAAATCAACGCCAAAGCATTAGAAGATGCAAAAAAAGCCGACCAAGAAAAAGCCAAGCAAAATGCTACTGATATCACTTTTCAAATGCTGGATAAAAATGCCGATACTTATGCAGGCGAGCCCTACTATCTGAAAGGTGAAGTTATTCAGGCAATGGAAGATGGGGGCATGACATTATTCAGAGTAAATATCACACAAAGCGAGTACGGTTACTGGACCGATACAGTAGCAGTCATCTATTTTGGCGCAACCGATGCCGTACAAGATGATATTATTGAAGTATACGGAACGGTTTACGGTAATTATTCCTATACATCTACCCTAGGTGCAGAGCTAACAATTCCAGGCATTGCTGCCGAAGAGATTACTGTAGTGAATTAACTAATAAAGAAACTGATTACGCATTTTATTGGATGGGATTGCTATCTAATAAGATGCGTTTTTGTTGTTTTAATATGAAGCTATTGATGCTTGGGAACAGCGTGAGCTGGGAATTATCTGACATTACTGATTTTGGAATGCCTAACACTAGTAAGAGAAAATACTGAGCTAGGATTGAAGAAGAGTTTAGCAAACAATTTACCATAAATATTGTATATTTACTTCACGTGCAGATATTGGAAATACAGCTATTTTAGCCAAGGAGGGGCCTATCTGTGATGACCATGTATAATAGATTATTTATCCACTTCCCTCTAAACCTAATCAACAAAAGCTTCTCTGATAAGCTAAAAGACATAATATAGACACATAGAAGAATTTTATGAAACAAAATAAAGTTCTCCTACTTTCCTAAAACAAAAAGCACCAACGTAAGATACACGTTGGTGCTTCATTGATACCGGCGGCCGGGGTCGAACCGGCACGATCGTGAGATCACTGGATTTTGAGTCCAGCGCGTCTGCCAATTCCGCCACGCCGGCATAATCACGATATTATTATATCGTTTATTTTTCTAAAAAGCAATGGAGGCGCCAACCGGATTTGAACCGGTGATGAAGGTTTTGCAGACCTCTGCCTTACCACTTGGCTATGGCGCCGTGTTGCTTTGCTTTTTAGAAAAGCGGAAGACGGGGTTCGAACCCGCGACCCCCACCTTGGCAAGGTGATGTTCTACCACTGAACTACTTCCGCATAATAACTGGGCCAGCTGGATTCGAACCAACGCATGACGGAGTCAAAGTCCGTTGCCTTACCGCTTGGCTATGGCCCACCGTTAATATATGTTAAAAGGGGCGGATGATGGGAATCGAACCCACGAATGTCGGAACCACAATCCGATGCGTTAACCACTTCGCCACACCCGCCGTTATATGAAATTTTCATGGCAGGGGCAGTAGGAATCGAACCCACACTGGAGGTTTTGGAGACCTCTGTTCTACCGTTAAACTATGCCCCTAAATGGTGGAGGGAAGTGGATTCGAACCACTGAACCCTAAGGAGCGGATTTACAGTCCGCCGCGTTTAGCCACTTC
>NZ_CAJYCN010000017.1 GCF_913566895.1 Listeria ilorinensis | reverse complement strand
ACATTATGAAATGTAAATTCATAAGAGAAAGGCTGTGTTTTCTGGACAATAACAGTTTAAATAAACATTATGAAATGTAAATCCTGGAAAAGTAGATAGACAAGAATGGTTTAAAAATGTTTAAATAAACATTATAAAATGTAAATGAAACTTTATTCCTTAAAAACGTGCCAGGACTCCTCGTTTAAATAAACATTATGAAATGTAAATCGGGCACAATCATGACGATGCTCCGGATGCGCTTGCGTTTAAATAAACATATTTATCTAAATATCTTCTTAAAACCCCTAAATCACAAAAACAACAGGAAAATAAAAACAGCAGAAAAGCGAACCAATGCTGCTAACTGCTAAATCAGCACTTGATTCGCCTCTGCTGTTCTCTTTCATTTCAAACTGTTCGACCAATCATCTTTTTGATCGCAACCTGTTTCATCAGGAAATATACAATCAAGCACGAAACCACTTTATCCACTAAGTTGGCCATGATCGTAGCAATAAATGTCGAGGTAAATAATTCTTGACCTGAAGCGCGTAAAATGAAAATAATGACATCTGCGCCCGAACCTGTTGCTCCGCCAAAGAATGTAATTCGAATAATTGTGCCGATCAAAGGGCAGACAATCGCTAAAATAAGTCCTGCAATCAATGCACGGCTCAAAGTAAAGCCTTTCTTCGCTACAAGTCCAACTACGATTGCAACTGCCACACTTACTAGGGCAAAGGGCAGCGAGGTGATTCCTGTTGTCAGGCACATCAATAGATTTGTCAAAACGCCTGTCAGCACCCCGTAAAAAATACCGAACGATGCGGCAATAAAAATGGTTCCGATCGTATCTAAAAATAATAACGGAATGTGCAACATTGAAACAAATGATCCTACCACCACATTTAATACAACCCCAATGGCGCAAAAAGCAATGATTCTTGCGTTAAACTCTCTCAATTCTCCCTTACCTACTTTCTCAAAGCCTTATTTTCACACACTATATTTGTAAAAATGCCCTAATTTCTTGCTCAAATTTTTCTTGTTTATCCAAAATATTTACAGGGACTTCTAAATAGGATAGCTCGATCCCGCGTGCATCTAGAGTCTTCCAAAAAATCTCCATCATTACGCCGCGATGTCCGGAAATCGCACAATTTGGACTTTCAGCAATTCCTAGTACACCTAGAATCTCATAGTCGGCAGCCAAAAAACGGTCGATTTGCCAAAAAGTCGGTTCCAAACTTTTTCGACACCATTCCCGATGCCGGTCTGTATCATAGTCTGTATATTCTAACGGCGGGCGATCCATGCCTAAGTGAATCAGTTCGGGACATGGGAGCTGGATCAAGCCAACGCCTGCTTCTAAAATCAATTGGACAAAAGGAAATGCACCATTTGCTCGCTCCCATTGATGGATAACGGCATTCTGATTAAGTACGCAGAAAGGGACAATGATCATTTTTTTGGAACGCTCAATAGGCGGAGTCATGTCAAAACACGTTCTTCTGCCAAAATGGCTGCTCCGATTGCACCTGTATACTGGGCGAGAGGGTGTGTTTCGACTGGACGTTTGATGTAGTGGGATAAGATCGTTCGGATCGCTTCACTATTTGATGGGCCACCGGAAAAAAAGACAATTCCTTTTTGGCTAGGACTGACTCTGGCAAATTGATTGGCCACACGGCTGCAAATGGAATGAAGCACACCCAGAGCAATATCATTTCTGGCCTCACCTTTTGAAATCAAGCTGATGATTTCTGATTCGGCAAAAACTGTACACATACTGTTGATTTTGACAGGATGAGCATTTTCAACAAAGGAGTCAATCGCAGAAATATTTTCACCAAGTGTCCGCAGCATGACCTCAATAAAACGACCTGTTCCAGCTGCACATTTATCATTCATATTAAATTCCTCGATGGCACCCAGCGCATCCAAACGAATCGCCTTGCAATCCTGACCGCCAATGTCAATAATGTTGCGTGTTTCGGCTGCAAGCCATTTTGCGCCTTTAGCATGGCAGGTGATTTCCGTCAGACTCTTATCTGCCTGAATCAGTTTACGCCCATATCCGGTTGTTACAACAGGGATTTTCGACTGATGGGAGAAACGGGATAAAATGGCTTCCATGGCTTCTTTGGGAGTTCCGCCAGTTGGCAAAAGTTCAGTTTGAATGATTTGCCCATTTTCCAGTAATACGCCTTTAGTTGTGGTAGAGCCGGAGTCGATTCCAATGGCTTTCATAACGATCTTATCCTTTCATCAATTCGATAAATGCAGTGATCCGTGTATTGATCTGCTCAACATCGGCATTCGAATAGTCTGTTTCTAAATATAAATAAGGAACTTGTTTTTCTTTTTGACAAAATTGCTTGATTTTTCGTGATTCAACAGAGAAGGGGGTGCAGAATTGCAGGACCATATCCAGTACACCGTCTACTTGATAGTCGTCGATCATTTTATTCAACAAATCGATCCGTGGTTGATTATCTGAAAGGCAAGCACAACCGATGTCTAAATACTTTGCGGCAATGGCTTCATACACATCGGATTCGTTTTCATCAACCAGCCGTTCAATTGGTTTTGCTACCGTACAGTTCTCAAAAGCCACTACTTCACCGCCGTTTTCTTCGATTGCGTGGATCACTTTTTCAGTAGCGCCGCCAATTGGAGAGCCCGTAATCAGAATGCGTGGTTTAGCAGAAGGTGTTTTCTCCTGTTGTTCATAGTCGGCTAAAATTTGTTCGCGCGTTTCTGTCAAATTTTGGATCAATGCGGGCTTATCAAAGGAATAATTCGCGCCATACATGACTTTGAAGATTTCGCTGCCACTGATCGGAAGAGGATTCAGTTTGCCAAGACCATAGAAACTCTTGCGTGCGATCCGCTCTTGATTTTTCAACTTGATGGCTTCACGAATGGCCTCCTCAGTAATTTCTACTTCCAGATAGCTTTCCAGCATTTCTTTGTAGCGGATGATCTCTGCTTTCCAAAGGGCAAAGCTTTCAGGACTGTTGCGCATATTTGGCAGATGCATCAGATACAAGTTTTTGAAATCAGCCATATATTCATACATTTTTTTCTTGCCGTCACAAGTAGCTTCGCCGACAATGATATCCGAAAAGTAGAAGTAGGGACATTTATCCGTTTTGCCAAAACCGTAACTAGATTTGATCAGTGGGCAAAGGTTGCGGGGTAAGTCTTCCTCGGCATCGGCAATCGTTTCGTCTGATGTGGAGCAAAGGCTGATTTGAAGAGCTCCTGCTGCCATGGTGATTTCTTCCGGCATGAAGGTACAGTAGACGCCCACAACAGGTGTGCCTTGCTCTTTCAATTCTTTAACTGCAAGAAAGCCTTTTTGACGCATTTCACCGAATTCATCGAAAATCTCTGGCAGTTCTTTTTTTACTTGCATCATTTTACACGTCCTTTTTATGAATTTTATTCGGAATTATTCGTTTTATTTATTGGCAATAGAAAAGCGGTTTCATAACATGTTCATCATATCACAAATTCGAAAACAAAATAGAAAAGCTAAAAATAAGATACTAGTGAGATGAAGAATTAACACTTTTAAAAAAAGAGACGCCCATTTAGAGCATCTCTTCTAAATATAATTATCGTCCGTCACCATACTCCCAATCCATCACGCTATCTTCTTCATCAAATGTGATCATCACATCGGAAATGTTATCGATTTGAAGCAGATCATCCTCGATCCGGTTACGAATGTCATCAATTTCTGCTAATGTCAGCGCTGAATCAAGCTCAACTTCGGCATCCACATGAAAAGTATCGCCTTCTTTGATGACGGTCAAAATTTGAATATCCCGTACGTCAGGATCGGTCATGATTCGCTGTCCAACTTGTAAATGCATGCCTTCATCCGATTTGCCGATCGCGCCGCCAGCATTATCTAGAAAGACTTCGCCTACAACGATAAACATCATGAGTCCGATCAGAATAGAAGCAATCCCTTCTGCCTGATGAAATGTTGTAAAATGCGAAATTACAACGGCAAGTGCTGCCAAAAGTCCACCGCCTGTCGCTACAGTATCTTCCATAAAGACCAGCTTAGTCGCAGCTTTTGCCTGCTTCAGATTTTTTAACGCAACGGGGAAAATGGCTAAACCTTTTGCTTCAGCACCTGTTTCATGGATGATTTCCCGCATCGCTTTCAAAAGTACAGTTGATTCAAGCGCCGTACAACCCAGTAGAACGATCAGATTGATCAAAAAACCGGTGGATTCGGTCGGGTGGAAAATGTGACTCACACCTTCCTTGATAGTCTCATATGCCATGATGCCAACAACGATCACTGCACCAAGCAGCACCAAGTTGACCACCCGGCCAAACCCTTTCGGAAAGCGTTTTGTCGGTCGTTTTCGACTAAGGGCGGATCCAGTGAAAACAAATAACTGATTGGCCGCATCTCCTAAACTGTGTAGGGTTTCCGCGAACATGGCCACATTGCCAGTAAATATATAGGTCGTTCCTTTAACGAGCGAGACCACTGCATTGACCACCGCTGCCATTAAAGCCGATTTATTCCCTTGTTTCAATAATTGAAAAAACTCTTTCAAATCGTTCATCCTTCTTTCAGTCCATTATTCATGCTTGTCATTCCACTATTTTACCATGTTCATCCCTCATCTGCCAGCGGTTGAAAGTATAGTTTGACATAATTTGACCTTTATGTTATTATTTGGATAGTTACTTATGAAAAGTAACTGAATGGAGGAGGGATCACATGAAAGAATTATTGGCACAAATCAATGCGTATGCGGCAAAACAAAAAGAAGGCAGCTTGACGGAGCATGAGAAGACCCACCAAGCAGCGCTTCGGAAGGAATATTGCGCTATGATCCGCGGTACGATCAAGGATAATTTACATCATGTGACCATCATTGATCCGCTGGGTGATGATGTGACACCACGTAAATTAAAAGAAGAACAAGCAAAATTAAAAGCTTAAAATAAAGAAGAGCCGGCATGTTGATATGCCGGTTTTTTCATTGGCAGAGATGGTGAACTGCGGTAAACTGGAGTTAACAATGTCAAAATAAGGATGAGGGGACGTATGTTTCAGCTATTTGATTCATTTATTGCAGTCTATGAAAACAAGAATTTTACCAAGGCAGCGAGCCAGCTATATTTATCACAACCGACCATTTCCGTACATATCGAAAAATTAGAAGAAATTGTCGGAGCAAAATTATTCGAGCGCAGCGGCAAAACGCTCATCATTACCGAAGCAGCACATCATTTATACATGCAAGTCAAACTATTAAAGAAGAACTGGGAAGTTATTAAAGAAGAGACGCAGATGATTGGTGAAAGAAAGCGGCGCAAATATACGATCGGTGCCTCGCAAACGATTGGCCAGCATGTCGTGCCGCAAATCATTGAAAAGCTGCAGGCGGCCTGTCCGGACGTGGACTTTGAAATCCGGATCGCCAATTCGATGTCGATTCTTGGCTTGGTGCATTCATTTGAGTGCGACATTGGCCTAGTCGAATCTCCAGAAGTTGTCCCAGATATCCAGCGGACGCGATTTAAAGAAGATGAGCTGGTACTGATTGGCCCGCCTGATCACTCGACGTGGATTGTGCGTGAAGAAGGGTCGGGGATTCGTAAATATACCGATCTTTATTTTGAAAGACATAATATTGTACCGAAGGAGTTACTGGTGATCAATAGCAATGAAGCGATCGACGAGCTGGTGACACGAGGGCTTGGCCGGTCGCTACAATCGGTCTATGTTGGTAGAAAGCATCCGGACACAATGGCCCACACTGGCATGAAACGCCCTTTTTACCTAATTGCAAGCGACAAATACCCATTTCAGGATGAGGAGCTGAAAACGCGGCTGGAAGCCTTTCTGAAAGAACTTGATTAGGGCTCATTTTTATCACATAAAACGAGAGTCACGCATCAGTCGATAGTGGTCGAGAAATCGAATAGCGAATAACCATCTATTCCTTTCAAAATGATTAGATGGTTATTTTTAATGCTTGTAGTCGGAATCAAATATCAGTTAGGGACTTGGCTGCAAGTTTTCACGCTGCTGTTTCTTCGTAGGTATAAACAATGAAATGAAAAACCAGAAATCCAAACGATCCGCCATGTAACAGAGGGGATTTCGTTCGATTTCTGGTTTTTTTAGGAAAGGCTACTCGTTTCTAGCTCTTCGGCACGCTGTTTTTTACGAACCAAGATAACAATCAGAAGTGACAGACCAAACAAGGCTACTAGGGCATTCAACAAGTAAATATTTGCGATATTCGTGCGAGACATGGCACCTGCTACGATTGGGATACCAAAAACGGCGATTCCTTCTGCAATGGTGTAAAGACTTGTGACAAAACCTTTCCCGCGCGTCGAGACCTCCGCAAGAAGTGTTAAGCCAAGTTGGATCAAACCGCCAGCTGAGAAATAGCCAAGAAGCACAGAACAAACAACGGCGACAGTCGGATTTGGCATTGCCCAGAGCACAAGCGAGATAAACATGGTCATCGTCAGGTAAGTCAGTAAAATCTTAAGTGTAGATACACCGCGGCTGCCCAGTGTGAAGGTCACAATGACGCAAATGATAGCGCCTATGCTTTCCAAGCTAACTAGCATTTTTGATGCGTTATCAGACATACCAACAACGGTCGAACCATATTTGGCAATCCAGTTGCTTAGTAAATAAAGAAGCCCCTGCGCAACAAAACCAAAGCAGATTAGACAAATTTCATCCACACTGAAATGCCATTTGCTGACAGGTTGTTCTTGCGGCTTAGCTGATATATCCTCCTCAACCATTGGCGGGAATTTCCTTGTGGCAATAAAAATGGTATTGAGAGAAAGGACCGCGATGAGGAAAATAACACTCCAGCCGAACCACAAATGCTGACTCATAATAAAGGCGATCATAAACGGTAGTAAAAATTGACCAGCTTGTACAAAGGCTTTAACCACGATGTTGGCAGAGGCTGCTTTTGCCGGATAAGCTTCCATCAGGGCTGGGTAAGTTCCTGTATCAAGGAAGGAATTGGCGAATCCAGCACAGATCCCAAAGAAATAGGCGATTTCTGTGCTCTGACTGATGAGAATCCCGATAAAGAAGGCAAGGTAGAAGAGCGCACCGACAATGAGTGATAATTTTCGACCGAAATGATCGGAAAGTTTACCAGAGAAAAATACGGCGATCAATTTTCCGATTCCGAAAGAAGAAACAACAAAAGCAACGCCGGCCATGTCTGTATGCCACTGAGCGGCAAAGGCATCCATATTTTGCGCAATGATGATCAGCGCCATGCCATGAACGAAGTAATTGATATATAGACCAAGTGATGTTGAAAAATACTTGCTTTTCATAGATGGATCTCCTTACTGCAACATGCTGTTGCGAAATTTGAAAGAGTCGTAAAGATGTATAGAAAAATTTAATGGATTAATCAGGTTATATAAGAAAATCTGATATATTGTTCACTAGTTCACAAATAGCTGGTAGAAAATGCCGAGTCTAAGATGGCCTTAGACCCGGCCATTTGTTAACTGAATTGCAGTTTTGCTGCTTCAGGATTAGTTCGCTCGAGTTCTTTTTTATAACGCATATTGACAAAGATGGCGAGAAGAATACCAATCACAGTAATTACTACGTTAAATAATAGCACATATTTTGGTCCATCAACACCCCCAGCTTTAGTAATGTAGCTGGCGATATTTAAGATCACATAGTTGGAAATACTGGAAGCGATCATCACAACGGACGTGATCTTCCCTTTATTAGCAGGGAAGAATTCATTTGCAGTCGAAACGGCTAGTTGCAAGACACCGCCTGCAGCAGCATAGCCGATCACAAAGCCGCCGATTAGACAAATGACTGGTGTTTGGACGAAATAGATGATGAGCAACATGATGGTTGCGACAGTTGGATAAATGATCAAAACACGTACCGGCATGATCCATTTTTTAACAAGCACTGCTGTGACAAGGATGGCAAGCATACTTCCCATTGAATAGAACGACTGGATCTTACTTGGATCACTTAAGCCATACAGGGCCCCCAGCTCCTGATTACAGTTCAACCATAGTTGGAAAGTTGCTGTACAAGTAAAGCCGATCGCGATAACTGCCCAACTGGTTGCAGAAAAACGCATTTTTTCTTTTTTTACTTCAGTAGCTGCTTTTTCAACATTGGCATTCATTGGAGGGAACGGCAGGAAGGCAATGATCAGTCCATCAATAACGATCAAGATACAAGTAGCGATAAAGATCGTTTTGAAGGACAAGTTAGCCCCTGCAACCATCCCGATAACAAATGGTAGAATAAATTGACCGATCGAAATGGAAAATTTTGTAAACATATTGGCAATTGCCCCGTTTTTCGGGAAAATTTCCAGTACGGAGGGTGTTACTGCCGTATCCAAGAAGGAATTCGCAGCCCCGCCCAAGAGTGCAAAGAAATAAGCGACATACATATTTGGTGAAAATACGAGTCCAATAAAGTAGCAGGCATAAAATCCTACACCGATCAACGCGGATAATCGACGACCAAAACGGTCCGAAATCGGTCCGGCAAAAGGTAGCGTGAATAGTCGACCAAGTCCTAGTGCGGCAATGACTGCCAGCACCATGCTAACATCGAAAGTACCGTCAGACAGTTTGTCAGCCCCCCACATGCTGGCGAAATCTTGTTTATATTGCCCGATGATCGAGACCCCGATTCCGTGAATAAAATAAGTAAAATAAAGAGCTAAAGCTGTCGGAAAATATTTTTTTGCGTTCATTCATTTTCTCCTCTCGTTTCCCTTTTTGGAAACTCCATTGTTGCATTCATTTGAAAAATTTGGTTTTTACTTCTTCGATGGGCATATCAAGCCCTGTATAAAGTTTGTATGCAGCCGCTCCTTGGTGGAGCAACATGCCCAGACCGCCGATCGTAACCGCTCCCCGCGTTTCAGCCTCGCGAAGCAGTCGAGTTTTTTCTGGTGTATAGATGACATCCGTTACCGTCAGGCCTTTATGAAAGACAGTGGGATCAGGAACTGGTGACTGATCTTCATGCGGATGCATACCCACAAGCGTTGCGTTTGCTAAAATATCGCTGGATTGGATTTCGTTTCTCAGCGCATCAAGGTCTTCCAAATCAAAAAGCTGAACCTGGCAGTCCGGCATTTCGGCACGAATCGCCTCGGCTGTTTTTTCAGCACGTTTAAAGAAAGCATCTTTTTGATTGAAAATGGAGATGGCACGAGCCCCGTCAAGTGCACATTGGACTTGAATCGCAGTGGCAGCTCCGCCGGCTCCTATGATCGTGATTTTCTTGTCGGCAACTGAGATACCATGATCAAGCAGATCGTTCACGTAACCGGCTCCATCTGTCATATGTCCTGTCAGCCGACCATCTTCGTGAATGATCGTATTGACAGCACCAACTAGTCGAGCGGCAGGGGAGAGCGCATCAAGATGCTTGATAACCTCTGTTTTACAAGGCATTGTTACATTAGCACCGCGCATATTGAGTGTTTTGAGTGCAGCGATTGCCTCGGCTACTTGGTCAATTTGGATATCAAAAGCAAGATAAGCATAGTCTACCCCAGCTTTTTGAAAACTGTAATTATACATAACTGGCGACTTGGAATGGTCAACAGGGGAGCCAATCAAACCAAGCAGCCGTGTAGTACCGGAAATTCGATTTTCCATACGAACAAACTCCTTTAAAGCGGGGAGTGATTGCTCCCCGCCTCGGATTAAATCGCCATGACGACATTCAGTGCTTCAGTTGTTGCATCAAGTGCTCGTCTAGCACGGACTGCATCACCAATCACGAATGTATCAGGAACGATCTGTTTTACTTCTTCTTCAAGCGGATTATAAGCACGGGATCCCATCGCCAGTACGACTGAATCAAAACCATCTACGCGTGCTTCCGTTCCATCTGCTTGTGTATAGCTGACGCCGCCTTCAAAGAATGAGGCTACCTTTGCGCCTGTGATCGTATCAATGTGATATTCATCAAAGTCTTTCATCAAGAACTTGCGATGTTCACTGCGGACATCTGCGCCCACTTCATCACGAAGCTCCACGACAGTGACTTTATGGCCAGCTTCCCCGAGAAATGCTGCTGTTTCACTGCCAACCATACCACCACCGACAACCAGCACGTTTTTACCAGCATGCGATTTGCCGTCTAAGATATCGACTGCATGTAGAAGACCGGATTCGTGGATGCCTGGAATCGGAAGAACAAGTGGTGTTGCGCCAGTTGCTAGAATGACGACATCCGGGTTTTCTTGCTTAATCAAATCAGTTGTTACTTCTGTATTCATGTGGATTGTGACACCATACTGCTCGCATTTTTGAATATAGCTGCGAACCATATTCGTGAGATCGCCCTTGCCGGGAGGATACGCTGCAAGTCGCATTTGGCCACCAAGCGTGCCGGTCTTTTCAAAAACCGTAACCGCGTGACCGCGTGACGCTGCAAGCCATGCTGCATAGAGACCGCCGACACCGCCGCCAACAACGAGCACCTTTTTGGAAGCCCCAGTTGGTTGATACATCTCACTTTCACGACCAAGTAACGGATTGACCAGACAAGTGATCGGTTTTCCGGCATACATATTCGCCACACAGCCTTGCAAACAGGCAATACAAGGCAGCATTTCGTCGAGTTTGCCTGCTGCTGCCTTATTCGGTGTTGCAGGATCTGCCAGACTTTGCCGTCCGAAAGCAATCAGATCGGCCCGACCTTCGCGAACCATCAGCTCTGCAAAATGCGGTTCTGTAAAGCGGCCTACCATGATGACCGGAATGGAGACAGCCTTCTTGATTTCTGTCACAAGATCGGCATTGAAGCCGCCGTGTAAGACGGTTGGTGCCCACATGTATTCATCGCGAATATGAACGCTTCTGGAAACATGCAGTCCATCGACACCTGCATCCTCTAAATATGCTGCGACCGCCGCACTGTCATGCACGCTAAGACCGCCATCTACACCGTCCGTACTGTTGATCCGGCAAAGAATCGCCATCGAATGGCCGACTTTTTCACGGATATCCTCAATGATCAGCCGAATGATACGCATCCGGTTTTCAAAACAGCCACCAAATTCATCGACACGCTTATTGGTACGCGGTGACAAGAAACTGCTGATTAAATAGCCGTGTGCACAATGGATTTCAACTGCATCAGCCCCAGCCTTTTTTGCCCGTAAAGCAGCATCGCCATACAGACCGACTAGTTCATAAATTTCTTCACGGGAAATCTCGATCGGCACATCTCGCCCCTCTGCGGAAGAAATCGATGAAGCAGCTCGAAGCGCATGACCAGCCACTTTGGCATTTCCTTCCGGCCCAGCATGTTGTAGCTGAACGGAAATTTTGGCACCATTTGCATGACATTCGTCAATCACACGTTTCATGGCAGCGATTTGATGGTCGCTGAAAAGGCAGGATTTATTTGCTCCGCCTTTTGCACGCTCATCCACAACAGTTGCCTCAAGTGTAATAAGACCGAATCCACCGAGTGCCCGTTCGCGGTAGTAAGCAAGCGTCCGGTCACTGAGTGTTCCGTCTGTATTCGCATAGTTGTTACACATTGGTGAAACGACAAAACGGTTCGGTACAGTCATTGGTCCGATCTGGATTGGCGTAAACATCGAATTGAATTTCAAAAATAACACTTCCCTTTCAAAAATAGTTCATCAGTTAGTCACGTTCAGGGGAAAGCTCTGGCCAAGCCTCATCTAGCACTTTTTTCGTTGCGGCATAGACTTTATTCGCAGCATATTCTAAACCAGTAGCTACAAAGGCGTCAGAAATAACCTCTACACCCATTACACAAGGTTTTACACCGTGATCACGTAAGATTTTAGCGAAGCCGACTGTATCGCCATAACCTTCGCCAGGAGCTAAGCGATCATGAAGAGATTCGTCACGTAGCTTGATATAGGGTGCTTCACGAACATCACAAAGCTGGATGGAAACGATTCGGTCAGCCGGAACAGGTGCGATATCAGCAGCTGTTTGTTCAGCGCGCGCCCAGTGCCAAGTGTCGCAGATTAGTTGAGCATTCCAGCAGCCAGAAGCTTCGCAAACACGCCAAGCAGTCGCAAGGTCTGGCACACCACTGTATGGCATGAATTCAAGCCCAATGATGATATCACCGGCCCGTTCACAAAGCTCACGTAAAGCCACCACGATTTCGTCTTCTGGAATGATTTCCAGTAGTCCGCAATTCACATGTTTCACACCGAATAGTTTTGCCATATGGAAAACGGTCCGCTCTTTGTCTTGTTGAGCTTCTGTGCGGTCTTCAGCACGTCCCCATTGGGTGATATATTCGACTTCCGTTACTTTGATACCATGTACATCAAGAATTCGCAGCATATCCTCATCGTTTAAGCCGTCACTAAGTGCATCCCAGTAATTTTCAGCACGCAAGCCAATCCCGTCAAAACCTCTTTCAGCAGCGATTCGCACGCGTTCCGGGAAAGATACCTCCGTTCCAAGTGTATAAGAGCTGATAGTTAGTGGGCATTTTGTTTGTTGATTCTGTACATCTGTCATTGCATTTTCTCCTCTCCTGAAAATGAACTTCCCTTGGTTGTGATGCGTGAATCTCTTTAACATTGCGATTCTTTTCACAAACGTTTGCTAAGAAAAAAGTATAGTCTGGCCAGGACGATACTTGCTTACCGTATCTTTATGTGATAAATGTCACAAGTTGTTTCAAAAAGATAGGCAAATTTGATAGATATTCAGTTTTTTTCATATAGTACTTTTAAATTTGATTACAATTTCATTGTATTATGCGAGTAAGGTAAAAACAAATTGATATTTTCAGTATAATCTATAGAAAATTTATATAGGTCTGTGTTATAATCTGTACGATTCTTGGAAAGCAAAGAGAGGGCGAGGAAAAATGAATCTGCATCATCTACAGTATTTTATCCGATTGGCACATATTGAGCATTATACGAAAGCATCAGAAGATCTAATGATTACACAGCCAAGTTTAAGCTATGCGATTTCATCTCTTGAACAGGAACTCGGTGTACAGCTCTTTGAGAAAGAGGGACGTAATGTTGTACTCACCAAGACTGGCAAGATCTTTTTGGACTATGTGGAACAAGCCATGCAATTATTTGATGAAGGTGTGGAGAAGGTTCAGAAGGAAGGGCTGGGCGAAGGACGGATCGATCTAGCATTTTTGGAGACACTGGGGACTAATTTGGTTCCAGATATCACACGGAAATTTTTAGAGGCGAATACTGGAAAAGATATTCAGTTTCATTTTCATACCGGTGTCACGACAGAAATCATTCAGGGATTAAAGGAAAAGAAATATGATATGGCCTTCTGCTCCAAGCAGGAAAATGAGCAGACAATCGAATTCGTTCCATTTGCCCGTCAGGATCTCGTTGTGATTGCGCCGCCCGACCATCCGCTCAGTGTGAAAGATGAAGTAGATCTGATCGATACAATTCCCTATCCGCAGATTGTTTTTGCTAAAACAAGCGGCCTTAGACCACTCATCGATAGCCTTTTTCAAAAAATCGGTGCAGAATATCAGGCGGTTTATGAGGTCGAAGTCGATCAGGTGATTGCGGGTTTAGTTTCGAAAGGATTTGGGATCGCTGTTGTGCCATACATGCCGATTTTGCGTTTTTTAAATGTCAAAGTGCTCAAGCTGGGCAGCCCAAATTGGGAACGAAAATTTTACCTGGCCTATTTAAAGAAAAACTATCTGACACCTGTTTCCAACGATTTTATAACTTTTGCAAAGGAACATCATATGCTGGGCTAGAAATACCATTTGCGAACGAACACGTGGTTCTATATAATAGGTATGTATTCTTATGTTGTGGAAGGAGAAAATCATGGCGAACGAAATGAAGCTTTTTTCTGTTACAAATGAACGTCCATTAGCGCTTAAGATTGCGGAAAATCTGGGCGTACCGCTTTGCGAGGTGGAATTGCAAAAATTCAGCGATGGTGAAGTGAAAATCAATGTAGAAGAAAGCATTCGGGGGACGAACTGTTATGTGATCCAGTCCATGAACAGCAATGTCAATGAGCGCCTGATGGAGCTTCTCATTATGATTGATGCTTTGAAACGTGCTTCGGCACATACGATCACTGTGATTATGCCTTACTACGGTTATTCTAGGCAAGACCGGAAAGCGCGTAGTCGCGAACCGATCACAGCAAAGCTGCTGGCTAATCTGATCCAGCGCGCCGGTGCGACTCGTTTGATTTCCGTTGACCTGCATGCTGCCCAGATCCAAGGTTTCTTTAACATTCCGATCGATCACTTGTCAGCATTGCCGCTACTTTCTGCCAGTTTGATCGAGGAATATGGCGATGAGCAGGATCTTGTTATCGTAGCGCCAGATCACAGCGGCGTCGTTCGAGCTAGAAGAGTGGCAGATAAACTACATGCTCCGATTGCGATTTTGAACCGTAAACCGCGGCCGAATGAGCGCGAAATCACGAGTATCATTGGTGATGTCGAAGGAAAGCTTGCGATTGTGGTAGATGATATTATTGATACAGGCTACCGGGCAACGACTTCTGCTGAAAAATTGCTTGAAGCAGGTGCCAGAGAAGTGGTCACATGTGCGACACATGCTGTTTTGGCAGGAGATGCAGCAGAGCGACTGGAGGCTTCTCCGATTTCGAAGATTTTTGTGACTGACTCGATTGATGTGGTTGGCACGAAAAAAATCGACAAGATGGAAGTAATCACGATCGGTCCATCACTTGCAAGAGCCATTTCCGGCGTACAGGAAAATCGCAGCTTGCATCCATTGTTTTAATTGAGAAGAGCGAGACGTTTGTCATTCAGGCAGATGGCTTGCTCTTTTTTTGTCAGCCGAATTATTTAAAAAATAAGGACAAATTCGTTATAATGGAAGAGAAAGCAGGGAATGATATTGACACCATGGACGAACATGAGCGCATTCCTTTGAAAAAAGCGAACGAAATGGCTACGAAAGGAAGCGAGAAGATGATTACGATCGGTCTTACTGGCTGGAGCGACCATGACAGCCTGCAATTAGATGCAAAACATAAACTGGCAGATTATGCGGCACATTTTCCCTTAGTAGAAGTGGATACGAGTTTTTATGCGATCCCATCCCCACGCACAACGGCTAATTGGGCAACCGGTACGCCGGATGCTTTCCGCTTTGTTGTGAAAGCATTTCAGGCGATGACCCGTCACAAAGAGTGGAACGAGTATTTTGACAGTGAAAATGAGATGTACCAAAAATACATGGAAGCGATCGCACCAATTAGTGAAAGTGGCAAATTAAAGGCGATTCTTTTCCAGTTCCCACCTTATTTCCAGTGCAATCAAGAAAATGTCAGCTATTTAAAACACCTCAAAAAGCAGATGGGCAGTTTGCCAGTGGCCATTGAGTTTCGGAATGCCAGCTGGTTCAGTGAGGCTAACAAGGAAAAAACATTGGCACTCTTGCAGGAATTAGGCTTTATTCATACTATTGTAGACGAGCCGCAAGTGGGTGTAAGAAGTGTGCCGATTGTTTTACGTGCCACGAATCCCGAACTGACGCTTGTTCGAATGCATGGTCGTAATCAATATGGTTGGATGAAAGCAAATAGTCCAGAGTGGCGAGAGATTCGTACACTTTATCGCTATAATGTAGAAGAAATTAAAGAATGGGCGAATTATTTGAATCACTTGCAGAAAGAGACGAAAGAAATCGTGGTGATTTTTAATAATAACAGTGGCGGTGATGCGGCTGATAACGCCAAGCACTTGCAGGAACAGTTGGCGATCGAATATACAGGTCTAGCTCCGATGCAGATGGATTTATTTTCGGAGTAATGATAGGGAGCGACCTGTTAATAGTAAAGAAATATCGCTATGATCTGATAATAGAATGACTAGTATTTTCATCTCTCTTTTCATATATGGAAAGGGAGATTTTTTTTAAGTGTCTCATTGTGTAACGTATATAAATGGATTATTCTTTAAGCAGGAGGTGCTGAAAATGGCTAATGAAGAAAAGAAAGATTTCAATGCAATGCTTCATGACAGGAAGGATATGCCAAAAATTCAACTTATCACGGATGAAAAAAGTATTGAAAAGTATGGTGGGAACAAGATGTATTTTGCTCCCCCAATCGATTATGACAGGGTTATGAAACGGATCCCGGATGGACAAGTGACAACAGTCGGAGAAATTCGAAAGTACTTTGCCAAACAAAATCAAGCTGACTTTACAGAGCCCATCACAGCAGGAATCTTCGTATCAATTGCAGCATGGGCAAGCCATCAACGCACACATGATAAAACGCCTTATTGGCGGACATTAAAAGTAAAAGGGGAATTGAACCCAAAGTATCCGGGAGGCATTCAAGTCCAAAAAGAAAGATTAGAAGCAGAAGGACATACGATTCTTGCAAAAGGGCGAAAAAATATTCGCTACTATGTGAAGGATTATGAGAAGCGGATTTTCGAGCTATAACTAATAGGCAAATTAAAAAAACACTAGTCAAAAGCATAAGATATCCATGTTTAGCGCATCAAAATCTTTTTAGAAGGAAATCCAGAAAAATAAAAGATTCCCCCTTTTCCCTCCTTGTTACAATGAAAAAGAAAAAGTTGAAAAGGACGTGGAATTTTTGATGAAGAAAAAAACAGTGGGGTATCTTATCACAACAAGCGTGGTTTTATTCAGTTTAACAGCTAGTCCGATGGTACAAGGGACAAGTGTTCATGCTTCAGGAGATCGACCACTTGTTTCGCAAGTGGCATCGAGTGATAATCTAATTCAAAATGACGTATTTGCATTCTCTCCTGCTACGCTTTCTTTTACGAATTGGGGTTTTTATGCGGATGGGAAACCATTTGACCCTAAAGCAAATAATTGTGTGCTAGGAAATGGCGGTCTATTAGTAGATTCCTCAGAATCCTCTTATACATTTAGATTTGACGATACTGGCTCTGAGATTGCTGGTCCTACGAGCTTTACTCAAGCTATACCTAAAGAGGAAAAGATGATGCTTTTTGGTGCTAATCAGGCAGAACACAGTGCCATCATGGCCAGTTTTTCAGCAATGAATCACTCTTCTAGTTGTGAAATCACCATGGGTCAAGTTATTCATGTGACACCTGGGAAAAAGTATATTTTTTCAGCACTAGCCAAGCCTACTGACGTATTGGCGTATGATGAACAATCAATGGTAGATAACGATGCTAATTACTTAATTAAAATTATAGATCCGGCAACGAATCAAGAACTCTTCTCAGACTCGAAGAATTTAGGAAAATCAAATTCCTACCAATCTATCAGTGCTGCTTTCCAAGCGTCTTCTAGTTCGATCCTCCTATTGTTTGGTGCTGATAGGCCAGTAGCATTTAACAATACTTTTTCTTCTTATAGCTTTAAATCTCCTGTATTGAAAGAAGTTGCGGATAATAAACCGGAAATCAAAGGAGAGAAAGAGACATCTATTACTGTGGGAGAATCTTTCGATGCACTAGCTGGTATGAGTGCTGGAGATGCCGAGGATGGTGACTTGACAAGTAAAATTCAGGTGAGTGGCAAGGTGGATAACCAAACTGTCGGGGATTATACATTGACTTATACAGTGACAGATAGTGATAACAATACGGATACTTTTACGCGTGTCGTACATGTTTTAAATAAAAATGTGCCGGTCATTACAGGTGATGATCTAACTTTGAATGTTGGTGACAGCTTCGATCCGATGGTAGGAATGAAAGCAAATGACAAAGAGGACGGCGATCTTACCAATAAACTGCAAGTAACAGATAATCCGGTAGATACTAGTAAGGCAGGCGTATATACAGTGAAGTATCAGGTAACGGATAGCGAAAAGAATACCACAACTTTCGAACGAAAAGTGACAGTAAATAGTAATGAGAAGCCAACCATTACAGGTGATAAAGAAACAACGATTAAGATTGGGCAGGATTTTGATCCAATGAGCAGTATGAAAGCCAGTGATAAAGAAGATGGCGATCTCACGGATAAAATTCAGGTGAAAGGTCAAGTCGATACGCAAAAAGTGGGCGATTATGTGCTAACTTATACGGTAGAGGATCATCAACATCATAAAGCAGTTTTTGAGCGGACTGTTCATGTTGTCAGCAATGATAAACCTGTGATTACAGGGGACAAGGAAACATCCGTGAAAGTAGGCGGAACATTTGATCCAATGAGCGGTATGCAAGCAACTGACAAGGAAGATGGTGACTTGACGAAACAGTTAAAGGTAGAGGGAAAAGTTCAAACAGCACTGGTGGGTGACTATACGTTGACTTATCGTGTATCGGACAGTGATGAGAATACCACGACTTTTACTCGGGTCGTGCATGTGTTAAGCGATGAGGCGCCCATTATTATAGGAGAAAAAGAAATTTATGTGAACCCAAACAGTGTCTTTGATCCACTTGATAAAGTAGCTGCTTCTGATAAGGAAGATGGCGACTTGACTGATCAACTGAAAATCACGAAAAACAATGTTGATACAAAGGTTTCTGGCAGCTATCAAGTAATCTACCAAGTGACAGATAGTGACGGTCATCAGGCAACTTTTGAACGGACAGTGATTGTCACGAATGCGCCCGTAATTGAGGCTAAAGATCAAACGATTCAACAAGGCGACACCTTTGATCTGCTGGAAAATGTTACAGGATATGATAAAGAAGACGGCGACTTGACGAAACAAATAACCGTGAAGCAATCAGATGTAAATCCTCAGGTACCAGGTATTTATCACGTGACATATGCAGTAAAGGATGCGGATGGTAACTATGTGGAAAAAAACATCCAAGTGACAGTGGAAGCCCCCATTCCATCAGAAGCACCAGCTATCAAGGCAGAACCGGTTGCAACTGAGGTACCAAAAACAGTGAATGTACCTGCTCAAAAATTACCAAAAACCGGTGATCAAAGTAATTGGCCGCAAGATATTGCGGGAATTCTTTTCTTGCTAGCTGGTCTAGGAATCTTAAGTATTCGTAAAAAATAAATAGTCTAAGATTGGCAGATTACTTTTAGCAACTAAAAAACACAGGCAAAGAAACGAGTGAGAAATGTTTCTTTGCCTGTGTTTTTATTCTTTTCCCAATAAAAAACTGATTGCCAAAATCACCAGTACAATCGTGGTAATCGCGACATACAGATAATCCTTCTCCTTTAAAAACGTAAACAGTGATACGACAACTCGGAGCACGGGGGTCAAAATCAAGCAGAGCAGCCCGAACATGATGACAGCAAATGGCTTGAGTGCAACCAGCCCGCTAAAGATGGTACTGATTGTTGTGGGATAAGTGTCACCGGGATAGCCACTTTCGCCAGTAAAAATAAACAATGCTAGTCCAATAATGATGATTGCTGCACTTAGTAGAACGCCAATTCGGAGCAGTCCACCCACGACCGCTTCGACTTTGTACATCTCTTCTTCTTTGGTATCATGTTTTTCTACCATCCTATATCCACCCCAATCCTTGCAGAATCATTTGCAGGGCGACGTAGATGAGTACGGGGATGAAAACCATCCGAATGACTCTACTTTTGAGCCGCTGCATGATTCTTGTTCCAAGTGTTGCGCCGATCAAAACACCGATTGCGACGGGGGCTGCGATTGTTGGTTGAATATCGCCTTTAAAAAGATAGACCGTTGCGCTGGCAGCCGCCGTGACACCCATCATCAAATTGCTGGTTGCACTGGAAACTTTCAGTGGCATTTTCATGAACACGTCAAGTGCCATGACCTTGAAGGCGCCACTGCCAATGCCAAGTAGCCCGCTTGCCACACCGGCGCCGTACATCACGCCAAAACCAGCTGGAACATTCGCCACTTTATAGTCGACCTCTTGGCGTAATGCCTTGTCATAATAATGATCATGGAGATTTAGTTTTGTAGCAATTGGATCGGGGTGGACATTGGTCGGGATTTCTGTACCAGCTTTTTTGATCATATTAAAGGCAGAATATAAAAGCAGTAAACCAAAAATCATATAAAGTGCTGTTTCAGAAAGCAGTCCGCCAATGAATGCCCCTGTGACAGCCCCGATCGTTGTGGCAATTTCTAAAAACATGCCAACACGTAAGTTGGTAATGCGATCCTTGATATAAGCAATCGCTGATCCGCTACTGGTTGCGATGACTGAAATAATACTGGCGCCAATGGCATACTGGATCGGGATATCGAATAAAAGTGTCAGGGCAGGGGTCACGATAATGCCGCCGCCAAGACCGAGCATCGCACCGATAATACCGGCTGCAATGGCAATCAGTAAAATTTCGACTGTTTGTGAAATATCCATTTTCTCACATCCTCAAAATCTTTCATCTCTTAATCATACGACAAACAAATTAAAAATGCGAGATTCTCATAAAAAAATCGCCGTAGCGTGTCAAAATAATGAAAGTAAGCTACAATAAGAAGAGGAAGGGGATGGAGAGATGAAACGGTTGACGATTTGGCACACAAACGATGTGCACAGTCATTTGGAACATTGGCCGCGTATTTTTTCCTTTTTGCGTAAAAAGAGAATCGAAGCGGAAGAAAATGCCCTCTTTTTTGATATTGGTGACTATCTGGATCGTGTGCATCCGCTGACAGAAGGGACAAATGGTCTGGCAAATGTCGATCTGTTGAACCAATTGCCATTTGATGCGGTCACGATCGGAAATAATGAAGGCACGACGCTTTCACATGACAAATTGGCACATCTATATGATCATGCGGCTTTCCCAGTCGTTTGCTGCAATGTGTATGCCGATCAAGCACGAACCAAGCATCCGGATTGGGCGCATCCAGTCATTTATTTTGAAAAATCCGGCTTAAAAATAGCTGTCATCGGGGCAACTGCACCGTTTAGCGAGTATTACGAGGCACTCGGCTGGGGGATTGAAGAGCCGCTTCAGGCCATCAAACGTGAAGTAGCGGCTCTTCCAGAAGACGTTTCGACCGTCATACTGCTTTCCCATCTGGGACTGCCCACAGACGAGCGGATCGCTGCCGAGATCCCGGAAATTGATGTGATCCTTGGTGGTCATACGCATCATCTTCTGGAAGATGGTAAACAGATAGAAGGTACACTGCTTGCCGCATGTGGCCGGTGGGGTGAATATGTTGGCAAGATTGAACTGGTCTTTTCGGATGATGGCCGTCTCCAAACGAAACAGGCGGTAACTTTTCCTACAGAAACACTACCAGCGCCGGCTGACGAAGAGGCACAAATCGAGGCTTACTTTGAAAAAGGAAAAGATGCCTTAGCAGAAAAAGTCGTTGCACTTCCGGCAAAATTGTCGCATAATTGGTTTGGCGACTCGCAAATTGCAGATCTGTTTTATGAAGCGGCTTGTGAGTGGACACATGCAGATAGTTTCCTGACGAATGCAGGGATCTACATGACAGATTTAGGTCCGGGCAATGTGACGGCTTTTGATATTCATCAATTGTTGCCACACCCACTCAATCTGATCGTTCTTTCGATGACAGGGCGGGAACTTGGCGTCCTGATCGAGGAGATTGATCGTAAACAGGCTGAATTGCAAGACATTCCACTGCGGGGCTTTGGGTTTCGCGGCGAGTATTTTGGCGCTATCCTGCTTAAACGAGGAAGCTATGATCGTGAAAAAGAAGTGGCGCTTTGGGACAACATGCCGATCGATCTGCTGCGGACTTATCGGATTGCGACACATGATACTTTTGTGTTTGCGCCGTTTTTCCCGATCATCAAACAAATCAAACAAAAAGATGTCTATACACCGGAATTACTCCGCGATATATTGACTTGGAAATTAAAAAAACGCTATCAGAGTGAGGAGGAGCATATATGATTACGATCGGAGGCCATGAATATGAGCTTGTCGAGAACTATCGGGATTGTTATGACGAAGAAAAACTGAATGAGCGCTACAGCGATATTTTAGGGCGTTATGATTATATTGTTGGCGACTGGGGCTATGATCAGCTTCGGCTCAAGGGCTTCTTTGAGGACAATAGTCGCAAAGCTAGCTATGATAATAAAATTAGTACGATGCGTGAATATTTGTATGAATACTGCAATTTTGGCTGTGCATATTTTGTGTTGAAAAAAGTAAAGAAAAGCAAGGAGCAGAAGAAATCGTGAGAGACTATCAAGCCTATCTGATTGATCTTGATGGAACAATGTATCGTGGTAATGCAGTTATTCCGGAAGCAATCGGATTTATTCGACGTTTGAATAAAAAAAAGATTCCTTATTTATTTGTGACCAATAATTCGACGACGACACCGGAAAAAGTGGCGGATAAACTTGTCGGAATGGGTATTGAAACAACGGCTGATCGTGTATTTACTTCTTCGCAAGCAACAGCTCTTTACATGCAGTCGAAAAGTGATGAGCGGAGTGTCTATGCCATCGGGGAGGCGGGGCTGTTTGAAGCACTGGACGAAAGTGGTTTCTACCAGCAGGTCGAAAATCCGGCGTTTGTTGTCGTGGGACTTGACCGGGAGCTGACCTATGAGAAGTTGGCTGCGGCAAGTTTGGCGATCCGTTCTGGCGCGACGTTTATTTCTACGAATGCTGATGCGGCGATTCCTACTGAGGCAGGTCTTTTGCCTGGCAACGGTTCACTAACAGCTCTCTTATCTGTAGCGACGGAAACAGAGCCGACTTTTATTGGGAAGCCAGAAGCCATCATCATGGAACAAGCCATAGCGAAACTTGGTGCACAAAAAGAAGATGTGATCATGGTGGGCGACAATTATGAAACAGACATCTTAGCAGGTATCCATTTTGGTATCGATACGGTCATTGTGCATACTGGATTTACTTCCCAAGAAGCGCTTCAAACGAAAAAAATACAGCCAACTCATTCGATCAATACGCTGGATGATTGGGTACTTTGATGTGCGGGGGTGTTTCCTCGTACATTTTTTTATAGAAAAAGGGTATATGGAGCTTATAGGAGGAGTAAGTCATGGCAGTTTTTAATGATTTTTTTGTGATTTTTTTGATTGTTGCTACTGCGTTTTTTGTGGCATCTGAGTTTGCCATTGTGGCGATCCGAAAACCGACTGTTTCCAGTTTAGTTGCAAGCGGTAAGAAGCGCGCTAAGTATGTGGCGCAGGTAACGGCGAATATGAATGATTATTTGGCGGCTTGTCAGCTTGGGAATACACTGGCGGCACTTGCCATGGGGTGGGTCGGTGAAGAAACGATGCGTGGTTGGCTTGAGCCGTTATTTGCGATTTTACCGCTTCCGGCTGCTGTAGAGGGACCAATCTCGATTTTTGTTTCATTCATTTTGATTACTTTTTTGAATGTTGTATTGGGTGAATTGGCACCTAAGACGCTGACGATCCAAAGCACGGAAAAAGTGGCACTGTTCGTGGCACAACCGCTTGTTTATTGGTATCGACTGACTTTTCCGCTCAACTGGCTGCTTAATCACTCGGCTAATCTGATCACACGTCTATTTGGCGTGAAAAGCGGACAGAATCCTGATCAAATGACGCCCACTGAACTCAAAATCATTTTTGAGGATAGCTATCGCCAAGGACTGCTGAATCCGCAGGAATTCCGTTATATGAGCAACATTTTTAAGCTTGATGATGTGCCTGCTCAAGAAGTAATGATTCCCCGCACGCAAGTGATTGCGATCGATCAGACAGCGACAGTTCAGGAACTGCTTCAATTAACGACAGAGCATACGTATCATATTTTTCCAGTTACGGAAAATGAAGATAAAGATCAGATCATCGGTGTTTTACAGGTCAGCAAGGTAATGGCTGGATTGGGAGAGAATCCAGAAATCCTCCATCATTCGATCAAAAAATTTATGACACCGGTACTAGAAGTTTTTGAAGGAATGGTTTTACAGGAGTTGCTTGTGAAAATGCAGCAGGAGGGCGAGTCGTTTGTGGTATTGACGGATGAATATGGCGGTACATCGGGAATCGTGACACTGGAGGATATCATGGAAGTCATCGTGGGTGACATGGAAGAAGCCAGTCAGCCGCGCGGGATCCGTAAAATAGCTAAGGATCATTATATGATTGCCGGAAGCGAACCACTTGTTAGTGTAGAGGAAGTGCTAGGGATTGAACTGGAAAGCCCCGATGTACATACGTTGTCAGGCTATTTACTTCTGCAAAAATTCGATTTGGATACGGGCTTCATCTTGAAAGAAGGCGGCTATCGATTTATCGTCCGTTCGATGAATAAAAATTCGATTCGGCAAGTAGAAGTGCGTAAACTCAAACAGCCGGAAAACAAACAATAAAAAAAGCATACATCCATTTGCATATGCGGCACTGTTGAATGAACAAGTGGGCATTCGGCATGGATGTATGCTTTTTGGCAATTATTGTACAATATCCTCATGATAGCTGTGCGCTAATCGACTGGCAGCAGCGGCGGCGATAGCTCCAACAATGTCGTCAAGAAATGTATGAACATTTTCACCATCATGTTCATTTAGCTTGGCCAAAATACCTGGTTTGACCTTATCGATATAGCCGTAGTTGGTAAAGCCGATCGAACCGTAAACATTGACGATCGACAGCGCTAGAATCTCATCAACCCCATATAGACCCTCATCTTCAAAAATAATATTTTGCAGCGGCTGTACAAGTTGTCCCTGTTCCGCCATGACGTCCAATTGGATGCCAGTAAGGATGGCATTCTGCACTTCGCGTTTTCTTAAGACGTGGTCAACATTTTCTTTGCAAATCGCAATATCCAAAGTAGGATGATATTTCTTTTGCAAGAATAAAACCAAGTCGGCAATATCGTCAACTGTAACACCGCGCTCGATCATCCAGCTCCGAGCTTTTTCTTCTAGTTTACTTTGTTTTTCTACCATGCTCATTCACTCCTCCTTCTCTTAAAAAAAGCGCGACGAAAATGTCACGCTTCTATCATTTAATATACTTGAACAACTTCTTTAAAACCGGGAATCTTTTCTGCCAGCGTAAGTTCAATGCCCATCTTAAGGGTTAAATCAGAGCTCGGACATGTTTCGCAAGCACCCAGTAAACGGATTTTGACAATGCCATCCGAGCTGACATCGATCAATTCATAATCGCCGCCATCGCGCAGTAAAAAGGGGCGAAATTTTTTTAAAGCCGCATCGACTTCTTGGTAACTAATCGTATCCATGCGCTACCGAACTCCTTTTATCATTAATATCTTCTATTATAACAGGTTATAGCAAAATAGAAAGCCTGTTGCCTATACGAAAAAGACACGTTCCTAAGGCTCAGAAAGGAACGTGTCACCATGGAAGGTAAGGCCATGGTAAGTGACTGAATGAATCAGCCAAAAAAGGGAGTGTTACTTATGTTGACCATGCTTTCACATGGAGACAACCTTAATTATTTAACGCATCAAATGGATAAAGCGATTTGAAGATGTTTTCCATTATAATGGAAAGAAAAGCACCTGTCAAATTATTGTCGGAGTTTACCGATAATTCTTAATAAAGCTGTTTCCATCGTTACACAAACAGTTTGATCGCTTTTAGGGAATGATTTATGTACAATAACGATGAGGTGAGAGACATGTTAAAAGAGGCAAAGTTATATGTATACGGTTCTTCTATCATTTGTGCAAGCTGTGTAGGCGCCCCATCCTCTAAGGAAACTGAAGAGTGGTTACGGGCGGCGATTGGCAGAAAGTTTGCTGATCAGCCTTTTATTGTAGAATATGTCGACATTTTTGCTACTGATAAATTAGTAGGCGAGGAAAAAGTAATGGCCAAAAAAATCGTCGAGGAAGATTATATATATCCAGTAATCGTTGTAGACGGTGAAATCATTGCAGAAGGCAATCCTCGTCTGAAAGATATCTATCAAGTTATGACGAGCCGGGGTTATACGGCTACCATGTAATCAAAGAATAAAGTGCAGCTTCGGAGGGGGCTTTTATATGAATCCGATCGTGGAATTTTGTGTGAACAACTTGGCGAGCGGCGCACAGGAAGCATATGATGTACTCGACAAGGATCCAAATATTGATGTTGTGGAATACGATTGTCTGACTTATTGTGACCTTTGCGCCACAAGTCTGTTTGCCCTTGTGGATGGGGAGATCGTTCGAGCAGCAAGTGCCACAGAGCTTTTGGAGAGGATCTACCAATTTATTGAGGAAAATCCGATTTAAATTCTTTTCAAGCGAAAAACGTATTTGAAACGCAGCAATTTTATATTTGCTCAATATTAGCATGCTTGAAAGGTTTATTTTTTTAGTGGAAATGGTATAGAAAAGTATGAAATGATTTTCACAGAGAGGAGAAAGACAAAATGGTAAAAAGATACGAACGGATTCTTATTGCAATGGACGGTTCAGAAGAGGCAGAAAAGGCATTTGATCGCGGAATTGAATTGGCGCTTGAAATGGGAGCAAATCTCGCACTCGCTACTGTGATTGATACACGATCTTTTCCAACGATCTCACCAGATGGCGGGGCCTTTGAATATCAACTTTCAGCTGAGGCAGAGGCAAGTATTAAAAATCATGTGGAATTGGCGAAAGAAAAGGGTGTAGAATCGGTCGGCAGTTTCGTAGAAAAAGGAAATCCTAAAAAATTGTTAGCAGAAGAATTGCCAACTGTTTATGGAGCAGACTTGATTATCTGCGGGGCAACAGGGCTGAATCGAATTGAAAAAGTCTTGTTAGGCAGTATCTCGTCTTATGTTGTGCAACATGCGGTTTGCGATGTATTAGTTGCTAGATGATCAATAAACACCCACTCATTTTCACGAGTGGGTGTTTTGTTTATGAAGTTAAATAGTGTTCGATCTCGGTCTCTCCTGTTGCTAATTCGTAAATTTTCCCATAACTTTCTTTGACGGGTAAAACAGCACTAGCAAATGCAGCAACATCTGCACGTGGGATCGTGGTGTTACCGCTTATTGCTGGATCACTGACTTTTCCAGTACCTGCACCATCTGTCAGCGTGACAGGACGGATGATCGTATAATCTAAGCCACTTTCAATAAGTGCTTGATCAGCTTTTCCTTTTGCAGTTAAATAGTGCGCTAGAGAACTTGGACCTTTGTCTGGCTCACCAGCATGAATGGAGCTGATCATGACAAAACGAGGGACATTTTTTTCTTTGGCAAATTGAATCGCTCTAATTGCACCATCCTGATCAACTGCAATCGTTTTATCAGGACCCGTGTGCCCTCCTGAACCGGCTGTAAAGACGACAGCGTCCACTTCATCATAGGCATATCGAAAATCTTTTTCCAAATCGGCAATAATAGGTTTTCCACCTAATTTTTCGAGTGCCTCAGTTTGATGGACATCACGGATCATTGCGCGCACAAAGTAACCTTTTTCAAGTGCCAACTTTTGAACGATTTGTCGTCCAATCTTCCCGTTAGCACCAATTACCAAGACGTTCATAATAGACCTCCTTGTTTTTTGGGGCTAGTTTTCTTTTCCCGACCTTTTCAATTTGAAACGTTCAGGCAAAAAGGGAAGTGGAATGCATAGGTTGGACACGGACTTTTGGATCTATATAATTCATGGCATTATTGACCGCAGTTGGAGCCTCACCAAAGCCAGTTGCAATCAGCTTGACCTTGCCATCATATGAGCAAATGTCGCCTGCCCCATAAATGCCGGAGATGGAGGTTTCCATTTTAGAATTGACAATGATGGAATTGCGCTCAATGGTAAGCCCCCAGTCTTTAATAGGACCGAGTGAAGAGACAAAGCCATAATTGACAATGAAATCATCAATTTCCAGTGTTTTTGTCTGCTCCCCTTTCACTTCCTGCAATTCGACAGCAGAAATTTGATCATCAGTACTTTGAATGCCAGTCGGAATGAATGGAGTCAGAATCTCTACACGAGAACTTTCTAACTTTTCGACACTATGTTCATGTGCCCGAAATGCTTTGCGTCGATGAACGATCGAAACAGAAGCTGCGACGGGTTCCAACATTAGTGCCCAGTCAACTGCAGAATCTCCACCACCGCAGACTGCGACATGCTTGTCTTTGAATTTGCTTAGATCATTGATAAAATAATGCAGATGCTTTCCTTCGAATTGCTCGGCTTCTGGTAGTTCAAGGCGTCGAGGCTGGAATGCCCCGTTGCCGGCAGTAATGATGAGTGCTTTACTATAGTGAATGTCTTTCGACGTGGTGATTTCAAATGTACCATCCGCCTGTTTTTCAACCATTGTGACGGCCTCTTCCAAGCAGGTGACCGGTTTGAACGGCTGCATCTGCTCGATCAAACGGTTGACAAGTTCCTGTGCGCGTACGGCCGGAAATCCGGGAATGTCATAGATGTATTTTTCAGGATAAAGCGCTGCAAGTTGTCCACCTAATTGGGGCATGCTTTCGATTATTTTCACGCTTGCGCTACGCATACCGGCATAAAAAGCTGCGAATAAGCCAACAGGACCACCGCCGATAATCGTTATATCATAAATTTTGGTTTTTTCATCCAAAACTTTTCCCTCCAATACGTGTTCTATAGCTGATTGCTACAATAAAATCATTCTATCATAAAAAATTTAAAAAGAATGTTTTGCGGATTGCGGTGATTCAGTGGGAAAGCTCTTATTTATGAACAATCTTAACTCCAAGAAAAGGCGCGATTAAGTTTGGTTTTTCACAAATGTGGGTATTTATTACTAATCTTCATTTCTTAGTGAAAGCGCTGACAACCAGACCGATTCATTTGTCTGAAAAGCAGAAAGTTGTGCGGATAGGTGTATGAAAGGTTCGTTTGAAAAAATTCATCTATACCAATGAAAGCTGGTGAAAAAGTCCAATGATTTGGAGCTTACTTCCTTGAAAAGAGGGGGTAAAAATACTATCATATAGTTTGTAAGTGGAGAATTTCACTTATTCGTAGGTTATTAGCGCAATCTACATAGTTGTAATGAAGCAGATTTTATTACAAGCATGTTTGTGAGAAAAAATATAAAGGGAAAGTAGATGTGATTACAGATGAGTAAATCAAAAGTTGTCATTCTTGGTGCAGGTTATGGTGGTTTAAAAACACTCAAAAAATTACAGCAGGCGAATCTAGATGCAGAATTTGTGCTCGTCAATAAGAATGACTATCATCATGAAACAACTTGGCTGCACGAAGCGGCTGCGGGAACTTTGGCACCGGAGAAACTGATTTATCCAATTTCAAAAGTCGTAGACCCTGCAAAAACAACGTTCATCCAAGATACGGTAATAAAAATCAACAAAGATGAAAAAACTGTTACACTTGCGCAAGAAGGAGAGATTTCGTATGACTATCTACTGATTGGTCTGGGATCTGAAGCTGAAACATTTGGGATTCAAGGCTTGAAAGAATATGCTTTAACCATCACAAGCATTGAGTCTGTTAAAAAAATCCGTGCTCATATCGAAGCGCAGTTTGCTAAATGGAAAACGGAACAAAAAGATGAATTACTGACTATCATCGTAGGTGGTGCCGGTTTTACTGGAATTGAGTTTCTAGGTGAGCTGACAAATCGCATTCCTGAGCTTGTCAAAACGTACGATGTTCCGCGTGAAAAAGTCCGCATCGTTTGCATGGAAGCAGCGCCAAAAGTGTTGCCGCAGTTCGATGCCAAACTGGTTGATTATGGGGTAGGTGTTCTTGAAGATCGCGGCGTTGAATTTTATGTTGGAAAGCCTGTGAAAGAAGCGACGGCTGATGGTGTGAAATATGCGGAAGGCGAAGAGGTCAAAGAGATAAAAGCGGGTACGATTATCTGGGCAGCAGGTGTTCGCGGCAACCGTGTGATTGAAGCTTCGGGCTTTGAAGCAGGTCGCGGTCGTGTGAAGGTCAATAATAATTTGACTGTACCGGGCAATGAAGAAATTCTGATCGTTGGTGACTGTTCGCTAATCATCAATCCTGCAAATGAACGTCCATATCCGCCAACTGCACAAATTGCAATGCAGCAGGCTGACGTGGCTGCGGTCAATCTGACAAAAATGATCAAAGGTGAAACCGATCTGGTCGACTTTGTTTATCATGAAAAAGGGACTGTCTGCTCACTGGGCGATAATGATGCGATCGGCGTTGTCTTTGGTAAAAGTCTGAAAGGCTATCCGGCTAGTGTGATGAAAAAAGTCATTGATGACCGGGCGCTTCTGCAAATCGGGGGTCCTGGCATTATGATGAATAAAGGTAAATTTAAATTTTATAAATAAGCAATATCCCAACTTCCAAGTGATCATTCGGTCATTTGGGAGTTTTTTTATAGGAAAAAATTAACCTTCTCCTTGCAATTTCTTTAAATTTTCTTGCGGAAAAATTCGAACTATTTTTTCTATAATGAATTTATCTCAAGTGAAAAGAAAGAGGAGGATTTCAAAATGAAAAAAATTGCGGTTATCTTTGGCGGAAAATCTACGGAATATGAGGTGTCGCTGAAATCAGCGCGGGCGGTCATTGATGCAATGGATCATGAAAAATATCAGATTCTGCAAATCTGCATCACCCAAAAAGGCGAATGGCGGCTGCTATCAGGGGACTATGTGATTGATGGGAAAAGCGAGCGCTGGCTTCAGACAAGTACCCATATCCAGCCAGTGATTTCCGAGGCAAGCAAAGGCTTATATGACCGCGATCAGATGGAATTCCATGTACCCGATTTGATTTTTCCTGTTATTCATGGACAGCAAGGCGAAGACGGGATTTTGCAGGGGGTTCTTGAAATGTTGGAGATTCCTTACGTGGGCTGCGATGTGACCAGCTCGGCGATCTGCTTCAATAAAAAACTGACCCACCAACTAGCGGCCACAAGCGGCGTTCAGGCAACACCGGCGGTCACTTTGACGAAGCAAGAAATTCCGGAAGTGTTTATTGCACGATATGGCTATCCCGTTTTTGTCAAACCTTTACGAGGCGGTTCATCAATTGGAATCTCAAAGGCACACACCGAAGAGGAACTGCGTGAGGCAATGGAAGAGGCTTTTCGCTATGACCGGATCATTACGATTGAAAAAGCGGTCGATGGGATCGAGATTGGTTGCGGCATTTTAGAACAGCAGGGTGAGCGGATCATTGGTAGCGTGGATGAGATCGAATTGCAAGCAGGTTTCTTTGATTACCATGAGAAGTATCATCTTGAGCAAGCAGAGATTCATCAGCCAGCACGCGTGTCAGATGCAGTAAAAAGACAAGTGGCAGAGTTAGCCGAGCGATTGTTTGTTTCTTTCGGTTGCCGGGACTTAGCACGTGTCGATTTTTTCCTTGATAAAACAGGAGAGATTTATTTGAATGAGATCAATACGATGCCAGGGTTCACAGGGCAGTCCCGCTTTCCTCGAATGTTTGCCGAACTAGGGATTGATTATACGGCATTGATCGAACTTTTACTGCAAAACTATTTGGGAAGTGAAGACTGATGAAGGACTATCTGCTACTTGTCAGTGAAACAGTTCCTCTTCCTTCTGATTTTAATCCTGAACCGCTTAAACTGGTAGATGCCTGGCAGGGGATTTTTTTGGAAAAACAGACTGCCGAAGCGCTCAGTGCTCTTTTGACAAAAGTGGATCCCCATCATCTGATCCAACTGACAAGTGGCTTTCGATCAATTCGTGAGCAGACAGAACTTTTTCAAACTTCTATTGAGGAAAATGGTCTTGCCTATACGAATGCTTACGTGGCCTTGCCATATTGCAGTGAGCATCATACAGGATTTGCAGTTGATCTTAGCATAAAAAACGGGACAGTGGGTGAAATTGCACCGGACTTTCAGGATCACCCAGTTGTTGAAGCGTTTCTAAACGAAATGGCGAATTTTGGGTTCATTATGCGGTACTTAGCGGATGAGAAGACAAAAATCACAGGGATCGCCCATGAACCATGGCATTTTCGCTATGTTGGACTGCCGCATAGTCAGCGGATCACAGAAAGAGGGCTGGTGCTAGAAGAATATCTTGAAGAAGTGATGAGTCGATGAGAGAGGCGAAACAAGACACGCATTGGGCCATTGATGACTTTCGACTAGTGGCAGCCATTATGGTGATTGCCATTCATACATATCCATTTGCTTCTTTTTGGGAAACTGGCGATGCTTTGATCACGCTAACGCTGTTTCGGGTGGCAGTGCCGTTTTTCTTTATGGTATCCGGTTATTATCTACTGGGCCCCTATGCAAAGACGCGTACCTATTTGCATGAACGACATTTGAAAGTGAAAACGCGACAGATGCTGGGGATGTATGGTCTAGTGACTCTGCTCTATTTGCCGCTTGCGGTCTTGAATGGCAATGTGGCGCCGGGCATGTCCCTATTGGACTTTTTGCAGGAGGCATTTTTGAACGGCTTTTTCTATCATCTTTGGTATTTTCCTTCGTGGATTCTAGGGATATGGATCAGTAAAAAAATGCTCGACTGGTGGGGACTAAAACGAGCTCTGGCGGTTTCTTGTGGTTTATATGTGGCGGGGACATTGATTGAAACTTATAATGGGATTCTGCAGCAGGTTCCAGTCGTTGGCGACCTTGCCAATTCAATTTTAACAATTTTTGGCACAACACGTGACGGATTATTTCTAGCGCCATTATTCTTTTTATTCGGTGTGATTTTTTATCGAAAGGCTCGGCTGGGTTTTGCCAAATATCTGTGGTTTTTTGTGCTACTTCTTCTTACTGAAGGGTGGTTGGTGCATACCTTTCATTTTGCTAAACATGACGCCATGTATTTGACGCTGCCATTCGTCATGTTGGGGCTCTATGAATGGCTGCTCAGTTGTCGGGGACACTATTTGAAAAATGTCCGTTCCTTGTCACTTTATATGTATGTCATTCATCCGTGGTGGATCTATCTATGCTATCTGGCGACAAAATTGACGGGCGTGCAACTTCCTTCTTTTATCCAATTTGTAGGAATTGTGATCTTGAGCTTTCTAAGCGCGGAAATTTATTTAAACTGGAAGAAGCCGAAATGGAAAAAGCAGCAGCGCTCCCATGGGAAACGTGCTGAAAAGGTGCTTCATTTGAATAATTTGACGCACAATCTCCAGCAAATTCAAAGATTCGTGCCACAATCGGAAGTTCTGGCGATTGTAAAAGCAAACGCATATGGGCATGGCGATGTGGCAGTCTCTCGGCATTTGCTTGCACAAGGCGTGCGCTATTTTGCGGTAGCCACTTTACAAGAAGCGATCGGGCTGAGGCGGGCCGGCATTGACGGTGAGATTTTGATTCTTGGCTACACCCCACCGAGTGAAGTGGATCGAATCTGTTACTATGACTGCATTCAATCTGTTGTCAGTCACCAGCATGCGGTAGAATTGGAAAAAGTAGCAAAAAGACCGCTTCGTGTGCATCTCAAAATCGATACAGGGATGCATCGATTGGGAATGACGTCAGAAGAGACTGCTAAAATTGCTGGGTATTATACAGCCTCCAATTTAAAGGTAGAGGGGATCTTTTCACATTTAGGCTCTGCTGATCAGCTGGATGCTCTTTCTGTCCAGCGAACAAGGCAGCAGATCGATCGTTTCGACAAATTGCTTGCCTTTTTACGTGGGCAGGGAATCGAAACTGGCAAAACACATTTACAAAGCAGTTATGGTGTTTTAAATTATCCAGAATTGCAGTATGATCTAGTGCGAATTGGTATTTTCCTATACGGCAGTTTAAGTGAAGAGGCAAGCCCGGGCAGTCGAATGCTGCCTTTGAAACCGGTGCTGAAAATTCAAGCGACTCTAATTAATCAAAAACGCGTAGCAGAGGGCGAGTGGATTGGTTACGGGACTAATTTTCAAACCAAAAAAGCGACCAATATTGGGATAGCAGCCATCGGGTATGCAGATGGAATCCCGCGGGAGCTTTCCCAAAAAGATCTTAAAGTAGAAATCGACCATCAAATATATCCAGTGATCGGCAATATTTGTATGGATATGTTGTGCATTGATCTTGGTGACCAGAGATTTGAACTAGAGCAGCTCGTGACTATCCTTTTTGAACCGGAAAAAACAGCTGATAAACTTGGAACCATCACGAATGAGCTTTTCAGCCGCATCGGCCCGCGCGTTAAGCTTAAAGAATGAAAAGCCTTTGCTGAAAGTATGGGGATGAGCAAATCCATCTGTTTTACAGGTGGATTTTTATCAAGCAAAAACAAATCTTGACGGGGTTTAGGTTAGGATTGAAAGAAGAAGAATGGAGGAAAGCAGGAATGGAACGGATAAAACAATATTGGCAACAATTTCTGGCAGATACGAGGAAAGAAACGGATACCAACTATTTAGAGAGCTTTTGTTTCGGCAGCAATGAGCGAATGGCCAATGAGCTGCTGCAATTAGTATTAGATGGAAAAAAGAAGGCGACATGTTCCAGTCTGGCTTATTTCGAAGGGAGCGGCGAATCAATCCCGAAAGCTGGTGACTTTTCCATTATCACAGACTGGGCAGGGAAACCGCATGCCGTTATCCAAACCAAACAAGTCATGATACTGCCGTTCAAAGAGATGACTTTCGATATATGTAAACGTGAAGGTGAAGATGAAAATTTGGAATCATGGCAAAATAACCACATCCACTTTTTTACTGAGGAAGGAGAGCAGTGCGGCTATACGTTTTCATGGGAGATGGAAGTTGTTTTCGAAGATTTCGAGGTTGTTTATATAAAATAAACGCTCTCGATAAGACGAGAGCGTTGTAAACATCAAAGCGCGCCCATCAGATAGGCCATGATAAAGCCGATTGCGATCCCTGTTAAGGCACCGAAGAAGACTTCCATAGGTTTATGACCGAGCAACTCTTTTAAATGTTTGGTTTTTACTTCTGATTCTGGATCAGTCAGCCCTTTGGCATGCTCGACGAATTCTTGGAAGTCCTGAACGAGTTGATTGAGAACGACGGCATGTTCACCTGCTTGGCGTCTGACACCCGTCGCATCGAACATCACGATAATCCCGAAAACGACACTGATAGCGAAATAAGGAGAGTCCAGCCCATACTGGATGGCGAGCGTCGTCATCAAAGCAGTGACAGCAGCGGAATGAGAACTCGGCATACCGCCTGTTGAGAACATCAATCCCAGTTGGATTTTTCTAGAAACGATCAAATAAATCGGAACTTTGACAACTTGAGCAAAAATGATTGCCGTGATCGCAGCAACCAATGGCAAATTAGTGAAAATGGACATGTCTATCTCTCCAGTCATTCATGGTATGTCATTATTTTACCACAAATCAGCCGATACAAACCCTGAAAATATGCTATCATGGAAAGAAAAAGGAGGAATTGGAACGTGGGTCTACAAGAAACAATCGACATTCGTATTATTTCGGCTGAGAAAGGACGAGCAGTTTGTGAACTTGAAGTCACGGACAAAGTTTTGCAGCCTTTTGGATATCTGCATGGCGGGATTTCTGTTGCACTAGCTGAACATGCGGCGAGTATTGGTGCTGCTAAATCGATCGCGCCGAACCAAATCGTTTTTGGGCAGGAGATCAATGCGAATCATTTAACTTCAAAACGCGATGGGAAAATTACGGCAGTGGCAGAAGCTGTTCATTTAGGTTCAGCCACGCAAGTTTGGAAAATTGATATTCGCGATGAAAATGACCGTCTGATTTGCGTGAGCCGAGCGACCATTGCAGTGCGTGAGAAGCGTGATTAATAAAATAGGAAAAAGCAGATTTGTTGAAATAAGCAAATCTGCTTTTTCTGTCGACCGGTAATAATGTAAAAAGTAGTGGAGATCGACAGAAAAGCGAAAAGCCAGATGCAGCAAGAGAATCCGAGATAATTTGCTTGATTCAGCAAATAAAAAAAGCAAAAAATCGAGAACTTTTCAGCAGGTCGACAGAAATCAAAGTTTGAGGTAAGATGGGAGTAAGCGTTTGAAGCAGCGGGTTTTAAGTAAGCATTTTGCAATGTAAATTTTTACATGTGTACAATATTGCCAGAATGGGTATAGTTTTAAGTAAGCATTTTGCAATGTAAATGAGGTAAACGGCGGGGGGTTTGTAGTCGGAAATAAAAGTTTTAAGTAAGCATTTTGCAATGTAAATATTTCCGAGGTTATCCGCATCGAAAAGCGGAACAACGTTTTAAGTAAGCATTTTGCAATGTAAATTAAAAACTATTGTGCTTATCGGGAATTCTTTGGAGTTTTAAGTAAGCATTTTGCAATGTAAATAAGCAACAGTAGAAAAAAATTCAAAGCTTTCATTTTGTTTTAAGTAAGCATTTTGCAATGTAAATAGAAATTATATTCAAAGATATAACTCTGTTCAAAAAGTTTTAAGTAAGCATTTTGCAATGTAAAGAACAATAATGCGGTAATGCGGAAGGTGGTAGCAGTGTTTTAAGTAAACACCATGCAATATAAATGCGTTTCCATTCTCCAAAACGCATAGGTTCCCCTTCATTTTGCCATCATCTTATTCCTAATTCCGAAATCCCCCTATAACCACAAAAAGACGCACAAACACCTGTTCATGCGTCGCAACTTCAAATATTCATCCAACCTCATTTTTCCCATCTAACAAACGATAAACTGCACCAAATAAATTAGCATCACTTCCATAAGTTGCTTTGACAATATTAGGCCGGGCAATCGTTTCTTTTACAATCGGCAGCTCGTCTATCAACTGATCGTACTGTTTATTCAATGTTTCAATAACGATCGGCTGGTTGCTGATCCCGCCGCCGATCGCATAAATCGGCAAATCAAGCATGGCCTGAATATTTAATAGCAGCGTTGCTAAATTCATACAGTAGTCCATAAAAATTTGATTGACTTGCGGATGTTGCTGTGACCGGATCTCTTTAAAAATCACCTTGCCATCCGTACCAGTTGGGAGTGCCAGGACTTCACTGATTTGACTGATCAAATTAACAGATGAACAAGAAGTACCGACTAGTTTATCCATTCCTGTCGCTTTTGGACTGCCAATCATAAAGCTGACCTCTCCACACTGACCATGTGTCCCTCGACTGACTTTTCCATCAAGAATGACACCGCAGCCTACGCCGGTACCTAAAACAAGGACAGCCCCATTTGGGAAACCAGCTAAGCTTCCTAGCCAATATTCAGCCAGCGCACAAGCCTTCGCATCATTCTCGATCTCTACTGGCAGCCGGTATTTTTGTGTAAGCAATTCCTTTAAATTGCAACCGTGAAGAAAAGGAAGTGCGCCTCCAAAAGAAATCATCCCCGTTGCCGTATCGATTTTTCCAGGGGCACTGATCCCGATTCCCGAAATTTGGGTGTCAAACTGATCTACAATCCCATAAAGGGCAGTCATGAAGTCAGCGAGATTATTTGTGGGTGTAGTGATTTGATCTTTGAGGAAAATCTCCCCGTTGTTTTCTAATAATGCATATTTGATGTTGGTTCCGCCAATATCAATACCTAGTAATTTAGACATTTCCTAACTCCTAACTTTCATTCGACCACTCATTTAAAAAAATCAGCTATTTTATCAAGAGCCCTTTCAGTTTCCGGCATATCGAACAGAATAAAGACATGGAAAAGATCATTCCAAATATCGAGTGTGACATCTGCTCCCGCCTGTTGACACAATGTATAAAGGACTTTTGCATGATCTAATTTGACTTCTTCACTGCCACAGTTGATCTGAAGCTTAGGAAATCCGCTGAAATTCCCATATATCGGTGAAATCATGGGATCCCTTTTCTCTGGTTCATCAAAATAAGGGACAGGCTCCCCAGCCCCAATCAACATGGGATCCCGTTCAGAATGAGTGAATTCTGAGGGCAGGATGCTAAGTTGAGAAATTACCGGTGAAAAAACCGAGACTTTTTCTGGTAAAGGTAGATCATTTGCTTTGCGATCCAATACAAGTGTCAATGCAAGTGTAGCACCTGCAGATTCCCCAAAGACATAAATTTTTTGATACCGTTTTTCAAGCCACTCATAGGCTACTTTTACATCTTCATGTGCTTTAGGATGCCGTGCTTCAGGCCACTGCTCATAGTCAACTGAAAAAATATCATACCCAAGTCGCTTCAATAATTTGAAACAAATGCCTCGTCTTGATTTGACTGAACCTGTTGCGTAGGCACCGCCATGCATAAATAAAAGAACAGATTCACTGGCTTCTTGTAAACGATATAATTCCCCTTTAACAGCATTTTCAGAAATAGTTTCTAACTGAATGTCAGCGGGTGTTTCAACCGCATTTCCTTCATCAGCCTCTTTTCGCGCATGAGGAACAATATCCGGCGTTAAAGAGAATTTTTGGCTAGGTTTGATGAATTTTCTAGAAAAAGCAATCGCTTCTTGAGCTTCTTTACTTAACATGTGCATTCGCTCCATCCAGTAGATTTTCCTGTGGTTCATGGTATTTGATTTTTTCGAAGTTCATACCTGCAATCGTTGCAACAATGAACAGGATAGCAAAAATGATCATCCCAACAAAATAAGTGAAGGTTGCCGATTCATTATGAAATACATTGGCAAACATTTCAGTGACATAAGGAGAAATCAACGTGCCGACATTCGCACAGGTGATCGCCACAGAGGTGGAAAACGCCACTTGCCGCATTGATGTGAATGAACTGATCAGGGTAATCATCGAGGCCATAAAAATTGAAACGGACATACCTACTAGAACAACGGCTACACCGCTTAGGAATAGGGAGTGCGAGAAGGAAAGCATAGCATAGGAAATCCCTGCAAAGGCAAGCCCGATCGCCATCGAATAACGGTGCCATCTTTTTTGAATGACCATAAAGAGAAATCCGCCAGCTGCCATGGCAAATGACATGATACCAAGTAAAGTACTTGCGTCCGAAAGAGTACCGTAACCTTCTGTCATCACAAGTGTGGCAAATTTAGTTGGAATAAAGGCAAAAGTTGTATTGAAAAGGAAAGCAAAGAGCGCTAATATCCAAATTTTCCCATCGATTTTTTTGCTTGTTTGTGCGAATGGGGCTTGTGCAGCGTTTTGATCTGGTTGTTTTTTTGACAGATTCGGAATATAGAAAGCTGCCAGTAGTAAAATTGGTAGAGCAATCAAGTAGACCCAATAAGGAGTCTGCCAGCCGCTACCAATCAGGATTCCAACTGCATAAGTGATCGCAAACATGCCGAGACCTTGGAAAACACTAGCTAGCCCAAGCATTCTCTGTTGTTCCGTGCCTTCAAACAGTTGAACGATGAGAGATTGGGAGAAAGAAGCGATTAGACCAGTTCCCAGCCCAATAAAGATACGAGAAATAAAAATTAGTGGGAAGTTCATCGTTAAAGCGGGGATGATCCCAGAGATTAAAATCAAGAATAAGCCCGTTAAAATCGTATTTTTAATCCCGATCTTATCCGCCACAAAGTTACTTAACGGCGTGAAAAGAATGATTCCGAGTGAGGGGATCGTCATCAGTAATTCGATTGTTGTCGGGCTAATAGAAGAAAAGGATTCCATCATTAAAGGGATCGTTGCAGCAGTGGCACCAGCGCTCACCGTAAATACGGAAAGGCATAAAATAGACAGTTTCATCAAGATATTTTTCATGTTTGTTTACTTCCTCTCTAAATTTTCTAATGTATATTGTTTGAAGGCTGCATTGATATTGTGAATATCCTCTTGTGTCAGTTCAGGAAAACCAATGCCCTTCATTTCATTACTCAGCTGGATCAGCGAATATTTCTCAAAGTTGGCCATGTTATTAGGTGCGCTTAAAAATCCCCAAAACGGGACATATTCGGCAATTTTTTTCACAAGCTCCTGTTTTTGATTGAATGCAAGGAGTGGCGAGTAAATCGTGAGTGAGGAAATAAACGGTGTTTCAGGTTCGTATTCAATCACATATCTACCAGCAGATAAAGTATCGCCGTTTGAGAATCGTTCATTATGGATGCTCCAGGAGTGTGTGTTGGGCAGGTCCACTTGAGCAGTGACACCAAATGGAATAAGGAGTTCGACTTGAACCTTATTGCCAAAAGGATTCATGATTTTCCAGCTGAGTGTCAGACGATCGCCGTTAATGGCAGTATAGCCTGAAACATGTTGGAAACGTGGTGTGATCCCTGGGGCAATAAGCACTTCATGACGCGATTTTTGCCTAATGCCCAGCAAATATTCATATCCCCATTCCATCACGGAGCCTGTTGAATAATGATTTAGTGAGTTCATGCCATTTTCAGCGATTTTTCCTTGAGCATCTACAGAATCCCAACGTTCCCAAATGGTAGTCGCCCCTTTTTCAACTTGATACAGCCAGCTCGGATAATCGGTATTTAAAAACAATTGACAAGCCAGTTCATGCTCGCCGTATTGTGAAAGTACGGGAAGCAGGAGTGCTGTTCCGACAAAGCCAGTCGTTAAGTGATTCCCGTTTCTAGCGATGCGTTCGACTAACTTTTTCACTACTTTTTCCGTATGTTCTTCCGGGACGAGTTGGAATTTCAAACAAACAGCTAAGCCGGTCTGTGTATCTGTAATCAACCGACCATTTTTCGTGAAAAATTCTTCCTGAAAAGCTTCTTTGATTTGATCGGCTAAAATTTTGTAATAGTCCTGTTCTCTTTTTTTACCTAAGATCCCAGCCGTTTTTGAAACGATCTGGCAAGAGTGATAGTAATAAGCACTTGCGATCAGGTCATCCGGTGTCCGACCTTTCAAACGCATAATATCTTCTGTATCCAGTGCCAACCAGTCACCCAACTGATCTGAGTCTAGCCATAAAAATTCATTGCGGGTTTGTTTGGCTTGTTCATGAATCCAATCTACCCAAGACATCATTGCGCCGAAATTTTGTTTTAGAATTGCCGGATCGTTCGTCCGTTCATATTGTGCCCATGGAATGATCGTGGCCGCATCGCCCCAAACCGCCTTTCCGCCATCCGTGCCATGAATCGCCGGCGCATATAGTGGGACTCTTCCTTCATGTAAGCTTTGCTCCACAGCAATCTCAAAAGCAAATCGTTTGAAGAATGAATATGTATCCATATTATAGCTGGCTGTTTTAGCAAAAATTGCTGCGTCCCCAGTCCAACCCAGACGCTCATCTCGTTGTGGGCAGTCGGTTGGAATATCCACAAAATTACTCTTTTGTCCCCATTTCACATTTTTGAATAACCGGTTGACATCTTGACGATCTGTCTCGATATGTCCGATTTCCTGCATATCTGAGTATAAAGCTCTTACAAAAAAATCTTCTTTTGAAAATGATTCAAATCCAGTGATTTTTGCATAGCGAAAGCCAAAATAAGTAAAGTGCGGTCTGATCCACTTTTCCATTCCGTCACTTATATAAGTAAAGGTAGCCCTCGCAGAACGTAAATTTTGCGTGTATAGATCACCATCTTGTAGCAGTTCACCGAATTCGATGGAAACTTTATGCCCTCTAGGAAGACGATTAGCAAAAAAGAGCCATCCCGAAAGATTTTGACCAAAGTCTAATATTTTTTCTCCAGTGGTTGTAGTCAGCACTTCTTTGATTTCAAAGCGTTCCTGCAGTTTGACCGGCGGACTTAAACGATCGAGAAGATATTTGATTTCTGGTTTTTTCTGGATAACTGGAACCAAATCGCACTGGCCTGCAAGATCATTGATATCTTCCCCGTAATAAATACCGGAATGTGTGATTTTTGAAGGGCGACACTGCCAGGTTTCATCTGTTATCAGTACATGGGTTTCATCATTTTTGTCCACATAATGGATTTCTGCAAGTGCCATCAGCGCATCACCATAGCTATTTTCGCTGCCGCCATGCGGGGTGATTCCGATTTTGCCGCGGTACCATCCATCACCGAGAATGATTTTGAAAGTATGTTTGCCAGCTTGCTGAAAAGCCGTCGTCAAGTCATGAGTTGCTAACTGTGTGTAATAATGATAGTTTGTAAAACCCGGCGCCAAATACTCATCGCCGATTTTTTCATCATCTAGAAAGCATTCATATACACCGAGTCCAGTGATATATAAACGCGCTTTTTTTACACCGTGAGGAAGATGGATGCTTTTAAAGAGTTCAATTCCGTGCCAATCGTTATTTTCTGGACCAATCCATTTTGCCCGAGTAGCAGAATCAAGCACACCAGTTTCAAACCAGGTTTCTTTTTCTAGGTGCTTCTCTCCGTACTTTAACTGCATTTGAACGCGGTATCTTGTTCGTGGCTGCAAAACGAGATCGGGTTCAAAGACTAAATCATCTGCTTTTTCCCAATCGGATTGAAATACTAATTCTTGATGATCATAAATCAGCAACATCTTTTGTAAATCGCTAGGATAACAGCTGGCTTCAAGGATACCGCTGATGAAAAGACTGTCAAATTTATATCCTAAGGGATTTTCCATGTGATTGATCTCAATTTTTTTGAACTTCATTCATGGTCCTCTCCTTCATAAATAAAATAGTGGTAAACGTTTACAAATGAATTATGCTATAATAGATGGCAGGATATTAAACAATTACTGTTTTTATTATACAATTACTGCTTTATTTAGAGGTGAGCGTTATGGAGTTGATGGAAAACCAATTAAAGAGTTTTAGCATTTCAACTAATTTATCTGTCTTTGTTTATGACTTGCAAGAAGAAAGGCTGGCAAAAATCAAAGCTTCGGGTAAGCCGGAAATCACGGAGACGATCCTTCAATATATCATAGCCAGTTCTAAGGAGCGGGAAAATGACATTTATTTTTCAAAGCAGCAGGAATATCTGGGCTATGTCAAATTAGCGGAGCAGCTTTTTATCTGCTTATCTAGCAATAATGAACAATCCTTTTCCAGCTATTTAAAGAGGGATGATCTTTCCGCTTTGAATGCAGCTCAATTTAGGGAACAGTATCGTCTTTTTTGTTTTCTGATTACGACAAAGTGGCTGGATGTACCGGAGAGACATATTTTGTCTGATTTAGATTTTGCTGCCCGTACTTATTCCTTGAACAGCCATTATGATGAGCCACATTTATTTTATACAGGCTTTTTGACAGAGCAGGAAATGCTTTTGGCAGTGGAGCGAGGAAATGTGAAAGAGTTTAATCGTATTTATCCATACTTCATGTCGTTAGGAAATTTTGGCGTTTTAGCTAGTGATGATCTACGTAGTAAAAAGAATTTAACAATTGCTGCGACGACATTGTTTACGCGAGCAGCTGTAAAGGGCGGAATGTTTGCAGAAAATGCCTATGCGCTGAGTGATGACTGCATCCAAAAGTCAGAGAAAAGGGAGCAGATCGAAAATGTGTATGAGTATACTCGGAAAATCGGCGAATTATTTGCTGAGCGGGTAGCGCGGATCAAAAGGCAGAACCTTCCAACACTCATTTACAGGACGCAAGAATATATCTATGATCATCTAGCCACACTTAAAAATATTGAAGAGATCGCCGGAAATTTGAACTGCAGTAAGTCTTATTTGATGCATATATTCAAACAAACGACAGGGCAAACCATTATGACATTTATCAATCAGCAGAAGCTTGAAGAAGGCAAGCGGCAATTACTATTTACGGATTTGAGCATACAAGATATTTCTATTAGTTTAGGCTTTAAGTATCAATCTCAATTCTCACGTTTTTTTAAAGCACAAATGGGAATGACCCCATCAGAATATCGGGACAATCGCCGGTTCTAAAAGAATGGAATGGGGTGATCTCTTTCGGATGCTTTAGGTGCTATAAATGATTAGAGGAAAAAAGATCTTCTAAGATGGGGAGATCTTTTTTGGTGAGGGACTTGACAGAGTGAAAAAAGTTTAACAGAATTTAATATACTAGAAAGGTGGCAAATGATGAAAAAGCAGAGGAAAAAGCGGCAGAAGAAAAAATTAATCAGTACGATCATAGTTGCAGCCGTCATAGCAATCACAGGCGGTAGCTATATTGAATTTGAACAAGGCGGATTTGATTTCCTGCATGACAGCCAGCAAGCGAAAAGCAGTACAACGAATAAGACAAAAAATGAACTGGCGAATCTTACATACGAAGGGGATCAGATCGTTGAAGTGAATGGCAATCGAACCACATTCACAGAAGATGAATTGAATGGGACTCAAAAGCCTTACCAGACATTTTCTGATTTAGATCAGTACAATAGAGTTGGCGAGGCAAATGCCGTATTAAATCAATCCATGATGCCCACAGAAGAGCGGGAATCTTTATATATTAATCCAACCGGGTTTAAAAACAAAAAAATCTCTTCAGGATGGCTTTATAATCGGTGCCATCTTATTGGTTTCCAACTAACCGGGGAAAACAATAATATAAAAAATCTAATGACAGGTACACAAAGCTTTAATACACCCTGTATGCTAGAATATGAAAATCAAGTGGCTGATTATTTAAAGCAGACGGGTAAAAACGTCCGCTACCGAGTTACGCCAATCTTTAAAGAGGATGAGTTAGTCGCACGGGGTGCTCAGCTTCAGGCTAAAAGTTTATCCGACGATACGCTAGAATTTAATGTATATATTTTTAATGTGCAAGAGGGCGTTACGATCAATTACAAAGATGGATCATCAAAGGTCAATTGAACGAAGATGTGGCGATTTTGAATAGGAAGAATTTCATTTTAGTTGTATGTAAAAGCGTAGATAGGTGTAAATAAAATTAGGTCAATAAAAAACCAACATGGAAAAGGGAACCATGTTGGTAAAAAAGGGAGTTTGGAAACCAACCATTAAAAAAGGGAGTAAAAAATGGATTGATTTCATTTGATAGATATATCATAACCATTCAAGCTTAGAATCTGCTAGCATTTAGATGAGAAGTTTATGAGAGTTTTTGATGGCTTCATGTTTGACTGATTCCAGTACGTTTAATCAATAAATTCAGCTATCGACTAGGGATAAAAGCACGCTAATGTTTGTATGCAGAGCTGCTGGCAGACTTTAAAATAGTCCTATCTAAGTTTAAAAGCCAATTTGATAATAAATCAAATTGGCTTTTTATTGATCATCTATGATTGATCTTCTTCCTCCGACTCGTCCTGTTCAATAATTTCATGTTCGGAATCATCGGATTGTTCTTCAATGGTTTGTTCTTCGCGCTCACGTTCTGCATCTTCTTGCTCTTCGTAAGCATCGATCTGCTCCTCGCGTAGTTCCCAGTCAAGCCGGTCTTCCAGCGCTTCTTTTTCTTGCCGCGCTTTTTCGATTTGTTCTTGACGAATGATCAAATTCTTCCGCTGCTTGATATCGGCCTTTTTGACCGAGCGCAATTGGTCGCGAATCCGGATGGCAAGTGGCACCCCTGTATCGTAAGCAGCCCGATTGATCAGATGAGAAGCAACTGGTGTCGTCAGAAAGATGAATAGGATCGCTAGTAGCACCCGTGCGTTAAATCCTTCACCGGAATGGAAAAAATAGCCGACTGTTGCCAGAAGTAGCAAACTGACACCAAATGTATTGCTGATCCCTGCTGCGTGTGTACGTGTGTAAACATCGGGAAGGCGGATCACACCGACTGCTGATAAAATGCTAAGCAGCCCACTGATTACGACCATGACAGAAATAATAATCTCAATTATCACGTTCACGTTCGATCACCTTTCCTTTCTCAATAAATTTGGCGAATGACACCGTACCGATGAAAGCCAACAGTGCAATCAGCAAAATAACATCCAAATAGGCATTTGTATCAAAAAACATGGAGAGTAGAGCCACGATCGCGACCAGATTCATACCGATCGAGTCCAGTGCGATCACTTTATCTGATGTGGTAGGCCCTTTTAAAATTCGATATAGGTATAGGAAAATAGAGATCGAATAAAGTAGTAATCCAATTGACAGAGCAATTTTTAAGATCATCCGTGGAACACCTCCATGATCGCTCCTTCGTAAGACTTGCGAATTGTGGCGATTTCTTCTTCGATATTTGGTACATGCAAGGAATGGACGTAAATTGCTTTGTAATCATCAGAAATCGTGATGGAAAGTGTCCCCGGTGTCAAGGTGATCATTAGCGCCAGCATCGTGACTTCCCAGTCCGTTTCAAGCATCGTGTCATAACGGAAGATGCCGGGCCGAATATTCATATCTTTTTTCAAAACAATCCGGCTGACATGAATGGTGGAGACGACCAAGTCATGCAGGAAATTATAGAGCAGCTTCACGAGTGCAAGCAGTCGAAATACATAAAACGTTGTACCCAGAAAGCGTCGCATGAAAAATAGCAGAATGACACCAATCAGAAAACCAACAAAGAAGGTCCCGAAAGTAAATGATGATTCAAGGAACATCCACAAACAGGCAAGAATCAAATTGATTATTAATTGAAAAGCCATGAATCATCACTCCTTAAAAACGGCATTGATATAAACGCTCGGATCGATTAGAGAATCGACTGCCTGCGAGATATAGGGTAGCATCAGTTCCGAGCACACGCCGTATAATATTGAAATGGATAGTAAAATAACAACAGGTAGCATCATTTTCCGGTAAGGAATCTTCAGGTTGAAAGTCCCCTGTTTTCCGCCCCAGAAGCCGCGCGTAAAGACCTTGATCAGTGACATCAGCACGAATAGGCTTGACAGTAGTACGATTACACCGCCTACAATCATTCCAGCTGAAAAAGAACCTTCCACAATGAGCAATTTACCGAAGAAACCACTAAGCGGCGGGATCCCTGCTAGCCCTAGAATCGCAATAAAGAAAGCCCAGGCAAGCGTTGGTTTGACAGTCATCAAGCCGCTGAATTTCTTTACACTGGAATAGCCGGTGATGGCCATGACGATACCAATGATCAAAAATAATGCTGCTTTGATGATCATATCATGGATTAGATAGAAGACCGCACCAGTCATTGCTTCTCGTGACATAAGCGAGACACTGAAGAGGATCACTCCGATTGCGATTAAAATATTGTAAATCACGATTGTTTTCAAATCATAGTAACTCATAGCTCCGATTACACCTAAAATGATCGTAATGATCGCCAAAATTCCAAGTAGCGGCAGAACAAAATCGGACAGCTGATAGAAAAACAGCGAATAGGTCCTCATGATTGCATAGACGCCAACTTTTGTTAGGAGTCCGCCGAACAGCGCCAAAATCGGAATTGGCGGGGCAAAATAGGAGCCAGGCAACCAGAAGTAAAGCGGAAATAAGCCTGCCTTCAAGCCAAAAACAAACAGGAACATGACGGCGACGACGCTGATCATGCCATAGTTGCCACTACCATCAAGCGCTGCGATTTTCTGGGAGATATCCGCCATGTTCAAAGTGCCAATCATCGAATAAAGTAGTGCGATTGCTACAACAAAAAATGCAGAGCCAACGACATTGATTAAAAGATATTTGATCGTGGCTTTGAGTTGGATCTTTGTACCCCCAATAACAAGCAGTACATAAGAAGACATCAGCATGACCTCGAAGAAAACGAACAAGTTGAAAATATCACCCGTCAAAAATGAGCCATTCACGCCGACCATCATAAATAGGATTACCGCATAGTAAAGAAATTTTTCACGCGGTTTGCCAATTGTGTAGAAGGAAAAAATCACCACACAGTTCAGGACGATACTGGAAGTCGTAACTAGCAGGAGTGCCAGCATATCTCCAACCATTGTGATCCCAAACGGAGCCTCCCAATTACCAATATTCAAGGTCATAATTCCATTTTTGTGCACATAGAAAACTAAAAATAGGGAGGCAAGAAAAAGCAAGATACTGAAAATCAGTGCGACCGTTCGCTGCAGATAGATCCGTTTTGGTAGAATCATCAGTAGAATTGCGCCGAAAAACGGGATTAAAATCGGCATCAGTACAAGGTTATTCGTCATCGGCTTCATGTCCTCTCGTTTTCGATACACTTTCACTGTCCAGCTCCTGATAAGCTCGGTAAGCCAGTACTAAGAAGAAGGCCGTTACACCAAAACTGATCACGATCGCTGTTAGAATCAAAGCTTGCGGAATGGGGTCATTATAAGCGGACGTTACTTTGAGTCCTAAAATTGGCGCATCGCCACGTTTCAGACCGCCCATTGTCAAGACGAGCAGATTGACGCCGTGGCTTAAGATCGCTGTCCCGATAATGATTCGAAGCAAACTTTTCGATAAAATCAAATAGATGGCGGCTGCAAACATTAAACCGATGAGGATCGACATTAAAAGTTCCATTTAGTCACTCTCCCCAATCGTCTGAATAATCGTCAGTGTCACACCGACCACCACTAAATAGACGCCAAGATCAAAAAGGGTAGCTGTGTGGAGGGCAACATCGCCAAGGATCGGCAAGTCGACATGGGTATACTTATGAGTCAGGAACGCATCCCCCGTAAGAATCCCGATCAAGCCCGTTCCAAGTGCAAATAAAAGCCCGATGCCAGTCAGCATAATCGTATTGATATTGAGCATGCTTTTGATTGTTTTTGTATCATAAGCAAGCAGCATCAATGTGATTGCGCCAGCGCTGGTAAGGCCAGCTACAAAGCCGCCGCCGGGATTGTAATGCCCAGCAAGAAATAAGTGGAGCGAGAACAAGAAAATGATGAACGCCACAACTTTTGTGACATTTCTCAGCAAGACGTCATTGGTTTTCATCTTTTTCCCTCCTCTTAGTTAAACGTAATTTTATCATTGCATAAATACCAATGGAAGCAATTGCTAGAACCGCCGTCTCGAACAGCGTATCAAAGCCCCGGAAGTCCACCAGAATCACATTCACAACATTTTTCCCAGCTGCTTCTTTATAGGCATTGTCCAAATAATACTGTGAAATGGAATCATAGAAAGTCGTATCGAATGCAGAAAGCGCGATAAGTGTGACGGTTATGCCCACCCCGATACTTAAAATGGTTTTGATTGAGAACCATTTTGGCTTTTCCTCAATATTGCTGAACTGCGGCAGATGATAAAAGACTAGCAGATAAAGCACGACTGAAATCGTTTCGATCACAAGCTGCGTCAATGCTAAATCTGGCGCTCGTGAGATAATGAAGAAAATACTTACTGTATACCCCATAGCACCTAGCAAAATGATCGAAGTGATCCGCGATTTTGAAAAAACCGTCCCGATTAAAGTAACCAAAATGACAGCCGCTAAAACAAAATCCACTGCCGTTACAGGCGTCATGGCACTAAGATTAAAATTAAATGCATCGGTTACAAACATCGTTCCGATAATCAAGATGATAAAAGCCGTCAACATGTAGTTCAAATAGGTTCGTAGCCAGCCCGTCATGACCCACATCGTCGTCCGGTAGGAGCCTTGTTCCAGATAGAACATACTGGCATCATACGCACGTCCAATCCGCCATTTTTTTGGTACCCGGGTTGTAATCCAAGGCTTCCAGTAACGATTGGTCTTATAAAGCAGGATCCCAACAATCACCACACCGATCGTCATCAATAGTGCCGGTGTGATCCCGTGCCAGAAGCCAACATGAATAGAGAAATCACTGTCAGTTGTTGCGAGTGTTGGTACAATTGCTTTCACAGCAGGTTCCAAAATCGGCCCGGCGATCAGATTCGGGAAAATACCAATTATAACGACCAGAAAGGCGAGAATACTCGGCGGAAGAAGTAGTCCAAGTGGTGCTTCATGCGGTTTTTTTGGCAGTAAGTAAGGCTTGTTTTTCCCTGTAAAGGTCTTGAAGAAAATAATCATGCTATAAACAAAGGTAAACACGCTGGCGATCCAAGCGATCACTGGCAAGAGGACGCCCCAAGTGTCAGCATTCCAAAGATTCATGTGGACGATATCCGTCATACTCTCAAAGAACATCTCTTTACTCAAGAAACCGTTGAACGGCGGCAGTCCAGCCATCGCGAATGTTCCAATAAAAGCGATCGTAGCAGTGATTGGCATGATTCGCATTAAACCGCCGAGACGTCGAATGTCACGCGTCCCGGTCTCATGGTCGACGATCCCGACCATCATAAACAAACTTCCTTTGAAAGTGGCATGATTGAATAAGTGAAAAACAGCTGCTACGATTGCCGCCGCATAAAAGTCCTCGTTGCCAAAATGAAGACTGAGCGCCCCGACCCCAAGTAGCGACATAATCAGACCTAGCTGACTGATCGTCGAGTAGGCTAGAATGGCTTTCAAGTCATTTTTCTTCGTCGCATTAATGGAACCCCAAAGTAGCGTGATGATCCCTACGATCGCAATCGTCCAAAACCAGACTTCTGATACAGCAAATAGCGGCGTGAAGCGTGCGACAATATAGATCCCCGCTTTAACCATCGTAGCTGAATGCAGATAAGCGCTGACCGGTGTAGGAGCTTCCATAGCATCAGGTAGCCAAACGTGGAAGGGTACCTGAGCAGATTTGGTAAATGCTCCAAGCAAAATGAAAATCATTGCCGGTACAAATAGCGGGTTTCCCGTGATCGCTGGCCCGCTGGCGATGATTTCCCGAACAGAAAAGCTATCCGTCATGATGTGGAGCAAAATAAAACCGCCTAACATCATCAGTCCGCCAAATACCGTGATCATCATTGATTTTCTGGCTCCATAACGCGACCGCTCCCGGTGATACCAGTAACCAATCAAAAGGAAAGAACTGATGGACGTCATTTCCCAGAATAAATAAAGAACAATCAAGTTATCGCTCAGTACGACGCCAAGCATGGCTGACATAAAAATCATCAGAAATGCGTAAAAATTATTCAGCCGCTCTGTTTTTTTACCTAAATAGTAAATCGAGTAAAAAACAACCAGCGACCCAATCCCTGTGATCAAGAGGGCAAAGAGCAGACTGAGACCATCCACAACGACGGTAAAATTAATCCCAAAGCTTGGGATCCAAGGCATTGTGGCAGTTGTTGACTGGTGCATTGTTTTTGGAATAAAACTGCAGAAATAAATGAAAAGTAAGACAGGGATCGGCAGCACCAGCCAACCTGTATGAATTTTTTTCGTCCACTTATAAACCAGCGGAATGAAAAGTGCCGCAAAAAAAGGCAGCAAAATAGCAACATGCAGTAAAGACAAATCGGCTCCTCCTTTTATTTTTATCTATCTAACCAGCCGAAAGAAGTCCTCTCTAATGGCTGAAATAAGTAAAGGATATATCAAAAAGCAAGCAAGTACTTACATTTCTTTTCTTTGATAAAAAAATGCTTGAAAATAAAAGCACAAATTTATTATAGCATACTTTTTTCCATGAAAAAAAGACAGACAGCTTGATTTAATAAATGATGAGTAAGGAATAAACATAAATAATAAATAGGAAGAAAATGCATAAATCTTTCCAAAAAATTAGTTCAAAAATATTTTTGATTAAAACCCCTATTACCAAAAAATAAAAACAGAAATAGTCAAAGTTGAAAATCAGGATCGATGTTTAGTTCGTTCGTTTTATTTCAAAAAACACGCTATTCATTATAAAATAAAAAAGAGCAGGCCGAAACAAAGCCAAGCGCGAAAAGGAGAAAAAATGATTAAAAAAATTGTGATTTGGACATTGGCTGTTATACTAGTAATGTATCTTGTTGCCGTCTTCATCAATCTGCTCATCATCTGGTTCGGCAGCTAAATCTAATTAAAGGAGCTATCAATACATGAACTATCCTCAATTATCAAAAGAAATCGCTGAAAACGAAATTTCAGCTGAAATGGTGACCAACCGTGGTACGATCAAGCTAAAATTATTTCCAGAAATCGCCCCAAAAACGGTCGAGAATTTTGTGACACATGCCAAAAACGGCTATTATGACGGGCTAATTTTCCACCGTGTTATTCCAGAATTTATGATTCAAGGTGGAGATCCGGACGGTCTTGGAACAGGTGGCGAAAGCATCTGGGGCGGTCCATTTGAAGATGAGTTTTCTCGTTATGCATTCAATCTTCGCGGCGCACTTTCTATGGCAAATGCTGGTCCAAATACGAATGGCAGCCAATTCTTCATCGTCCAAAAACCCGATATGCCAGAAGACATGCTAGAACAAATGCAAGCAGTTGGTTTTCCAGAAGAAATCATTGAAGCGTACAAAGAGGGCGGAACACCTTGGCTAGACGGTCGTCATACCGTTTTCGGCCATGTTGTGGAAGGACTTGACATCGTGGATAACATTGCAAGCGTGCCAACTGGTGCACAAGATAAACCTGTCAATGATGTCATTATTGAAAAAATCATGATTGCAGATTAAATAAGATGAGAAAGTGGTCAGAGAGAATCTGACCGCTTTTTTGAAAGGAGCAGCTGAGAATTGAACCTCTATCCAGATATAAAGGAAGTCTTTTGTAAACCGGTAGAAATGGCACCATTTTTCCGTCCACTATTCTCTTTTGATGTACATGATGAAATCTTCCATATGATCGCTACCCCGGGACTATATGGTGTTGAAGGGAAGGAAGACTTTTATAATGAGTTGAATTTTCACGGCTTTAAACGTGATGAGTCCGCCCGCTATGATTTCTTAGGAGATCTGGAGAAGTTTCAAAATCATCAAGAAATTCCAGCATTATTCGCAGAACTTCAAGCGGATTGGGAAAAACAAGGTGTGGAATATTATAATCAAAAAATGAAGGTCATGGATTATTTGACCAGTCTCACCGTTTCAGAGAGAGAAAAAACGCTCTTTCATTTCTATATTCGTGATTTTTACGGGTATGAAATGGTGAAATATCATTATGAACAGACCGGGGAGTTCAAAACACTTCTTGCACAAACGGAAGGCTGGGGGAATCCAGATGATATTCCCTTTATTCCAAAAGAAGAGAACGAATGTGTCGAAGAATTTTTCATGAATATTGGTGACCATTTAAAAAATTCGTATCCTATCAGTCAGGAAAAATTTATTGGCGGAACGGATAAATATGAGTTTTTATCCGTGATGGGCGGCGGAAGCAATTTTCTTTTTTACGATCAGGGAAGTCACCTAGTTTTTCTTCTTGAATATCACTCGTAAAAAAGCGCTTGTCTCAGCTTATGTTGAAGACAAGCGCTTTTTTTATATCAGGAGATAGGTGCTGAGCTAAAAAATTCATGATAGAGCGCTTTTACTGCCTGATGCTCCTGTTCTTTTTTGACGCCAAACATGATGCTCACTTCTGATGATCCTTGATTGATCATTTCGATATTGACGCCAGCGTTCGACAAAGCCTTGGAAGCGCGGTAAGTTGTTCCGACATTGTGTCGCATTGCTTCACCAACTACCATTAAGAGTGAGATGCCGTGCTCCACCACTACTTCGTCCGCATCCAGTTCTTGCTTCAACCGCTCGATTACACGGCGTTCCTTTTTGGAATCCAGCTGATTTTCACGCAAAATGATCGTCAAGTCATCAATCCCAGAAGGCATATGCTCATAAGAAAGTTCCGCATCTTCAAGAATCTGTAAAATACGCCGTCCGAAACCAAGCTCGCGGTTCATCAAATATTTACTAATATAGATGCTACAAAAGCCATCGTCACTGGCGATTCCAACGACGGGACCATTCGAGGCGTCACGTTCGCGAATCACCCGAGTACCGGAGCCATCTGGATTATTGGTATTTTTGATATGCACAGGAATACCGGCACGAAAAGCTGGAACAAGCGCTTCATCATGAAATACTGAAAAACCCGCATAGGAAAGTTCACGCATCTCCCGATAAGTCAGTTCATCTACTTTGCGAGGATTCTTAACAATCGCTGGGTTGACCGCAAAAACGGCATCCACATCTGTAAAATTTTCATACAGTTCTGCCTGAACACCGTTTGCCACGATTGCGCCTGTAATATCCGAGCCGCTGCGAGAAAATGTACGAATTTCCCCCGCCTTGGTATACCCAAAGAAACCGGGGAAAATCACTAAACCTTTTCTTTCACGCAAAGCAAAGAGATTTTCATAAGATTCCGGCAAAACGCGTGCATTCGCATGTTCATCTGTAACAAACAGCCCTGCATCGAATGGATTCACATACTCCGCATCCAGGCCCTTAAACCGAAAGAAAGCTGCAACAAGTTTGGCATTGTTATCCTCACCACTTGCCTTCATCAAATCCATAAATTGATCAGGATCCGACTTGTCTGATTGTAAAATTTGATGGAGGTTGTGTTCAATCTCCTGGATCACTGAGAGCTCCATCCCCATATCCAATGTGATTCCTGAATAGCGCTCAATAATGGCCTGGAATAAGGCGTCGGTGCTTTCCCCGAGCAATGCTTTAGCAGCGCAATCAATTAAAAGATCCGTTACCTTGGTATCCTCTTTGAATCGTTTCCCGGGTGCTGAAACAACAATGATTTTGCGGTCTCTGTCGCTTTCTACCACATCAAAAACTTTATGAAGCTGTACACTTGAAGCAAGTGAACTACCGCCGAATTTAATTACTTTCATTCCACAAACTCACTCCTGTTTTAGTAAAAAGTTATTGTCTATTATCGCTTGTTTTAGGGAAAAGCGCAATCTATTTTTAGTAAATTTTAAAAATTTGTTAAGGTTCGCACTTATCTGTCTCTTCGGCGAACGTTTACTTGTTAAATAGCCGAAAGATGCGTATAATTAAAGAAGGAAAGATATAAAATATTATTCCCTTTATCGGAAAGGAAGATTTGACATGAAAAATATCGTTTTGGTTTGCGCAGCAGGCATGTCTACGAGCCTGTTAGTTACAAAAATGCAGCAAGCAGCAACAGCAAAAGGCGAAGAATGCAATATCAACGCCTATTCTGTTTCTGAAATTAATAATGTAATCAATGATGCGGATGTAGTGCTTCTCGGTCCACAAGTTCGTTATCAAAAAGATTCAATTGAAAAACTTGCAGCCGGACGTATGCCGGTAGATGTAATTGACATGGCCGCATATGGTACCATGAATGGTGAAAAAGTGTTAGGTCAGGCGCTTGATCTAATCAATAAATAAGCAGAAAAAAAGCAACCCCCGAAGTGCGCATCTGCATTTCGGGGGTTTTTGTATTAGCGTTCCTTCGTCAAAAGACCATCTTCCATTCGATAAACGTGATCGCAAAGGTCAAGCATCCGTTCATCATGTGTCACCATAATGGCAGCACGTTCAGTACCGATCACTTCAGCTCGAATCAGCTCAACCACCTCTTTACTGCGCTTAGAATCAAGGCTTGCCGTTGGTTCATCAGCTAAAATAACGGATGGAGAATTGATCAGCGCCCGTGCAATCGCGACCCGCTGCTTCTCGCCGCCAGATAAATCACGAGGATAAAAGTCGGCTCGATCAGTCAATCCTAACTGTTCTAGAAGATGAAACGTTTGTTTTTCAACATGTGCTTTATCTTTAGAGGCCAGATTTCCAATGAAACGAATTTGATCTTTTACCTTTAAATAAGGAACGAGATGCGCTGCTTGAAAAATAAAGCCAATCTCATTCAGACGCAAAGCCGTTTGTTCTTTTTTCGACAAATGGCTGATTTCTTTACCGCCGATCATAATACTTCCTTCTGTCGGTGTCAAAAGCGCACCTGCTAATGAAAGAAAGGTACTTTTCCCAGAGCCACTAGGTCCAACAATAGCTGTCAATTCCCCTTTTTGGACAGTAAAATCAGTCGGCTTCAATGCTTCAACCACAGATCGTCCAGACGGATAGGTTTTTCGAACATCACTAAAACGAAGTAATTCAGTCATCATTCATCACCTCCGCGAATCGCATCTAGCGCATCCACTTTTGCCACTTTTCTAAGCGAAAGCAGGGAACCAAGCAGTGCCACTACAAAGAAAATCAAGCTGTAAAGCACGATCGTCATAGAAGAAAGTCTGAACGGCATCGCTTCCGGCAATACGTTTGGCAGAAGAAGTGTTACACCCACACTGATCGCAATACTGATCAGAGAAATGATAACAACTTGAATAATAACGCTGCTGGCAATCGTGCTTGTCTTTGTTCCGAGTGCTTTCAAAATACCGAATTGCGTCGTTTTCTGTAAAGTCATCACATAGAAGAAAGCAGTTAAAATAAAGCCGCCAATCACGATCAAAAAGGCAATCATCATGTTCAGTGTCATCTGTTCCGCTGAATAACCCGGAATCTGATTTAAGAATTCATCCGATGTCAAAGTGGTCAATTCTTTATTGCTGAGTTTCACACCTTGATCCGCATCCTTGGTCTTAATTGCAATTGCATTGATTTGTGGAATCTTTTGGTGGTAGAGTACCGGATTGATCGATTGCCAAGTTGCCATATTGATATAAACGACCGGCGCATGGCTATATTTTTGATCTTCCGTAAAGCCGACGATCTTTAATTCCTTGTTTAGCATGTCGTCCATCAGTACATCCCCAAGTTTCAAGCCGTCTTTTTTAAGCGAGCTATCCACCACGATCTCGTCTGGCTTTGTGACAGACAATCCTTTTCCTTCCGTGATTTTGGGATCAAGAAATTGTCCCGGTTGAATCGCAAAGAAGGCGATACTGTATTTTTTATCGTCACTTTCACGTTTGAGTGTCTGCATCGATTGCCCTAAGACAGCAGCATCCTTCACATTCTCATCATTCTTGACAGCTGTAAAATCAGACTCAGGAAATTGAGACCGGGAAAGTTTTCCTTGAGCATCTTTTGTGATCGCATAGTAGGGCACGCCATTATCTGAAACAGACGAAGCGTTATCATAAGCAAGCCCGTTTGCCAGTCCCGATAAAATAAGGGCAAGCAGCATGATCAAAATCATGATACCAGTCACGAGCAGGTACCGCAGCTTTGAAAAAAGCAATTCGCGAAAACCTAAAAACATCTTTTCAACTCCTTTTGATTGCGATAAAAAAACTGGGCGAAAAACGCTCAGTTATTATCATATGTACTACAAATTTAGTATAGCAAAATTGACAATTGATTACGAAAATAACGCTTAACATAGAAAAAACGACCGCAAAGGAAAGATTCCTTATACAGCCGTTCATTAACAATTAGTGTTTGATGCCAGCAATCAGGGCTGCCACACCTTTTTTCAAAGTTTCTTTCGGACAGGCGATGTTCAGACGGATGAATCCGTAACTGCTTTTACCGAAACCACTGCCCATCTGCACGCCGCATCCCGCATCAATAATATCCTGATACAAGGTTTTTTCATCTTTTGCAAGTGCGCGAGCATCCAGCCACATCAAATAAGTAGCTTCGAGTTCTGTCACGCCGATTTCAGGGACTTCTTTCTTCAGCGTTTCTTTCACGTATTGATAATTGGAATAAATATAGTCACGCAGCTCATCCAACCATGCTTCTCCTTCATTATATGCCGTCTCCATGCCGATCAGTCCGAATACATTCAGTCCGGCTGCATGCTCATAACGTTGGAATTCTTTGAAACGGTCACGTAATTTTTCATTTGTAATCACCAAATATGAAGCTTTGATCGCTGCTAAATTAAAGGTTTTTGTTGGAGCCATCAGTGTAATGATCTGATCCTGATAATCTGGTGTAGCAACAGCAAGTGGATAGTGTTTGAGGGATTTGATCACCAAATCAGCATGGATCTCATCAGAAAGAATTGGAATTTGGTATTTCTTACAAAGGGCAACCATCTGTTTGAGATCTTCGAGAGACCAAGCACGTCCACCCGGATTTTGCGGATTGCAGAGAATAAACAATTTGACATTTTCCTGTTGGATTTTTTCTTCCATATCCACCAAGTCAATATGTAGGCGATCATTCTCATATTTTAATGGGGACATCACGACTTTCCGCTTCGTTTCCTTTGTTACATTGAAAAAGGGCGGATAAATCGGCGAATGCATCAAAACGGCATCCCCTTCATTTGTCAGTACACGAATAGCCAGTGAAATGGATGGAACAACAGCCGTATTGAAAAGCAGATCCTCTTTTGTAAAATGGAATTGGTGACGACGTGCATTCCAGCTGATAATTGCATCTTTTACTTGATCAGAATGTGCCGAATAGCCGAAAACCCCATGCTCAACACGTGCTTTGAAAGCTTGAAGAACAGGTTCCGGTGCACGGAAATCCATATCTGCCACCCACATCGGGATGATTCCTTTTCTACCGAACAGCTCTTCCGCACCGTCCCATTTTTCTGAATCCGTACCTAGACGGGGGATGACTTCATCAAATTGACTCATATAATAGGCCTCCTTTAAAATTAAGCTATATCCGACTATTATTGTATCATATAAAAGCAAGTGGAAGGATGAGAGCCTTCACAAAAAATGATGAAATTTAGATTTATTGTACTATTTTTCTCAGAGTGTTATAATTTAATATTATCGGTAATTTGGAAAGTAGGTGTTTGGGAATGAGTTCTTACAAAGTTGGAGATACAGTAACAGGAAAAGTAGCTGGGATCCAAGGTTATGGTGCATTTGTGGCGCTTGATGAGCACACACAAGGATTAGTGCACATTTCGGAAATCACACATGGTTTTGTCAAAGATATTCATGATTTCCTTGAAGTGGGTCAAGAAGTAAACGTGAAAATTCTTGATATTGATGAAGAAAATAACAAAATCAGCTTATCGATCCGCGCAACTGAAAGCGTGAAACCGACAAGCAAAACAAGCAATAAAAATGAGCAAAAAGGCGCTGACGAAGGCTTCAATACGTTACGCGACAAATTGCAAGAGTGGGTAAAAAAAGCAGACAAATAAGTAGCTGTAACCAAGTGGAAACTTTCATATTGAAATGAAAGCTTCCATTCCGCTTTATTCTAAATTAACTAATATTTTAGAACAAACTAAAATTTATTTGCGATTTAAAGTTAAAATTTTTAGATTATTGGCTAGAATAAAATAATTTAACTGTCAATTTAGAAAACTTCAACCAAAAAAGGAGGATTTCAGTGAAAAGGACAATCAATGTGGAGGCGTTTATTTATAACGAAAAAAAGACGAGATTTTGGCTGTAAGAAAACGTGATTTGACATGGGGATTTCCGGGGGGTTCAGTAGAAAGTGATGAAACGATGGAAGACACCCTTAAGAATAAAGTAAAAGACCAGACAAATGTGGACATCCGCATTGATAGTTTACTTTTCTGCAAGGAACGGCGTACTGAATGGGAGCATGTATGCACGTTCGTCTTCAAAGCCAGCGCCAAGGGGGACTTTCAGAATATTCGCAGTGGAGACAGCATTTTTCGAGCCAAATGGTTGTCGATTCCGTCGGCAGATGATCTGATTAAGTTGGACAATCTGGTTTTAAACAAACTGATTTTCGAACAAGGTGTACTTTATGAAAATCGAAATGAATTTCCGGTCAGATAACCACATCATTTCTTGATAAACTTCTGACTTTGTAATAAAGTTAGTACAGAACCTAAATATTTTTTGGAGGGAAAATGATGACACATATTAAATTTGATTATTCCAAAGCGTTACGTTTTTTTGAAAAACGCGAAATTGACTATTTGGAACCGGCCGTAAAAGCAGCGCATGACGCATTACATAATGGCACGGGGGCAGGTAGTGACTATCTAGGCTGGATCGATCTTCCGACTAATTATGATAAAGAAGAATTCGATCGCATTTTGAAAGCATCCGAAAAAATCAAGAATGATTCTGAAGTTCTCATCGTGATCGGGATTGGTGGTTCTTATCTTGGCGCGCGTGCAGCGATCGAAACGCTCAATCATTCCTTCTATAATGTTCTTGAAAAAGGTGACCGCAAAACACCACAAGTTTTCTTCGCGGGAAACAGTATCAGTTCAAGCTACTTGCATGATTTAATTGAAGTAGTTGGCGACCGCGACTTCTCTGTCAACGTCATCTCTAAATCTGGTACGACAACAGAACCAGCAATAGCTTTCCGTGTATTCAAAGAATTGCTTGAGAAAAAATACGGCAAAGAAGAAGCGAAAAAACGTATTTATGCAACGACAGACAAAGCCAAAGGTGCGCTTAAAACACTTTCCGATAATGAAGGCTACGAAACATTCGTTGTGCCTGATGATGTCGGCGGACGCTTCTCTGTCTTAACAGCAGTAGGTTTACTTCCAATCGCTGTCAGCGGTGTGGATATCCAAGCCATGATGGACGGAGCAGCAGCAGCAAGCAAAGATTTCGCTGCACCGGCACTTGAAGATAATATTGCTTACCAATACGCAGCAGCACGTAATGTTCTTTACCGTAAAGGAAAAGTTACGGAACTGCTTATTTCTTATGAACCAGGCCTGCAATACTTCAATGAATGGTGGAAACAACTATTCGGCGAAAGCGAAGGAAAAGACAAAAAAGGAATTTATCCATCTAGTGCTAATTTCTCCACAGACTTACATTCCCTTGGCCAATATATTCAAGACGGACGCCGCAATCTGTTCGAGACAGTCATTAAAGTCGACAAACCGCGTCACAATCTGACAATCAATAAAGAAGAAGTGGATCTTGATGGCCTGAACTACTTAGCAGGCGAAACGATCGATTTTGTGAATACTAAAGCCTTTGAAGGAACTCTGCTTGCTCATACGGACGGTGAAGTACCAAACTTTGTTGTAGAAGTACCAGAACTTGATCCATATACATTCGGCTATTTAGTGTACTTCTTCGAAAAAGCAGTGGGCATCAGCGGTTACTTAAATGGCGTAAATCCATTTGACCAACCAGGCGTTGAAGCATATAAAGCTAACATGTTCGCATTGCTAGGCAAACCAGGCTTTGAAGATAAAAAAGCCGAGCTTGAAAAACGCTTGAATGACTAAAAGACCCAATAATATTGGGTTTGAAGGGGTTCTATGGTGCAGTCTGCTCTGCACTTTAGAGCCCCTTTCATTTCAAATAGAGAAGAGGTGGCAACAAGTGCTTTCCATCGAAAGAAAACGAGCAGTCGTCCAATATGTCAAAACCCGAAAAATCGCAACAGTCACAGAATTGGCGAAACATTTTGAAGTCCATGAAGCAACCATCCGCCGGGACCTAGCTATTTTAGAAAAAGAAAAGAAATTAAAGCGTACCCATGGCGGTGTTATGATCGAAGAAAAAGTCGTTTCAGAACCCGATTGGAACAAACGTAGCGAAGCTCATTATGAAGAAAAACGTCGCATTGCCGCGCATGCTGCCACGCTGATCCAAGATGGCGATACGATCATCCTGGATGCCGGCACAACAACCGGTCATATTGCTGACGCATTAAAAGAACGCGCCCGATTGACCATTATCACCAATGATATCAACGTAGCCCAAATTATGCGGTTTTCTCAAAGCAAAGTTATCGTAACAGGTGGCGTCTTATATCCGGAAACCTTTATCTTGAATGGTATGATCACAAGTGGAACGCTGCGAAACTTGCATGTTCATAAAGCCTTTGTCACGACTCCCGCACTAGATATTGATAAAGGATTGATGCATTATGATGAATATCTCGTGCCAGCCAAGCAGGAGATGCTCCATTCGGCAGATGAAGTGATACTTGTCACCGATCATACGAAATTCGGCCGTATTTCTCTATATAAATATGCAGAGTTGGATGAAATTTCTTCTATTATCACTGGAAGTGAACTGGATCCAGTCTTGAAACAGCAGTTTGAAGAGAAAGGTGTGCAGATTCATACAACTTGATGTTATTAATTAATCTATTTTTACCAGTGCATAAATATAGATGAAAACAACTCAATTTAAACTTTTTTCGCCTTTCTCAAAAAAAGTTTGTCAAAACTATTGACGAATGCATAAAAAGTTGGTATATTTATAAACGTTGCTGATGCACATGAAACGCTCAGCCAACTGAAATGAATGACCTTTGAAAACT
>NZ_CAJYCN010000016.1 GCF_913566895.1 Listeria ilorinensis | reverse complement strand
GTCATTTATTTTAATATACTTTGCTAATCATTAAAGTAAAGGAGCGATTATATTGTTACAATTGGCGATTATAATTAATGTTTTAATAATCTTTTTTCTTTTACATATGAAAAATGCAACAGTACATACTAAAATGTATAAAATCTGTGCATTTATTTTATGTGTCGTTTCTTTTTCTATATATCTAACACTAGGAGTATATCAATTATTTGTTTAAGGTAAATAATTCACTATATAGGAATAACTTTGACGTACTTTACGAAACGAACGATTGGGCAAGGTGCTGCGTCAATACATTTATGCCGATAATGGTATCCGACTGGCAATGAAGATGAATGGTCAGACGATGACGTATCATTATAATGGACAAGGCGATGTAATTGCGTTAACGAATGCGTCAGGTGATATAGTGGCGGAGTACCAATACGACGCGTGGGGAAATGTCTTAAAAAGTGAGACGAAAACTGCGGAAGCAAAATCGAATCCATATGGTTATGCCGGTTATATGTACGACGCAGAAATCCAGCAGTACTACTTGATGGCGCGCTATTATGTGCCGGAACAAGGCGTATTTACCGCATACGACCCAGATCCAGGCGATGAAGACGATCCACAGACAATGAACGGGTACAATTACGCGAATAATAATCCAGTAATCTATGTGGATCCTGATGGACACTGGGTGGTACCAGTTCTTAGAGGCATCGCAAAATATGGTCCAAAAGCTTGGAAAGGTGCGAAGAAAGCTGGGAAGTGGGTAAAGAAGACAGCTAAAAAAGCTTGGAATAAAGTTCCGTATAGAATTCATAAAGTTGGTAGAATAAAGGGGCAAAATAAAAAAGATAAAGGGTATATGGGGTTTATTTACTCTAAAAAGAAGAAAAACGGTAAAAGAACTTATCGTAGTTGGGAATTTCATACTCCACACAATAATCATGGGTGGCATCTACAGAGTAATAAATACTCTAGATATAAAGGGAAGTGGAATAGATCTAGTAAGGGGACTATTAGGATTACCATAAAAAAAGCAAAGAATTGGAGTAAAAAGAAATGATATATTTAAAAGGTATAACTACTGCTGATTCATATGATAACAAAGGGAAGTATTTTGCAGAAATCCATGAAGATATTAAAAAAATTATTAATAAATTAGAGTTGAGTTATGATATATATGAATACTATGTGTCACATCAAAAAGATCCTCATGCAGAAGTATCTATTTGTATTAAAAAAAGCAAAATTAGAATGACATTTGCTCATTTTTTCAAGGTAGATGGATCTAGATTTAATGAAGGTTCAGATTACGAATGGTACTTGTTTATTGAGAAAGGGCGCAATTTTATTGAATCGCTTGAGAAATCAGGTATTGATAGAATGGCTCATCTAGATAATTTGAAGACATGTTTATTATCAACTTTTCCAATTATTATCAACTTATCAGATTCTAGTATTCTAGAAGCTTATTCAGCCAATATAGTAAATTTATCATTTATTGATGAATTTGCTAAAGAAAACAATTGACAATATCCTTTATTTCTTAAGTTTAATTACTTTCATTAGGAGATGAAGACAATCCAATTTCAATGTGTGGCTACAATTATGTCGGTAGTAATCTAACAAAGGGTTTTGATCAAAATGGACATTTTGTGATAGTAGTGTCTGCAATCTAATAGTTTTACTCAGCAGGAGTTGCAGGTATCCTTGCTATTGGTTATGGTATTGGCAAGAAGGGGAAATGGGTTTGGAAGAAAACTAGATGAATAATCTAGTATATAAAAGGTCGGCATTAGAATAGTAAACCAAAAAAATGTTTCTCCTTTGCTAAAAAGAATGTTTATTGAATATGCTCGGTGGTTGCGGACTAATTATCAATTCCCTCAAAGAGTGATTGTTTATATCAAAGAAGATAATTTGTTGAAAAACACTCAAAGCGGGGAGCCAGCGAGCGGAACATTTTTTGGTCCCTATGAAAAAACAGAGGAACCATATATCAGAATTGCTACCGGTGATTTCCAACTACTAAAGAAGGAAGAGGGCGTATTTCAGGCAGCTTTTACCATATTAAATACTTTATCTCATGAAATTCAACATTATTATCAATGGCTAGACGATGAAGAGTTTGATGAGGAAATAGCGATAAACGGAGCCGCAGAGTTAACAGAGGAATATATTACTTTTTTTGTAGAGGGATTTTTGAAAGATAAATTTCCTCAATGCTTTAGGTAGAAAATTTAAAGAAAAATGAACTGCTTTTCAAATGAATTAGAAATCTTCATGTAAGAAGCAAAAAGGGCATGTGGAAATTCTATTAAGAATAATAATTCCTAATTAACTTATATTTTTACAGTTACTAAGAAGAATAATGGATAAGCATAAGCAAAAATACAGTTTATGAACATGTCTACTTATATTTTAGACATGTTCATTTTTGTGTATAAATTTTGGCATTCTCACCCAGCATGTTAAAATAAATGGGATGACAAAACAAGGAGGCAACGGAATGAAGATAACAAGAGAGAATGATCATTTCCAATTGAGTTGGGAAAATGAACTTTTTCAAGGGACAGTAACAATCTATCAATCTAGTCAGGCTGATTGCCATGAAAAAAACAAATTGGCTGCATTTCCAGCGGAGCAAAAGAAAGCCCAATTGCCGCTTGCAGATGCGCCTGTCTACTTTCTTTTACAAGATGAGGTGGGGTTGAAAAAAATGGCAGCAGAGCGCATTCTTCCTTTCCAAGGGACATTCAATTTTCGGGATATGGGCGGCTATGAAAATAAGGCTGGACGCCGTGTCAAATGGGGGAAATTGTTCCGCTCCGGCAGCTTGGCGGGAATCACGGCTGCAGATAGGAAGCTGATTCTGGATTTGGGCATTCGCTGGATTTGTGATTTACGCAGCTCGTCAGAAATTGCTGCACAGCCAACGCCTGAGATTTCTGGCGTACAAAATAAGCACATTCCAATTGGGACTGCGAAAAATGAAACGCCCGATATTGATTTGGGCGACAAAACGATTTATGAGCCGCTAATGGGCGAAAGTTATCGTGTTTTTGCAGGCTCAACGGATGGTTTCAAACAGATTTTCGATGAACTTTTAGACCAGACGGAAAGTGGAGTCCCATTTCTGTTCCACTGTACAGCTGGTAAAGACCGTACTGGAGTGCTGGGCGCCTTGCTTCTTAAAATTTTAGATGTGCCGGATGAAACGATTTTTGCTGATTATGCGATCACCAATTTGTATGCGGATGAGATTTTGCAGGAGATGGGCGGTCTTGCTAAAATGTTTGGTGCAGAAAATGTGACACTGGAAGATTTTCGCCCGATGGCTGAAGCACGTCCCGCATATCTCAAAGTGGCTTTTTCAGAAATGGAGAAAAATTATGGTTCTGTAAGTGCTTATTTGGAAAAAGGGGTCGGAATTACTCCCGATATGAAGCAAAAACTGCAAGCGCTATTACTCGATTGATATAGGCGGCTAAACCTAGATTTTTCAGGTAATAAGCTTATTTTTCTCATTTTAAATATGAAAAAAGAACCATTTTGCGATATTTTAATGGTTTTGCTTGCTATTATAGGGCTTCGCGGTTAGTATTAGGTGTAACAGATTGATACGACAGGCTTTCCCACCAAAAGCATGTGGAAAGCTTATAGAGAAAAATGTTAAAAATCCGTGTCAATTTGGGGTAAATCCTTGCAGTTCTAGGGATTATATGATAATCTTTTATCAGAATTACTGGTAAGGCTAGTTATATAGCCATTCTTGAGTTAATTCATCTAAGATTTTCCTAAAGGCATCTCGGTGATTTTGGGAAAAGATGGATCCGATTAATCATTAAGACCTGATTACTTTGGATTATTCTTTAGAAGGAGGTGAAAACATAATGGCAAACAAAACTGATTTAGTAAACAGCGTAGCGGAATTGGCAGATCTTTCTAAAAAAGACGCTGCAAAAGCTGTAGAAGCTGTATTCGAAACAATCCAAACTTCTTTATCTAAAGGTGAAAAAGTTCAATTGATTGGCTTTGGTAACTTTGAAGTTCGTGAACGTGCTGCTCGTAAAGGCCGCAACCCACGTACAAAAGAAGAAATCGACATTCCAGCAAGTAAAGTACCTGCTTTCAAACCTGGTAAAGCGCTTAAAGAAGCTGTTAAATAATTACATAGACTTTAAGCCAGCCCCGTCCATTTTGGACTGGGCTTTTTTTATGCTGTTTTTTAATTTTCCTGACAAAATACATCGCCGGACTGAGAATAAATACTTTTCCGGTCTATTACAAATGAACGTTAGGTAAGGTATAATAAATCTTGTCAGTGTGAGTGTTTAACCTACATAATTTAGCGGAAATCCATAACGAAGGGAGAAAAATACCAGAAGAGATAAAAATTTGAATTTTTTGCCTAGAAATAATTGTCAACCAGCTCGTTTTCCTGTATGGTTAGGGTATCAAGTATTACGGCCTTTTAAAGGAAGGTGACAACATGGCACGTGATTTTAATGAAGATGATCTGGTCTATGGGGATTCTTGGGGGCTTGTGCACCGAGGGGTACTTGAGGACCGCGAGATCGAGCGAATGAAAGCGCTGCGCGATAAAGTGTATGGGAAAGTCGGCGTGGCGATCACAACGCTCAAACCGATCGGACGCGTGGAAATCGATGGGGAAGTCTATGAAGCGCGACTGAACAATGGTTATTTAGATGTTCGCACACAGGTGAAAGCAGTGGGTGTGGATGTCGGGTATGTGTTAGTCAATGAATATAGGAAAGAAGGGAATTAAATGTATATCGGACCAATTATTATCCTTGCGATCGTCGTGATCGTCTTAATTATTTTCTTTACGCTAGTACCGGTTGGACTTTGGATTAGTGCCATTTCAGCGCGTGTACCAGTAGGACTTGGCACCTTGATCGGAATGCGCTTACGGCGCGTGGTTCCGTCTCGTGTTGTTAAGCCACTGATCAAAGCAGTGAAAGCGGGACTAGAGCTCGAAGTCAATCAGCTTGAAAGTCATTATCTGGCAGGCGGAGACGTTGATAATACCGTGGACGCACTGATTGCTGCTCACCGTGCGAATATTGAATTGGATTTTAGCCGTGCAGCTGCTATCGACTTGGCTGGTCGTGACGTTCTTGAAGCCGTTCAAACCTCTGTTAAACCGAAAGTCATTCGTACACCGGAATTTACCGGGGTAGCCAAAAACGGGGTGGAAGTGAAAGTTATTACACAAATTACCGTACAATCGAACATTGAACGAATCATCGGGGGTGCCGGTGAGGATACGGTTATTGCTCGTGTTGGTGAAGCAGTTGTTTCGACAGTAGGGGAAACACGTGAACATACAGATGTTTTAGAAAACCCAAATAGCATTTCTAAAAAAGTACAGGAACAAGGCCTCGGTGATGGAACTGCTTATACGATTTTGTCGATCGATATTGCTGAAATGCGTATTGGAGATAATATCAAAGCGAAACTTGATATTGAAAAAGCTAATGCAGATATGGAAGTTGCCCAAGCTGCAGCTTCGAAACGGAAAGCGGAAGCGATCGCACTGGAACAAGAAAACCGTGCAGCGGTCGTTGCTGCAGAAGCAGAGGTACCGCGTGCACTTGCTCGTGCACTAGAAGAAGGCAATTTAGGCGTTATGGATCACTATAAGATGGAAAATGTTCAAGCAGATACAACTATGCGTGAATCCATTGCGAAAGAAGATTTGGAGTAACAGAAAGTAGGTGACCGTGTTGGATTCTAACTTGCCAGATTATCTGATGAATAACTGGGAAGCTATTCTGCCGATCGCTGTGGCGATTATTGGGTTTATTATTTCAGCCTACAATAAGTCACTGAAAGAAGAGCAGAAAAAGCAAAAATCGGCACCCGATAAAAAGCAAAAACAGGGATTTGCTGAAAAAATGGTTGCAGCTGCCCAAAAAGCACAAGAATACCCCATGACGAAGGCAAAAGGTGTACCACGACAAAAAACGCAGACAAAAATGTCGAAAAGTGCTGCTTCTTCCGATCAGAATGTAAGTCTGAATGAAATCAATCGTCAGGCAAAGCGAGAAGCCTATCAAGAAATGAGACAGCTGAAAAAAGAGGCTTCTGTGACAGCGGATTTTGATTACAGAAAACGTAGAACGCAGGTCCAAAAGAAAAAAAGGATTCGCGGACAGCTTCAACAGGCTGTCATTATGAAAGAAGTACTCGACAAGCCAGTCTCACTTCGCAAGCAGCATTAGTTGCACCGCCTCGAGAATTGTAGTATGATACTTTTAAACCAATAACGTCGCTCACATAAGGGGAGTAGCTGAGTAATCATGTCGTCAGTACGGGCTTTGGTCCCGGCATGGTTCGCAATTTTTGATAATTGTTTGCAAGACCTTACGTTTATTTTTTGATAAGCGTAAGGTCTTTTCTTTTTTGAAAGTGACAATTGGAAGTTTTGCATGTAGGAGGAAAACAGTGAAAAAAATTCTAGTCTTTTTAGTGGCGTTCGGGTTGTTTTTTTCGCCCTTAGGCACAACCACTATCAACCAGGTGTTACCAACAAAATATGAGCAGGTCAGCCATGCAGATGCAAAAAGTTATCGTTCCCCGTCTCGGTCGTTTAAAAGCGGAAACAACGGTGTTAATCGTTCTAATGTGACACCAAGTAAAAAATCCACGAATGGCACAACTTCCAAGTCTAAAGGCATGACTGGCGGCCGAGGCCTTATGGGTGGCTTAATGCTTGGTGGACTTGCTGGACTATTGTTTGGTGGTGCGCTCAGCAGTATGGGGGCTTTTGGCGAGATCTTAGGTCTCTTGATCAATCTGTTCGCGATTTTCGTGATTATTCGTCTTGTGATGATGCTGTTCCGAAAACGCAAACCACAACAAGCAACTGCAACTGGCGGATATCAGCAAACGGGATCTAACCAGCAACGTCAGGATTCCATGTTTCAAAGTCAAACAGTTGAAAGTACGACCTCAGATAGTGGCACAGTCTTTGATGAAGGAAATATCTCCAATGCGGTCATTGCCTTCTTTACCAATGAGAAAGGAATGACGCTTGATGATGTGGAGGTCATTTTAACATATGATGACGATGCCGGATTTGGCGCTGATGTGATGCAAAATGGTACACTGTTGCAAAGTCTCGACCATTTTTCACTGATTCAAGCGATCCGTTACTGGGCAGAACATTTTGCTGGAATGGATGCCAATATGGGGTTGAAACTCTATTTTTCAGAAACAGACGGCGTTTATGCCGTTGCAACTTGATGTTTTGAAAAGGCGGCCACATTATGTGAGCCGCCTTTTTAGTGATTGAGTTTCCTCGTTTGACAAGCAAGCTCTTTGTTCTTTATAATCTTAGTGTTATACTCGGAATTAAAGGGGGATATTGAAATGGAATTAATCAAGCGCGGGAAGAAAATCGAATTGCTTCATCCGAATGGGGATTGGACGCTTTTAAAGGAAGAGGGTTTTTCTCCTATACAAATCACCGTAGCAGCCGTTGCGGCGTGCAGCGGTTATGTCTATCATACGCTTCTTGAAAAGAAACGTGTGCCTGTGGAAGAATTGACGATTGAGGTAGACTACGAACAAGACCAAGACCAACCTGTACATGTACTAACAAAAATTGACGTGCATTTTACACTTAAAGTGGCAGAAGAAGATCAAAAAAAAGCGGAGAGCGCGCTGAAATTCGTGAAAGAAGCTTGTCCAGTAGCTCAAAGTATCAACCCCGATGTTGTGATTATAGAATCAGTCACCTTTAAATAAAAAATAGGCATGCTGGCGGCTTTATGCTGCAGTATGTCTTTTTTATTGTTAATGATAAGTATTGTCAGTTTTCTGGTAATTTTTAAATAACAAAATGTTCCATTACTGGTTAACTAAATCTAAAGTCCTTCTATTTGTGGGAGTGCATATATGACGATGAGGTATAAAAGACTATGGTTTAGCTGAAAAGTATGAAATATGATTCAAATAGTCAAAAATTTTTTCTTTTATTGTCAAAATCCGTATAATAAAAATTGAAAGCACTTACAATGAGTGCTGAAATGTTGAAGGGGGTTTTTGGGATGCTATTTGAAGCAATGGAGAAGGAAGGATTTGAACAGGTTGTTTTTTGTCAAGATGAGGTTTCAGGATTAAAAGCCATTATTGCAATTCATGATACGACTTTGGGGCCAGCGCTTGGAGGATGTCGAATGTGGCCGTATGAAAGTGAGGAAGAAGCCCTGATTGATGTTTTACGTTTAGCAAAAGGAATGACTTATAAGAATGCGGCTGCAGGTTTGAATCTTGGTGGCGGGAAAACAGTGATTATTGGTGATCCGATACTGGTTAACTAAATCTAAAGTCCTTCTATTTGTGGGAGTGCATATATGACGATGAGGTATAAAAGACTATGGTTTAGCTGAAAAGTATGAAATATGATTCAAATAGTCAAAAATTTTTTCTTTTATTGTCAAAATCCGTATAATAAAAATTGAAAGCACTTACAATGAGTGCTGAAATGTTGAAGGGGGTTTTTGGGATGCTATTTGAAGCAATGGAGAAGGAAGGATTTGAACAGGTTGTTTTTTGTCAAGATGAGGTTTCAGGATTAAAAGCCATTATTGCAATTCATGATACGACTTTGGGGCCAGCGCTTGGAGGATGTCGAATGTGGCCGTATGAAAGTGAGGAAGAAGCCCTGATTGATGTTTTACGTTTAGCAAAAGGAATGACTTATAAGAATGCGGCTGCAGGTTTGAATCTTGGTGGCGGGAAAACAGTGATTATTGGTGATCCGAAGCAAGATAAAAGTGAAGCAATGTTTCGGGCGTTAGGACGTTATGTCGAAAGCTTGAATGGTCGCTATATCATCGCGGAAGATGTGGGGACCACCGTACAGGATATGGATGCTATTCATGAGGAGACGGATTATGTAACGGGTATTTCAGAAAGTTTTGGCGCTTCTGGGAATCCTAGCCCAATGACAGCACGTGGTGTCTATGTATCGATGAAGCGAAGTGCTAAAGAAGTTTATGGAAACGATTCACTCAGTGGCAAAACGGTAGCAATTCAAGGCTGTGGCAATGTCGCTTATGCGCTATCTGAGCTGCTTTATCAAGAAGGTGCGAAACTCATCGTAACAGATATTCATCAGGAGGCATTGGAACGTTCTGTTCGCCAGTTTAGTGCTGAAGCAGTGAAGCCGGAAGATATTTATCGAGTGAAGGCAGATATTTTTGCACCTTGTGCGCTGGGTGGTATTTTGAACGATCAAACCATTCCTCAGCTTAAAGTGAAAATTGTTTGTGGGAGCGCAAATAATCAATTGCTGGAAACAAAAAAACATGGACAGCTTTTACAAGAAAAAGGAATTTTATATGCGCCAGATTATATCGTCAACTCAGGTGGCGTGATCAATGTCGCAGATGAGTTGAAATGTTACCATCCTGAGCGTGCTATGAAAAAAATTGATGAGATTTATGAACAAATCGGGAAAGTATTTGAGATCGCCCGTGATGAAAAAATTATTCCAGCACTTGCTGCAGATCATCTGGCGGAGAAACGAATCCAAGAAATGCTGCAAGTCAAAAGTACTTTTTTAGCAAAGGAACATTCACTTTTGACAAGGCGCGTATAAGATGGAACTGGAAATCCAGATGAAAAATTTGCGTCCCTTACCGAAAAAAATTATACTAATGGCAGTACACCACTGAAAGGAGTCTGCCAAAAATGAATGATGGACAAAAACAATTTTTTCAATTTATTATGGACCGGACAGAACCGGGGAATGAAGAGGCAATGAAAGAACTGCTTGAAAATGTATTTCAACAGCAAGAAAAAGGAACTTTTGCACAGATGGAAATGATGGCGATGGTGCCAAAAATGGTCGCTTTTTTGCGAGAGGATGCACGGGAAGAAGTAATGGAAATCGTGAAAGAATATGGTAGTAAGCATGTCAATAAATAATAAAGGGAGCAAATCGCATGGCCAAATCTATTATTGAAAAGTTGAATCTTTTAAAGTATAAGCAGAAGGCAGTATTGCATGCGCCGTCTGACTTTACAGATTTTAATGGTTTGGGTGAAGTAGACAAGGCTCTTTTAGCAGGAAAATATGATTTGATCATTGCCTTTTGTTTTTCCCTCTCTGAAATGAAGGAACTCGTAGATCAAATCATCAATGAAAAAAGGCTTTCTGCAAACGGCTATCTATTTTTTGCGTATCCTAAAAAAGGAAATAAACGTTATACGGAATATATTCATCGAGATGAGTTATTTGAAGGGATTGGTGCAAATCAGGATACTGGCTATATCGGCAGTAGTGATCTGAAATTTTCCCGTATGGTCGGGTTGGATGAGGTATTTACCATGGTCGGCTTGAAGCTGGATGCGAAAGGAAAAAATAAGAAGCGTACAGCAAATAGCGATCGGGTAGATGATTATTTGGAAAAAATGCCAGAGATCGAAGCCATTTTAGCTCCCTATCCAAAAGCACTGACCTTCTATCAGTCACTAACAAAAGGGTATCAAAAGGATTGGGCACGCTATATTTTTAGTGCCAAACAAGAAAATACCCGCTTGAGACGTCAGGAAGAAATGATTCGGTTGCTGAGTGAAGAATATAAAACAATTACACACTATCGCCAAAACAAGGCATAACGTCCATCTAACCATGGGCGTTTTTTTATGAAGGGAAAAATCAACAGACAATTGAGTCGGCGGAGCGATCAGGTCTACCGGGAACAGAAAAAAGGACTTGAACACTCAGCAGTATGTTAGGGAAAGATGTGTGCCTATGTTAAAATGAAAAGGAAACAGCCACTGCGGTAAAAGGGGATGAGTCGTTTGGCGAATTATATCAATAAGGAGAAGCGGCAGATTGATTTTGATCCAATGAAGTTGTCTATCCTTGCTCTTCCGGAAGTCATGGCAATCAACTATCAACCGATCAGCGAACAGTCTCTTTTGATTCGGATCGCTGATGTCGGAACTTCATTTATGCCGCTGAAAGATCCTCACCGTTATCAGGCGATTTTGGAAATCCATTTTAATGATATCAACGAAACGGATGACTATTGGGGACTCAGTGAAAAAGAAAAGGAAGAAATGAAACTTTTTAATCCGAAGCATCGGCAGCTGATTTACCAGTTTATCGATGAACATCCCGATTTTGAGCAGATCGTCATCCATTGTAAAGCAGGGATCAGTCGAAGCAGTGCCGTCGCTATGGGGATAGCTGAACATTATCAGTTGGAAGAAGCGCTTGACAAATTAAAAATGATTAAGCGGTATTTGCCTAATCCACGGGTTTTGGCTGTGATGCGCGGCGTTAAATATCAATAAACAGGATTCTTTAGGCGAGTTTTTTTGCAAAAAAAGACTCGTTTTTCTATTGAAGTAGTTAGATAAATCTGATTGATGCGATTAAGCACTATTTTAAAATTTATCAATAAAAAAGGATTTCCTTGAAAAAGTGGTATAATTTGTTTGAACTTTATCAAAGTCATTGTACATCTGAAAAATTTTAACAGAGAAAGGACTAAAAAAAATGTCAAATGAAGTTAAAAAAATGGGACTCATTAGTTTAATTCTCATGATCTTTACTTCTGTGTTCGGTTTTGCCAATGGTCCGGTAGGTTTCTATCTGATGGGCTATAGTGCCATTCCATGGTATATATTAGCTGCGATTTTCTTCTTTATTCCGTTCGCACTGATGATGGCTGAATATGGAGCTGCGTATCGTCATGAACAAGGTGGGATTTATTCTTGGATGAACGATAGTGTGGGACCGCGATATGCGTTTATCGTAACATTTATGTGGTTCACTTCCTACGTCATCTGGATGGTTAGTACCTCTTCTAAAGTGTGGATTCCTTTTTCTACATTTATTTTTGGAACTGACAAGACGCAGGAATGGTCGCTTTTCGGTCTGTCTTCTACACAAACGATCGGGATTCTGGGGATTCTGTGGATGATCATCGTTACACTCGTAGCGGCTAAAGGCTTGAAACAAATCACAAAAGTAACAACAGTCGGCGGGATCGCTGTAATGGGTCTAAACGTCGTGCTTATTTTAACAAGTTTGGTTATTTTAATTTTGAATGGCGGTCAATTCGCACAGGATATCAATGGCGTAGATGCTTTTATCACATCACCGAATCCGGCTTACTTGAGTCCGCTTGCGGTCTTCTCGTTTGTGGTGTTTGCCATCTTTGCTTACGGCGGGACAGAGGCCGTTGCTGGACTTGTAGACCAGACTGAGAACCCTAAAAAGACGTTTCCAAAAGGGATTTTGATTGCAGCCGTCGTTATTTCTGTCGGCTATGCACTTGCGATCTTGCTTTGGGGCGTTAGTGCCAACTGGCAGGAAGTGCTAAGTGGAGACACAACCAACATGGGGAATATTACATATGTGTTGATGTACAATCTGGGGCTTGAATTTGGACATGCGATTGGTGTCTCAGCGGCAGCAGCTACTCAAATTGCTATCTGGTTTGCACGAATTACAGGCCTTTCAATGTTCCTTGCTTATACAGGCGCGTTCTTCACATTGATCTATTCACCTCTAAAAGCGTTGATTCAAGGTACACCAAAAGAGATCTGGCCGAAGAAACTTACAAAAATCAATAAAGCAGGCATGCCAGAAACTGCTATGTGGATTCAATGTCTGCTTGTTTGTTTGATCGTATTCCTTGTTTCTTTCGGGGGAAGTACAGCATCTGCTTTTTATAATAAATTGACATTGATGGCAAATGTTTCAATGACGCTGCCATATGTTTTTCTTGGCTTGGCGTTCCCATTCTTCAAAAATCGCGAAGGGTTGGAAAGACCATTTGTGGCTTTTAAGAGTAAGGGGTTTGCTTATCTTATAACTTTTGTTGTAGTAGCAGTCGTAGGCTTTGCAAATGTCTTTACGATTATCCAACCGGCGATCGAAGGGGCAATGAGTGACACGATCTGGATGGTAGCAGGACCAGTATTCTTTGCAATCTTGGCTTTTGGTATTTACGAAAATTATGCTTTCCGCAAGAAAAAAAATAATCTTTAACAAGCGATATGAGCAGGTGTCTATTATGGGCATCTGCTTTTTTGCGTAGTCATAGAAATTGTTTTTTAGAGGGTGAATGCAGTACACTAAAGTTATGGTAATGATTGGGGAGGTATGAATAGTGACAAAACAGTATGATTATATCGTGATTGGTGGAGGTAGTGGCGGGATTGCTTCTGTCAATCGAGCAGGCATGCATGGAAAGAAATGTGCACTCATCGAACCGCTTCATCTTGGTGGGACATGTGTGAATGTTGGCTGTGTACCAAAAAAGGTCATGTGGTACGGAGCAGAAATCAAAGAAGGAATAGAAAAATATGGTCCTGATTACGGTTTTTCTTCCAAGATTTCTTTTGATTTTGGCAAGCTTGTAGAAAATCGGCAAATTTATATTGACCGCTTGCATGATATTTATGCACAAGGACTTGCAAATAACCAGGTCGATGTTATAAATGGCTATGCAAAATTTGTCGATGCACATACAGTAGAGGTAGCAGGCGAAATGTATACTGCTGACCATATCCTGATTGCAACGGGAGGTCAGCCAACGATTCCAGACATTGAAGGGGCAGAATATGGAATCGACTCCAATGGCTTTTTTGCTTTGAAAGAACTACCGAAAAGTGTAGCAGTAGTTGGTGCAGGGTATATTGCGGTCGAGTTGGCAGGTATCTTACATGCATATGGGACTGAGACACATTTATTTGTACGTAAGCATGCCCCATTACGTCATTTTGATCCACTTATCAGTGAGACGCTTTCCGATATCATGAAAGAAGATGGTATTTTGCTTCATACAAAGGCAGTACCAAAAGCTGTTCAGAAAAATGAAGATGGCACGCTGACACTTGAACTTGAAGATGGTCGTACGCAGACAGTCGAAACGCTGATCTGGGCAATTGGTCGCTCGCCAGTAACGGATACATTAGCCATTGAAAATGCAGGAGTAGAGCTGGATAAGAAAGGCTATGTAACAGTTGATCCATACCAAAATACGAATGTTCCAGGCATCTATGCAGTCGGGGATGTGACGGGGCATGTGGAATTGACACCCGTTGCGATTGCAGCTGGTCGCCGCCTATCAGAACGACTTTTCAATGACAAAACGGACGAACATTTAGATTACCGTTTAATCCCAACTGTTGTTTTTAGTCATCCGCCGATTGGCACGATTGGGCTTACGGAGCCGCAAGCAGTGGAAGAGTACGGTGAAAAAGCTGTAAAAGTCTACCAATCTTCGTTTACATCAATGTACACAGTGATGACTGCCCATCGACAACCGTGTAAGATGAAGCTGATCTGTGTGGGAAAAGAAGAGAAAATCGTGGGGCTGCATGGAATAGGGACCGGAATGGATGAACTCTTGCAGGGGTTTGCCGTTGCTATCAAAATGGGGGCAACAAAAGCTGACTTTGATCAAACTGTTGCCATCCATCCAACAAGTGCGGAGGAATTTGTCACGATGCGTTAGATCTTTCATTTTGAGCTAAAAACGTTTACGATAGAAAGAGAAGAGATGCGAAGGAGGACAAGTTGGAATGGGGAAAAAATTAGCACTTTATTTTGTGCGGCACGGACAGACATATTTAAATAAAAATTTACGCATGCAAGGTTGGGCGGATACACCGCTGACACCAGAAGGTATTGAAATCGTCAAGGCGAGCGGTCGGGGTCTTGCAGATACAGAATTTGTAGCGGCTTATAGCAGTGATTTGCATAGAACGATTGCCACAGCCGAACTGATTTTAAAAGAAAATAAACATGCCTATGGACTGACGCTTGAACCGCTGGAAGAATTTCGCGAAACATTTTTTGGCTCATTTGAAGGTGAGCTCGGCGATGTAGCATGGAATAAGATTGCCCGAGCTAATGGCTACGTCACGCAGCAGGATTTATTCGATCATGCTGATGTGCGAGAAACAATGAATGGAACAAAAAAAGCAGATCCAACAGGGGATGCAGAAGATTTCATGACATTTTGGACCCGTGTTGAGCAGGGGTTCCTGCATGTTATTAATCGACACCGGGAAGAGGGCGGCAATATTCTGATTGTGGCTCATGGGAATACGATTCGTAATATCGTGCATGAATTAGAACCATCCATTAAAGAAACATTTGTACTTGATAATGCCAGTGTTACAGTGCTGGCTTATGAAAATGGTCTCTTTAAAGTGGAACGTCTCAACGATACTTCCCATTTTATTAAGGAATGAAAAAAGCAGACATGCGGGATTTTACCGCGTGTCTGCTTTTTAATAGGTGACATGCACTCATTCGTCAGGGGATTTCAGCTGACCTTTTTCAAAAGCTTCTTGCTCAAGCCCGCCTCGTCGCAGTTTGACAAGTTTCGCGATATTGACGATGATTGTCTTGATAACCGCATAAGTAGGAACACCCAGAATCATGCCGATTAAACCAGCCAAGTTTCCTGCTACAAGGAGAATAATGATGATCGTCAATGGATGGATCTTCAAGCTGCGGCCCATAATAAGTGGCTGCAAGACATTCCCATCGATCTGCTGGACGATTGTTACAACGATAATTACAAATAGTGCCTGATACGGGGAAACAAATAACGCTACGATCACAGCCGGTGCTGCACCGATAAAAGGTCCCAGGTAAGGGATAATATTGGTTGCACCAGCAATAAAGCCGAAAAGCAGTGCATAAGGCTGCCCGATAATCAAATACCCGATAAAAGTAATGATTCCAATAAACAGACAGTCAAGTACTTGAGAACTAATATAGGTTGAAAGTGTTTTGTTCATTTCACGAATGATTTTTTTTGCATCCTCACGAATAAAAGTTGGAAAGAATTTTTCAACAGAATCTACAAATTTGTTCCCGTCTTTGAACATGTAGAATAAAATGAATGGTACAGTTACAAGTACCATTACGAAACTCGTTACGAATCCAGCGATCGCACCGAGACTTGATGTGATTCCATTCAATACAGAATTCATGATATCTGGAATCGACAGGTTTAATTTACTGAGTTCGGATTTGAAGTCGATATTCGCCAGTGCCTGATTGTTGGAGAGGCCTTGCAGCCATTTTTCAAAGTCATTCCAGTATCCAGGAAGAGCTTTCGCTAAATCAGCCACCTGTTGTGCTAAAATCGGTCCAACTGTCATCACTGCGCCGACCAGTAAAAGAATAAAGACGATAAAAATCAAAATCACACTAAGTAACCGTGGAATCTTTCTTTTTTCCAAAAAAGTCACGATAGGATTAAACATATAGAAGAGAAATCCTGAGATTAAGATCGGCATAAAAAGTGTCGAGAAAATAACGACAAGTGGTTGGAATATGTATTTCATTTTCAAGAGCACAAACACGATCAAAACGAGTGCTAAAATCTCAATCGTCCAAAAAAATAACTTGCTCTCTCGAAAGCGAGAAAGTTTCATTGCTGTCCCTCCTTTTATTTCTTATATCTTACCATCATTGTCTTAAAAGTGCCATTTAAAACACGTGAATCAGCAATGTTTGACAGGAATTTCTAACTGTTATACGATAGATATAACAGTAAGGAGGAGTGCGCCAATGATGCTCGAAATCGATTTTGAGTCAGAAGAGCCGATTTACACCCAGATTATGAATCAAATCATCGAAGGAATCGCGAAAAAAGAACTGCAGCCAGGGGACCGGTTACCTTCTGTGCGCAGTCTGGGCGCAGATATTGGCATCAATTTTCACACAGTGAATAAGGCCTATCAATTGTTGAAACAAGAAGGGTTTATTCTGATCCATCGCCAAAAGGGAGTCGTCATTCGACCGGACGGAATTGAAAAGGCGGATGCAGTTTATTTTGAGGGCTTAAAGCGAAAATTGCGGCCAGTAGTCGCGACTTCTATTGCACGTGATGTGTCATGTGAAGAATTTCAAGCAGTGGTCAAGTCTTTATACCAAGAGATTTTAAAGCAGGAGGAAAACTAGGATGGGCATGTATTCCTTTCTTTTGATAGCCATCGTGATTATTATACTGGAAGCGTTTATGCCGCTTTTAATTCGTAAATCGGAATGCTTCGGCGTGATGATTCCTGAACGTTTTGCAGAAGAGCCGGATATCAAGCAGATGAAAAAACAATATGCAGGACAGGTTCTTTTATTTGGCAGTCTGATGAGTTTGCTGGCTGTGGCACTGATGGCCGCTTTTCACGTCAGCGAGGCCAAGATCGCACTGATTTTTACGGGAACTTTACTACTGCTGCTTGCCATGTCATTCGGTATTTATTTGAAATATCATAGGCGAATGATCGACTGGAAAGCAGAGCATGTGAAGGCAGGCGCTATTTCACTTTCTCGTAAAGTCTACGTGGATACAAGTTTTCACCGTAAGAAGATGGTCCTACCGTATGCCTGGTTTTTGATCCCTTTTTTGATTTTTTTGATTACAGTAACTGTGACATGGATTTATTATCCGCGTGCAGCAGCCTATTTACCAGCGCATTTTGATTTGAATGGACAGGTCACGCAGGCGCTGCCAAAAAGTTTTTTGACTGCAGCCATGTTTCCGACGCTTCAACTATTTATGATTTTAACTTTTATGGGGCTTAATTGGATTATTCAAAAAAGCAAACAGATCACGACTTATGAAAATCCTCAGGAATCCCTAATTCGAAGCGAGCATTTTCGACGGATCTATAGCCGAGCTGGTTTTATCATGTGTGTTCTGATGGTATTGGATTTTCTAGTCAATCAGCTGACATTTCTGTTTCACTGGCCGGTTGCTGTTATGACGATAGGTTCGATTCTTTTGATCATCATTTTATTTACAGGACTTTTCGGCCTATCCTATTTTGTCGGTCAGGGCGGTAGCAGATTGAAACTGGGCGAGACGAAACGTTCAGATACACGGACGGTACGTGACGATGATCAGTATTGGAAACTTGGGATTTTCTATGTGAATCGCCATGACCCTGCTCTTTTTATCGAAAAACGGTTTGGAATCGGTTGGACAATCAATATGGCCAGACCGCTTGCATGGGTAATCTTTATTGGGGTTATTGGAGCAGCAATCTTGATCAGTGTATTATTTTCATGAGACCTTTTCAGTGAATTATGATATGCTTAGTGTGAAATATTCAGGTTCATAAGGGGATTTTTGTGAAGGAGTCGGTGAAAATGGCTGTTCGAGATATTCATTTTGAAGTACATGAACAAGTATTTTTGGTTGCACTTGTTTGGCAAGGAACCTATGAAGAAGAAAAGAATGACAAAATCCGTACGCTGGTTGAGGAAATGAACAAACGGCAGGAATTGAAAGATATCAGCTTGCAAGATGCCTTTTATAGCATTTCTGTGCATAACATGGAAGATGGCTATACGTATTATGCGGCTGTCGAAGCGATCCAGAAACCTAAGAATCTGCCGCAAGGAATGGAATGGTTGGAAGTGCCAGCGCATACCTATCTAGTTGCTGAGCATCTTGGTATGACCAGTATTACTGAAAGTTATGCGTCTCTTGCTGAAGAGATTCGCAAGCGGAATTATGAACCTTATGTGACTGCTGAAAATCCAATTTTTGATCCGCTTCCAATCAAAATCGAACGGTACTCGCGATGCCCGCAGCCAGACGAGGCGAGTGGTAAACAAAATTATTCGATCCGAATTCCGGTCGTAAAGAAATTAACATGAATGTTGAGCCTGTGCGAAAAGCGCAGGCTTTTTTAGGGGGTAGCATCTCAGCCGGGGCGTGTGGTATAATAAGAACGCTATTTTATGTGAATTCATAAACAATATTGTAGGAAGAAGGGATTGGCGTGGCTTATTATAGCCCGAAAGAAGTAACAGACATCACCATTAAGAAAGGAATCGAAAAGGCAAATTCCAGCTTTTTGACACTTGCTATTCTAGGTTTTCTCGGCGGTGCTTTTATCTCGCTGGGTTATTTGCTTTATATTCGAGTAGCGGGAACGATGCCGCATGAATGGGGCAGTTTTGTCACCTTTATCGGGGCATGTGTCTTTCCAGTCGGATTAATTTGTATTCTTCTTGGTGGAGGTGAACTCATTACGGGGAATATGATGGCAGTTCCAATCGCTTGGTTTGATAAGAAAATCACCTTTACGCAAATGATTCGAAACCTTGCGATCGTCACGATTACTAATATGATTGGCGCAATGTTTGTTGCGTTCTTCTTTGGTCACTTTGTCGGTTTGACAGAAGGAGATTTTCTCGAAAAAACATTGGCAACTGCCGGTGCAAAAATTCATGATCCATTCTGGGTCGCCTTTGTTTCTGGGATCGGCTGTAACTGGTTTGTTGGTATAGCGGTCTGGCTTTGCTACGCGGCAAAAGATTTTACAGGAAAAATTCTAGGGATATGGTTCCCAGTTATGGCTTTTGTTGCCATTGGTTTTCAGCACGTTGTGGCCAATATGTTCATTATCCCAGCAGCGATTTTTGCAGGAGCATACAGTTGGACGGACTTTTGGTTAAACGTGATTCCAGTTTATTTAGGCAACTTAGTTGGTGGTGCTGTTTTTGTTAGTCTATTCTACTATCTGGCTTATAAAAAAGGCTATGTAACCAAGGCCCAACCGGAAAAAAATGAAGAACCAGCGCACGAATTATAAGCAAAAATCGGTAAGAGATGTAAGTTTCTCTTACCGATTTTTTTATGAAATGATTAAAAAATTGATTTTGTGGAAAAAAACAAGGAGGACAAATAGACAAAAGGAGTGTTGAAAAGTGAGAAAAACGACTTTACCAAAAGTGGAAACTCGCTTATATATTGATGGCAAGTGGTTAGAGGGAATGCCCGGAAAGGAACATGATGTGATCAATCCGGCTACACAAGAAGTGATTGCTAAAATTGCTCAGGCAGGGGAAGAAGAAACCAAACAGGCTATTGATGCGGCCAAACGAGCTTTTCCAGCATGGCGCAAATTAGAACTTTCAGAACGGGTGAAAATTCTTCGGAAAATCAGCGCTTTATTAGAAGAAAAAGCAGATACTCTGGCGAAAATAATGACGATTGAACAAGGAAAGCCGCTTCAGGAAGCTAAACTAGAAGTGCTTTCCGGTGCAAGCACCTTTTTATTTGCGGCAGAAGAAGCAAGACGCTTATATGGAGAAACGATTCCAGCTCCCAACAATCACCGTTATATCGTGAAAAAAGAACCGATCGGTGTCGTTGCAGCCATCACGCCATGGAATTTCCCATCAGGTATGGCAACACGGAAAATGGCACCTGCACTGGCTGCCGGGAATACGCTGATTTTAAAACCATCTAGTGATACCCCGCTTTCAGCGATTGCGGTTTTTGAAATTTTTGAAGAAGCAGGCCTACCAAAAGGAGTTGCGAATCTGGTAATGGGCGACTCAAAAGTAGTGGGAGGTGTTCTGACTGCTAGTGATGACGTGAGGAAATTAACCTTCACTGGATCAACGGCTGTTGGTCAAAAATTATTTGCACAAAGCGGAGAGACCTTGAAAAAATTATCCCTTGAACTTGGCGGACATGCACCGTTTATCGTCTTTGATGACGCGGATATTGATCAGGCTGTGGAAGCATTAGTTGCGGCAAAGTTCCGTAACAATGGTCAAGTGTGTGTGTCTCCCAATCGGATTTTTGTAGATGAAAAAATCAAAAGCGACTTCGTGGAAAAACTTTTGGCACGCGTTCAAAAATTGAAAATCGGAAATGGATTGGATGAAGGAGTTGACATAGGTCCTCTGATTCGAGAAGATGCAATTGAGAAAATCGATGAACAGCTGACAGATGCTGTAAATAAAGGGGCCAAAGTTTTAACAGGTGGTGGCCAATTGCACGGGGATGAATTTGATCAAGGCTTTTTCTATCAGCCAACGATTCTTGATCAAGTTACTCAAAAAATGAATATTTTCTATGAAGAAACATTTGGTCCAGTCATTCCGCTTATTCGCTTCCAAACAGTAGAGGAAGTGATTGAAATGGCAAATGACTGCGAATTTGGCTTAGCCTCTTATTTCTTCACGAAGGATGTAGCACGCGTTGAAGAAGTCAGTGATGCTTTGGAATATGGGATGGTCGGCGTGAATGAAATTGCTATTTCAAATCCCGAAACACCTTTTGGTGGTGTGAAACATTCCGGATTTGGACGCGAAAATGGCCATTACGGGTTGGAAGAATATCTTCAAGTAAAATTCGTCAATCTGAAATATCGAGACTGAATTTTGAGAAGCGGCACTCTACTTCAAAGAGTGTCGTTTTTTTATAATAAACAAAGAAAATCATTTTCTTTATAAATGTATTGATAAAATTATTTTCTTGTGATATAGTGATGTTGAAAACGGATACTTTTGATTTTTGGAGGAGGAAAATAGATGGCACATTCATTCCTAGAAAAGACGCGCGGTAAACTAATCGTATCATGTCAAGCCTTACCCGAGGAGCCTCTTTATAGTTCATTCATTATGGCCAAAATGGCAGTAGCGGCTGTCTCTGGAGGTGCGGCAGGAATTAGAGCCAATTCAGTAGCTGATATTCTAGCAATACGAAGAGCTGTCTCTGTTCCAATGATCGGCATCATCAAAAAAGAATATCCAGATTCATCAGTTTTTATTACACCTACGATCAAGGAAGTACTTGCGGTCTGTGATACAGGTGTGGAAGTAGTAGCAATGGATGGGACAAATCGCATGCGTCCCTCAGATGAATTGTTAGCCGATATCTTGCAGCAAGCGAAGAGTCGTTTTCCGGAGACGCTCTTCATGGCAGACATTTCAACTGTTCAAGAAGTAGAACTGGCTGAAAAATTAGGCTTTGATCTTGTAGCTACGACTTTATACGGCTATACGGAACAAACTGCTGGCCAAAATATTGCCGATAATGACTTCCGCTTTTTAAAAGAAGTCCTTCAAACAGCAAAGCTTCCGGTCCTCGTCGAAGGTAAAATCGACACACCGGAAAAGGCAAAAATGGCACTAGCTCTCGGCGGAACTTCTGTAGTAGTTGGAGGTGCAATTACACGCCCTCAAGAAATCACAGCACGCTTTGCTTCCAAGCTGAATGAAATGACCAAGTAAAAAACTTGAAAGGGTGAAATGCAGTGACAAATCATGTAAAAGTAGCAGTTATTGGACTCGGCCAAATGGGAACCTATCATGCAGAGATTTATCAAAAGCTTCCTCAAGTAGAACTTCGTGCCATTTGTGAATTTGATGATGAAAAAAGGCAGGCCGCTGAGCAGAAATTCGGTTGTCAGGCTTACAAAGATTACCATGAATTGCTGAAAGACCCGGAGATCGATGCAGTCAGTATCGTTTTGCCGGATAATATCCACCGGGAATGCGTGGAGTTGGCTGTTCAAAACAACAAACATATTTTACTCGAAAAACCATTGGCGAAAGAATTGGAAGATGGTGAAGCGCTTTACGAAATGACCAAACAGTATGACAAAGTATTTACAGTTGGTTTCTTACTTCGATTTGACCCACGCTTCAATATGATCAAAGCGAGACTGGATGACGGGGAACTTGGCGAAATTATTCATGTTTACTGCCGCCGTAATAGCCCGATTACTGGGCCAAAACGTTATATTGGTGCTTCCGACTTAAGCATGCACGTCATGATTCATGACATCGACTATGTGAACTGGTATATGGGGGGCGCACCTGTAAAAGTTTTCGCCAAAAGCCGCAGTGTTCTTTTGAAGGAAAACCAAATGAACGATGTGATCTACGCGTTAGCCACATATGAGAATGGAGCGATCGCTTGTTTTGAGGCTTGTTGGGTACTTCCAGAGAATAGCCCGACAATTATCGATGATAAAGTCGAACTCGTTGGAACAAAGGGAGTAGCCTATGTGGATGCTTGTGATAGCGGAATCCGCTTTGTTACAGAAAAAGGTGCTGAATATCCAGATTCACGACACTGGTACTATGTTAATCAGCAGGTTGCCGGTGATTTAGCTGAAGAATTGACTGCTTTTATCGGTAATATTGTAAACGGTACCAAATCAATCATTACGCCAAAAGAAGCGCTGGATTCGCTTCGGGTCGTGGATGCGATCGAGCGTTCCATCAAAACTGGTGTGGAAGTGACATTATAGGACGAATTCGAAAGGGGAAAGCGAGATGTCCATTCAAACAAAGATCCAAACGTTTGGGAGTAAGCTTAGTGGTATGGTCATCCCCAATCTAGGCGCATTCATGGCCTGGGGGATTCTGACAGCGATCGGAGTAGCGACAGGGAATGAAATGCTGAAAGCTTTTATTGCCCCTATGCTCAATTATTTGCTGCCGCTTTTGATCGCTTTTGCAGGAGGTCGCGCAGTTTACGGCTATCGGGGTGGTGTGATCGCAACGGTTGCAACGATGGGCGCCATTGTTGCATCTGATATTACCATGTTCATCGGGGCGATGGTAATGGCCCCGCTATCGGCTTGGCTATTGAAAAAGTTTGATGAAAAAATCGATGGTAAAATTCCAGCAGGCTTCGAATTATTAATTAATAACTTTTCGATTGGTATTATTGGAGGCGCGCTGGCTGTATTTTCTTATATGGTGATTGCGCCGCTTGTCGAGGCGGTCACAAAGGTTCTGGCGAGTGGTGTCGACTATCTGATTGTCCATCACTTGCTGCCTTTGACCGCACTGATTATCGAGCCGGCCAAGGTACTGTTCCTGAACAATGCGATCGGGCAAGGAATCTTGAGTCCACTGGCTACTTTGCAGTTGGCAGAGGCAGGGAAATCTGTTCTTTATCTGCTGGAAAGTAATCCAGGACCCGGGCTTGGAATATTACTCGGTTATATGTTTTTCAGTAAAGGTAATTCCAAGGCATCGGCATATGGAGCCAGCGTCATTCACTTCTTTGGCGGTATCCACGAGATTTATTTCCCATTTGTTCTGATGCGTCCGATTTTGATCATTCCGCTGATTCTAGGTGGCATGACGGGGACTTTTGTTTTTACGATTTTCAATGTGGGACTTGTGGGTGTAGCTTCACCAGGAAGTATTATTACGATCATGATGATGGCGGCACCAGGCGACCATTTGAAAATCCTAGCAGGCGTACTGCTAGCAGCACTCGTTACATTTGTCACGGCAGCACCACTGATCAAACGTGCTGAGTCAAGTGACGCGGAACTTGAGGCAGCAGCGAAAAAGATGGAAGATTTCAAAGGGAAGAAAAGTCGTGTCTCCTCCGTGTTTCAAGCCAAAAAAGCAGAGATCGACTATGCACATCTGCAAACGATTGCATATGCTTGTGATGCTGGTCTCGGCTCTAGTGCCATGGGAGCAACCGTCTTACAAAAGAAATTCAAAAAAGCAGGCATTGAAGATATGAAAATTTTTCATATTGCCGTGGGAGACTTACCGACTGCTTGTGATTTGATTGTTACGCATCAGTCGTTAAAAGACCGAGTCAAAGAACGACAGCCAGATACGGAAGTGATTGAAATCACCGATTATCTGAATGCGCCAGAGTATCAGGATTTGATCGATCGAATCCTTGCAGCGCGTAAATAAGCAGTGCAGGGAAAGAGAGGATGCTACTCTCTTTCTCTGTATATAAAAGGAGTTCGATTGGATGTTAAAAGCAATCATTATGGATTTTGATGGCCTTATCGTGGATACAGAAGTCGTTTGGTATAAAATTTTTCAAGACTGGTTTCGGGAAAATCATCACTATGAATTACCAGTAAACGAATTTTTACAATGTGTGGGCGCCAGTTCCAAGCGTCTTTTTGATCAGTTAGCGGCAGAAAAAGGCATTGTAGTCGATGACAAACGCTTTGCCGAGGAAACAAAGCAGTCATTTATTCAGCGCAGTGCTCAGCTGCCAGCTAAAGAGGGTGTGCGGGACTTTATCATTCAAGTGAAAGACGCCGGTCTAAAACTTGCACTGGCTACTTCTTCTAAAAGAGAAAAACCCCAGCATCATTTGACAAGACTGAAGCTGTTGCCCTATTTTGATGTACTCGTCACAGCAGAAGACGTGGCAAAGATTAAGCCAGCTCCCGATCTCTTTTTAAAGGCTGCTGAACAGCTTGGAGCCACAAATAAGGAAGCGCTGATCATCGAGGATTCAGAAAATGGCTTGCGGGCAGGGAGAGCAGCAGAGATCCCCGTGGTGGTCGTTCCTAATGAAGTGACGAAATATAGTATTTTTCATGGGGCATATCTAGAACTTGCTTCTTTAGCAGAGGTGGATCTAGACAATTGGCAAAAATCGTTTGGAGGAGATCGACATGCTTGAACAATTAAAAGCTGCAGATGTAGAGGTAGGAATTGAGGCAGTGGATTGGCGAGAAGCGATCCAAAAGGCCGCACGAAGACTGCTTGAAACAGAAGCGATCGAACCGCGTTACGTAGAAGGCATGATTCGGGCAGTGGAAGAAAATGGTCCTTATATCGTTATTGGTAGGCATATTGCGCTTGCACATACACGACCGGATCAGGGTGTAAACCGAATGGGTATTAGTTTTACAACAATTAAGAATGGGGTGGCTTTTGGAGCTACTGATTTTGATCCGGTGAAATTGATCATCACGTTAGCAGCGACGGATGCTGATAGCCATTTAGAGCTTTTGGTCGAATTAACGGATGTGCTGATGGACGAGGAACGTGTTGCCCGCTTGATCGCAGCTCCGACAGCAGAGGTCTTCTACGCGGAGTTGATGCGAGGCGATCCGTCATGAGCCATTTTTTATGTTTGGATATTGGCGGTACAAAAATCAAATACGCTGTTTATAATGAAGCAAGCAAACGGCAAAGTCCAATCATGCAGGCTGATTCACCCGTGACAGAGAGTGGTAATCAAATTTGCGCAACAGTCGAACAAATCATTCTCGAAATGAAAACACACTATGCAATCCAAGGCGTGGGAGTAGCGACTGCTGGTGTCGTTGATCCGGAAAAAGGTGAGATTATATATGCGGGTTATACGATTCCTGGCTATACAGGTACGAAGCTAGCTGCTTTTATTGAAGAAAAGTTTGGCTATCCTGTGACAATCGAAAATGATGTCAATGCGGCTTGTTTAGGAGAAGTCTCCCATAGCAGTGATCTGACTGCGCGAGGGCAAACGATTTTTTGTTTAACGATCGGTACAGGGATTGGCGGGGCCATGATGTTGGACGGTCAGCTTGTTCGTGGGGCTCATTTTCGAGGAGCGGAAATCGGTTATATGCAGATCGGATCAGGCCTTTTTCAAGATGTCTGTTCGACGAAAGCGCTAGTTGATAAAGTGAATGCGCGAACAGGCCAAATATTTCAAAATGGCCGACAAGTTCTAGCGACCGTCAAAAACGGGGATCAGCTTGTCGAACAGGCCATAGAGGAATGGATCGAGCAGCTTGCTTATGGACTTTCCAATATTATTTACTGCACAGATCCATCGGTAATTATACTCGGAGGTGGTATAATGGAAGAGAGCGCCTTTTTCGGCCCGCGATTAGCACGAAAATTGGAGCAGGTCATGATTTCAGCAGATTTTTTCCAAGGTGAGATCAGATTTGCTCAATACGGGAATGAGGCGGGACTGCTTGGCGCACTTTACCAAATTAAAGAAAAAGTGAGATGAAGCAAAAGATGGATATCAAACGAGACATTCAGCGAAAATTTCATGAGCTACCTGAGAAAGAGCAAAGCGTGGCGCAATATATACTCGAACATGGTGAGACAATCAAAAATATTCATATTGCCGATTTGGCCAAAGCAACAGGGACATCGAACGCCACGATCACTCGCTTCTGCAAACGGATCGGCTGTGAGAGTTTTGTTGACTTGAAGATCCGCCTCCATAGTGCGCGGGAAGAAAGAATGGAAAATGGTTATGGAGACATTTTTGAAGATGTCAATTCGTTTTACCATAAAACCATCTCACAAACCGTTAAAATGATCGATAAGGAAAAGATTCGGGCACTTGTCGAAGCGTTGAAACAAGCTGATCGGATTTTCTTCACTGGGGTTGGCAGTTCTGGTTTGACAGCACTTGAGATGACACAGAGGCTCATTCGAATGGGACTTCATGTGACCGCTCTTACGGACTCGCATATGATGATCATCACAAGTGCGATTACAACACCGAAAGATCTGGTCATCGGGATTTCCAATTCTGGCCGCACGACAGAAGTAGTCAAGACACTCGAAAACGCTAAAAAGAACGGTAGCAAAATCGTCGCGATCACAAGTTTTGAAAAAAGTCCGCTTGCTACACTGAGTGACCTGCTCATCCCGACTTACAATACGCACTTTGTTAGCAATGAACAATTCGTCAATAATCAGTTTGCGATTATGTATGTCATGGATATTGTTTCGATGCTCCTTCTGGAAAATAAAACGATGCAGCAAAAAATGGAAAAAACCATCCATACAGTCAGCCGCAGATTCAATTAATCCTTCCGCCTGTTGTACTTCAATTTCAGCAGGCGGATTTGCATATTTTTTTATTTCATTCTATAATGGAGCTATCAAATTCAAAGGAGTGTAACATAAAGCCAATGAAATTCTAATCCTGTTTACCCAGAGAAAATATTCAATATGAGTGATTTTTTCGGACAGGATTCGTATGTACTTTTTTGGCTGTTTACACTGATAACGCCATTTGCACAAGTTTTTTTGTGCTAGTCTGCGAACTCCTTCCGTACATCGGACAGGGGGTTTTTTTATGTTTAGTATAGAAATCGAGCAAGTGAAAAAGCAATTGGGCGCGCGTACATTATTTCAAATCTCTAAATTGACAGCTGGAACAAGAGCGCGGATTGGTTTGGTTGGACGAAATGGCGTGGGAAAAACCACTCTTTTTGAGATTCTGGCTGGAATCAAAGAACCAGATCAAGGAGAGATCAAACGAAAAGGTTCTTGCGGTTATATTCGCCAACTATCACCAGAAGATGACCGGCTAAGCGGCGGGGAAAAAACGCGCAAATGGATTAAGGCAGAAATGCGGCAGCGTCCAGCGCTTCTTTTTGCCGATGAGCCGACCAGTAATTTGGATGTAGAAAGTGTACGTCATTTAGAGCGCCAGTTCAAAAAGTATGCCGGTGCAGTTTTCCTAATCTCCCATGATCGTGCTTTTCTAAATGAAGTGGTCGACACGATTTGGGAATTGGAAAATGAAAAAATAACCGTTTATCCTGGCAATTACGAAGCGTATCTTACAGCCAAGGCCAAGCAAAATGAGAAAATAGCACAGGCGTACAGCGAGCGGCAAGCTAAAAAAAGCCAGTTGGAAGAGGCCATTCGTCATCGCGAGAAAGAAGCTGGCAAACAAGTGCGTCCATCCAAACGGCTCACGTCCAAGGAGATTCGCTCTGCGAAACCTTCAAAAGGTGTTCAGCAGAAGAAGCAGCATAAACTGATCAAAGCGATTGAAAAACGGATTGACCGTTTGGAGACCGTAGAGAAACCTTACCAGTTCAAAACAGTCAAAATTACGATTCCGAAAGAGCAGATGCTAAAATCAGGCAGTGCGGTTCTGACGGCTCAAGCGTTTACTCTCCAAGCAGGCGAGAAAAAGCTGTTTTCCACAAAAGGATTCACTCTTCGCGCAGGTGAGAAGGTCGTACTTTCTGGCGCGAATGCTTCTGGCAAAACTTCACTGTTACGAGCAATCATCAGCGGACACAGCGAGCTACGGCTGAATCCTGCTGTGTCGATCGGCTATTTTGATCAGGAACTGCGCAACCTGAACAAAGAAGCGACTGTATTGGAAAACATTCAAAAAGCCAATGTACACGAAGACAAAGTCGCATTAGATGTACTGGGCAGTCTGCATTTTGAGCAGGAAGACTGGCAAAAATCCGTCCAAGTGCTTTCAGGAGGAGAACGTGTCAAGCTTAGTTTGGCCATGCTTTTGACACAAGGCGCGAATTTCCTGATTCTGGATGAGCCGACCAACTATTTGGATATTGAAGCGCTGGAGGCATTGGAACAGATGATTGTTTCTTATGAGGGGGCCGTTTTATTTGTTTCACATGATCGGATGTTCACGGAAAAAGTAGCAGAAAAGACGTTATTGATTGAGCAGAAAGAACTCCGTTTGATTGAGCAGTCTCCAGGGGTTTATACAAAGGAAAAAGAAGAACCACAAGTGGAAGAAGACAAATTACTGCTTACTCTTAGACAGTCTGAGATTGCCGCCAAGTTGATGGAACCACAGCTTTCCGAAGCAGAGAAAAAAGCGCTTGATGAAGAGTATTTTGAAATCGTCCGCCAATTGAAGAACATCTAGTTGCAGATTTCGAGCAGTTTCCACTAAAATAAAAGAAAAGTAGAAAAAGCGAGGTAATAGCATGGGACAGCTAAATGTCCAAGATCGATTGAAAATGCAACCCGTCAAAATGGAGCATGTAGGGCAATTCAATGACCTGCTACGATATGTCTTTCAAGTGACCAATCAGGAACTCCAGGAGGTAGGGTTTGAAGAGGAAGAGCTGGAGCAGGCCAAACGCCCAGTACTGGAAAAAGCTGATGTACTCGGTTGGTTTGACAGGGAGAAGTTGATCTCACAATTAGCTGTCTACCCAATGGAAATCAATGTTCACGGCGTGCGATATAAAATGGGGGGCTTGACCGGCGTGGGTACCTATCCAGAATATGCTAATCTTGGTTTGATGCACCAGCTGATGCGTAGAAGCTTGAAAGATATGCGTGAACGGGGACAAAGTGTTTCCTATCTATTTCCGTATTCCATTCCCTACTATAGACGAAAAGGTTGGGAAATCATTTCTGATAAAATGACATTTACTATCAAAGATACCCAATTCCCTAATATCGTACCCGTTTCTGGAATGGTGGAGCGGACGAATTATGATGATCCGGATGTGCTTTTGACTTATCGGCAGTTTGCAAATAAACGCCACGGTACACTAATACGTGATGAGCTTAGCTGGGAAGAATATTTCCGCTGGGAGAAAGAGGAGCTTGTGGCTGGTGTTTATTATAATGAGCGCCACGAACCGGAAGGCTATCTGTTTTACTGGATTGCGGATGATGTTTTTCATATGAAAGAAATGATTTATCTGACTCAGGAAGCGCGGCATGGTTTATGGAATTTTGTGACAGCCCATTATTCGATGGTGACAGAGGTCAAAGGCAGGACTTACACGAATGAACCCATTGCTTTTCTTTTGGAAGACAGTGAGATTGTTGAAACGATTCAGCCTTACTATATGGCTCGAATCGTCGATGTTGTTCGTTTTCTATCTCAGTATCCATTTCTTGTGAGACCAGGAGAGAAGAATTTCCATTTTGTTGTAGAAGATCCGCTTTTAGAATGGAATCAGGGAATCTTCGGGCTGGAATTTGTAGATGGACAAGTAAAAATGCTGAAAGAGCCGATAGGACCAGCTGTAGTCTTGAATATTCAAACACTTACCACCATGTTCTTCAGTTATAAGCGTCCCAGATATCTAGCTAAAATTGGTCGAGTGCAAGCAGATAGCGATGTAATTCGGCAGCTAGAAGACCTGATCCCGGCAGAAGCCCCTTATTTTTCAGATTATTTTTAAAGAGTTTGCACATCTAAAGACCGCTAGAAAAGGTGGATTAGATGTGCATTTCGTTTTAATCAGGCTATTAAAGGGTAGGGAGTGAATAGTTTAATAAAAAGGGGAGGCAATCATGAAAAAACAATTTTGGGGGATTGGGATCATTTTGATGGTTCTTTTTGGTGGTAGTTTTTCTTTGCAGGCAGCAGCCAGTACAGCCACGCCAACTTCATGGCGTTTACCGTGGCAGCTTGATAATGGCGATTTTGAAACGATTGATTTTGATCAGTACGGGCAATCAGCAGGCGCACCTTATGAATGGTATGTCCAATCTGAAGGTGTAGAAGGCTGGGGAACCTATAATCCAGATGGCAAAATTGAAGTCTGGCAAAATGGAAACAACAGTGGACTCGATGCGCGATCTGGGACAAATTTTGTCGAGCTGAATTCAGATCGTGTCGGACCTATCTATCAGGATATCAAAACGATCCCCGGTAGCCGCTTAGTCTGGGAATTTTCTCATCGCGGTCGACAAGGGGTAGATACCGCTTCACTTTTGATTGGTTCAACAGATAATCAAGCTGTTATTACAACGGTTTCAGACGGCAAGGATGCTTGGGGAGATTACTCGGGTACCTATATTGTTCCAGAAGGACAATTTGTCACTCGGCTCACTTTTGTACCCGTTTCAACGTCCTCCGGTGACCAAACAATCGGGAACTTTTTAGATGATATAGAACTTTATATTGATGTGGTGGGGGCGAGTATCGGGGACTACGTCTGGTATGATCAAAATGGAGACGGAATCCAACAGGATGATGAACCACCAGTAACAGATAGTCGAGTTACACTTTGGCAAGATGGTATGCAAATCGCTGATACAATGACGAATGAAATTGGTGCTTACTTATTTTCTGATATTGCTCCCGGTGATTATCAAGTGAAATTTGAGCTGCCGGAAGGAACAAAACTCACCTATACGCGTGAAAAGCAAGGGGATAATACACAGTCAGATTCCGATGTAGACCATTTAGGCGTGGCCAATGTAAATATCCCGCTTGGTATTCGCTATCAAGATATTACGATTGATGCTGGGATTACATCAGAAAGTAGTGCAAGTGTGCAAGCCGTGACAACTGACAGGCAGCCACTAGCAGATGCAGAGTTCGTTTTGAACAATCAGTATGGTGAAAGTTTCCCAGTCCAAATAACCGAAGAAAATGGACGCGGTTTTTGGGAAGGGTTACGACCTGGAAATTACACATTGACAGAAAAACGCGCGCCGGCGGGTTATCAACCTCTAACAACCAGTCAAGATTTTACGATTTTATTTGGACAGCAACGACCATCGGAACTAACTTTTGAACATACCCTTGTAAAAGGCGACTTGCATATCCTGCTTCGAGATCAAACAAGCCATGAACCACTGGCAGATGGCGAGTTTCAATTAATGGATCAGGCAGGCAAGAAAATTGGAACTGGCAAAACGGATCAAAATGGACAGATCGATTTTCAAGGACTTGTCCCGGGCGTTTATCAAATTGAACAAACAAAAGCTCCAGCTACCTACATCAAAGATAGCAATCGTCAAAGTGTCACGATTCCTTTCGACCCTAAGACGGCTGTAGATGTAATCATAGAAAATAAAAAGATGACAGATGGTGGGCAAAATAGCGACCCTTCAAACGGAACTAACGGAGACCTGATTGTAAATGAAAATATGACTGATAGTCCAACCAGCACTGCTGAGTCCCTAAATATCACAAAGCTTGTTGAAACTGGCGAGAAAGCTGACAATGGAGCTTCTGTATTCCTTGGTGCTTTACTAGTTGGTATTGGAAGTTTTTATTTGATCAGAAGAAAATAGAATCAGCCAAATAGGAATGGTACCCACTCGACTGGGGCCATTCTTTTTGGCGTTTAAGAAAAGATTAAATTTTGATAGAGACTTGATTTATTAAGCGGATAGGAATAAAATCAAGAAGTTATAGGGGAAAATGATGAAAGGCGGTTAGAGAATGTTTAGCCATTTACCCGATTCATTTCTACAGATGAATACGATTTTTATTTCGATTTTGATTGAGGCACTACCTTTTGTTCTGATCGGTGTTTTTATTGCTAGTTTTATTCAAATGTTTATTTCTGAAAAGATGATTGCAAGAATTATTCCTAAAAATAAATTCTTGGCAGTTGTGGTCGGTTCTTTTATCGGCGTTTTTTTTCCGTCATGTGAGTGCGGGATCGTACCGATTGTCAGAAATCTGCTTTCAAAAGGGGTACCACTTCATGCTGGCATAGCCTTTATGCTGACGGCGCCGATTATTAATCCAGTCGTTCTTTTTTCTACATATGTCGCTTTTGGAAGTACCTGGGAAGTCCCGCTTCTTCGTGTGATCGGCAGCTTGGTCGTGGCACTTGTCGTTGGGAATTTGATTGCTTATTTCTACAAAGGGAACGGATTAAAGGATAAATTTCTTGCCTATGAAGCGGCGGATGAAAAGAAAAGACAGCCTGCTCTGGCACTTGCAGCCGGAGAAGCAGAAGTAACTATGCCTGAGCTCACCCAGACAGCTGAATTAACACTAGAAGGTGGTTCTGCAAAAGGAACTGCTACTCATCACGATCACACGCATACTCATGAACACAAACAGCATGATCATACACATATGGGGTTGGGTGCCAAGATTTGGCATACAGCTCAGCATGCGGTCGATGAATTTTTTTCTGTCGGAAAGTTTTTAGTGTTTGGTGCCCTGATTGCAGCAGCCATGCAAACATATATCAAGACGTCTACGCTGGTATCGATCGGTCATGGCCCTGTTCTGTCAATCATTTTGATGATGGTGCTAGCTTTTGTTTTATCACTTTGCTCAGAGGCAGATGCCTTTATTGGTGCCTCTTTCCGCAGTGTGTTTTCCACACAGTCGATCGTGGCGTTTCTTGTTTTCGGCCCGATGCTCGATATTAAAAATGTTATGATGATGCTCGCAACCTTTAAAACAAAATTTGTACTGCTTTTGATTAGTAGTGTGACGGTTGTGGTCTTTATTTATGCACTTATCATTTAGGAGGTGAATTGAATGCTTCGCGCGTTTATCTTATTTGGTTTTGGTTTTTATTTAATGTATTTGCATATCAGCGGGAATATCAGCCAATATATCAATATGAAGTATTCCTATTTGTCACTTTCAGCCATGGTGGCGGCGTTTTTTCTTGCGATTATTCAGCTGATCATGGTCTTTCGCGACGAAGATCAGGCAGCGCATCACGAACACATGGGACATGTACATGAAGGCGAAAATACATGGTGGAAGAAAATCTTGGTCTACAGTCTTCTGATTTATCCACTTATCGCCGGATTTTTGTTTCCTGTCGCAACGCTTGACTCAACGATCGTTTCGGCCAAAGGCTTTCATTTTCCTAAAAATAATGCAGCTGGTGATGATCCGTATGCCATGAATCAGTTTTTACGGCCAGATACAAGCGGTTATTTTGGTGCAAGCGATTATCAAAAAATGATGGAAAAGGAACGAAAATCGTTGGATAAAGAAAATCCGATTATTGTAACAGATGATAATTATTTGCTGACGATGGAGATCATTTACAATTATCCGGGGGACTTTATTGGAAAACAAATTCAATTTACTGGCTTTGTGTATAATGACACGGTGACAGATGTGAATAATGTCTTCTTATTCCGATTCGGTATTATCCATTGTGTGGCTGATTCGGGTGTTTATGGCATGCTGACAAATATGCCAGAAGGAGCCAAATTTGACAATGATACATGGCTAAAAGTCACTGGTACGATCGAACAAGAATATTATGCTCCATTTAAAATGAATATTCCAGCTGTCAAAGTGGATCATTATGAGAAGATCTCGAAGCCAAAAGACGTCTATGTATACCGGACTTACTGAAGAAGAGTATCTTGCGGTTTCCTACCATTTGCGGTATGCTTAATCGTATAACTGTGTAGGCTTTCACGTAAAGATTAGCAAAAGGACGGAATCTATCCATGAATTATTATGAACATTACTTTCATTTTTCGCGGGATGAGTGGCGGGAATTGGAGGTCAGCAAAGATCAAATACTGACAGCTGAAGAATTAGAAGCTATTCGCGGACTCAATGATCGGATTTCACTTGCAGATATTTCAGACATCTACCTGCCGCTAATCAAGTTGATGGCGATCCAATATCATGAAGCAATTTTTATTCATGGTGAAAAAATGGAGTATCTCAAGAAAAAGGAATCCCGTCCGCCATTTATTATTGCACTTGCTGGAAGTGTGGCGGTGGGGAAAAGTACCACGGCTCGTGTTTTTAAATTGATGCTTGATCGCTGGTTCTCCAAAACGCGACAGGTGGAACTGATTACAACAGATGGTTTTTTATATCCGAACAAGCAGCTGGAAGAAAAAGGATTGATGGATCGAAAAGGCTTTCCTGAAAGCTATGATAAAGCGCGTTTTCAGTCGTTTCTAATGGATCTTAAAGCTGGAAAAGAAGTGGTAGAGGTGCCGCTTTATTCTCACTTTACCTATGATGTACTGCAAGAGACCCGTACAATCAAGCGTCCTGATATTGTGATCATTGAAGGCATCAATGTTTTACAAGGTGAGCAAAAGGATTTATTTTTACCAAGTGATTTCTTTGATTTCTCCGTTTACATGGATGCCGCAGAGGAAGATATTAAAAAGTGGTATTTGGAACGTTTTTATATGTTGAGGGAAACCGCTTTTCAGGATGAAAGTTCTTATTTTCATCCCTATACAAAAATCAGTCAAGAAGAAGCAGGGAAGTATGCTTTGGATATTTGGGACAATATCAACGGCGTTAATCTGAAAGAAAATATTGAGCGTACGAAATATCGTGCTGATTTGATATTGAAAAAAGGTAGCAATCATCTCATTTCAGATATTTATTTACGAAAATAAAACAAGGTATGGGCGGCACCAGCTTCTTCTATATGGAGAAGGCTAGGGTCGCTTTCTTGTTATTACTTTACAAATAAAGGAGATATCGTATAATATAAATGAGTAAGTACTCACTTATTGGAGGAGGGAGATTATGCAACCCTTAATTGAAGTGGAACAGCTGGAAGTCATTCTTCATAAAAAGTCTATTTTAAAGCATGTGGATATGGCGGTTTCTAGTGGACAGATCTATGGATTAATTGGTCCATCGGGTGCAGGAAAGACAACTCTTGTTAAGGCGATTGTCGGCATGGAAAAGGCGACTAGCGGGAGAGTGACGGTGCTTGGAACATTGATGCCTTCTTTGAAAATCGTCCCAAGAATCGGTTACATGGCGCAGTCAGATGCGCTATACACGGAGTTGACTGCTAAAGAAAATCTGGATTTTTTTGCTTCCTTATATCATTTAAAAGGCGCAGAAAAGAAAACACGGATTGTTTATGCGGCAGAATTGGTCAATTTAACGGCTGATTTGAACAAAAAAGTGGCAGCTTTTTCTGGTGGAATGAAACGTCGGTTGTCTCTAGCCATCTCTGTTTTACAGAATCCAGATGTTTTGATTCTAGATGAGCCAACTGTCGGAATCGATCCGGAATTACGCAAATCCATCTGGGAAGAATTAGCAGAACTAAAAAAACAAGGAAAATGTATTCTTGTTACGACCCATGTCATGGATGAAGCAGAGAAATGCGACCAGCTGGCAATGGTGCGAAATGGACGGATCATTGCCCAAGGGACACCAGCCGAATTGGCAGCACATACGGAAACAAATCGATTGGAAGATGCCTTTTTGGCGTTCGGGAGGACAGAATCATGAGGACACTTGCGATCGTCAAACGAATTATGCTTCAGTTTAAAAGAGACAAGCGGACACTTGCATTGATGTTTCTAGCACCGCTTCTTTTGATTACTTTGCTCAACTATTTGTTCAATGGTCAAGCAGTCGACCCGGTCATTGGTGAAGTAGGGCTCTCTGATGAGCTCGTCCAAACATTCAAACAGAATGATTTAAAGGTTGAAAGTTATGAGGATAAAGAGCAAAAGGCTAAAACCGCTATTAAAGAAGATGAACTAGATGCTTTCATTGAACAAGATGGCGACAAGTTGAAGATTACTTTTGAGAACAGTGATCCGGCTGTCAGTAAAGAAATCACTATGAAGCTTCAAAAGAGTATGATGCACATGCAGGAAGAAAGCATGCAACAAGCCGCAAAAGCTATGCAAGCACAAATGGATAAAATCAGTCAGATGACAGGAAGCGGGTCTTCATCCAGTGAGGAGATGCTGCTTGCAAATGGACAGCTGACTTTGTCGACTGATTATGTTTATGGAAATGCTGATACGACTTACTTTGATACCATTGGTCCTATTTTTATTGGATTCTTTGTTTTCTTCTTTGTCTTTTTAATTGCAGGCATATCCTTTTTGCGTGAACGGACGACAGGAACCCTTGAGCGTCTGATGGCAACCCCAATCAAACGTTATGAACTGGAACTTGGATATATGATCGGTTTTGGCTTGTTTGCCCTTATTCAGTCGATCATTGTTGCCCTCTTTTCCATTCATGTACTAGATATGACACAAAATGGTTCGATCTGGTATGTGTTACTGATCACTTTACTGCTTGCAATCGTCTCACTTGCTTTAGGGATGCTACTTTCGACATTTGCTAATAGTGAATTTCAAGTCATTCAGTTTATTCCGATTGTAATCGTGCCACAAATTTTATTCTGTGGGATTTTTCCACTAGAAGGTATGGTCGACTGGCTGCAATGGATCGCCCACTTAATGCCGATGTATTACGGAGCACAGGCGCTGACAGACATTATGATTAAAGGGGAAGGGTTCAGCAGCTTTGTAACAGATTTCTATATTTTAGTGGCTTTTGCAGCTGTATTCTTGATTTTGAATATTTTTGCTTTGAAAAAATATCGCAAAGCTTAAGAAAGGAAGAGAAAGGTGAAAGAAACAGATGATATTGCGAAAAAAATGCTGAACTTGATGGAAGAAGATCGTCATATGAGTGAAAAGCAAAAACGAATTGTGCAGGCAGCAATCGAACTTTTTGCTGAGAAAGGCTTTGCCGGAACGAGTACAAGTGAGATTGCGAAGAAAGCCGGTGTTGCTGAAGGAACGATTTTCCGTCATTATAAGACGAAAAAAGATTTATTGATGGCTCTCACAATGCCGACATTGATCGGCGGTGTGATCCCGTTTTTTGCAGCTAATTTTTCGGAGGAAGTCCTTGAGCAAGATTATCCAGACTTTCGGACGCTTGTGCAAAACATCATTGAAAACCGTTATGAATTTACGGAAAAGAACGGTAAACTCATTAAAATTTACTTTTTGGAATTGTTTTATCATGATGAGCTACGCCAGCAATTCTCGGAAATCTTTATGACACATGTCAAAGGGAAATTTGACCGCGTGATTAATTATTATAAGGAACGTGGCGAGCTTGCCGACATGCCAAACAGCACAATCATGCGTGCATTGATCACTAATATTGTCGGATTTTTATTGACCCGTTTCGTTGTGATGCCCGATGCCGCATGGGATGATCAGGCAGAGATAGAATATACAGTGGATTATATTCTGCATGGTTTAGTCAGATAAATAAAATATCCCGATTCAAGATGGGAGCGATTGGCTGATAGAGAATAGACTCAGCGACGTTTCCATCATTAGAATCGGGGTTTTTTTGAGGATTAATTTTTTCTAGAATTAGCGACGATATGGATGTCCACACCGTCTGTTTGCCGCATAATGGCATTTACGATCGACCCTTTGGCGATTTCTTCCACACGGCTTTTGATTGATTGCCCTAAAATGATTTGGGTGATCTGTTTTTTGTTAGCTACATCTGTAATCACTTGGGGAATTTTGCGCTCTTTCATTGGTTCAAGTAGAAAATGGGCACCAAATTGTTGTGCAAGATCGCGCCACTCCGCATAGCTTTCCTGAATATGTGTTGGCAGTTCTTCCAGCTCTTTATCAATGGCCATCAGGATGTAGAGCTCACTGCGTAACCGGTCGGCAATCCGATAACCGCGACGGATCAATTTTTCTGCATTCGCATCATTTTTGATACAAACGAGAATTTTTTCATTCATCATCGCTGCTCGGAGCTGAGCGGCTTTTTTGTCAGATTTATCATCCACATCATCCGCTACTTCACGTAAAGCAATTTCTCGCAAGGCGGATAGATTCTTAGTTGTAAAGAAATTTTCGAGCGACTGTTCGATTCTTTCTGGTTGATAAATCTTGCCATCCCGAAGCCGCTTTTGTAAAGTTTCGGCTGTTACATCAATCAGAATCACTTCATCCGCTGCATCAATTACGCTGTCAGGAATACGCTCGCGCACAGAAACACCCGTAATATCATGGACCACATCATGCAAACTTTCAAGATGCTGGACATTTACAGCTGTAATGACATTGATTCGCGCTTGGAGGATGCGCTCGATATCGCGATAGCGTTTATCAGTTTCGGAGCCGGGTACGTTCGAGTGAGCCAGTTCATCAATGACCACCACTTCAGGATTTCGAGCAATGATTGCCTCGACATCCAAATCCATATAGGTATTTTCTTTGTAATGGATCTCTTTTAAAGGAATCATTTCCAGATTATTCAGTAAGGCGGCCGTTTCTTTTCGGCCATGTGTTTCAGCAAGACCGATCACGATGTCAATACCTTCTTGCTGGAGTTCATGTGCTTCTGTCAGCATCCGGTAGGTCTTTCCAACTCCCGGCGCTGAGCCAATATAAATTTTTAGTTTGCCACGTTTTAGTTTTTCAATCTGAGCAAGGAGCTCTTCTGGGCTTTTACGATGAAAAGAAAAATCTTTGCTACTCATTCGCGTTTCTTTGCCTCCCAACTTTTATCCATTTCTCATTGTAGCACAAACAATTAGGAGAATGAAGAAAAAAATAAAGACAGCTGATCCAACAGGATAAGCTGTCTTTTTGCGTGTTATTGGGCGAAATATCCTCCGTCGATGGGGAGTTCCACACCTGTGACAAAACTAGATTCATCACTTGCCAAATATAAGACACCCTCAGCAATATCAATGGATTTACCAAGTCGTGGAAGGGGTGTGAGCGATTGGAACCAGCCCCGCGTTTCCTCACTTTCAAAAAGCTGCTTCGTCATAGGGGTTTCAATATAGCCCGGATGAACAGAATTGACACGAATATTGTCTTTTGCAAAATCAACAGCTACGGCTTTTGTAAGCAAACGCACCGCTCCTTTAGAGGCTGTATAACTGCTGGCCCCTGATCCACCTGTAAGTCCGGCAATGGACGAAATATTGATGACTGAACCACCGCCATTTTCTTGCATATGCGGAATAACTTTCTGCATACCGAGAAAAGTTCCGTTTAAATTGACTGTGAGCACTTTATTCCACTCGTCAAGGGTCGTATTTAAAATTGTTTTTTCCGTGCTGATTCCTGCATTATTTACCAGGATATCAATGTGTCCAAAGTGTTCGATCGCTTGGTCGACAATATGCTGCCAGTCTTCTTCACTTGCGACATTATGTTTAAAAGTAAGTGATTTCGGCTCAATTGTCTGCAGCTCCTTTTCAGTTTCCTTAAGTAGAGCTTCTTGCATGTCTGTTGCGATTACAATGGCGCCTTCCTTGGCAAACAGTAGTGCTTCCGCCTTGCCCTGGCCCCCTGCAGCCCCTGTAATGATCGCAACTTTTCCTGCTAATCTTCCCATAAAAAATTCCTCCTTGATTCCTTTTGATATCGCTTACATATTGATTATAGAACGAAAAAAAGAGCAATTCCAGAAAATTGCTCAAAAATAAGTAATAAAATTTTAGTATCTATGCTTTGATCATTACTTTTTTCTTTAACCAGTCTTTACCTTCGACAAAACGTGTTACCATCATGGCACAGACTGTGTTCCCAGTTGAATTCAGCAGGGTGGCAGGAATATCGATGATGGTACTAATAATCATGATTGTTCCTACAAGCTCCGGTGAAAAGCCGAACACTGAACAAATCAGTAATTCTCCCGTCATGCCGCCACTTGGAATGGCTCCCATGACAGCACCAACAAGGAAAGCGACAAGAATAATGGCTAAAATACTGCTTGGACTCGTCATGTCTTTGCCAAATAAGGTGAAGAGGAACACGATTTTGATGATTCCTCCCATGACGGACCCATCTTTATGCGTATTGGCCCCAAGTGGAATCACAGTTTCTGCAATATCATCTGGAACGCCCATTTTTTTCGTTGCTAAAAGATTGGCAGGAATGGAAGCAGCACTGGAAGAGGTGGCAATGGCTGTAACAGCTGGTGTTAATACATTCTTCCAGAAGGTCATGAAGCCAAGCTTTCCTCCCGCAATCCAAGCATACAAGCTGTTTGCACCAAAGAAGTAAACGATCGCTAGCAGTAAATAAAGCAAAAAGGCATTGACATAGCCATTTAAGATTTGTGGCCCTAGTTCACCGACAGTTGCAGCGAAATAACAGCCCAGTCCTATAGGCGCAAGATACATAATCAAGTGGATCATTTTTAAAATGACCGTTGTACCAGCCTGCAGGAAATCTGCAATCGGTCGTCCTTTTTCACCGGCTAGTGTGGTTGCAAGCCCAAAAAGAATAGAAAAAATGATCAGTGGTAATAAATTGGACTTAGAAAAAAGATCCAGAAAATCAGGCACAGTAAATGTGGAGACAATAATCTCACCAAGTGTTTTTCCTTGTTCACTTGGTGCTTCAGGCAAGTGCGCAAGAAGGGCTGAAGTGTCCACATTTTGCAGCGGATTATAAAGCAACGTACCTATAAAAGCAATTACAGCAGCGATTAGTGCCGTTGTAAAGAAAACGGCGAAAACAGTTCCCATGATCTTCCCAAGTCGTTTCATTTGTTCCATATTTGCAATAGCTGATGAAACACTTAAAAAAACAAGCGGTACGATCACAACAAACATCAGATTCAAAAACAACTCACCGATAGGCTTTACGATGGCCGCTTTTTCCCCGAAAACAATCCCACTAATCCCACCAATCACGATCCCGCTCAGAAGCAAAATCGTAAACATATAATTTTTTAGTATTTTCATACGTCTCTCCCTTTCGATGAAATCCTTTTATAGAATAGCAAAAAGAAGCGGGGGAGTCAAAAGTATACAAAAAACCCTGCAAGTTTAACTTACAGGGTTTTGTTCATATCAATTGGCAGTAGCTGCACTTGAATCCGCTGCATCTGAGCTGTCTTCATTTTTGCCAGATTGTTCAGTGGCTTTGGTACTGTCAGAAGTGGGGGAAGATCCCGGCCATTTCTGCTTGCCTTTATTGTAGTTATAGTCTGTCGGATCAATCTTCTTGAAGTCATCCGGCTTGTAGAAGCGGAGCAAGTCACCTTCAAGAACAGAATCGGAAAGTGATAATTCTTTCTGGACGGTTTGTTTCGTCTCTTTCATTTCTTTTGTTTCCGTCTCGATCGGTTCACCCGTTTGCTGGTTATAATACTTGCCGCCGATCATGGAATATTCCGGTGTAATATAGTCGCCGTTTCTAAATGGTACCACTTGTTTATGTTCACTTGAGAGTAAATCAGTACCGAATTCCAGATAATCTTTCGTATCGATCCCCAGAAGGTGAAGAACAGTTGGCAGAACGTCAATCTCACCACCGTAAGTCGTGTTGATGCCACCTTCCACACCAGGAACGTGAATCATAAGCGGTACACGCTGTGCTTGGGCATTCTGGTAGGCATTATAATCTGTTCCAAGAATTTGACTCATCGCATCGGCATGGTTATCTGAGATACCATAGTGGTCTCCATACATGATGATCACAGAATTGTCATACAGTCCAGATGATTTCAGGTAATCCAAGAACTCTGCCACAGCTTCATCCAAGTAGCGGGCGGTTTGGAAATACGTATCAACGGATGAATCTCCCGTGGTCGCTGGATCAATGGATGCCTCATCAGCATCGATTGGGTACGGGAAGTGGTTAGTTAGGGTAATGAATTTCGCATAGAACGGCTGCTGAAGGGTTTCGATATATTGCTCTGACTGCTCGAAGAAAGGTTTATCTTTCAGGCCGTACTCAGTCAAATCTTCTTCTTTCATGTTGTAATAACTAGCATCGAAGAAATGATTGTAGCCAAATTCTTTGTAAATTTCATCTCGGTTCCAGAAACTCTTATAGTTTCCGTGGAAAACAGCGGAATCATAACCGTAATTGGCTAAAATACCAGGAGCTGATTCATAAGTGTTCTGGCTTTTCGTCGTAAAGGCTGAACCCTGTGGCAGTCCATAAAGTGAATTTTCCAGCATCATTTCGGCATCGGAAGTTTTCCCTTGGCCTGTCTGGTGGAAGAAATTTGTAAAACTGATTGTATTTTTATCATGGAAAAAGCTATTAATAGTTGGTGTGACTTCTTCGCCATTTAGCTTGTAGTCGACCAAAAATTGCTGGAAGCTTTCCAAATGGATATAGATGACATTCATATTTTTAGCTACACCGTAATATTCCGGGTTAGGCGTAGCATATTTTGATTTCGTATAGTTAAGCACTTCGTCCACATCACTGCTGTCAGCCAAGGCACGTTGTGTTTCTGCTTCTGTACTTTTCACAGCATCGTAAATCTGATAATTGGTCATGCCCAAATATTTAACAATATAATTACGGTCAAAAGTTCTAGTCAAAAGCTGCGGACGATCGATTTCTGCAAGACCTAAGTTTGCGAAGAAAATCGCTACACCCAATGTCAAAACGCCAACTACTTTACGCGCTCTCATCCGATCTGCTCTTTCCGGTACAACGATGTGGAAGGCAAGTAGACAAATCAAGAAGATGATATCCAGCCAGAAGAAAATATCTGTCCAGTTCATCAAAGCGAAGACACTGCCAGCCATATCGCCCATATTCGACATTTGTTTTGGACTTAGGTTAGGAAGCGTGATAAAGTCGCTGAAGAATCGATAATAGACCATATTCGCATAAAGAATAAATGTCAGTAAGAAATCGATCACGATGATCCAAATATGCGAGCGGCGGCCCTTGGCAAAAAGAGCCAATCCCATAAAGAATACTGTCGAACCGATCGGGTTGATGATCAGTAAAAATTGCTGCATTAGATTTTCAATACCCAAATTAAATTGGGTCACATAGGCAATGACAGATTTAATCCAAAATAAAACAACGGCAAGAATAAAAAAGCCATAATTCTTGCTCAAAAAGGCCCGGACTTTCCCGTTCCCATTTTTCATAGTACACCTCTCCTACACTCTTTTTGCTGGGTTTCTTTTATGCTTATAAAAGCGTGCTGATTAAAAAAAGCAGGTACATATGTATAAATTAAGACATTCATACCCGAACCCACGTTAACATAATTCTAACATAAGTTTAACAAAAGGCAAGCTAAAACACATGCGTCTCAAGTCGGAAAATGTGCCGTAAGTAAAAAATCGTGCAAAAAAGGCTGTTTTTGCTTAAAATTAAGAAGGAAATGAGGCGATACGATGAAACTGACACCGGATTTTTTTCATTATAAATCCACTACAATGGTCGCACGGGATCTCTTAGGAAAGAAAATAGTCCATCAGATCGGAAACGAATGCTATGAAGCCTATATTACTGAAACTGAGGCCTATCTTGGGAAAGATGACGAAGCGGCACACAGCTATGGGAACCGATTGACAAAGCGGACCCGCATTATGTTCCAGTCTCCCGGCCATATTTATATGTATCAAATGCATCAGCAAGTGCTGCTGAATATCATTACCATGTCAGAAGGAATTCCAGAAGCCGTTCTGATCCGTGCCGTTGAGCCAGTCTCTGATTCGACCTTGATGAGCAGAAATCGAGGTGGACGAACTGGACGAGAGATTTCAAACGGTCCCGGAAAGCTGACACAAGCCTTGAAATTAAGCATGCAAGATTATGGGAAAACGATTTTTACGAGTAATATTTGGCTGGAGGAAGGGAGGATTCCCAAACAAATCAGTAGCACAGTGCGGATCGGCATTCCGAACAAGCGACTGTCTACATTCTACCCATTGCGCTTTACAGTGCAGGGAAACCCGTTTCTGTCAGGAAAAAAAGAACCGATAGATTCTCAATCTGGATGGCGTTCTTTGCAAGTTGCAGAAGGGGCGGAGTTGCTTTATAATGAAGAAAGCGGTGAGGAGGCATGATATGCTAAAGAAAACAATAGCGATCATTATATTGATTATTGGCCTGCTTCTAGTATTTTCACCTTTCATTAAAGACGGGATTGTAAAATATATGAGCAGTCATGAAACGATCGAAAACTATTCACAAAAAGACATAGAAAAAAACAACGAGAAGGATGCAACGTTTGATTATGATAGTGTTGCGCTTCCATCGATGACTTCTGTTTTACAGGGGGCGGCGAATTATAATAAAGAAGCTGTAGTCGGTGCGATCTCCATTCCTTCCGTAGATATTCAATTGCTTGTTTTTAAAGGAACAAACACAGCAAATCTTTTGGCCGGGGCGACAACAATGTTACCGGATCAGAAAATGGGCGAAGGGAACTATCCGCTTGCTGGCCACCATATGAAGCAGGAATCACTGCTTTTCGGGCCATTAATGAATGTTAAAAAAGGTGCGAAAGTTTACCTAACCGACCAGCAAAATGTATATGAATATGAAATCGATCAAACCAAAACAATTAATGAGACAGATGTTTCGGTACTGAACCCTACTGATGATGCGACAATCACTTTGATTACCTGTGATAAACCAACAGAGACGACGAAGCGATTTGTGGCCACAGGGAAGCTAGTCAAAACCGAGAAAATGACAGATGATCTTGAAAAAAAGTATTTTAGTCAATGATGAAAATTGGACTCCTTCATTTGGTAGGAAGCGGAAGCTGTTTAACAGTTTTTGACTTTTCAGCCTGCTGAGGAGTCTTTTTTGAAAGGAGCAAGCAGATGAAAATTGATTGTTTACAACATGTCGCTTTTGAAAATCCAGGATTGATTGGAGATTGGTGTAAGGAGCGTGGGTATGCGCTTCAGGTTCACCGACTCGACTTAGGGGAGGCTGTTCCAAGCGCGGAAGAGGTTGACTTTTTGGTGGTGCTTGGCGGACCGATGAATATTTATGACGACTGGGAACCACTCGAAGAGGAACGCAGATTGATTCGGGCGCTCCATCAGAGAAAAAAGCCTATTTTTGGAGTTTGTTTGGGCGCCCAGCAAATTGCTGCGGCACTTGGCGGACAGGTTGTACCCAATCCGGTAAAAGAGGTCGGTTTCTTTCCTATCCAAACGACAACTGCCATTCCAGCAATGGCAGACTTTCCAAATGAATTAACTGTATTTCACTGGCACGGTGATACTTTTATCTTACCAGAAGGAGCTCAGAGGATTTTTTCCTCTGTCGGCTGTTCCAATCAAGGTTTCTTTGTTGAGCCGAATCTCATAGGACTGCAATTTCACTTTGAAACCAAGCAGGAAAATGTAGCCGCGATTGTTCAGCATGATGCTGCTTATATTACAGATGGCCCTTATGTACAGACACGTGAAGCGATCGAACAAACTGTAATTCCTACAGAGAATCGGGAGATATTATTTGCACTTTTAGATCATTTGATTGAGGGAGCGTAGGAGTATCTGAAAGTCATTTTTTAGTGTATGATGAAGAAGGAATCAGAAAGGATGTGAAAAGATGCAACTCACTGTTTTTGGACATTGGGGAGGTTATCCTTTGAAAAACGATGGGACTTCCAGCTATCTGCTTGAGGAAGAGGGTTTCAAACTGCTGATTGATGTGGGGGCAAGCGCTGTTTCCATTATGCAGAACTATCTGGATCCTGCCGATCTAGATGCGGTTATTTTGTCACACTATCATCCTGACCATGTGGCAGATGTAGGGATCTTGCAGCATATTCGATTGCTTTCAAATCAGGAAAATCGTCCGCCCATATTACCGATTTACGCGCACAATGAAGATGAACGCGGTTTTTCTTATTTGAACATGAAAGACGTTACGGAAGCATATGTCTATCAGGAAGAGGACATACTGGAAGTGGGGCCATTCAGCATTTCATTCTTACGGACTATTCATCCGGTCCCCTGCTTTGCGATGCGTTTTTCCGCTAATGGAAAGTCCGTCGTCTACACGGCAGACAGTGCCTATCAAGAAAGTTTTGTCGCTTTCGCCGAGCGGGCTGATTTTCTATTTGCTGATACGAACTTTTTTAAGGAAATGGCTGGAAAGTCTCGTGTACATATGGCGAGTATTGAGGTGGGACGACTTGCCAAACAGGCATCCGTGAAGAAATTGATGCTCACTCATCTACCGCAAAATGGTTCGTTGCAACAATTGAAAACCGAAGCTGCTGCTGAATTTAACGGAGAAATTTTACTTGCTGAAAAAGGATTATCGATCACAATATAAAGGGGTAGAAAAACGTGTATTTTATTGATAATAAAAATGAAAAAGATCCGCGAATCAACTTGGCTGTCGAAGAATTTATTTTGACGGAATTGGATTTAGACGAACCGGTTCTCCTATTTTACATTAATCAGCCATCCATTATCATCGGGCGCAATCAGAATACGGTGGCAGAAATCAATACGGAATATGTCGAAAAAAATGGAGTCATTGTCGTACGTCGCTTATCAGGTGGCGGAGCAGTCTACCATGATGAAGGCAATCTGAATTTTAGTTTTATCACAGAAGATGACGGCGAAAGCTTCCATAATTTTGCTAAATTCACGCAGCCGATTGTTGAAGCCCTAAGAAAAATTGGTGTGGAAGCAGAACTCAAGGGCCGGAACGATTTGCTGATTGATGGCTATAAAGTTTCAGGCAATGCGCAATTTGCAACAAAAGGCAAAATGTTCTCTCATGGCACGTTGATGCTGGATCTGAATCTGGATCATGTGGCAGCCTCTTTGAAGCCTCGGAAGGACAAGCTAGAATCAAAAGGTATCAAGTCAGTTCGCAGCCGTGTAGCTAATATATCGCAATTTATGGACCAAAAAATGACCACAGAAGAATTCCGGGATCTCTTGCTCCGTTCGATTTTTAATGTTCAGGATGTAGCAGATGTCAAGGAATATAAACTAACTGAGGCAGATTGGTCGCGTATCCATGAAATTTCAGCAGCACGCTACGCCAATTGGGACTGGAATTACGGCAAATCACCAAAATTCAACCTGGAACGTTCCAAACGCTTTCCAGTGGGGTCGATTGATTTGCGCCTCGATGTAGAAAAAGGCGTGATCAGCGACATCAAAATTTTTGGGGACTTTTTCGGAATCGGTGATGTGACAGAGATTGAAGAAAAACTTCGTGGTGTTCACTATAAACGTGAAGATTTAGAAAAAGCACTGCAAGATGTAGATATCAAAACGTACTTCGGTAATATTACCAAAGAAGAGTTTCTTGATCTGCTTTATTAAAAAATCAGGAAAGAAAGGCAATCCCTCAGAATTCAACGTTTGAGGAACCTTTCTTTCCTGATTTTTTTGTTTAAGAATGGGTTTCAGAATGGAGTCGGATGATATTTGCTTCCTTTTGCTCGAAACCACTGGAACTTTCCACGATATAAAGTGGTCGATCCTTCACTTCTTCATAGATTCGACCGATATATTCTCCAACAATGCCCAGCAGCAGCAGAATAAGTCCGCCAAAAATGAGTTGTAGAATGATCAGAGATGACCAACCTGGAATAGTCGTCGTTGTAAATAAGCGCTGTCCCAAAACAATGAATAGATAGAGAAAACCGCTAAGTGAAGTGAAAATCCCAAAATAAATGGCGAGTTTTAACGGTTTATACGAAAAGGATGTAATACCATCGATTGAAAGCATGAGCATCTTCTTGAGGAATAGAAAAGCTATTTCAATAGGATAAGAAATTCAGCGATGAGAGTCATGAAGTAGTAGAGAGAAAACCAAAATCAATAAAAAATTTCCAAAAAAGGGTTGTCAAAATGGCAGGCAAATGATATGATATAAAAGTTGTTACGATAAGTGATGCCAATCATTATGCGGGTGTAGTTTAGTGGTAAAACCACAGCCTTCCAAGCTGTTGTCGAGGGTTCGATTCCCTTCACCCGCTCTTTTAAAATTGTTACTAACGCAGTGTTTCGACCTTTTTAAGCGAAGCATTGCGTTTATTTTTGTTTAAGGGGGTTTTTTAGGTGGAGCCACAAGCACTGAAAGAAGCCATTAAAACCTATGCAGCAGAAATCGGCATCCAAAAAATCGGTTTTACAACAGCTGATCCATTTCTATTTTTAAAGAAACGGTTAAAAAAAGCAGAAGAGGCAGATGTCTTGACCGGTTTTGAACATCCCAATATAGATGAGCGGGTATATCCAGAACTGATTTTTGATCAGCCCCGGTCGATCATTGCCATCGCACTAGCCTATCCTTCCAAATTAAAAGAAACACCAACCAGCAAAAAAGAAGCCCGACGAGGTGTTTTTGCACGCGCTTCTTGGGGCATTGATTACCATACGATCTTGCGAGAAAAATTAGCTTTGATCGAGACTTTTATCAAAAAGCATGAACCAAATGCTCGGATGAAATCAATGGTCGATACAGGAGAGCTTTCAGATGTTGCCGTTGCTGAAAGAGCTGGCATCGGCGCTCGTGGCAAAAATACGCTGCTTCTCACAAAAGAATTTGGGTCCTATGTATATTTAGGAGAAATGATCACGAATTTATCTTTTGAACCAGACCAGCCGATTGGCGACCTTTGCGGAAGCTGCAATCAATGTGTGAAGGCATGTCCAACAGGTTCGCTTCTTGGAGATGGCAAAATGAATCCGCTGATCTGTCTCAGCTATTTGACACAAACAAAAGGCTTCTTAGATGAAAAATATCGGGATGTGCTGCATAATCGTTTATATGGATGCGATACCTGTCAAGTCGTCTGCCCTTATAACCGAGGCGTAGATTATCATTTGCACCCTGACATGGAACCAGATCCCGAATTAGTTCGACCAGAACTTAAACCACTACTGTCCATTTCCAATAAGGAATTTCAGACACGATTCGGGGAAATGGCGGGCTCATGGCGGGGGAAGAAACCGATTCAGCGGAATGCGATCATTATTTTAGGCCGTTATCGGGATGCGACGGCCGTACCGATTCTTATTCAGGTTCTAACCAATGATCCGCGTCCCGTCATTCGTGGTACAGCCGCTTGGTCGCTGGGGAAGATTGCTAGTGAAGAAGCATTAAGCGCCATACGAAAGGCAAAATTGCAGGAAAAAGATCCAGACGTGCTGGATGAACTGGCACGTGCAGAAAAAATGATAGAAATCAGGTGAAACAATTGTCAAATCATGTTGTCCTTTATCAACCAGAAATTCCTGCCAATACAGGAAATATTTCCCGCACATGTGCAGGAACTGATACCGATCTTCATTTGATCCGACCGCTTGGTTTTTCAACAGAGGATAAGATGTTGAAGCGAGCTGGTCTTGATTATTGGGATCATGTTAAGATTCATTATTATGACTCGCTCGAGGACTTTTTCGAAAAGAATCCGAACGGTCGATATTATTGTATTACTAAATTTGGTCGTCATGTTTATAGTGACCTTAATTTTAGTGATCCAAACGAGGAACATTATTTTATTTTTGGTCGGGAGACAACTGGGCTTCCAGATGAATTATTGCGCAAATATGAGGAAACTGCTCTTCGCATTCCGATGAATGAAAATATCCGTTCACTCAACCTGTCTAATACAGCTGCTATTTTAGTCTATGAAGCGCTGCGTCAACAGTCTTTCACGCAATTAGAGAAAGAACCGCATTATAAGCGCCATATCTTTGATGATTAAGAGGGGGAAAAATGATGAATGATACGATTGAGCAGCTTTTAAGTCACTATTCCGTTCGAGCTTTTACGGATCAAGCACTTTCAGGGGAAGAAATCCGTTTGCTTGTCAAGGCCGCACAGTCCGCTTCTACATCAAAATTTATTCAGGCCTATTCGATTATCGGTGTATCAGATCCAGAAAAAAGAGCCATCCTCGCTGAAATTTCTGGAAATGCCGAATATGTCCGCACAACCGGACAGTTCTTTGTTTTTGTCAGTGATCTGGCGCGTAGCAAACAAATTGCGGAAGCGCAGGGTGGCCCGACAGAATCATTAGATACAATCGAGAAATGGTTAGTCTCTGTGGTTGATGCCACACTTGCTGCACAAAATATGGCAGTGGCTGCTGAATCTATGGGGCTTGGTATTTGCTTCATCGGTGGAATTCGAAACGATATAAAACGTGTAACAGAACTGTTGGAAATTCCTGATCATGCAATGCCGCTTTTTGGCTTGACGGTAGGGCACCCTAAACAGCTTTCTGCACCAAAACCAAGAATGCCGGAAGAACTGATTTATCATCAAGATCGTTATCAGATGCGCACGATGGAAGACTATCAGCAATACGATGAAGAGATTCATGCTTATTATGAAAAACGAACAGGTGGTACGCGCAGTGAAACATGGACGGAACAAATCGCTAAAGGAATGAAACGACCCAATCGGCTTGAATTAGCTGAATTATTAAGAAAACAGCATTTAGCGCAAAAATAAAAAGGAACCTGTGGCGAGTTTCGCCGCAGGTCCCTTTTTTGGTTATCCTCTTCGATTGCGTGCCATTTGAATCAGATTCCAAATGATCAGTATCAATATGACCACAAGCAGAATATTGATCAAACCGCCGGCGATATGAAAAATGACGCCGATCAGCCAAATAACGAAGAGAATAACAATAATCCCCCAAATAATGCCTAACATACTATAACCTCATTCCTTTTGATTGTCAGATAGACTATACCACTCTTTTAGGCATTTGAAACTTTTTAAAAGTGGTGATCTGCTTTTATTTTTTCAAGAAGGCCGTTACAACCAGCGAGTACAAGGCGTTCCGTCTCATTAAAATCACCTGTATAATAAGGATCAGGGATATCTTCTTTTTCAGGATGATCCACAAAATCCATTAATTTTGCTAATTGTAAAAGATAGGGAGAACCAGCAATTGTTTGAATATCCTCAAGATTAGCTGCATCCATCCCAATCAGATAGTCTGAATCAGCAATTTTCTCAGGGGTCAGTTTCGTTGCTTTCATCCCGGTATAATCAATCCCATGTTTCTTCAATATTTGTTGTGTCCCGCGGTGTGGCGCTTTTCCAAGATTCCAACTGCCGGTAGCAGCCGAGCCAACTGTAATATATTCTGATAACTCCGCTTCTTTTACTAATTGCCGAAAAATACCTTCTGCCATTGGCGAGCGGCAAATATTTCCTAAACACACAAATTCTACTGTAATCATATTAATCCTCCCAAAGTTTTTCCAGCTCTTTTAGCTGTTTTATTTCTAAATCGGTATTTTTAAGAGCCTCAAACAGCTTTTTAACCTCTTGCTCTGTCAACGAACGACGGAAATAAGTCAGCTGATTTTCCAGTAGTTCCAGAGCCTTTGGCAAATCTATCGAGATCAAATCCATGAGTAAGCCCATGTAAGCCTGTTTTTCCGGTGTATCTTCAAGATATTCCAAAAGTTGTCCTTTTTGACTTGTTGGAAGCGCATAGAAAAGCTGTATGCGTTTTTCAAGCGGAAAATTTGCTGCCTCTTCAAGTGGAAAGGACTCCATATAAAGCCCATCAAGAAATATCTCGAAACTCTCTGCCACATCCAGCACTTGCAGCGTTTCATAATCGATATATTTGATGGATGGCTCCTCTGTCGAAAAGTCGAATGCTAAGAAACGAGGACCATCTGCTGAAAAATATAATTTAGGCCATGTTAACTGATTTTCACGTTCGTAATTTACCTCAGAAGTTAATTCTTCTAAACCAGCTAATCGATAAATCTCCAAATGGGAGAGACCGTATGAAGTAGGTTCATTCGTTGGAAAAGCATTAAGTGAAGGATATCCGCCGTTTTGACTGCGTAATAAAGCTAAGTAAGAAGCCGGAAGTCGGCTGTAAAGTCCTGTAAGGCTAGCAATCTTTTTTTCAGTTATCGGGTTATTTTGGTGCGTCAACCATCTCATGAAAGAACCTCCTGTCTTCCTTTATTATGCCGTGATTTAAAAGCCGTTGCAAGGAAGACTATTTAAATCTCGACGAATACAGAAAGAACGTTTAAAATAAAAATTAAGTGGTAAATAATCTTTGTGAAGCTTTCAACACTAGACAAAAGTTTGGAAGTATATTATAATTATTGTTAGTTGATAATAATTACAAAACAGGAGGAGATCATCAATTATGAAAACTATTAACTCTGTTGACACAAAGGAATTTTTAAATCATCAAGTAGCCAATTTGAACGTCTTTACGGTTAAAATTCATCAAATTCACTGGTATATGCGCGGAAAAAACTTCTTCACTTTGCATGAAAAAATGGATGACTTGTACAGCGAATTCGGTGAGCAAATGGATGAAGTGGCAGAACGTCTCCTTGCAATCGGTGGCAGCCCATTTTCTACTTTGAAAGAATTCTTGGAAAATGCAAGTATTGAAGAAGCTCCTTATAACAAACCAAAATCAATGGAAGATTTAATGGAAGACTTGGTATCTACACTAGAATTATTACGTGATGAATATAAACAAGGAATCGATCTGTCTGATAAAGAAGGCGATGATGTGACAAATGACATGTTGATTGGCTTTAAAACAAGTATCGACAAACACATTTGGATGTTCAAAGCTTACTTAGGCAGAGGTCCGTTAGAATAAACCTATGTATGAGAGCACTAGCCGGTAGGCTGGTGCTTTTTTTATACTGTTATAGGATAAATAGGCAGAAAATTAACTGTTTTATAACAATAAAAGGTTTTATGAATGGAGAAAACGGTTATAATAAGCATACATATCAAGCAGAATGAATGCTTTCAGGCGGATTATCTGCTATCCTGACATTAGTGAATCAAAGGAATGAGGAGTGAAAAGGATGAAAATTAATGTAACGGAGAATGCACAGAAATGGTTCAAGGACGAGTTTGATGTGTCTGGCGATAATGGCATTCGCTTATTCGCGAAGTATGGCGGCTCCAATAGTTCCTTACATCCCGGTTTTTCGATTGGTCTCGCTGCTGAGGCACCAACAGAAATTGCTGTTTCTGATAAAGAAGAGAATCTACTAATATTTGTAGAGGAGCACGACTACTGGTACTTTAAAGAGCATGATTGGAAAATCGACTATGATCCTGATACAGAAGAAGTGAAATTCTCTTATTCTGAACCGGTCAAATAAACGGAGTTGCAAGCTGTACAATCTGTGTACGGCTTGTTTTTTTATACGTGTGTTTACCTTTTGTAGGAGCTTTGATATGCTAGTTAAGCAGAGTATTTGAAACTATAGGATAGAAAGAGCGCCCAGTCTGCCGCAGCTTTTTATGCATTGCAGACGATCTTGGTTTTGGTCAGCGAATCGAATAAATGACAGTTGGGCAACCATTAAAAAATAGTGACCACTGCTCACAGGAACTAAGACCTGTATTGAAACTAAACAGAAAATGAAAGGGCTGGTAAATAAGTATGAATAAATGGCAAAAGCACCTTTTAGTAGATATCGAACAGCGCCATCCAGATTATGTAGCAATCAGTCATGCCATCCATCGTAAGCCAGAAATCGGTAATAAAGAATATTTTGCATCTGAAACGTTATGTAAAATGTTAGAAGAAGCAGATTTTGAGATTGAAAAAGCGATTGTGGGGCATCCAACTGGTTTTATCGCACGGAAAGAAAGTGGGCGTCCAGGACCGAAGATTGCTTTTTTAGCAGAATATGATGCGCTTCCTGGGCTAGGACATGCTTGCGGTCATAATATCATTGGAACGACCAGTGTACTTGCGGCTGTTAGTTTAAGCACTATTCAAGAGATGCTTGGCGGAACGATTTTTGTTTTCGGGCCACCGGCGGAAGAAGGCGGCCCAAATGGCAGTGCCAAAGCAAGTTATAGTGCGGCCGGATTGTTCGAGGAAATCGATGCGGCCATGATGCTACACCCGAACGGCAAAACGCATCTCACAGTTCCAGCCCCTGCCGTTGATGTGCTTGATTTTGAATTTTTTGGTCAGGCAGCCCATGCTTCCACGAATCCAGAAGAAGGAATCAATGCTTTGGATGCGATGATCCAGTTTTATAATGGGATTGGATCTTTCAGGCAGCAGTTGGCACGAGGGGAACAAATCCACGGGATTATTTTGGAAGGCGGTCAAGCTCCGAATATCATTCCTGATTATACCAAAGCACGTTTTTTCACACGTGCATTCAAACGGAAAGATTTGGACCTTTTGACTGAACGTGTGAGACAGATTGCGGAAGGAGCTGCCTATCAAACGGGTACGACGGTCAAAATGAGCCGAATTCAAAAAGGCGTGGACAATGTCTGGGTAAATCAAGCCTTTAATGATCTCTTCTATCAAGTATCAGCAGATCTCGGCGTGGCGTGTGAGATGGACGGTGCTGGCGTTGGATCCACAGATGCCGGTAATGTGAGCCAAAGAATTCCAACTATCCATCCATTTATTCAAATTGGCCCAGAATCACTTGTTGCTCACACAGAGGCATTTCGAGAAGCTGCCGGGAGCCCAGCAGGAGATGCGGCCATTCAAACAGGAGCCAAACTTTTAGCTGTGACGGCATTGCGACTATTCCAAGAACCGGAAACGCTGGCAAAAATCAAACAAGAACAAAAGCAGTTACAAGAACAAGAAAAATAAACTTCATCAGAAAAACGGTCATCTGCTGAAATCCTGTCAAAAGCGGTTTTCAGCCAGATGGTCGTTTTTAGATAAGAGCTATCAATCCATCACGCGATTTCGCCCAGCTATCAGTCCGGAAAACAAAATCAAAAGTATCGCCACATAAAAAAGTACAATAGCGCCATTCCAGTGACCACTGAGATCATGAAGCGTGCCAAACAGAGTTGGACCAATGGCTGCTACCAGATAGCCAATTGACTGTGCCATACCGGAAAGATCAGCTGCCGTCTCAGCCGAGCGTGTCCGCAAGTTGAAGAACATCATCGCCAGACTGAAAGATAAACCGGAGCCAATGCCTAGAATGAGTACGATGCCAGCATCCAACCAAAATTGCTCATTCACCAGAAGAAGACCAGTTGTACCAAGTGTTAAAAAGATAGCTGCAATCACAACCAGTATTCGCTGATCTTTCATGCGTGCTGCGATTATTGGAGCGATGAAAGTGGTTGGCATGATCCCGATTTGCAGGATGGTGAGCATCAAGCCTGATTCGGCTGGAAGTAAGCCATGACTTTGCATGATTTCAGGAAGCCATGCGACCGCAACATAGAAAATCAATGACTGCATGCCCATCAGCACAGTAATCATCCAAGCAAGCGGTGACCGCCAAACATTAACTTGTGGCTTGTCAGAGGATTTTTGGTAAAGCGGAAGCTCCTGCTTTTTGCGAAGCTGAGGGAGCCATGCTAGCAGTGCAATCAAGGTAAAGCAAGCGAATGTCAGCAGACTTCCTTGCCATCCGAGCGGCAGCTTTTCAGCAAGAGGCACACTAAGTCCTGAACTGATAGCCGCGGAAAGATTCATCACGATAGAATAGAGGCCTGTCATCAGCCCCAGTTTGAATGGGAATTCCTGTTTGATCAGACTAGGCACAAGCACGTTTCCAGCTGCAATCGCAAAGCCGATCAGCAAAGTACCAACAAGCAGAAGTACTAATCCGCCGAATGGTCGAATAAAACTGCCGATTGTCAAAATAAGTAATGCCAAAAAAAGAATCCGCCGCATGCCAAAGCGCCGACTGAGTCCGGACACAAATGGTGAGACCAGTGCAAATGCGAGAAGTGGCAGAGTTGTCAAAAAGCCAGCCAGCGCACTGGAAATTGGGAAATCCAGTTTAATAAAAGGGAGAAGCGGACTAAGCGAGGTGATTGGCATCCGAAGATTGGCGGCAATCAAGAGGATCCCACAGATCAATAATCCGTTACGTGTCGTTCTAGAATCAGTCATTTTCCACCTCTTCCTGTAAAATCAGCTGCTGAAAGTGGAAAATGTAGCGGGAGACCTCTTCTTGTGCCTGTGAGATGTCTCCGCGGTCGATTGCAGCGATCAGTGCCGGATGGCCAATAATCGTTTCCTTTGTCAATTCAGCTGTCCGGAAAATCGAATGTTGGATTTGCTCGATCAGATTGGCATAAATGTCCATCAGCAATTGATTGTGCGCAGCAGCCACGATTGCCAAATGAAGTTTCGTATCCTGCTTAACAAACTGCTCCTCCAAACCACTTGCTGCAGCCTTTTGACAGCAAGCTTGTAAACGAAGGATCTCAGTCATATCCTCCGATGTTTTTCGCTGACAGGCAAGTGCCACTGCTTCTTTTTCAAGCGCTCTTCGCACCTCGAAGATTTCAAGTGGTTCTGATTTCTCTGCCCGCTTTTGCAAGATGGCATCTAGTTCGCTTTTGGCGGTCACAAAAGTACCGTCTCCTTGTCGCGCTTCTAGCAGTCCCACACTTGCTAGTGCGCGAATGGCTTCACGCAAGGTGTTCCGGCTAACTCCAAGTTGAGCCATTAATTCTTTTTCGTTGGGAATACGCCCACCAAGCGGCCATTCGCCGGAATGGATTTTTTGCTCGATTTGCAAATAGGCCTGTTCTGCCAGCGTTTTACGGATAATTTTTTCCATGGAAACACGCCTTTCGTTTAAAGGTAGGATGATTGGTTAATTTTATCGTGGAAAAGACGATTTGTAAAGAACGAGAATAGGCGAATATAGAAAGCTATGATAAAATAAAAAAGACTAAGGAGGAGAGCGTGGAAGATGAAATGGGTGGATTACTTTATAAAAAATTTAACTTTACGAAGAATAATAGTGTTTGTATTGATGGGCTTTACACTTTATCTTCTCCGCAGTATGATCAATTTGATTTTACTGACATTTATCTTTGCTTTTTTAGTAACACGAATTGAAAATATGATCTTAAAAAGGGTACGGATTCCGAGACGACTGATTGTTATTATTTTGTATGCGCTTGTCGCCCTGCTTCTCTATGTGGCTGTGGTACATTACTTGCCGATTTTGATGGATCAGATTTCTCAACTTGTTGATATGATCATCAAGTTTTTCAATCAACCGACGAACAACGAATTTTTACAGTGGATTTTTGGAATTATTCAGGATTCAAATGTCCAAAAATATCTTGAATCAGGTGTCAACTTCCTTGTATCTTCGCTTTCTGGTATTGGGGCTGTAGGGGTATCATTCTTTATGGCGCTGATACTCAGCTTGTTCTTTTCGCTGGAGAAAGAGCGAGTCATGCGGTTCACCGGGCAGTTTCTAACGAGTAAAATCGGTTTTATTTTTGAAGACTTGGCATATTTTGGGAAAAAGTTTGTTTCCACTTTTGGTGTCGTTTTAGAAGCCCAGCTTTTAATTGCACTCGTCAATTGCGTGATCACTACGACGGCACTTTATTTGATGGATTTTCCGCAACTGCTCAGTTTATCCATCATGGTCTTTGTCTTAGGCATGATCCCAGTTGCTGGTGTGATTATTTCCTGCATCCCACTTACAATCATTGCTTATTCAGTCGGTGGATTTCAAGACGTCTTTTATATTTTACTGACCGTTGTGATTGTTCATGCGATCGAAACATATGTATTAAATCCTAAGCTGATGTCTAGCAAAACCGATCTGCCAGTTTTTTACACATTTATTATTTTGATTTTTTCAGAAGAGTTTTTTGGTGTTTGGGGATTGATCGTAGGGATACCTGTTTTCGTATTTATGCTGGATGTTTTAGATGTCCGAAGCACGGAAGATATTCCACGGAAAAATTTCTTTGGATTTAAAAAGAAAAAAGAGGTGCAGGGTGAGGATTCAAAAGATTGAGCAGGATTATCCATTAGACTTGCTTTTATTGGCTGATCCGAGTGAAAGGAAGATCACGAGCTATCTGGCTGAATCTCAAGTATTTGGCTTAGAAGAAGATGACGAATGGATTGGCTGTTATGTATTGCAGAAGATCGCTATCGATAAGATGGAAATAATGAATATTGCAGTCAGCGAAAAAAGGCAGGGCGAGGGGCTCGGAAAACTACTATTAGCCCATGCTATTAGACAGGCTCAAGCAGTTGGAGTACTTTATTTGGAAGTGGGCACAGGCAACTCAAGTATCAACCAAATTGTTTTTTATCAGAAAATGGGCTTTCGACTTGTAGCAATCGAGCCGGATTTTTTTACAGAACATTATGAAGAACCTATTATTGAAAATGGGTTGTTATGCCGGGATATGTGGCGGTTTTCTCGCAAATTATAAACAAAAGGTGCAGAATCAAAATGGATTCTGCACCTTTTTAGCATATAGAAAAAGCAGGCCCATCTTTGCTTTGATTGATACGTTCGATTTAATCTGACCATAAAAAGTCAGCAATTGCTTTATCGACATCTGGATTTTCATGTAATTTACTATGAGCTGCATTTTCACCGTAAAAAGTCTTTTCTGAATAATGGGCTACCTCTGCATAAATAAAGCGTCCAGATAGGGCACTGGCGACCGACACGCTACCGTCACTCTTCGTTCCGTCCTCTAAATCACCGGCAATATTGAAAACTTGAAGAGCACTTGGCAATCTTGATTGACCATTCATAAACTGCGCATAGCGATCCGTTTCCACACCCGGGCCATTATCTGTCAGATCATAAGGGGTCACTCCATCTTCACCAATCACTAGCCCATTCAGTGGAGCGGCGATCAAGACAAGTTTTTCAACCTGTGGATAGGTCGAGTTGTTGCTGTCTTTTTCCAGATAGTTGGTCAAACTGACACCACCCATCGAGTGACCTACTGCATTGATTTTTTCAATATGATAGTCGTTTTTTAGCATTGTGAGCGCATTTTCCAGCCAGATAGTTTGATTGTCCATCGAACTTTTATTATCTGCAAAAAGAATTTGAATCAAAGGATTAGGACTCATTTTATTAAATTGACCACTTGCAGAAACAGAACCATCTGCACTTACGGTCAAAATAAGAGACTTCGTGGCCTGTCCATCCTTTGACAGCCGCTTTATCATATTGCCAAGCGAGTTTTCTGTGCCTGCATATCCGTGAACGAAAATCGTCGGGACATCCGGTGTTGCTTCAGCTGCAGCCTTTGATTGAGTGGAGGAATGTTGCTTAGTTTTAGCAGTAGATTCTTTTTTTGGAGATTCAGTATTTGGCAGCACATTGAAAATAAGTCCGATACAAATCAGAAAAACAAATGCTACAGAACTGCCGATCAACCATTTTTTCACTTTATGCACCTCATTTATGACCGAAAAGGAATGGTCCCACGTACTGGTCTACTACAGATAGTTCATGCATATTACTGTGAGTAGCCTCAGGGCCATGGATGACATGGGTTTCGACATCCTGATTCGTAAATAACTTTTTGCCATAAAGCACACTGTCAATCTTGACCTCGCCATCACTGTCACTACCATCATCTAAATTTCCACCGATGATCAGAATCTTAACATTTTCAGGTAGATTTTTCGACATCTGAGTGGCAAATTTGGCATGTACTTCGTTTGCATTCTTGATATCGACTTCTTCGTCTCCGTTGACATATTCTTCTGGATAGAACGGGACAGCCAGAAAGACGATCTTATTGACTTGCGGATAGTCGGGGTTTTTCTCATAACTGGCGAGATAAGCGACCCAAGCACCACCGCCCATGGAATGTCCAACTGCATTGAACTGGTGGATAGCGTAATGATCTTGCAGATACTGCATCACTTTTTTTGTCCACATCGATTGTTGAGTGATCGTTGCCCGATTATCTTCAAACACGATATTGATGAAAGGATTTTTGGCATTTTTTGAATAGTTGCCAGTCGTCGAAATTTCACCAGTCGGACTGACGGATACTTTGAGCGTATCTGTTCCCCAGTTGTATTTTTGATCAAAGCGGCGAATCATCCCATGTAAGGATCGATCTGTCCCTCTGTAGCCGTGGATAAAAATGGTAGGTATACTAGCGCTCTTTACAGCTTTCACTTGCGGTTCCATTTGGAAAATACAATAAATCGCGCCAACCACACATAAAAGCGGCACGAGAACAGCAAATATTAGACGTTTTAACATCCTGTGACTCCCTTTCAAACACAATTTCTTTCATTATACATGCTTTTTAACCAAAACGCACTTTCTGTCATCCACTGGTTAGAGGTTTCCAATCAGAAAAAAATTCGGTATACTGTTAAACAAGGAGGCGATATTTTGATTAAACGAACAGGAGAGGTCACTCTCGGAATTATTGGACTTATTTTAGCGATCATTGTACAAGGCGCGATTACAATTGGCTGTTTTGTTGTTGTAAGAATCACGAATCAGCCGGATGGCCTGCAAAGCTTTGTCGATAATTATAATCAGGCAGTAACAGAGTACGGCGGTAGTATATCCAGTGTTCCAGATGCAAGTACCGTTCTCAACCAGATACATACTTTTGCCGGATTATCCCTGGTGGCGACAATTATTACCTTGATTTTAGCTATTCTGGCGATTATTTTTATTACAGGGAATAAAAAGCCTGTTTTAGCAGGTTTCTTATATTTCTTCACAGCTATTCTTGTTTTTGTAGTGACTTTTGCAACAGGTTTCATCCCGGCATTGCTGTTTTTGATTGCAGCCATCATGTCTTGGGTACGCAAACCTCGTGATCCATTCACCAGTTTTTAGATACTCGAAAGCTCTGGCAAATTTGTCAGGGCTTTTTTTGTTTGTAAAGGCTTGTTTTTGGGAAAAGACAACTGACTTTAAGAGGAGGTGCCAAGGTATGCAAAAAAAGATGGGCTGGTTGATTGGCGGAGCGGTTGGTGTTCTGGCAGGTGTAGGAACATTTTTTATTTTAAAACAAAGAACCGGAGACCCTTTTGATACGGTGAATGACATACGCAATCAATACGCAAAAGAGGCTATCAGCGAAACGGAAATAGAAGCTGAGAATATGGTTGCAGAAGGTGCCATGACAAGCGTCAAGTATGAAAATGAAAAACAAGCCAAATAAGAGGGGAAGCTGTTCTTGTGAGAGAGCAGCTTTTTCTTTTCAGCCTCAAGTTGTAGGCGAAATTCCTTCTGCAGTTGCTTTATTCTCTTGCAATTGCAGGGTATGATAAGTACAGTTAAGAAAAGGAGGCAAAATAGATGAGAGGCATACTCATTGCGATCCTAGTAGTACTCTTGATCGCGCTTATACTGACGATCCTTTGGCCGGCTATCATGGCAACGATCGGTGCTGTCATTGGCTTTTGGTCACTGAAAAAATTACTTGAAGTTCGAACAACAGGTGAAAAAATTTTATATGGTATCCTGATTGGTGTAGGTGTACTCATTATTTTGGCTAACCTAAAAGGTATCCTAGTCGTCGCGGTTATCGCTGCAATCTTTTACTTTATTACGAGAAATCGCCGACCTAAAAATCAATCGCACTCAGACACTTTTGATTATCCATATAACAAATAATTGGAGGAGAGAATCATGACAAACTTTTTTGATAAAATGAAAGAATGGAATAAACAAGTCACTCAGAAAATGGAAGAAAAAAATGAGAAACGTCGTAATTCTGTCAGTTACTACATGGACAAAACCAAAGCAGAGATAAAAGATGCTGAACGTATGGTGGAAAAACAACGTGAGCTGAAATCCATTTTCTACAAAGAATATAAAGAGATGGAAGCTTACATTGAAAAACGTCGTCGTCAAGTAGAAATCGCTAAAGAAGCAGGAGAGACGAAGTTGGCGAATTTTGCTCAGGCAGAAGTCGAACAGTATGAAGCACAGCTAGAAACAACGAAAGAGCATTATGATCAGGCATCAGAACAGCTTGAAAAGTTGGAGCTTAGAATGCATGAAATGCGTCTAAAATGGAAGAACTTAAAAACACAGCACTTGGCAGAAATGGCTGAAAAGAATGCGGAAGAAACGGCACAAAAAATGGATAAAGTCATTCATGATATGAGTTGGGGAAGTGTATCAGATTATCATGAAGCTCAAAAACAACGTGAACTTTCTGAAGAGGCGAACAAAAAAGCCGATATGGCGAAAGAACTTTCCCAGTCCTTTGATGAACTGATGGACGAGCTTGATAAGAAGACGCAAAAAAGCAAAGAAGTGATTAAAGATAAGGCGCAAGAATTTTCTTCCATGGTTGATGATATGATCGAACGGGAAAAACGTAATTTCCAAAAGAAAGATCAGGCTTCAATGGACGAGTTGCTGAATGATTTAGAAAAAGATGCTGTGAAGAAAGAAAAAAAGACAGAAGATGAAGTGCTGATCCCTGAATTAGAAGAGAAGAAGGAAGAGAAAACAGAAGACGATAAGTAAATCTTAATATCATTAATTATAGAAAAACCAATTTTCTTTCGGATATTTTCCGCAGGGAAAGTTGGTTTTTCTGCAATTTAGTCTCTTTTTCTAAAGATAGAAGAAGAGATTTTTTATGCTACCCATAAAGATCGCACACTAAAACAATCGTCATTATTTATGTAATAAAGTCCTTTTGATTGTGGGATTTTTTGTTTTGCAGATGGGTTTTCGGGAAAAGGACAAAAGATAAGTTGCATTTTTTAGGAAAAGCGGTATAATAATTGGTATAGACCGATTGTAAACGAAGGAGGCTAACATAATGACTGCAAAAGTGATTACAAACGCAACAATCTATACGGGGAAAAATGTACTTGAGCACGCCTATATGCGCTTCACAGAAACTATTCAAGAAGTTGGCAGTATGACGAATTTTGAGCCGAGAAGCGACGAAGAAGTGATAGATTTAGCTGGTAAAAAAGTGGTTCCTGGTTTTATTGATGTCCATTCACATGGCGGATATGGTCATGATGCAATGGACGCCGATGCAGAGGCTTTAAAGCTCCAAGTGCGTGGGATGCTGAATGAAGGTATTACAAGTTATTTTCCGACAACCATGACACAATCCCATGAAAATATCGAAAAGGCTTTGAAAACGATTGGTGAAGTGGCTAAAGAAGAACCTGTCATTGCTGGGATTCATTTGGAAGGACCCTTTGTTTCGGTTGTCTTTAAAGGGGCACAACCAGAAGAGTATATTGAAGCACCTGATTTGGAGGTTTTCAAAAAATGGTTTGATCTTTCAGGCGGTTTGATCAAGGTTGTTACGTATGCACCTGAACATGAAACTTCTCCAGAATTTGAAAATCTTTGCTACGAACTTGGCGTCGTTCCAAGTATCGGGCACAGCAATGATGTAAGGGAGCATTTAAAAACAAGTAAAGCAACACATGCAACACATCTTTACAATGCTTGTCATAGAATGACGCACCGTGAACCGGGCGTACCAGGACATGTTCTCTTGGAAGACGGTATTCAAGCGGAACTGATTTGTGATGGTATCCATGTTCATCCAGACATGGTGCGTCTCGCTTATAAAATGAAAGGTGCGCATGGCATCAGTCTTATTACAGACTCGATGCGCGCAAAAGGCATGCCAGAAGGAAAATCAGAACTGGGCGGACAGACGGTTATTGTAAAAGATAAGCAAGCCCGTCTAGAAGATGGTACTCTGGCTGGAAGTGTGCTTACCTATGATGATGCTTTTCGTAATATCATCCGCTTTACCGGTTGCACGATTGAAGAAGCTGTTTTAATGAGTTCTGTCAATCAGGCAAAGGAGTTCAACCTGACGCAAAAAGGGGCACTTCAAGCAGGCAAAGATGCAGACTTTAACGTATTTGACAATGACTTAAACTTGACCGCAACATTCTCATTCGGTCGTAAATTTTCTTGAGAGGACGAACTAAACATGCAACTTATCCAAGTAAAAGATAAACAAGAAGGTTCTGTTAGAGGACTAGAAATCATTGAAAATGAAATAAAAGCAGGACATGTTGATACACTGGGCCTTGCGACAGGCAGTACACCAGAAACGCTTTATGCTGAAATGATTAAAAGCGATATTGATACTACAAACATCACGACAGTCAATCTGGATGAGTATGTAGGTCTTGCAGCGGACGATCCAAACAGTTATCATTACTATATGAACCAATTGTTGTTTTCTAAAAAAGCATTCAAGGAAAGCTTCTTGCCAAACGGTCTAGCAAAGGATGCTGCTGCTGAATGTGCCCGCTATGAAGAAATTCTTGCCGCACATCCTGTGGATATTCAGATCCTGGGTATTGGCACAAATGGACATATCGGTTTTAATGAACCTGGTACCCCATTTGACTCCCTAACACATAAAGTCGAATTGACAGAATCGACACGTGAAGCGAACAAGCGCTTTTTCGAAAGAGAAGAAGACGTTCCGACGCACGCTTACTCGATGGGGATCAAATCGATTATGAACGCAAAGAAGATCATCCTGTTTGCTTTTGGTGAAAACAAAGCAGAAGCAATTAAAGAAACTATAAAAGGATCTGTAGATGTGAAATGCCCTGCTTCGGCACTGCAAAATCATCCAGATGTCACCATTATCGTGGACGAGAAAGCAGCTTCACTTCTATAAAAAGAGGGCTGAAAAATGATCGATAAACAATCAGGAATTCCTATTTACATTCAAATTCAATCGAACATCAAGCAAAAAATTGAAGAGGGCATTTGGCAAGTCGGTTCATCCATTCCGGCAGAACGCCAGCTGGCCGAGATGTTTCAAGTAAGCCGAATGACTGTTCGGCAGGCGATCCAAGGGCTTGTGGACGATAATATCCTTCAGCGCCGCGTAGGTGCTGGAACTTTTATCGCCGAGAAGAAGCTGACTGAACGTCTTGAAGCAGTGACAAGTTTTACGAATCTGATGCTACAGGAAGGAAAGATTCCGTCAACACGTGTTGTTTCATATGGAATCAGACCTGCAAGTACGCAGGAACAGGAAGCACTCGAACTGCCAGATAACAGTAATGTCATGAAAATCGAACGGATTCGTTATGGCGATAAAGTGCCGATTCTTTATGAAGTAGCATCCATTCCAGAAAAGATTGCCTCGCTTTTGACGAAAGAGGATATTATGAACTCGCTCTATAAAGCGATCGAAACAAGTCTTGACCAGCAGATTGGTGAGGCGGAGCAGACGATGGAAGCAGCACTTGTTTCAGAAAAAGTTGCGCCTTATCTGGATGTGAAATTAGGTTCTCCAGTCATGAAACTTCGTCAGATTACTTACTTGGATGACGGTCGACCATTTGAATTTACTCGTTCGCAATATGTGGGCAGCCGCTTTCAATTTGTGGCTCGCGTTAAACAATAAAAATCTTTCCGTTTATTCCGGGATTCGCTGGAATAATCGGAAAGATTTTTTTATACATTTTATGCTTGTCATGCCTATAAAAAACCAGCATAAAGGTGCAACTGTTTAGATGAAAAGTTGCGTCTTTACGCTGGTTTTGCTTGTCTGTTAGTTGATTCCCAGATTTTTAGCTAATTCATCATGAAGCCGTGCTCGCTCGTCATCGGATACCACATAATACCAGATTCCATCACTTTGCTTACCGCCTGTACCGCTGACCTGCAGATTTTCTACATTGCCAAGAGCACCAGCATAATTTTTGGCGATTTTTGTAACATCATTCATAGTAAAATCTGTTTCAATATTATCGCCAACAGCATTTAAGACATCATTGAAGTGCCAAATGAGACCTGTACTCATCAATTTATCCGCAATGGCTGAGATGACCTGCTGCTGCCGTTTTTGACGGCCAAAATCGCCTTCCACGTCTGTTTTACGGATCCGCACATAAGCCAGTGCGTCATCTCCGTCAAGGGTAATTTCACCTTTGTTGAAGGTTTTATCACCAAGCTCTAGTCCATCTTTGTCATTATAGACTGTGATGCCACCCACTGCATCAACAAGATCTTTAAAGCCTTCCATATTGATTTTAATATAGTAATTGAAAGGAATGTCGTTCAAAAAATTGGACGCTGTATCTTCAGCCATTTTGACACCGCCGTATGCATAGGCTGCATTAATTTTATCAACTGAATTATGTCCGACGATTTCGGTTTGGGTGTCACGTGGGATGCTGAGCATTTGAATTTTATTGGTTGTACCGTTTACAGTAGCTGCAATCATTGTATCGGATCTGCCACGGTCGCCTTCTCGTTCATCGACTCCGAGGAGTAGGACGGAAAAGGGCGTGCTTCCATTAAGGGTCACGCTTGTATTTTGTTTTCCTTCTACTGGTTTATGGATTTGATCAAATGTTGCACTTGTTTTCCAGTACGCATAGCCAAGTAACCCTGCACAAACTAAAATGATTACCAATAGGATGGCAGAAATGATTTTCAAAACCCGATGTTTTTTCTTTTTTTTGTATTTATCTGTTCGCAAATTGTTCATCCTCTCTTTTTTGCTATCTTTATTTTAGCCCAATTTATAAGAAAGGTCACTCTTTATTTTAAGCTGTCGAAAAGTTGTAATAATTACTGCATTTTAGTGTCAAAAAGACAGTCCCTTGAGATATTCATTGTATTTTCATAAAGAAGCACGTATAATATAGAAGATCTTATTTAAAAAAGGAGGGCGAAAGATGCTGTATGCGATTTTTGCAATCGTACTTGTAGCTTCGCTTCTTTTTACACCAATCATTCGGCAGCTGGCGCTCTACTTTGACGTGACGGATAAACCGGATAAACGACGTGTAAATATTAAGCCGATTCCAAGTCTTGGTGGGCTTGCGATATACATAAGTTTTACGATTGGGCTTTTCATGTTGCCCATCGATAAATCTCTGGTAGTACCGCTTTTTGTCAGCGGTACAATCATGATGCTTACTGGACTGATAGATGATATTTTTGAAATGAAAGCACGTTTCAAGCTGATTGGTCAGCTTCTTGCAGCAATAGTCATTGTGCTTTTTGGCGGGATTGAAATTACGTTTATTAACTTGCCATTTGGTGGCGATATCCACTTTGGTGTATTTAGTATCCCGCTCACTATTATTTGGATTGTGGCGATTACAAATGCAGTGAATTTGATTGATGGGCTAGATGGGCTTGCAGCAGGAGTCTCAACAATTGCGCTTTTGACGATTATGTGTATGGCATTTATTATGCAGGACCCAGTCGTGATTATGTTGGCAATGGTTCTCATTGCAGCCACGCTCGGTTTTTTGCCCTATAACTTTCATCCAGCCAAAATTTTTATGGGGGATACAGGGGCACTTTTCTTGGGATTTGTCATTTCAGTGCTGTCTCTGATGGGCTTTAAAAATGTTACTTTCATCTCACTGATTGTCCCAATTTTGATTTTAGGCGTACCGATTGCGGATACACTGTTTGCGATTATTCGGCGAATTGTTACCAAGCAGCCGATTGCAATGGCAGATAAATTTCATATGCATCATTGCTTAATGAATCTAGGCTTTACCCATCGGCAAACAGTGATTTTGATCTATGCAATATCGGCGTTATTTTCATTGTTCTCATTTATTTTAACGATGTCCACTTTATGGGGCTCAGTTTTATTGATGGGTGTTCTATTAATCTTAATAGAAGTCTTGATTGAAACACTCGGGCTGATTGGTCAAAATTATCGACCGATCATGCGGCTTTTACGCATCCATACTACACATGATGATGAAGAGTAGAAGAACCTCTTTCCCATATAGGGTGAGAGGTTTTTTCGCCTTTAAATAATAAGAAAAGCCCATTGTTTGGTACTTAAAGTTATGATACATTATTCAAGTAAGCTTTTAGGAGAAATGAGGAGAAATTTATGGAAATCATTGCGACAGCAGCCTCTGTGCAACAGGCTGAACAACTGCTTCGCGCGGGGGTAGATACACTTTATATCGGGAACAGCCGTTTTGGTCTTCGACTAGCACATTCTTTTTCGCTTGAAGAGATACGTGAAGTGACGAACATCACACATCAAGCTGGTAAACGCGTCATTGTGGCGGTTAATGCGCTGATGCATAATGAGCATTTGATAGAGCTGCCCGAATTTTTACAAACATTGGCGGACATGCAAGTAGATGCAATCAGCTGCGGGGATCCAGGTGTGATTCTTTTATTGGAGGAATTAGCACTCTCACTACCTTACATCTATGATGCGCAAACATTTGTAACAAGTGCTGAACAGATCTCTTTTTGGGTACAGGAAGGGGCGGCTGGTGCTGTTTTGGCACGTGAATTGACGCGTCCGGAAATTATAGCAATTCAAAAAGAATTAACAGTTCCCGTTGAAGTGCTTGTTTATGGGCCTACTTGTATCCATCAATCAAAACGCAAGCTGTTAACCAACTATTATCATATCGCTGAATTAGATGAAGAGACATCAAAAGAACGGGGGCTGTATCTACGAGAGCCGAATGATGCTGAAAGTATGCTACCGATCTATGAAGATGAAAATGGCACACATATTTTCAGCTCGGAAGATATTTCGTTAATGCCTTATTTGATGGAGCTCTATGAGGCAGGGATCAGGACGTGGAAGCTTGATGGCGTGCTGAATAATGCAAATGAATTTGTTCGAATTGCCCAAACTTTTGTTGAAGCAAAAGAAGTAATCGAACAAGGAGCGTTCATCGCGGAGACATTTGTAAACCGATTGGCAGCTTGTCAGCCGAAGACACGTCAACTGAGTGCCGGTTTCTATCTGAAAGATCCGAATGAAGTGAAATAATGGGGGTAAATCATGCGAACAATTACAAAAAAACCGGAAGTGCTTGCACCAGCCGGGAATTTAGAAAAATTGAAAATTGCGATTCGCTACGGAGCGGATGCAGTATATATAGGTGGTCAGGCTTATGGGCTGCGTTCACGTGCTGGAAATTTCAGCTATGAAGAAATGGAAGAGGGCGTTGCTTTTGCACACAGCCATCAAGCAAAAGTTTATGTAGCGGCTAATATGGTAGCACATGTTGGGGATACAGAAGGAGCAGGTGCTTTTTTTCTCAAGTTGCGGGAAATCGGTATTGATGCAGTGATTGTTTCTGACCCGGCATTGATCCAAATTTGTTTTGAACATGCGCCCGGTTTACCAGTCCATCTTTCTACACAAGCCTCTGCCACGAATTATAAAACACTCGAATTTTGGAAAAAACGTGGTCTTGAACGTGTGGTTTTGGCACGCGAAGTCAGTATGAAAGAAATTCAGGAAATGGGTGCGCATACAGATGTTGAAATGGAGGCCTTTATTCATGGCGCTATGTGTATCTCCTATTCAGGACGCTGTACGCTGTCGAATCATATGGCAAATCGTGATGCCAATCGAGGCGGTTGTGCGCAAAGCTGTCGGTGGAAATATGACTTATTTGAAGTGGCATACGATGAGAAGCAAAATCTTGTGGACGCGGACGAAGAACCGTTTTCCATGAGTGCAGTGGATTTATCGATGATCCGTTATATTCCAGATATGGTGGAAGCGGGTGTGGATAGTTTGAAAATAGAAGGGCGCATGAAATCCATTCATTATGTTTCAACTGTTGCCAGCATTTATCGAAAAGTGGTGGATACGTATTGTGCCGATCCAGAGAACTTTGAATTTGATCCTGCTTGGGAAGAGGAACTTTGGAAAGTCGCTCAACGTGAACTTTCAACGGGTTTCTTTTATAAAGAACCGACTGAAGATGAGCAGCTGTTTGGTAAGACACGTAAAATTCCACAATATGCTTTTGCAGCACAAGTGCTTGCTTTTGATCCAGAAACGAATATAGCGACTTTACAGCAGCGAAATAACTTTGGTGTCGGGGATGAGATCGAATTCTATGGACCAGGTGATACGGGTTTCAAACAAACTGTCAAGCAGATTTGGAATGAAGACGGGGAGATGATTGACCGAGCTCCTAATGCAATGATGACTGTTAAAATGGTTGTGGATCGTCCAGTTGAACCGTTTTATTTTATGCGAAAGAAAAAGTGAATTTTTTACTAGAACTGGTTTGAAGCGTATAAATAGGCTATAATAAGACCAAATAGAGAAAAGGAGGCAAAAAATATGATTGGCTGGATTATTGCCATTGTCGTGGTAGTTGTACTTGTGCTGATTTATTTTGGACTTTATAATAGTTTAGTCAAGTACCGCAATCGTGTAGAAGAAACATGGGCCCAAATTGATGTACAATTGAAGAGACGTTTTGACTTGATTCCTAATTTGATGGAAACAGTAAAAGGGTACGCCAAGCATGAAAAAGAAACCTTGACACAAGTCATCGAAGCGCGGAATAAAATGATGGATGCACCAAGCGATAATAGGCAGGAGCAAATTGAGGCAGATAATATGCTGACAGGTGCGCTGCGGTCGATTTTTGCACTGGGAGAAGCTTATCCAGATTTGAAAGCAAATCAATCTTTTATTGAATTGCAGCACGAACTTTCTTCGACAGAAAATAAAGTAGCTTATTCACGTCAGCTTTATAATACGACAGTTATGACTTATAATACGAAAATCGAATCAGTTCCAACGAATATCATTGCAAAAATGCATGGTTTTACTAAACGTGAAATGCTGAGTATTCCGGAACCGGAACGTGAGGTACCAAAAGTACAATTCTAAAAGAAGAGGGGCTAGAGCGGCATGTTATTTGAACAAATCGCTTCTAATAAACGAAAAACTGTTTTGATCGTTATCGGCTTCTTTCTTTTTGTACTGCTAGTTGGTGCTGCGATTGGAATTCTGGTCTGGAACAACTATCTGAATGGGCTGCTGTGGGCGACTGTGATCGGTATTATCTATATTGGACTAATGCTGATGCAAAGTTCGGCAGTTGTAATGCGAATGAATCACGCCCGTGAGATTACGAATAAAGAAGAGGCACCTGTACTATTTGAAACAGTTGAAAGCATGGCAATGGTAGCGGGTATCCCAATGCCGCGTGTCTATATTGTAAATGATGGAAGTCCCAATGCTTTTGCAACCGGCACATCGCCTAAGAATGGTGCGGTTGCTGTGACGACAGGGCTACTTGATCGGCTCGATCGTTATGAGCTGGAGGGGGTTATCGCCCATGAAGTTTCCCACATTCGTAATTTTGATATCCGCTTGTCAACGATAGCGATCGCCTTAGTGGCCGTCATTGCCATTTTAAGTGACTTAGCAATGCGGATGTTATTTTGGGGAAGTTTGACTGGAAGAGGAAATGACCGGAAAAGTAGCGACAATAATAACAGCAATGGCTGGGTGCAGCTTGTGATCTATGTTGTAGCTTTGATTTTTGTGATTCTGGCACCAGTTATTGCAACAGCCATCCAGTTTGCCCTATCAAGAAATCGGGAGTTTTTAGCAGATGCCAGCGCAGTCGAACTGACACGTAATCCTGAAGGTTTGATCAAGGCACTTGAAAAAATCAGTCAAACTCCAGAGAAAATGGAAGAGGTCAGCGCGGCGAGTGAATCGATTTATTTTGCTTCTCCACTGAAATCAAAAAAAGAAAAACCTGGACTTTTTGATTCACATCCGCCGATTTCTGCACGGATCGATCGTTTACAGGCAATGTAAGAAGGAAGCATCTTTAGAAAAGGTGCTTCTTTTTTGTGCATAAAAAAATAGAGCGCCAGTTTGCGCTCTATTCATTCGATTCATGATTGCCGAGATATTGCCATAGGACTTGCCCATCTGCCATTTCAACGGATGTGACTTTTTGCTGAAGACGCCATTTTTTCATCTGCCGTTCGATCTGACAGATATCAACTCCATAATACTGTGCCATAGCCTCAGTTGAGGTCACACGTACTTTGGCAATGTATTCTTCCATAGAAAGGCGTTCTTCAGGTTCAGGATAATGGTTGAGAAGTTCAGACAGAATGTGTACATATACTTCATACCGATGAAGACCCGTTAATTTTAGTCCTGCATCTTCAATATTGCGATTGAAGAAAACTACAGTCGGATTCTCATAAATATCCATTTCATGGGCAACTTTTTGGTCTCCGATATATGCACGCTTTGCAATATTGGATGAAAAATCCTTTTCGAATTCATCTAAATCCAGCCCGATACTTTTCGCTTTTTCACAAAGAACCTCATTATTTGAGATATCTTTACCTTCCAGAAAATATGCCTCTTGAATTTTTCGCAAAAAATCAATCCCCAATTTTTTGCCTTGAAGCTCTGCTGCTTTTACTGCTAAACAGGAAATGTAAGAAAGGCGAGCTTGTTCTTGTTGTTCTTTCAATTCGCCAAAGCCTTCCTCATGCCGCTTCTTTTTACAAACAAAGGTTTGAAGATTGTTATGCAAAACATATCTCAATTTGAAATAATTTCCATATTCCATCTGTAGCCGCTTAATATTGGTCTCCATCGTCCAACAGTCTTCACAAGCCGGATCGAAAAAAAGATAGATCTCAATAGGCTTACAGCTTGCAACAGATTTATAGTATAGATTTTGGTTAATCATTGCTATCACCTGATTTTCAAATTCTGACATTCCACTGATTGGAATCATTCTGTCTCTCTGTCTGTTGTAGATTCTTTCGGCTGTATGGAACCGATAATCTCTTAAAGAAAATAACTCTATTATTATTGTAGCAGTGAAAAACAAATTTAACAAATAATAGTCACTCAAATAAAGCGACTTTCTATAATCCTTTGATGTCTATACTTGAAAATATTACATTTAATGATGGTTTTTATAAATTTTATTATAGAATCGTTCAATCTTATTCGGCGCTGGTGATTCGGTGATTCCATAATCTGCAAGTAAGTCCGAAAAAATCTTTTGACCGCGTACATCATCTGTGACTTCATATTCAAGATCATAATCCACAATGTCTCCATAAAAATTTTGATCAAATACAAGAAGTCCTTTTTTATAGTCCTTTTCTGCCCGAATAGTTCTAAGAGAACCGAATACCACAAGCTCTTCATGATGGACCCCGTGCTTTAGCAACTCATCACGGACCTGTCCTACAGGAATATAAGCGCCATTTAAAATGGAAGTGGCCTGGTCTTCGCCTAGAATTTGTGTCGTCTCAAGAAGCCCTTTATTTACAGGCGTTTTAAGTGTCAGTTCATAATAGTCTTTTTTCTTACGGATGCGAAGCGCGCTCTGTTTTTCTTTCAAAATGAAGGCGTCCGTATCCAAATAGTAATTCGTTTGTTCAAAGAAATCTGCTTCTTTTACCTTAAAAGCTTTGGTCAGGGTCTGATATTCTTCTTTTGTAATCAGATTACGAAATTCAATTTCCAGTTCTTGCACCATTTTCAGCACTCCTTTACGGCTTTTCAAACAAGCTGTTTTTCTTATAGTAACATAAGCAGAAAAAAACAAGCAAAAAAATATGTTAGACGGGAATGCGATACCTAAAGTATGGTAAAATAGGGAATGGATGCAGCACGAATCGACTAATTATTCACAAGAGGTGAGTTTCTTGAACCATTGGGAAGACTTTTTAGCGCCGTATAAACAAGCGGTCGATGAACTAAAAGTAAAATTAAAAGGAATGCGTACACAGTTTCAGCTTGAAAACAATCATTCACCGATCGAATTTGTAACCGGACGTGTGAAACCTGTTGCTAGCATTTTAGATAAAGCGATGCAAAAAAATATCCCACTTGATCAATTGGCGGAAGAAATGCAAGATATTGCAGGTTTACGGATGATGTGCCAGTTTGTTGATGATATCGAAATCGTTGTTGACTTGCTGAGACAACGAAATGATTTTCGGATTGTCGAAGAGCGGGACTATATTGCAAATAAAAAACCAAGTGGTTATCGCAGTTATCATGTTGTGATTGAATATCCGGTTGAAACGATAGCGGGTGAGGTACGGATCTTGGTGGAAATACAGATTCGGACACTGGCAATGAATTTTTGGGCAACCATTGAACACTCAATGAACTACAAATATAAAGGCGAGTTTCCGGAAGCGATTAATCGCCGATTAAAACGTGCGGCGGAGGCTGCTTTTCAGCTAGATGAAGAAATGCGACAGATTCGACAAGAAGTGCGAGAGGCACAAGCTTACTTCTCCAAAAATAAAGAAATCCAAAAAGAAAAAAATGAGCCGCGGCATCTACTGCCCAAAAATGAAATGCGCGGATAGAAGGAGTGCGACCAGTGAAGTATGTAATTTTTTCAAAAGGGGATGAAAAAAGCAATCTGTTGCGACTCTCAATGATTGCAGAATTTCGTGAGTATGAGATGGAATATGATGAACAAGAGCCGGAACTAGTTCTTTCGATCGGAGGAGACGGGACGCTTCTTGCCGCTTTTCACGAGTATGAGCACCGATTATCGAAAACGGTTTTCTTAGGGATCCATACTGGTCATTTAGGCTTTTATGCTGACTGGCGGCCGCATGAAGCAGATAAACTGGTAAAACTGATTGCTGCTAGAGACTATAGCGTTGTGAGTTACCCATTGCTTAAAACAACGGTACGTTATGGATTAGGCAAAAAAGAGGCGGAATATGTGGCGCTGAACGAATCAACGATTAAAAGTAGCGGTGGCCCCTTTGTCGTCGATGTTTTGATTAATGGCAATCATTTTGAACGATTTCGAGGTGACGGGCTTTGCATGTCAACCCCAAGTGGGACAACTGCTTATAATAAGTCGCTCGGCGGGGCACTGATGCATCCATCCATCTCTGCGATGCAACTGACTGAGATGGCGTCTATCAACAACCGTATCTACCGGACGATTGGGAGTCCGCTGATATTTCCGGACCATCATGAAGTTAGTCTTCGACCAGTAAATGATAAGGACTTTCAAATATCGATCGATCATTTGAGTATTCTGCATCGCGATGTTGGTGAAATTCGTTATGAAGTGGCTAAAGAAAAAGCACAGTTTGCCCGTCTCAGACAATTTCCGTTCTGGCAGCGTGTCCATGATTCCTTTATTGAAGATTAGGAGGAGCTACGTGTATTTGAATTGGCAAGTAGAACAGGTTGAGGAAGGTATCCTGCTGCGGACTTTCCTGAAACGTAAGCATATTTCCAAGCAGCTGCTTGCGTCTGTCAAACATCAGCCAGACGGAAGCATTGAAGTGAACGGACAGGAAGAAAATGTTCTTTACCGAGTAAAAGCGGGTGATGAAATCAAAATCACTTTTCCAAAAGAAAAACAAAGTGACGGTTTACTGCCCGAATTCGGACCGCTTGACATTCTGTTTGAGGATGACTTTTTGCTTGTTTTAAATAAACCAGCAGGCATGGCTTCGATTCCAGCCCAATACCATCCGACTGGGTCTGTGGCTAATTATGTCAAAGGGTATTATCAAACCAAAGGGATCGAGTCGGCTGTTCATATTGTGACACGGCTTGACCGGGAGACGTCCGGGGTTATGCTTCTCGCAAAAACTCGTTTTGCGCATGCTAGACTAAGCGAATTTTTACAGCGCGGGGATTTGAAGCGCCGGTACCAGGCACTGGTCTCGGGACGACTGGATACGGCATCAGGATCGATCGTCGCCCCAATTGGTAGACGTTCAGTCAGCATTATGGAGCGGATTGTTACACCAGAAGGAAAATATGCCAAGACGAATTATGAGCGGATCGATTCATACGATGCGTTTGATCATCTGCGTATTTCACTTGAAACTGGGAGAACACATCAGATTCGCGTTCATTTTAGCCATATCGGCCATCCACTGATTGGTGATGGGCTTTATGGTGGACCGACGGAACTACTCAAGCGACAAGCATTACATTCCTATCATTTGCATCTTTTACATCCGTTGACAGAAGAATATATGGTTTTTGAAGCTCCGCTGCCGCTAGACATGCAGAACATTTTAAAACGAGCAAAAAAGATTTTAAAATCACCCGAAGTCATGTAAAATAAACTTTGGAGTATTTAGTAAAAAGGCATGAAAAATAGGAGGAAATATAACATGAATATAACATTAGAGGGAAAAACATATGTTGTAATGGGTGTGGCCAACAAACGAAGTATTGCTTGGTCTATCGCAAAATCACTAGATGAAGCTGGTGCGAAACTAGTCTTTACATATGCAGATGATCGTGCGAAGAAAAGTATTGGAGAATTGACAGCCGATCTTTCAGAAATCAATCAAACTCCACAAGTTGTTCAATGTGACGTGGGAGACGAGGCTGCAATTAACCAAGCATTTGAGACGATCAAAGCTGAAAATGAAAAGCTAAGCGGCTTGGCACATTGTATTGCTTTTGCCAACAAGGATTATTTAAGTGGCGACTACATGGAAGTTGACCGTGAGAGCTTCTTGCAAGCGCATGAAATCAGTGCATATTCTTTTACAGCTGTTGCTCGCACGTTGAAGCATCTGGATATGCTGACAGAAGATGCCAGCTTGTTGACACTCACTTATTTAGGTGGCGAACGAGTGGTGGAGAATTATAATATCATGGGCGTAGCCAAGGCGGCCTTAGATGCAAGTGTGAAATATTTAGCTGTTGATTTAGGCAAATTGGGCGTGCGGGTTAATGCTATTTCTGCTGGTCCGATCCGTACACTTTCTGCTCGCGGTGTCAGCAGTTTTACAAAATCACTGGGCATTGTGGAGGAAAAGGCACCTCTTAAACGTGCCACCCAGCCAGATGAAGTGGGAGACACGGCCTTCTTCCTATTTAGCCCGCTTTCACGCGGTATTACAGGTGAAGTGATTCATGTCGACAGCGGCTATCATATCATTGGTTTCTAATTCCATCTCAAAAAAACGAAAGAATAGAAGTCAGTAGCCTCTTTTGACAGTATAACCTCTTCTTTCTGCATATAAAAAGCGTTGAACGTATCCATCTAAAGGAGGTTCAACGCTTTTTTATTTATAGAAAAGAACTTTTGTGCACACACATTAGTTATTTTTAGGCCTTTGCTCTTTCTCTTGCTTGAAGTAATAGCTACGAGGTGTTTTGGGATAACTGTTGGGAGATGGTTGTTTCATAAAATCATCAATCGCTTTATCGACTTGAACCCAGCCACGCCAACTAAGATGGATCGGATCTTCCAAGAAATATGGGTCATTTTGATAGCGTTCCATTGATACATACTGAAAGCCATTGGAGTGAATTTGATCACCGACTTTTTGATAATAGTCGTCCAGCATTTTTTGATCCATCCCGATGTAATCCACCCATTTTCCATTGATTGGAGGATTGATGAAAAGAACATCTGCACCGGCACGTTTAAAGGCATCCATTACAAGCTGGAGGTCACCATATTCAGGGGACTCTACATAACTTAAATCTTTTCGGCTATCTTTCAACTTATCTTCAATCGGTTTAACTTTTTTATCATAATAGCCTTGCTTGATTTGAAACGGATTATCTCCTGTGGATTTCTGGCCAGTTTCAGTAGCAAGCTTATCCAGTTGTTCGTAATCAAGTGCTGCCGGTAAAGTTTGGACATCTTTGTCGACTTTCCCCTGTTTGGAATCAGGTACAATTTTAGATTCCAGCTCATCGCGGCGGATTAAAACTTTATATTGAACTTCGGCAGCAGCACGTGTCAATTTTTCATTATGAGGTTTTTTAGGTCCCTCAGCTGCAATATTTTCAAGCTGATTTTTCAGGATTGAATCGCTGCGAACCGTATTGAATTCTAAGAGACGTCTGGCAGCATAGCGTCGTTCTGAGGTTGGTTTACTGTCTGAAAGTGCGAATGTATAAGCTTGAAGTGGCGAAAAGTTAGCACCAAACAGATTTTGATCTTCCCCCTTTGGTTGAAACCATTGCGGCGATAAGATAAATACGACTTTTTTTCCTTTTAAACGATCGCCTAATGCATTAATATCTAAATAGTGGGAGAGCGACTGGGTACCAGGACGACCGATGAGAAATGGTGTATAACCTTTGTCGTACTTTTTGGCATACACGCTTGGATGAAACATGTCGATGCGAGAGAGCTCAGAAGAACCAAAGATCGGCAGATAGTCACCACTTTCCATGGCTTTCTTCTGGATCAGCTCTCCCTGGATGACATTTTCACTCATCGAAGTCGCACTTTTTTCCACTGTTTGACTTGATACGTGATTAAATAAAGCACTTGGTCCAAATAGAAGGAACAGGAATAAAATCCCGCTCACAAGTATTGGACCAAATGTCATCCAGAGTTTCTTTTTCATTACTTCAATTCCTCAAGCTGATGAATGATCATATCTGGAGTCGCCCATTCATCACGATCAAATTCTGAAACGGGTACTGTAATATCTAATCGGCTTTCAATCTCAACAAGCAGTTGAACAGTTGCCATCGAGTCGAGTAAGCCTTCATCAAACAAACGGATACTTGTGTTTTCTTTTACTTCCTCTGTTTCTGTAATTTCCTCTAAAATTTCTAATACGTCATCACGAAAAGCCATGTTTTTTACCACCTTTGTTTAGTTTAGAATGTGATTTTATCCAAAATGCCTGAGAAAATCAGGAAGCCGAAGCAGACAAAGTTGAATGTGATGAACATACCAATCACGTATGTCACTTTGTTTTTTGGATAGAACTTGTATTTTTTATTCATGCGTTCAAAAATGTCGAAACCGACGATCATGAGCGCTTGATAGAACCCGTATAACAAATAGTACCAATGAAGCCCATGCCAAGCACCCATTACCATAAAATTGATAAAATAGGCGATGTAGGCAATTGTAAATTTATTTTTAAACCATTTCTTCTTTGTCATCCAGAAGACGAGTCGCATAAAGATGAAATCGCGGAACCAGAAGGATAATGTCATATGCCATCTGTTCCAGAAGTCCTTGATGTTGCGTGCCAAAAATGGCTTATTGAAGTTCATTGGTGTTTGGATGCCCATCATGTAACTGACTCCGACAGCGAAAGCACTATAGCCAGCAAAGTCGAAGAAGAGATACATACTATAAGCATACATATAACCGATCAAACTCTGAGCAAAATCAACATGATGCATCAATTGATGTTCGAGTGGCATCAACCAATATTTATGCACAAGATAGGCAATAATGAATTTATATAAGAATCCGAGAAAGACAAGGAAGATACCGCGATTCAAAAGTTTTAAATAAGCCTCTTTATCAAGCGTTTTGTCCATGTCTTTCTTAAAGCGGCGGAACCGATCGATCGGACCAGATGAAAGTGTCGGGAAAAACAGTAAGAAATTGACAAATTCAAAAGATTGATACTCTTTGATAAGTCCGTCGCGTATTTCCATGACCATCGTGGTCGACTTAAAGGTCAGATAGGAAATCCCTAAAAAGCCAAACAGTGAAACATGATGAGCAAGGAACGGTTCTACTTTTACAAGAATAAGGGGCAGAATGGAGGCAAAGACTGCTAATGTAAAAATGCCGCCATGATTCTTATTTTGGATACGTCGATAGTTGAAATAAAGGCGAACAACGATCAACTGCCAAAAAATAAAGAGAATAAATGCCACGCCTTGATAGACATTACCTGAAAACATCAGGTAAATAAAGACGAGTGTAACAAAAGCATTATAGACGGGGAGTCGTTTCCCCATTAAGCCAGCAATGATGATCGGCGCAAGGAAAAGAAAAAGTACGCCGAAGTATTCAATCGAACCATATGGAACACTCATTCGTTAACCTCGGCAGCCAGTTTTTTACGGTCAATTTTCCCGTTAGCAGTCAGTGGAAGCTGTTCCGTGTAGATCCATTTACGTGGGATCATATAGGCAGGCATCTTATCTTGTAATTCTTTTTTGATTGCTGAACTTAACTGATATTCTTTTTGAAATGAGTTTTCGCGTGGAGCAACAAAAGCAACTAAACAGTCTACTTTTCCTTCGCGAGTTTTCGGCACAACAATTGCCTGCCGCACATAAGAAACTTCTTTCAGATGATTTTCGATATCTTCCAGTTCGATACGATAGCCATGTAATTTGACTTGAAAATCGAGTCGGCCGTAAAAGAAAAGGTGTCCATCGATTTTAGCACCGCAGTCACCAGTATGATAAGCGAAAAACGGCGGATGTGATTTAAAGACCTGCGCTGTTTTTTCAGGTTCATGCAAGTATCCTTTGGAAATACTTGGCCCGATCAGAACAATCTCACCTTTTTCACCATCAGGTACAATATCTCCGGCTTCATTGACGATCACAAGCTCCGTATCAGGTTTTACTTGACCGATTGGCAGGCTTGGATAACGTTCGATCAGTTCTTCTGTGATTTTGATTTGTGTGACAGCAACAGTGGCTTCGGTTGGCCCATACGTATTATAGACGTTGGCAGTTGGGAAGCGACGCAAAAGCTCACGGGCTGTCTCCTTGGTCAAAATTTCCCCACAGAAGAGAAAGTTCATCAGATCAGGATTGTTTTTATGATTAAAATCTGCGTCTAACAGACAAACATCAATAAATGAAGGTGTTGAAACCCAAACATTCAAGTGAAGCTTTGGAAGCTCTTGATAAAGTTTTTTCAAATTAGCAGAAATAGTCTTATCTAGTGAAACAAGTGTACCTCCGGATAACAGAGCTGGATAAAGATCCATCACAGATAAATCAAATGAAAAGGGCGCTTGATTTAAAATACGCATACCTTCTTGAAAAGAAAAATCTTGTAACAACCAATTTGTAAAACTAACGAGATTATTATGAGAAATTTGGACACCTTTTGGCATGCCCGTGCTACCAGAAGTATAAATAATATAGTGATTATCGTCATTCTGAACAAAATACTGCGGATCAGGTGTCTGCATATGATAAAGATTGCTCAGCTTCAACAATGCTTGCTCTGGAAATACTTCTACAGAAGAGGGAAGGGTTAAATCCTGAGGCAAATCAGTTGTGGCAAGTAGCAGGACAGGATCTGCAGCCTGAATAATTTGCTGGATGCGCTCAGATGGAATGGAAGTATCCACAGGGATATAAGCGCGTCCCGTTTTATTTGCACTAATAAAACAGATGAGCATTAGCGGATCCATATGTCCATAAACAAGGACTGGACGCTCTTTGTCAACATGGCTGTATTCTTCTTGCCAAAAGTACGCTAACGCATCAGATTTACTTTTCAGCTCACCATACGAAAGCGTTTGATCCTGATATTCATAACAGATTGCTTTACTTGTCCGTAAGCCCCATTCATCAATTCTTTCGGAAATTGTGGTCGTCATCATTTGAAGACTCATTATACTCATCCTTTCTATTAAAATTCATTATAAATAAAGTTTGTTCCATTTGGATTATTAAAACCGTAAAACCATAGAAGACCTACTAAAACCGCTAGATAAAAAACTGTTTTTAAGATAAAAATGGTTATAGG
>NZ_CAJYCN010000015.1 GCF_913566895.1 Listeria ilorinensis | reverse complement strand
GAAGTAAAATATTCTTTTACTAAAGCGTATTAAAAAATACAAAAAGACACTTTAAAATGATTAAATATTATCATTTTAAAGTGTCAATATTTCTTATATACATCAATCGTATTGCCGAAATTAATGATATAACGATCATAATTATACATGGGGCCAAACTTTTCTTTATAGTGGGATACCGTGTTACGCAAAAACTCTTCTGTCACGCCGAGATACTCAGCAACTTCAAAATATTCCCGCATGTCAGCATAAAAACAAGCAATGATATCTTCTATAGGAATCAATTCTTCATAGCCGCGCTTTCGGGCAAAATTTTCTTGTTTGATATTGGCTGTGTTATCAAGCGAGAAAATATTCCCAACCGAGTATTTCCAATGCATCAATTCTTCGATCAAAATCGCACTTTTTTCAGCCGTGCTTTTTTGCTGATCAATAAAAATCATCCCGTCGAGAAAAAGACCCGGGAGCTTGGCCGGCATTTTTTCTTCTCTAATCGGCACTTTATCTCCGTATTCATTCATCAAATCCTCAAACACGTGTGTCACTCCCTACGTTGGAGTTTTTTAAATTCAATATAGTTCAGGATCTCGCGCATTTCCTCATCCGTCACATCATCGTCTAAGTGTGCCGCGATTGTCATAAGACGATCATTCTTGGAATCGTCTGTACTTCTTGGCGGAAAAAAAGCGTCAATCTGTTTGTTGAAAATCTGGGCCAGCTGGTAAAGAACATCTTGATTGGCTTTTCTTTCTCCCGTCTCGTAACGGCTAATCGTCTGTCTAGTTGTTTTAAGACGCGCGGCAAGAGTCTCCTGACTGATACCGAATTCTTCCCGGTATTCCCGGATTTTGTTCCCTACAAATTTGTTTAGTTCCATAATTCCGTTCTCCTTCTTTATGGTTAATGTTAGTATAGCACGAATGTTACCTTTTTGGAACAAAATGATCCCATTGTGCATCATTTTGTTTACATGTAACCGAAATGGTGCTATAATTTATTTACAAACAATGAATATTGTTTATTTGGCACTTTTTCTTGTGTATATATCGGGACAGTGCATTTTTTAAGCACTTTATGCACCGAAATGGTGACAAGAGGGGGCGGGGGAGATTGCTGACACGTGAACAATTACGAGAAGAACAATTTAAGCTTTTACTGATGATGGAACAAACAGAGAATACGATGGAAAAGCGACGTCTGATAAAACAGCTGGAATATTTTGAGGCACTTGGGGACAAGTTGAAAGGCTTGCCGCTGACCCCAGAGCAAAAACTACTGCTCTTCACTAAAGAAGAATACTGGCTGATGCGGGAGAAAGCTTGTGATCGAGAGATCTATGAATATTTACATGTTTCAAGGCGCACTTTTTATTTATGGAAAAAGAAGAATGGACTTATTGGGGAGTCGCTCGATAAAATGGCGATGGCTGAATCACTTAGCCATTACTTGGCGGTCGATTTACAGACGATCCGCGAGTTGCCGCTTAGAGAGATCGAGAATCGTTACGCAGCTTATATAATCAATGAAACGCATAATGATTGAAAGGAGGAGCAGTATGAAGACATTAGAGATGCTATCAGCAGTACTTTTTAGCGCATTTATTATCAGTTTTATGGCGTTTTTGATTGTACTAGTTTGGAAGGGAGTTGCCTTTATCTGCGGCTTTTAAGGAGGTAGGAACCAAGATGGAACAACTAATGCCGCGTGCAGCTGATATTCAGTACATCTCAACAGTGCGGGCTTTCAAGCAGCTTATTGAAAGTTATCAGCTAGAGCGGAAACATCAAAATTTTGACAAATGGCCAGTTGTCTTGAACAACTACCAACTGGCGGATGACGGCTGTGACCCATTCCATTTAGGTCGAACAATTAATCAGTTGGATCCTTTGTTTCGCGAAATTATTATTAAAAGTTTCTTTTATAAGAAGCAAGATGTTGCAGTCATGTACGATTTACCATACGAAATTGCTCAATTTAAACGCTTGAAGAAAAAGGCGGTAATCGAAGCAACTATTCTGTTGGAGATCATTGTTTTGAAGACAGGATGATACTTTTATGATCTTTTAACTTCCATATAGTAAGTTAATATATAAATACAAGTTAATCGTCCAATGTCTGATGACGAAAAAAGCTGGCTGGGAGCGCGTTCCAATTTTTAAAAAGTAGGATATCATATCTTTTGCCCTTCAGATTAAGGATAAACAAATGGCTGAAAAACAGAAGTTGACGGTATTCGAAATCTTGCACTAAAGGATGTGACACAGTGTTAGAGCGACTTAGTTTTACTTACATTATTCAAAAAACGGTTGTTCGCATCGAAGAAAAAACGGAATATCCGTGTTTTGATTTCTTGCCACTTCATGGACAGAGTGCATATTTTGCATTGGAAGTCGAAGAGCAGGAAGATGTGGACAGCAAGACAGCATGGAAAACAGCATACCGCTATTTTATCCACGCTTATGCACCATCTAAAGCCGTTCTCTACGCAATGATAGAGCAGGCAGAAAACAGTCTTCGGACAAAAATTGCCCTGCCGCCTGGTTATGACATTGAACGCCAAGCGGGAGCGGGGAAGCAAAAAATGGAAATGCTGGCAGAAGACCAGTTTCATGCCAAAATTGGTTTTGAGACAGTCGTTCTGCACGGCGATAAAATGAACTTTTAGGAGGAATTATGGATGGCATTTGAAAATAATTTGTATTGTGATTACACACCGGGCGCGGCAAAAGCGGTTGCGGGGAAAGATGTTCTGCTAGCAATCTTTAATGCGGCAGGTGACAAACTGCTGGCTGTAGCAGGGCAACAAGGACTGACGGTCAATCGCTCCAAAGATAGCATCGAAATTACTTCGAAGGATACAGTTGGTGGCTGGAAATCAAAAATTGGCGGCATGAAAGAATGGTCGATCGAAAACGATGGCTTGTATGTATTTGATGCTGAGTCACATCAGGAATTGGCGAAATATTTCGAAAACGATGCGCCGGTTTGTGTTAAAGTAATCAACCAAGTCTCGAAAAAAGGGTTGTTTGGTGGTTTGGCAATCGTTGCGGATTACAGCTTTGAAGCACCATTTGACGAAGCGATGACGTATTCGATCAAACTAGATGGCATGGGGGCACTTGTCGACCTGACCATTACAGAAGGTGGAGACCAAATGCCAGGTGAGAGTGAGCCAACCCCAGTACCAGAAGCCTAATTGATCGTGACCAAATCTTGAAGCCGCCTTTGCTGCGGCTTTCTAAATCGGAGGAATGTTAGATGTTTGAATTGAATGATACGACATACACTTTGCGTTTTAATAAACAGAAAATCAAAACAGTGGAGCTGACGACGGGGGCTAGTGTTGTTTCTGCGATGACTGCTAATAAAGGTATTTTAAGTTATCAGATGGTAGAGTCTTTATTCGTTGCTGGTCTTGTTGAGGAAAAAGGCTTGGTGGCAGTTAAACAAAAAGAAGCACTGGCTATTTTTGACAAACTGGTGGAGGATTTAGGACTTATTTCGATCAATGTGGCCGTGATTGAGAAAATGCAGGAAGATATGGGTTTTTTGTTCCGTTAAAGCTGATTGAATTTGAATATTTGGGCAGTGATGAAGCGGAAGAACCTACGCCAGAAGTAGAGAAATTCAGTGATCTGCAGCAAATGGCATTTTTCATTGTCAATTTTCATATGTCTAAGCAGGAATTCGAGGTTTTAACGGAACTGGAGAAACATCTCATTCTAAAGGAATGGGAAAATAAAATCGTTTTTGAGTCGACGATGATGCGCAATGCAGTTTTAAATGCAGAACTCAATGTCAACCGGAAGAAAAATTCCCATTTCATCGAACTACACAAAAAACGGCAGCAGAAGGCGGATGCACACTACAATCAAAATGCCCGTCAGGCGATCGAGGAAAACGAAGCCAAAGAAGGTAAGCGATGGATTGAGCACATTTATCAGGCAAATGGACTTCGCCGACCGAAAAATAAAGAGGAAAGGAGGGAGATAGATGGCAGATAATAGTCAAAACATGAGTGTTCAGGTAGATACATCGCTAGCACAGCAGTTGGTGGAGAAACTGGATAGCTTACTTTCAGGTGTCAAAACCCGTGTTGGGGAAGCACAGGGGAAATTTTCTGAATTAAACGGTTCACTTAGTACACTTGGCGGTGCAGTAGGTGGGGTGTCAGGTCCGCTAGCAGATATTGGTTCAAATGTTGGAATAATGGGAGAAAGTTTTCAATCATTAAAAGATAATTCTTTGATGGCGTTTGCCGGGATTCAATCTGGAACAGGTGGTTTAGGACAAGCTTTAAGTGGGGTTGCGGGTATGTTTTCTTCGCTTTCAGGAATTGCGGGCAGTTTTGGGGGAACAATTACGGCTGTGGGGTCTTTGATGAATGGTATGAAGATGATTGGTCCGGCATTGACTGGGGTAGGTGCTGCGGCGAAAGGGCTGATTCCTTCTTTTTCAGGAATTGGACGAGTTTTCAGTGCAATCAATATACCGATGATGTTGATTATCGCAGGAATTGCAGCTCTTGTTGCGGCTTTTGTTTATTTAATGTCGACGAATGAGTCATTTCGTAATTCTGTGATGTCAGTAGTTACACAAGTTGGCCAACTGTTTGCGCAACTTTTTCAGGCACTTATGCCGATTATCATGCAGATTGTTCAGCTATTTAGTCAGATAGCAGCCGCTATTATGCCAATCGTTATGCAATTTATCTCATTTTTCGGTCAGCTAATGGCTGCCGTCATGCCATTCGTTCAGATGTTGATTGCGGCATTGATGCCAGTGATCATGCAGATCGTTCAAGTGGTATCGAATCTGGTGACTGCATTATTACCACCGATCATGACGATTATTCAAGGGATTATGAGTGTTATTCAAATGCTTCTGCCGATCATCATGAAAATCGTGACGGTCGTCATCCAAGTGGTCACGACCATCATCTCTGCGATTTCACAAGTGATTCCGATTATTATGACCGTTATCAATGTGATCGTATCTGTGATTATGACCATCATCAATTATGTGGTCATTATTGCCCAAACGATTGCTTCAGTTATTGGTTCGATCATTAGTTTTATCGCGCAGGTGATCAGTACTGTTATGTCAATCTTACAGCCGATCATTGCAACAATTGGAGGGATCTTCCAACAAGTTGGAGCAGTTATCGGAACGGTTTTCCAGGCAGTAGCAAATGTGGTTAGCACGATTTGGAATGGAATTCTGAGCGTGATCAAAGGAATCGTCAATGCGATTAAGGGAATCATCACGGGGATTTCCAATACGGTATCGAGTGTTTTTAATGGTGTCAAAGGGATCATTGTGGGTGTTTTTGATGCAATCAAGGGTGCTTGGAATGGTTTGACCGATTTTGTCAGCAATATTTTTGATGGTATCAAAGGTGCTGTTGAATCGCTCGTGGGAACGGTCAAAGGATTTATTAACGGTGTCATCGGTGGGATTAATTCAGCGATTGGACTGATCAATAAAATTCCTGGCGTTGAAATTAAAAAAATTCCACAACTTCAATCAGGAACGTATAATTTCCAAGGTGGTATGGCCAGAATGAATGAAGGCGGCCGAGGCGAGATGGTTATACTTCCTTCTGGCTCACACGTAATTCCGCATGATGCGACGATGAGATATGCGAAAGAGAGTGCTAAACAAAGCGGACGTGAGGTCATCTATGGTCAAACAACAGATCTTTCTCGTGTAGAAACGCTGCTTGAACGACTGCTGCGGAAAGATACGGTCATCACAATGGATGACAAAGTGATTTCAGATGTTGTAAGCCGCAATCAGGCTACAGACTTTGATCAATACAATTATTCCTTGGGAGGTGCCGTTTACTGATGCATGATTTATTTATCGAAATGAATGGAAAGACAATTTCTCTTAGCGAGCACTTTCCAGGTGTTTTTGTACAGGAAGTGATTCGGAAAGGGCCGCAAATTGAGATTGATAGTGAGAAAATCACGGGGACAGATGGAGTAATTCCGCATACGGTCAGTTTTCAACCCTTTACAATCCAAGTGAATGCCTATCTTCGGGCGCTCGATATTTCTGATTATCATTTGATGGTGAGAGAACTTTACCAGTTCTTGTTGCAACGGGAAAGCTACTATATTTGGAGCGAAACGATGCCGGGGATCCGTTACCATGTTTTTCCAAAGCCGTTTGATTTTGACCGACAATCAGAACGTGTGGCGCTGTTTACTTTGGAATTTGATTGTTTTAAAGGGTACGGAGAATCGCGTGGGACAACGCTTGATCCGCTGACTTTTGAAACAGAGCTGTGGCAGATTGGGAATGGTCTTGTGAATTCGGAAGACTTACGCTATACATTTTCAGATTCGCTATTTCGAGTTTATAACGCTTCGAGTGATCGGATCGATCCACTGATGCGCCATGAACTGCTGATTGCCATTTCCGGAAAAGGTGCTCCGACACTTACCAATAAGACGAATGGCAGCAGTTTTGCACTGAATCGCGACTTGCGGCAAAGTGATCGGTTGGTGATCGATGGCATTTATCCTTATTTGAATGAGGAGCGTTGTGGGAAAGACAGTAATCATGGTGTGATCCGGCTTGAGGAAGGCTGGAATCAGTTTGAACTTACGGGACTTGAAAACCGACATATTACGTTTGCGTTCCCGTTCATTTATAGGTAAGGAGGGAAAAGGATGGATTATTTGATTGTAAGAAGCATTGATGGCGCATTTGAAGAAATTTTGACAAGCGTCAACTATGATTCTTTCAGCTATAGCTACGAGCGAAACACAAGTCGGACGATCAGTTTTTCGATTCGGCGTACGGAGCAAAATGCATTCTCCTTTGAACTTCTGGAAAATGAGGCGATTGTGATTTATCAAGGGCAGCAGTTCGTTGTGAAGAAATGTACCCCTAAAGTGGTTGGAGCAGTCTTTTCCAAGGAGATCACTGCGCATCATATTTCCTATACGATCCAGGATCACATGCAGTATACCGTTCGAGATGGAGAGAAGAGCTATTCGATTCAGGATGTGTTGGAATTCGCCCTAAATGGAAACGAATTGGGATTTTCCTTTCAGGTGATCGGCAGTTTTGGAATGGCTAAGCTGGAAAATCTGGGCGACAAGAATGGACTAGAACTGATCAATCTGTGTGTGGATAGCTTTGGGGCGATATTCTTTGCGGATAATAAGAAATTGCTGATTTATGATGAGGCCAACTGGTATCAGCAGACAGAAAAGCAGCTGCGCTATCTGTATAACACGGAGGATGTTACGGTTGATGTCAATACGGACACATTAAAAACCTATATTAAATGTTACGGGAAGCAAAAGGATGAGCCGGATAAATACAGTGGAGACGATAAATATACAGCTGTTGTGACTTACTTGTCACCAAATGCCGAAAAATATGGCAAGCGGATGGCGGCTGCCAAATCGAATGACAAAATCACCAGCACTAAGGAGCTGCTTGGATTTGCCAAAAGTGAGCTGATGGACGTGCCAGATACATCGCTTACGCTAACTTATCGAGGGGATGAACCTGTCAGTGAGCGGGATATCTGGTATTTCATCCATGAGCCGATGGGATTTGAGACGGAGGTACATGTGACACGAATCAAAAGTCCGCACCCATGGAGCCTCAAACCTCAGGAAATTGGTTTTAGCAATACGCGGCGGGATATGGTGCGCCTGCAGTCGCAAATGGCCAAACGCGTGACGACAGCTGTTTCAGAAGCGGCCAAAAGTACGGAACGAATCCGGTCCATTTCGCGGACGGCATCCGAGGCATACGAATCCCGTATTTTAACGGAAGTGGTAGGTGAGATCCATTGACGGAAATCCGAATTTTAAAGGATGCGGAACAAGTGGTGTTCTATCCGAAGACGCATCTGGCGGCAGTGGAAGGCTTGCGAGCAGCTTCAAATCAGGTTGACGGGCTGTTTCAAGCGGTCGATAAGATAAAATTAGACGGCATTGAAGCTGGGGCAGAACGCAATAATGTGACTGCGGAAGAAAAGAACCGTTGGGACGCGAAGCAGGAGGCAATTCTGGTTTCGCCGAATGGGCAGCGCTTCAAGTTGCAGGTCACTAATGATGGCAAACTTGAAGCGGTTCTAGTAACAGAATGAGGAGGTGCAAATGAAATGAAGTTGGATTTATGGTTATGGGATATGCTTCTTCAAGGACGGGAATTCCGCAACAAGACCAACGAAAACTGGCAAAAAATCAGCGACTGGTCGGGTGAAATCGAGACAGGTCTGCGGATAATCTATCACTATATCGACCAGCAGGATGCGAAACTTGCGGCTGCTCTGGCGGGCACGCGGGATGAACTGAATGGCCGGGTCGACAATCTGATTGTTGGAGTGGAGCAGCCGTCTGAAATCGTTGATGCCAGGACGGATCGACATGGTAGAATTTATCTAGTATTACGAACACGGCTGAATACTGAACAGGAAGCTTTTGAAAAGCAAAGCACGGTCCATCATGAGCTGAGTGCGATTGTAGAAATGGCGCCGCAGGATTTGGGTGTCTTATTTTTCAAGGAAGTTAGTGACCGGCAAACAGTTTGTCTGTTGAATGTATCAAGTTTTGACAAGACCGCCATCGTGCAGTTGACGCAACTAGGCGAAGTACCACATACAGACGAGCTGTCAAGTCTTGTTCTAGCAAATCTAGGATCGAATGAGCGTTATCGTTATGAGGAAGCTGGCAAGGTGGCTAGTTAGGAGGAGACCTGATGACAAAAATCAAAAAAATGTTAGAGAAGAAATCGGATGGCACGGTGGAGCAATTTTATCCGGAAGCGCATGCGAAAGGTGTTGTAGGGCTAGCCGAATATGTGAGCGGACAGATTCCGATTGGAGTAACGAGTGTCAATCATAAAACAGGGGCGGTCAATCTCACGGCAGTAGATGTAGGCGCAGCGGTAATAGAACACAGTCATGCTGCGGCAACCATCAAGACGGACGGTTTTATGACAGCTGCTGATAAAACAAAACTGGATGGTCTTGGAAGTACAAATGGCATTACAGAAGAACGAGCAGAAGCGTTGATTCGCGATGCACTTTCTGCAAATGCTCAAATCACGCTGGAAACAGTCAAGGAGGTTTAAGGAATGACAAAAATTGTAAGAATGTCTGAGAAAATGGAAAATGGAACGATCGAGCCTTTTTATCCGGAGACGCATGTGGAAGGCTTGACAGGAGCGGAAAATTGGCAGAAGTTTGCATTGACGCAGGCGGATGGAAAGCGGAAAGTTCTTGGGGTATTAAATCAAAATTTAGCTAATCTAAATTCAGGCTGGTATGAAGGTACTGCTCCTTCTGATTTAGAGATATGCTTAGAACTGGGTTTGCCAGAAAAAGCGGGAACATCATATGTATTTCAGCTATCTGTAATGGAAGGAGAGAATGGGTGGAAACAATTTGAGCTAATTCTGAATCATGAGAATCAAATTTTTTATAAAAACTTGCAAGAGAATAATATCAATGGTGATTGGGTATGTTTGATTAATAATGACACATTAACTTTAAATTTTTCAAGAAAAGCTGAATTACTTTGGGAAGGGGAGCTAAGAAAAAATGATGGAATTGCGAAACTGAATAAGCCTATCACTGATTTCCAAGCCATTGAAATAGTTCACAGTACTATAAATGGTAATAATAACTATATTACAAGATTTTTGAATGATGAAAGAACAGGGAAAATTATATTTGGGATGAACATACCAGATGATGGGTTAACAAAAAGTATTCGTTTTTCAGAAACTAAAGTTACTTTTGATAGTACAACTTGGAAGAGTTGTTATATTGATGTAGATAATCAGATTTCCATTATGGATACGGTTTCTGGATTAATAGCTACCCCTAATACTCAATCTATTACGATTCACAAAATTTATGGATTATATTATTAACGATATTTGGGAGAGGTATATCATTAAAATATACCTCTTTTCGAAAGAAGGTGAAGACCATGAAAGTTGCGGGACTAACGATCGGGGAATTGATTGCGCTGATTACGTTTGCTGGGACAGTGATTGGATTTGTCTTTCGGTTTGGACTGATTACGCCGCTCAAGAATATGATTCAATCGCTAGAAGAAGCGCTCGTGCAGCTGCGGATCGATATGAAAGACAATAAGGCGGAGCTGGCTGCAATCAGAGAGGAAATGCAAAAAAATGAGGCGGAATTCGATAAGCGGCTATCGATCCTTGAAAATGAAAAAAGTGACTGGACGGTCTCACAAGCGGCTCGGGAAATTTTAGAAGAATTAAAGAAAGGTGAGGGAGCTTGAAAATCAATTGGAAAATAAGGTTTCAAAATAAAACTTGGGTAGTCGCACTTTTTGCGGCTCTTTTCTTTGTTTTGCAGAGTATTTTAGCAGTTTTCGGTCTTCATTGGGATTATACAAACCTTTTAGAGCGATTTGTGACATTGATATCAGCTGTTTTTGCACTGATGGGATTGGTGATTGATCCAACTACGGCTGGTCCAGGTGATAGTCAGCAAGCACTCGGTTATCAAGTGCCTAAAAAGGAAGTGAAATAATCATGCGAATCAAACAAGATTTTTTAACCATCAATAACTGGTCGCGTCCTGGAACTAAACTTACAAAAGTCAAAGGGATTGTGATCCATTGGTATGGGAATCCAGGTACAACAGCTCAGGCGAATCGGAATTACTGGGAGTCGTTGAAAGATGGTCGTGGGACTTATGCCTCCGCTCATTTTTGCATTAGTGGGGACGGCTCAATCGTACAGGCCTTGCCGGAAAACGAGCTTGCTTATCAGGTGGGATCGGCGAAAGGTTATACACAAAACGCATTAGATAAGCTGTCCAGTTATCCAAACAATTGTGTGATCGGGATCGAAAATGCCCATCCTGATTGGAATGGTAAATTCTATGATGCAGACTACGACGCTTGTGTGGCGCTTGCTGCTTCTCTATTGAAAAAATACGGTCTTACGCAAAATGATTTGTGGCGACATTCGGATATTGTTGGGGCTGCTTACAAGGATTGCCCTCGCTACTATACGAAGAATCAGGGCGAGTGGGATAAACTGAAAGAAGACGTACGAAAAAAGATGGGCGATTCTTCGGCTAGCTTTGACACTGGAAAATATACCATTCCGCCGTTTTCAGAGGCGATCGGCACACTAAAAACAAAGATGGAAATGAATATTCGTAGCGGTCCAGGGACGAATTATGTTGTTACAAGAGTAGCGGCAATAGGATCAGGGCACTCAGTATATGAAAGTCGTAATGGCTGGTACCGAGTGTCAAGCGGCGAATGGATCAGCGGAAAGCCGAAATACGTACAATTTTCTAGAAAGTCAAGTCATCCTGTGAAACCTGTTGCAGAAATGCATCATAATCAATACGTCTATTTTCCGGCGGATGAAGGGACTTGGCGAGTGTACCCGTTATCGGCGCAAGCTTTGCAGGCACAGTATAGTGTTGGTACTATCAATCCACCGAAATTTGGCGGGCTGACGTATGAAGTGAAAAAAGATCGCGGCGATTGGGATTACGAGATTGAGACGGTCACGTTTGGTCGCGTCAGGGTTTATTGCCATCCTGAAACGGGAGCAAAAGTCAGTTGGAGCGGCCCGGGGAATTGGCCAAACGTTCAGCCATAAAAAATTTTCTATCAAATGAAAAATGAAAAGTGATAGTTTGATAAAGTCGGAATTGATATAATATTCTGCGGGATAAGGGGAACTTTTGCGAAATTTTATCAGAGAAAGAGGTATTTCATTGCCCAACGTGGAAAAATTTTTCAAATACGTTCCTTTGTTTATCATTACAGCAGTTTCTTTATTGATAATCTGGCCATTCTGGTGTACAGGAGAGATCTATGGGGATGATCGATACTTTCATCTAGCGCGGAGTGAGTATTGGTATCAGCTGCTTCGTCACTTCAAACCGTATAGTTATGGCGATTTTTATACATTTCGACGGGTTGGTTATCCGTTAGATGCGTTTTACCCAATGTTTACGTTTTATCCTATGGCAGTTATCCGATTAGTGGTAGTTTCACCGATAAATGCTTACTACCTGTTTTTGTTACTGCTCAACATTGTGACAGGATGTATCTGTTACTATATTGGGCAGAGAATGTGGGGAAATCGTTGGGGTAGTGTTATATTTACGCTGATTTATATGTTGGGCTATTATCGTATTATGTGTATATTTCAAAGAGCAGCAGTTGGTGAAATACTGGCTATGGCCTTCATGCCGCTTTGCGTGTTCGGATTTTATAAAATCATTGATAAAAAGAAGCCATCGTTTATTGTTTTGGGAGTGGCAATGACGCTGGTGGCATATAGTCATGTGATTTCAATCATGTTGGCCGTTCTGTTACTACTGCTGCTTTTTTTATTTTATGTGAAGGATTTTTTTACCTCGTGGAAAATCAGTCGCCGTTTACTCTACTCGATATTGCTTTTTTGCGTGTTAACGCTGGTTTACTTAGGCCCGGCACTTGAGCAAATGAGCGGGAGGATGTTGCATCCTGCTTACCAGCCGATTTTGGAAGATACAAAAATAGCTCTAGATGAACTGATGGCGGCTTCCTTTAATAATGATGCAAGTGCGGAATATTTATACTCGCTCGGGATCGTTCTGTTGCTTGTTTTACTTGTGGGGGTGTTTTTCTTTTTTAAATTGTCTCGTTTTGGGAAAGCCTTGATGTGTGCAAGTGTGATTTTACTACTTTTTATGACATGCATGAATTTTACAATTTTACAGGATTCTTTTTTTGCACAGATTCAATTTGTTTGGCGCATGTTGGGCATTATTTCGGTCAGTCTGGCTTTTGTGGCGGGAGAACTTCTTTCAAAAGTTTCGTGGAGTGTCTGTGGGAAAAGTTCGATCGTGCTTTTTTCAGCGATGATCATCATACTTTCTTTTTATCAGGTCAAAACGATTTTAAATACCTCTCAAACTGCTTATCCAAAACAAGATAAAGTAAGTATTTCAGAAGAAAATTATGATAGCCAGCTAGAATCAATGTATATTTATGATTATTTGACAGATAATATGAATGATCAGCGGGACAGTATCAATGAGAAAAAAATGTTTTTTACAGGTGGAACGATAAAAGCAGGATATACGGGAAATCGCTTTATTATGGATGTGGATGCCAGCCGTTCGTCAAAGATCGATACATGTATTCCGTTTTATAAGGGCGTGTATGTATCGATCGATCAACATGATGCCCATATTTTATTGAGCGATCGAGATACGATGGCTGTACAAGTACCGAGCGGAAAAAGCCAAATTATACTCGGATATCGCACCACGCTTTGTCAGCAAATTAGCTGGTGTATCTCGATTATAGGTTGGCTACTGCTGGTTGTTTTTCATATTTGGCGAAAAAAACAACATCGTTTTTGCGGCTCCGAATAGGGGTCGTTTTTTAATGTCACACGCTTTGTGTGGAAGCGAAATTTCACAAACACTTGTGAAAAAATATAATTCACAATCATCAAAAAGTTATCCACATAATATCCACAATGTGGAAAAGATTAAAACACTGGCTAAGCGGGAATATGGCTAAAGATGAATTCAACGAGGAGGCGGGGAAATGAGACAGCGTTTTTTGATAAACGGTGCTGGAATTGCAGGCATGGCGATGGCACTTTTCCTGCAGCAAAATAAAGAGGTGGAAGTCTGTCTGTTGGAAGCGCAAGAAGAGGTGGATATGCTTGAAATCGGAATCACCATTGCGCCGAACGGGATGCGTATTCTTGAACAGCTGGGTCTACGTGAACAAATTGAAGCAGTGGCAAAATTTAGCCGAGATGGGCTAGTGATTGCGGATCGAAAGGGTGAACCACTTACGAAGTTTCATGAAGCCGCGGGGGGAAATCGGATTTGGGCGCTTTCAAAAGCGGATCTAAAGAATATAATGCTTGGAGCACTGGATCCGGGGGTGCTCCGGTTGGGACAGCATGTGACAGATGTGATCCAAACACGAGAAGGAGTGCAGCTTGAATTTGCGGATGGCAGTCAACTTGGCGGGGATTATTTGATTGCAGCGGATGGGATGCGTTCTATCGTGCGGCAGCAGATGTTTGAACAGAATCGGCTTCGCTTTACAGGTGGCATTTGTTTTCGCGGAATCATCCCCAAACAACCGGTACATGTTGCACCAGATCGATTTATGGAATACTGGGGAAAGACGGGGCGAGTAGGGATCGTACCACTTCCTGAGCAGCGCACATACTGGTTTGCTGTTTTGACAGCGCGGAAAGACAGTGTGATTTTAGAGGATTATCAGTCTGCGGATTTGCTGGCTCATTTTATGGAGATGCCGCCAGACGTGACGGAAGTGCTTCATTTGGCTAAAAGTCAGCCCATACTTCGCGAGGAACTGTATGAGCTCGAGACGCTTGATACATATGCGAACGGCCGTGTTGTCCTGATTGGCGACGCGGCACACGCTATGACACCGAATACTGGCCAAGGAGGCAATCAAGCGCTTGAAGATGCGTTTATACTTGCCCAGCTACTGCATACGAGCCAAGTTGAGAAGGCCTTCGAAATGCTCAACTTTGTCCGGCGGGAACGCGTCACCAAGATTGCCAAACTTTCACGCTTTGTCGGCCGCGTTGGACAAATCAGAAATCCGCTTTTGATCAGTCTTCGAAACAGCTTGATGCGCCGTGTTCCAGCTGATTTTCAGCATCGTAAGTTGGCGGAAATCTACGAGCTTGAAACAGATCGATAAAGCAGAAATTTGTTATACTGTCCCTATCAAAAAGAAAATGAGGTGTCAATGATGAAAGTATTGTTAGTTGGTGCATCAGGAACGCTCGGCAGCGCGATTTATGAACGTTTGAAAGAAAAAGATGAGGTGATTACAGCTGGTCGGCATAGTGGAGATGTAAAGGTCGATATTACATCGGCTATGAGCATTCGCCAGATGTTTGAAGAGATTGGTAAGGTAGATGCGGTTGTCAGTGCAACGGGGAGTGCTGTTTTTTCACCACTTACTGAATTGACACCAGAAAAAAATCAGCAGACGATTCAAAGCAAATTGGGCGGGCAAATCAATTTGGTGCTGATTGGAATCAATTATGTAAATGATGGCGGGAGCTTTACCTTGACGACGGGCATCATGATGGAGGATCCCATTCGACAAGGTGCCTCCGCAGCAATGGCTAACGGAGCTGTCACGGCATTTGTCAAATCGGCAGCAATCGAAATGCCTCGAGGGATTCGTATCAATACAGTGAGTCCAAACGTATTAGAAGAATCTTGGGAACGTTTGGAACCATTTTTTGAAGGTTTTGAGCCTGTACCAGCTGCTCGGGTAGCTCGTGCGTTTGAAAAGAGCGTCCATGGTGCGCAAAGCGGGCAGTCCTATCGTGTCTACTAATTTCTATACAGAATGAGGTGATATCGAAATGCTGAAGTATGTGATCTGGGATATGGGGGAAACACTAAATACTGTGCCTAATACGCGGTATGATTTTAAACCGTTGACAGAATATCCGGAGGTCGTCCTGCGAGAAAACGCATGCGAGGTGCTAGCGCAAGTCCGGAAAATGGGCTTCAGTCAGGCAATTCTCAGCAATACAGCTGTTAGTGATTCGAAGGTGGTTCGAGAGCTGCTCGGAAAGTGGGGAGTTCTGGATTATTTTGACTTTGTCCATGCTTCTAACTCTGAATTAGAAGAAGGAAGGCCGGAAAAGCCTGATCCTGAAATTTTTGAGCTGGTCTTGGAGAAACTCGGAATTACACCAGAACAAGCAGTTATGATTGGCAATACATGGGAAAGTGATATTATTGGTGCTAATCGTGTTGGAATCGATTCAATTTGGCTGATAAACCCCGAAATATCGATTCGCCAGTCTGACAGCACACCATCAGTCGAGCTGCCGCCATTTGTTATTCCGGTTTGGGATTTGGTGGATATACCGCAAGCGCTGGCTTTATTGCAAAATATAAAAAAATAATTTGTCAATTAGTATTTGAAAAACTGACGATCAAAAAAGACCACTCACACTGCCACTTTGGTAAGACAACTGAGAAAATGAAGGAACCTAAAATCGCACAACAGAGCCATCTTTTAGAGTGGATAGTTGTTTGCCTGATTTTAGGTTCTTTTTTTAATCCCTTAGCGTCTCCGGTATAAGACGAGACCGCTGATTAGCAATGCTGCTCCCGCCAAAATGGCTGCTTTCTGGGAACTGTCACCTGTTGTGGGTAATGATGCAGCCTGATTTTGTTCAGCAGAAGTTTCTTTGAGCACGAGTGTATGGGTGCTGGAAGCTTGCGCACTGTCCATTTTATTTGGTATAGCCTCTGCATCCGTACGATCATTTGCCATACCATCTGTTTCAGCGGATGTATCATCATTTGTGCCATCGCTGTTATCAGGCGTCTTATCGCTATCATCGGAAGAAGGTGTTGGTGTTTCTTCTTCAATCACGACTGGATAGATATACGTATAGCCATCGTTTAGAAATCCGTTGTTGATTGTCAGAGTGATTTGATATTCGCCGGGTTCAAGCAATGAAGTTGGAAGGGTAATTTGATCACCATTAACAGCAATTTCAGTTGCGATTTCCTGTCCGTTTACCTGTACAGAAGTTGTATTCAGCCCACCAATCTGGCTTTTCAATTGGTTATAAATGGGTAATGTGACAACATAGTCCTCACCGCTGCTTAGTGTCATTTGATCAAAAGTCCGCTGTTGATTCGTATAGAATTTCATTGTTTCTGTTAGTCCGTTTAGTGTATCCACAGGTAGCGAAATAAGTGAATTACCAGAAATATCAATTGCGCTATCTGTCCGCTTAAAGCATTCATCATCTGTGACAATCTCCTGTAAGCCGTTGTTACAGATACTTAGTCGATTAAATTTCAACCCGCTGACATCAATACTTTGAATTTGATTGTCATCTGCATAAAATTGAGTCAGAAAAGGTGTATTAATAGTATCAAAGGTAACATTACCAGTTAGTTTGTTGTTAACCATATTTAAAATACAAAGTGACGGTGCACTGCCTTGAAAAGTTGGAATAGCTGTCATTTGATTATTATCAAGAAACAAAGTGTTCAGCGCATTCATTGGACCAGTAAAAGTAACAGCTGTCAGTTGATTGTTGTTCATTTGTAAGTGAGCCAGTTTGTTATGCGAGGAAATTTCCAAAGCTCCAGAAAGCTGGTTATTATTTATATACATATCGATAAGCGTTGGTGCATTGGAAAGATCAGGAAATGAAGATAATTGATTATTATCTAATTTTAGTGTATGCAAGTTTCCAAAATAAACGTTTTCTATTTCGTCAATATCGCTATCCGTTAAGTTTTTATTCGTAAGATCAAGCTCTATTACCCGATTTAAATCGTCTTGTGTGACGAGCGTTTCAGGCGTTACTTCTTCATGTGGTACAGATTGATTTGTTATTTCCTTTGCTACTTCTTCAGCAATGGTATCAGTTGGAAATAGTTCATTAATTGTTGCGGGTAGAGCAGTTTCCGCTTGAACGTCGATTTCTGTAGTGAACAAACCTAGTGCAGTGAAAAAAATAGTTCCTAAAAGAAAAAGGGTTATATTACAACAAAATGTTTTTACTTTGATAAAATTCATCCTCCTTAAAAGTTTGTAACATGAAAATAATAGCAGGTTTGAAATAGTACTTTTTATGTATATGACAGTATAAAACGCTTTAAAAATGTCTAATTTGTGAATTTATCTTCAAAAAGAGCAGAGAAAAATCCCTGCCTATTTTTTCACGGCAGGGAAGCTCTTAATCTAGATAAATGGCTTGTTGTCCCATAGATTCAAAGCCAACTTCAAAGAGACTCTTGTCAATTGCCTGATTTTTGGAACCATAGGGATTGTTGATGTAATAATAAGCCTCATCATAGCCAGTGATAACAACGCTATGCATGGAATAGGTGATATCAATATCTCCAGAAGTAGTATGGAAAGTTGTCCATGAAGCTGGTTCACCAAAACAGGTCGTTGTAATGATCCATACCGGATGGCCTTCTGATAGAATCGATTCGATTTCATCCAGTGTAACACCAGTAATATCATGAACGCTGCTGGAACCGGTAAAAGTTGCGGTAGTTTCTGCCATTGGTCCATGATAGACACCTAAGCCAGGATTATTCCCAGTGATATCACCTACAAAACCGTCATTCGGGTTACCATTGTATCCATTGCTTGATAATAGTGGGATAGCTGGCAGTGCACTGGCTACAGCTGATTTTGAGACATCATAGCCTTCGTATTGGAGTATCATTGCCATGGAAGTTGCTTCACAGCCGTTGTAAAGCGCGGGGGGATCCATCTGATTGAGAAGCGGGACATCAAGTTGTACGTTCTTTTTGACAGGGAGCTGTTTTTGCGCTTGTCTGATTTCCTTTGCGAGTGTTTTTTGGAGAGAAACATCTGTGATGGTTCCGTTCAGTTTTTTTGCTTGATGAATGCTTTTGCTCGTTAGATTATTGCTGGACAGCAGTGTAGTGATTTTAGTTTTAGCAGAAAAATTACTTTCAGCTTTTGTTATATCATTTGTTAAGCAAGCCTTATTCTTCCCTTCAGGAATTTCAGCCACTGCTTCTTTCGCAATCTGAATGCTTTCTAGGGAAATGTTGCTGGATAGAACAGTATGTTTTTCATTTTTAAAAAGAGCATTTGTGGCAATTTCAGCATTGCTTAACTGATGGGCATTGCTGACTTTTCCATAAATAGTTATAGCAACACCGATTAGTAAGATGAATAAAACAATGGACCAAATGTTCAAATTCTTTTTCATTTGCTTCCTCCTCAAAATGTTAAAAGAAGTATAGCAGGTAGTTATGACGAATCTATGAAAAGTTTGGGCTTTTGTATCAATGTTAGGAATGAACAGAAGGATAAGCGCGCAAGAAAAAAGCCTTTGGATCGTTCATAAAAATTTAATAAAAATAACCTATTTAATTGGAGGAATCTCTATTTTTCCCAGCTAGATTGACTTTTTAACACCGATTAAATGCATTTTTTAGAGTAATACTTCATTCAAGTAGATAATTGATAGACTGTAAGTGGTTTTAGAGATATATTTTTTCTATAGACATGGGCAAATTTGTCTAAAATGTGTCTAAATCTATTATTTGTTGTGACAAATTTTTGGAGGGAATGTTAATTTTTTTGAGTTTTTCCTCTTAATCGCTTGAACCCCATGTACACCCATTGACTTTGTTTGTTAATATTACTTTTGTAATCTTCTATTTTATCCCTGGTTAGTCTTCATAGGGAAAATTATTCTGGAGAATTTATAGTATCTTTATGTACACATGACTGAATAATCAGTATATAAATGTTGAAAAGGAGGAAAAATTTTGAGGGGAAAAACAAATGGAGTTAGACGTTGCTTGTTGTTAGTGATGGTGGCTTTCTTACTACTTGGTCAACTGAACCTGACCTCTTTCCGTGCATTTGCGGAAGAAACGGGCAATGAAGAGCTTTCTTATGCGGTCCAAACCGATCTGTCCGCAGATAAGAAGAAAGCCAACGTAAAAATCAAGGTCACACCGAAACAAGAACAGGTCAAAATCCTGTCGATCGAAACACCAGATGGTCAGAAAATAGAGGGCGACGAGGCCAGCTATACCGCTGATCAAAATGGCACGATCCAGTTTTTGATTGCTTACCAAAATGAAGCAGAAACAGCAGCAGGGCAAGAACCTGAAACCAAAACTTACCAAGCTTCTTATGAAGTAAGTGGGATTTCTAGTGAAGCAGCAGGGAAGGATAAAGAGTCTGCCAATGCGGAAGAAGACACACAAAAAGATGCTACAAGCGATGCAGAAAGTGCCACTACAACGGAACAAAAGCAATCCGTAAAAGGGGACAACTTGAAAGCGGGTGCGCCAACAGTGACACTCAGCATTCCAGATTATAACCAAACCGCTTGGAGTAATGGAGATATTAAGACGGTGACAGCGACCGTTCAGTTCAATGACAATACTTCTAGCGGGAAAAAAGTAAAATTCACGTTGCCAGATGGAATGCGTTTTACCGCTGTTTCCGTACCAAGCAACTACCAGCCGACCAGCCAGGTCGATACGAGTATTCTCAGCTATTTGGGTGGTAGTGATCCGCTGAGCGAGGCCATCACATCCATGACCATTCCAGATAAAGAAACCACCTATAATAAAGCGACTTATGGCAGTGTGGTTTATGAACTGGATTCGGGCACGGAGAAAGCGAGTTTTAATTTTTCAGTTCGTATGGATGCGGCGAAATATTATGGAGCGGCAGATCTGAAGGAGCCCATTAAAGTAGAAGCTTTCATGGGCGATGAAGGGACACCCGTTGCTTCTGATGAGCAAGTGATCCATGCGGAAGGCAACAAAGTAGTAGGATATGCCAACCAGGACCATGTGAAAACGATGTTCCGGAATTGGTATGTGAATTTAGGCTTACCAGAAGTTTTAGCCAGTACAGATACAATCGATTCTTATAACTATACAAAACCTTATTCTGTCGTAAATGGGCTAAATGAATTAGATAATCGAGGGGCTAAATATTATACACCTAAAAACGTCCAAGTCACGCTTTATTATCCGGAAGGCATGGAATATGTGGGAGTGGTCAATCAAAGTGGAGTGATCCAGAAAAATAATTCCCTTCAAACGATTACGCCTTATCCAGAAGAAAACAAAGTCGTGATTGATTTTAAACAAGAAAATTACCAGGGCTCATCAGGTACAATATTTACAGTGAAATATAAAGTCCCCAAAGGAACACCAGCGGGAACCTACACAGCTCCAAAAGTGCCTCATGCGGTCATCACAACGTATGACGGAGAGATATTCGAATCTGATGCCCTAACTACAAATACATCTAATTTGACCACACTTGCTGCGCTAGATACATGTAAAGTGGTGGATACCACTACCAATCAAATGTACTTAACTACTGGAAATGGTTATATAAATCCAGATAATGAAACATGGGCGGGAAGTATCCGGATTGATAATCAGCAAACAGCAGGAACTAAAACCAATCAAATGTATCATATCACCTTTGATTCGAATTGGGAGACGTATATCGTCAATTTGCCTTTTGACGGAACTCTTTCGAATAATCAGGTGACAGATGTTCAATATAAGACTAATTTGAAGCCTTATTATCGTACCTATAGCGGGGAGATGCCAAAAACTAGCAATAATCGAATGGCACAACTTACAGCCGCTAAAGTAGGTTTGGAGGAAGGTGAATATTTTACAGAAGTTCAAGCGAATGTAGGGGATTTTTCACCGGGATTTCGGAATACCAAACCAGATGGTATACAGGAACCCTCATCAACTGCTTCTTATGGGATTGTCAAACCTGGGATTACATCAGTAGACTTCATTGCTGAAATTTGGGACGCAGAGGATGAGGCAAATACGAAAGTTGCTGGAAAATCCGTCTATACAGTCAACAACACAAAGACTGCAGGCGCAAATGGCACGGCGAGTTTTTATAATACAGAAGGAAAACAAATCAAAACTGCACGTGCCGGAGAAAAAGTCACTACGAAAGCAACATTAACCTTGTTTGAGTATCCTTATGGAACGCGTACGGTGTTAAATGATCCAGATGTGTATCTGCGCGAACTAGAGGGTACTAAAATCCATCCCTCATCGATTAAATTAACCGATCAAAACGGGAAAGATGTAGATTTCACAGTAAAAGAAGAAACCGCCATAAGTGGTGAAAAAGTATATATCCTACAAACATCGAATACAACTGTCGGGCGTTATGTAGGATATCCAAGCAAAAGTTGTTATTTGAATGTCAGCTACGACTTCACTTTTGATAATACACTTAGCCACAATATCAATACAGATGCTCAACAATTAATTGCGTGGGGAGGCCCGGATGTTGCTTCTGGTAGAAATGCCAACTATTTCTATGATGAGGGTCTTGATGTGAATCAGAATGGCAAAGAGAATGAAAAATTGCCGTCAGTTAACAGTAGTCCCCTATCTGTGTTGAAACAAGATGCCGTTTCCGTGGAAACTTTCCTGAATGTGGAGGGAGAAGGCGTAAAATCCGCCTATGTGGAAGGTGATGACAGTACTGTCTCCTACTTTACGCCGGGAACGGATGCGGAATACACGGTGAAAATCACCAACAACTCAGAAAGCAGCGCCTCCACTTTTGAACTTTATGTCCCAATCCCGAAAACCGGACAGAACTTTGGCTCGAAATTCCAAAGTGAAGCTTTTCAATGGGATATGAAAATGAGCGGCCCCATTGTTTTAAATGCGGAACAAGCGGCGCAGTTTGATGTGAGCTATGCGACAACGGCGACCGAAGCGAACTATGAAGAAGCGGAGATCTACACCGCTCATCCTTCGGATTATGAACAAGTCAATATGGTGCGGGTCAAAGTCAAAACACAGATTAATTCTGGTGAGACCCAAACCTTTAAAGTGCCACTGAAAGTGGATGAAACTTTTGATACGGCGACGGCTGAGGGCAAAATCGGCGAACGCGATATCTATAATCCGTTTTATCGGGTGGAAACCAACACGTTCTCTGGCACGTTGCCTGGGACAAAAGTCGGGGCGGAACTGGTCATCGCAGAAGTGGAAGGGACCTTGTTCAACGATCAAGATGTCAATGGTCTCTATGAACAAGACAAAGGAGATACGCCGCTGGCGAATGAAACAGTCGCGCTCTACAAGTGGAATGAGACAACATCTCGCTATGAACCGGTGGTGCAAGACGGGACGAATGTGACGACGACCACCGATGCGAAAGGGGCCTATACCTTTGATTACAGTGTCGGACTAGGGTATGGCCAATACGCCGTGCGCTTCCCGGATAAGGCAGGGTATCAGTATACGCTCCAACAGGTAGGCAAAGACAGCACGATTGACAGTGATGCCGACATGTTAGGCAGTGATCGAGGCTGGGTAAAAGACATTGATCCGACCTTGCCTACCTCTCAATTCATCAATGCGGGGTACTTCATGTATACACCCGCTCAAGATTTGAAAGTCAATCTGAACGAAAAAATGGTCCAAGAAGGAGCCAGTTTGAAAGTTACCTTACCAAAGGTCGCTTCTACAAGCGGACAAGCGGCGGAGGATACGATCGAGCCGTCCTTCTTCCAAAACATCCAGGCAAGTACCGATGGGTATGTGTGGACAACCGCGGACACCCGTGTGGCCACTGTTCAAACCTTAAGTGATGGTTCGGGTGCTATTGTGGGAGGATCTGCCGGAGGCAAGACCGTGGCAGCCACCGATTTGACGCTTGCGATCCAAGATCTCTTTGGCACACAAAAAACGTCGACCGCTCCGGTCTATGTCAAAACAGCCGATGGCCATGTCAACCAACAAGCGGCCTTTACACTGGGAGCGAGTGATTTCACCCTAGCTTATCAAGAGGCGAAAGTATTGACGGATACTCAGGCGCTAGCTCTTGCAAAAACCGCCGCATTTGAAGAAGTCAAAAATGGGGTCAACTCGACCGCACAAGATCGCCTGAATGGGGTGCAAGTCAATGCGACACAGCTAGCCGCGATTCAAAACGGTTCCAATCACGGAGGAACGTATCCATTGACGTATACCCTCACCCAGGATGGGCAAACCGTGGAGGTCGTTGTGCAAGTCACTGTCGAACAAGATTTGACGGACGTGAACGTCCATGATTCCACAATCTATGTGGGCGATCAGTGGCGTGCGGCGGATAATTTTGACAGTGCGCTGGATCAAGATGGAAATCCAGTGGCATTGGCTGACGTCCAAGTCAGTGGTACCGTCGATTCCACTACTGCCGGCACCTATCCTGTGACTTACACGTACAATGGCGTTTCAGCGACAGCCACTGTGACCGTGAAAGAGGTCCTTACCGCTGTGAATGCCCATGACTCCGTCATTTATACGGGAGACAGCTGGGAGGCGGCCGATAACTTTGACAGCGCCCTAGATAAGGACGGCAACGCCGTTTCCTTGCGTGATGTCCAAGTAACAGGAACGGTGGATACGACCCAAGCTGGCGCCTATCCGATCACGTACACGTATGAGGGGGTTCCGACGACGATCACCGTAACTGTGAAAGAAAATAAAGCCGGCATCAGTGCCCACGATTCGACGATTTATGTCGGGGATAGCTGGAGTGCGGCGGATAACTTTGACAGTGCCTATGATCAAGATGGGAATCCGGTGGCTTTCCAAGATGTGAAAGTAACGGAAAAACCAACCGTTGATCTAAACAAAGCCGGCGCCTATCAAATCACGTACCAATATGGCAGTGTCTCCAAAACCATCACTTTAACGGTTAAAGAGATTCAAACGGCTGTGAATGCGCATGATTCCACCATTTACACCGGGGATAATTGGAGCGCAATGGATAACTTTGACAGTGCATTAGATAAAGATGGCAATGCCGTGGCTTTTACCGACGTGCAAGTCACCGGAACAGTGGATACGACTCAAGCAGGCACCTATCCGATCACGTACGCGTATGATGGCGTTTCAAAAACGATCACTGTGACCGTGAAAGAGCCATTGACGGCTGTCTACGCGCATGATTCGCTGATTTATGCGGGCGATGATTGGACAGCAAAAGATAATTTCGACAGTGCATTAGATAAAGACGGCAATGCCGTGGCCTTTAAAGATATCACGGTCCAAGAAAATCCAACTGTAGATCCGGAGACACCTGGAGTGTATCAAGTAATCTACAGCTATGACGGGGCTTCGACGACCATAAATGTTACCGTAGCGCCTCGCCAAACAAGTGTACAAGCACATGACAGTACACTTTATACCGGTGATAAATGGGTAGCAAAAGATAATTTTGATGGGGCTACCGATAAAGCAGGCAACCCGGTTGACTTGGCGGATGTCCAAGTGACAGGCACGGTGGATACCCAAACTCCTGGTACGTATGAAGTGACGTATACGTATGATGGGGTGAAAGCTGTGGCGCACATTACCGTCTTAGAAAACCAGGCGCAAATCACCGTGCAAGATAGTACGTTGACGGTGGGGGATGAATGGGAAGCGCAAGATAATTTCATCAGTGCGACCAATCGAGATGGCCAAGCCATCCGCTTCTCCAACGTGACGACGAAAGGCACCGTGGATACGACCAAGCCGGGGACTTATTCGGTTACCTACACGATCGATCCGAATGAAGGAACGGCAGACGCTGGAAAAGAACAGCTTTCCGTGACAGCAAAGATTCAAGTTTTGGCGAAAGAAGCTGGCGACACCACTGGTGACTCGACAGGTCATGATTCCAAGCCTTCATCTAACACGGATAAGGCATCGTCCTTGAAGGTGACGAGTGGCACCCAACACACCGCCACTTATGAACAAGCACAACCACTGCCTCGAACAGGCGATCAGAATAACTTGTGGATCATCTGGCTGGGCATGGGCCTTCTGGCGCTAAGCGGTCTACTGTGGGTGTCGATTAGACGTAGACGCAGAGATCAATAATCTATAGACAAAAAGGTAGACGGAAGCAGGGGATGTATTCAAACATTCCCTGCTTTTTATGTAGTATCAAAAATTTTAGGGACAATTCCATGTAAGAAATATATTTATAAGAAAGGATATTTAGAATGAATTTTTTGGATTTTCATCAATTCGTTAAACAAGATGCTCTGATTTATTCGTGGGTTATTAAAAATTTTTACCTTAAAAATCGGAATTTGATGGCTGGAGAAACTCTTTTGGCTACTCGAGAGCAAGTGATTATAACGAAACAAGGATTGTTAGTCCAAGAAAGTTTGGGCAAGAGATCGGCTATTGAACGGGCATTTTGTGGGGAACATATTATTTTTACAGTGGGGGAGAGTCATTTATTATATGCACTTGAAGAAACGGTTTATAGTATAGTTTCAGCAGATATTTTGTTAGATGCACTGGAATCTAATGAATTATTGCCAAACTTTTTCTTACAAGTAGCTGAGGAACTGGAAAGAACATTAGAATGGAAAAAAACTTTGACTTCAGTGAATCCCAAAAAACGTATCAGCCTTGTCTTATCGCTAATTATAGAGCGTTACCAATTGAATCCTAATAGCAATCCGGCTTTTCCAAAGTGGCTAAAGATTCATCTGTTGGCAAAATTGGCTCAATGTTCTCTTTCTACGGCTTCTGTTGCAATAAATGAATTAGCTAAACAAGGAAAAATAGATATCAAATCGACACCCTGGTTATTAAGGGAGAATTTTTTACATCTATAAAAGAATTATATGAAAGATGCGTTGTTTTTAATGTCGATCGGGCATAAAAAAAGAGGCTCATAAGATTTGCCTCTTTTCATATTTATGAATTCTGTTGCTGGTTTTTCAAATAACTATCATCTATTCGATATTTCATTGTTGCCTGTTTTTTATTCTTGAATATTTTTCTTATCATGATTGAACACATAGCGAGTGAAGACGAGGTTGATAAGCAGAAAGGCGCCTGTCATATAAAATACATAGGGATAGCCAAATGCAGCTGAAACGGATGAACCAACAAGCGGTCCGGCAACGTTACCCAGGCTTTGAGAGCTTTGATTGTAAGAAAAAATACTGCTTAGTGAATGTCGTGGTGAATTTTTATTGATAAGCGTATTGATCGACGGCATCAATGCACCTGTCGTAAAACCAAGTAGGAAGCGTAGGATCCCCAATTGGAGCGGTGAAGTCACCCAGGCCATCGGAACCATAATAATCCCAGCGGCAAGCAGCCCGCCAATCAGTACCTTTTCATTGCCGATCTTATCACCAAGTTTACCAAGGAACGGAGAAGAAATCAGTGCCGATATCCCCGAGGCAGAAGTGATGATCCCGCTGATAAGCGATAAATTATTAGATGATCCCAACAAATCACGAATGTAAAGCGGTAAGATAGGGCTGATTGATGTGTTTGCAATCTGGATAATAAATGTCGTCAAAAAGAGACCGAGAATTAGATTTTTGGCCGGTAATTTGGCGAAAAGTTGGCGAGTAGATTGCATTTTCTCGCGGGGGATCGGTTTGAAATCTTCTTTAATATAGAACATTGTTAAAAGGAATGTGAGGAATAAAATAATCCCTGTAATGAAGAAAACGGCCCGGTAGCCAAGGACATCCGCCAAAAAGCCACCGATTAGCGGGCCAATCAGTGTTCCTGTAACGGTCCCGGTTGATAAGAATCCCAGTGCCCAGCCGCTTTTTTCTCGTGGTACTTGAGAAGCTACAAGGGCGGTAGCATTTGGGATATAGCCAGACAGCAGACCGTTCAGCATGCGAAGAATCACCAATTGATAAACATTTTGAACAAGACCGAGAGCGCCCATCGTAATCGTCATCCCGATTGAAGCGCGGAGAAGCATCAGCCGCCGTCCTTTCCGGTCAGCTAGTTTCCCCCAGAGCGGAGAAACGATCGCAGAAGTCAGAGCTGTCGAACTGATAGCAATCCCAGACCAGATATTCAGTGCCGTATGATTTGTTACACCGAGATCAACAATATAAAGTGAAATAAATGGCATCACGAGATTAAAGCTGACACCAGTCAGAAAACAACCAAGCCATGAGATATAAAGATTTCTTTTCCAATTAAAAGTCATATCAGTAGTCCCTTCGCGAATATTTTGCACGAAGTTTCAGAATGTAACAAAACAGCCTTGCTGATAGATTAATTGAAAAGCTGTTTTGGTATACTCAGAAACGTTTCTAATGTGCAGCTTGAAACATTGCTATTATAGCGAAATTCTTTTGGCATTGTCAAACTTTGGTATATAGCCATTCAATTATAAATTTGCTCAAAAAGAAGTAGTCAATAGTCATGCGCGTTTCTAAGACTAGAGTCACTTTTTTATTGAGACGAAGGATCCCCCTCTTTTTTTATGTTAGAAATGCTATAATAATGTTGATTAATCCAGAGATGGGGGCAAGGATATGCGATCATTACTTGAAAAGAGTGTTCGCCGTCGGATGGAATTGTTAGAGATCCTAATTGAAAATAATGAATGGATCAAATTGGAAATGCTGGCGGAAAAACTCGACTGTTCCAAACGGACTTTGAATAATGATATTGCGATTATCCAGAAGGAACTCCGTGGCAACTGGGAGCTTTACACATCAAGAAAATGGGGGATTCGGCTTGTTGCACCAGAAACAAGCCAACTGGATCAGCTATATCAGTTTTTTATGGAGAAAAGTACATCTGTTCAGCTACTTCTAGGCACTTTTTACGATCAAAAGTTAACCGTGGAAGAATGGGCGGATAAGCTGTTTATTAGTCCGTCGTCGCTGTACCGGCTGATTCATCGTATTAAAAGCAGGATTCAATTTTATGGTGTGGATTTAAGTATCAATCCGGTGGCTGTTGTTGGACCTGAGCAACAGGTTCGCTATTTTTATATGCAGCTTTTTTGGAGCAGTTATGGACCAACGAAATGGCCATTCCGAACTGATGATCGAGAGCAAATCGATCAGTTTATGAAACGAAATGAAGAAGCAACTGATTTTCAATTTATTTATCCATACCGGATCGAACGCTACTTTTGGATCCATGTCGTTCTGGAGCGGATAAGGCAAGGTTTCTTGATGGGGAAAATGGAGATAAATGAGCGGATCTTGGATGATGAACCGCAGCTGCAGAATGGTTTTACCGAATTGGAACATATGACGGGTTTGCAAATCGAGAGATGGGACCGGATATGTATCAAATTGATGCAGCTTCAAGGAATCGTTTTCCAAGATAAACGTGCAATAGATAGAAGTACCGCCTTTTATGAGCGGGCGCTACCTGAAATCGTAGCGTTGGCAGATCCTTTTTTAGAAAGAGTCATCGCTGGATATGGACGGGCACCAGAAAATAGAGCTCAGGTCAGATGGCAGCTTTTGCAATATTTTAACTACTGCCAGCATTTTCTTGAAATAGATGGATTTATTGTTGAAAAACGCGGTTATGTGGCGAGACAGCTTCGAAAAGAATTCGGGCGTTTCTGTCGTGTGATTGAGGAAGCCGCTGAAGCAAGCGATTTTGGGGGATTGAGGATCTCGATAGACACGATTGTTTTTTTACTGGGTACTTTATGGCAAGGTCTGATCGATGAACATAAATTAGAAAAGCCACCAATTCGCACATTGGTCACATCTCAGCTAAGTGTCTCCAATACAGCTTTTTTGGCTGATATGATCAAGTCCCGTTTTCATTCACAGATCGAGATTGTTGAAGTCAATGAAAATCATCTGGATGTGAGCGTCTTGATGACATATGATATCGAGTTGATTATTAGTGATTGGGCAATCGACACAGGGGGCGTGATTCCTACTATTGAAATCAATTATTATCCCAATGACCGTGACTGGCGCAACATTCGTAAAATGATTCAGCACAAACGCTGAATGTAACTTCATTCTTAATAAAGGAAAGCTGCCTCTTTTACAAGTAGCAGCTTTCCTTTATTTTTCGATATAGCGACGTACGTGTAACATTTTTTCTTCAATATCTGCGATTTCCACAGCATATTCTTCCAATTGACGGAAAACTTCAGATGGAACGGCGCCTTTGTAACGAAGTGAATGTTCTAAACTTGCCCAGTAATCCATAGCAATAGTACGGATTTGAATTTCCACTTGAATGTATTCTTTTTGGTTGGATAAAAAAATAGGAATGCTGATAATGATATGTAAACTTCGATAGCCGCTTTCTTTTGGATGTTTGATATAGTCTTTTGTTTCGATTAAAACAATATCATCTTGTAGAGTAAGCATATTGACAATGGTGTAAATATCGTCTGTGTAAGAGCAAATAACTCGAATACCTGCGATATCCCTTAATTCATTTCGGATATTTTCAATTGTGATCTCTTTATTTTTTCTTATCAATTTTTCTCCGATACTTCTGGGCTTTTTGATGCGCGATTCAATGGAGTGAATGGGATGACGTTTATTCTTGAATGATAGTTCATCCGCCAGAATCTCCAATTTGGTTTGTACTTCTTTGATTGCACTGCGGTAATACATCATCAGATATTGGAATTCATCTAAAAACGCCATATTCTGCTCAAAGTTAGGATTATCGCCCAGCCATTTCTGAAACTCGCGCATTACTTCTTGATTCTCCAATGTTATAGCTCCTTCCATATAGATTTTTGAATTACACACTAGTTTAAACTAAAACACACAAGGAAAAACTTACCATTTAATCATAAAATTAGCTCATATGAATATACTAGAATGTAAAATAGACTGGTCAAAATCTGGTCAAAAAAGAGGACTAATACAGGTAGTCCTCTTTTTTGTTATTTTGATATTCTAAATCTTTTTTTATTGGATTATTCCCTTGTTCGATGTAGACTCAAATCACTATATCACTAGACATCAAACGGCGTCATACGGAGTCAAAAACATCAAATTTGACCTGTTAAATGGTCATTGAATAACATTTAAAATCAAGAAAACGGAGTCAGACACGGAGTCAAAAACGCTGAGAGTAAAAAAATATATACAGCCCTATAGGTAAAGTACCGCAGGGCTGTATATTTTTTATTTCAGATTACCTGAAATGATTCCATTTAATTTTTGTCTCATTTTTTCCTACTAGTTAGTATCAAATACTCTCCTATTTTCTCATTAAACTATTTTGGGTTACATGGTATCTGAAATAGCTAAAACCTTGTCATTACAGCAAAAAATCACTTTATCTCTGTTTCATTTCAGATACATTTCACTTAAGCGGATTCCAAAAAAACAAAAGAAAAAGGAACCCCTAGTTAGCCTATGCTTTTTATTGGTTCCTCTCAAAACACGGTCATATAACAACGGGGTGGGGTAAATGAATGAAAAAGATGGAAGAATCATTATTCAATAGCTTTCTTAAATACTCCGTTATAAAATGTGAACAAGTAAAAAGACATCTATCCCTATTTTCTACACTTCCACTGTACTACCATCTTTGAATCGTACAATTTTCTTAACTCTTCTCGTTTACCTCAATTCATTCTCAAGTGGAATCAACTCATCATCTAACATTTTACGCCATGCTCGCTTCATTTCTTGTGGGTATTTAAATGGCTTCGCTTCTGGATGGTTGGCTTTATATCCTTCGTAATCCTTACTGTTGATAATTGCTTTCATATTAGGAATTGGATCTTCACCTGGCATATATTGCAGATTAGAAGCATGTAATTCTTTCTCAGAAACAAACCACTCATTGGAAAAGGCATGAATCAAATCATCACTTGCTTGTGTAAAATAGCGACGTTTAATGACAAAGATATCTTCATTACTATCTAAAGTCCCCACATCAAATGCATTTAAAATTTGTCGGTAAACTTCTTTGACTCCTTCTGTTTTATTCAATTTAGCCAAAGCTTTTTCAATTTCTTCTCGTGCATCTGAACTATTTGCCGCATAAGTTCCTAGTAATTGATCAATATAAGTAGAATCAATATCATACAACTTAGTGGTATTTTCACTATAAAATTCGATCGTTGAAAAATCTTCTCCCTCTTTTTCTGATTGTTCCTCCATTAACGACCCCTTCACGGTCTCATATACACCAATTTGTTCTTCCAAAAGTTGAATTTGATTGTTCAAGGTTGGGGATTTCACCATATCATCATTATAGTCGTCATAAGTCACTAACGATTCATACGCACGATTCAATTCTTGGAATGCTTTGACATATTCGATACGAGTTTCAAGAGGAGTATGTTCATCAATGGATTCCATGGATGAAACCTCTTTTAACTTACGATATGCTTGCTTGAATCTTTTTTTGGATTCTTGGTAACTTGGATAAATCAAGCCCGATTCTTCTTTAGCTTCTGAATACAGTTTTGTCGCATCCTCGACATTCTTCTCCATTGTGGCTGGCTTACGAAACGTCACAATCAATCCTTTTTTCTTATCAGGATACGTACGATTCGTACGTGAAAAAGCTTGGATCAATCCTGCATACTCTAGATTACGATCCACAAATAGGGTTTGAATCGTAGGGGCGTCAAAACCTGTCAATAGACGATCCACTACGATCACTAAATCGATTTGTTTCCCAAATTGTTTGAATTCCGCTCTTTTTCGTGCCAAACGATTATTGATGTCTCCGTTATAACGCTCAATGTCTGCTAGTGACCAGGCAGTATCATAATCCTGATTATATTCCTCAATAATTTTTTGCATTTCTTCTTGTTGGGCACTTGAATCTCGGCTATTTTCTTCTAATGAATAGGTAATAGCGATCCTTGGGAAATCAGGATCCTCCATCGTTCGTCCTTCACGAATGGGCTGATTGGGAAACTCTTTTGTTAACCAATCAGTCTCTTTCGTCATCTCTTTAATGGCCTGATAATACTTTTTGGCCATGTCAATAGAACTCGTAGTTAAGATTGCAGATTTCGTTGGCCGGCCATTTCGAAAATCAAATTTTGTATAGGCATTATCTGGACGGAACATTTTATGGATGACTTTTTGGATATGTTCATCTGCTTCAAAAACAGCAGGGTCTAAATAACTTTCTTTTTTGACAGGCTCCATTTGATCGATTATACGATTGATTTGTTCTGATGAATACTCTGCATATGTTTCTACTTCTTTTAATTTCCGATAGATTTTATTCTCTAATGAAGTCGGCTCTACGGTGTTTTCATGTTCTACTTGAAATCCTAAGACAGAGCCATCTTCTAGCGCATTCTTGATGGTATAGGTGTGTAAGACCTCTCCATACTGATCATGGGTTGTACGTGCCAATTGACCTTTGGCTTGTTTCCGATTCTCAGGGAAAATCGGCGTACCTGTAAAGCCAAACCAAGTGGATTTCGGAAACATTTTTTTGATTTCTTCCATATTTTCAGCACTTAGCGCTCGATGACACTCATCTACTACAAACACGATATGTTGTCCCATTAATTTTTGGAAGCGATTGGTTCCTTTTTTCTCTTCTTGTTTCTTTGCATATTTCAACGCCGCATCTAGTTTTTGACGGGTTGTAATGATTACAACATTTGCATTGGCATCTGCCAATAAGGTTTCACTTAATTCTTTGGCACTTCCTGTTCCCACGATCAAGCTATTCGCTTTGGCATTACCGGAAGAAATCCCCGTATTAAATTCGGAAGCAAATTTCGTAAACTCTGTGGTGGTCTGATTATCTAAATCTTTGCGGTCCACTAACATGATCGTTCGATCGATCCCCGATTTTCGTGCTAAAAGCTTAGTAGATACAAAACTAGTCAACGTCTTTCCTGAACCAGTCGCATGCCACACATACCCTGATTGATGTTTATTTGCGGCAATAAACAAGGCTTGAATCGCATGCACTTGATAAGGATGTAACACCATGAGGGTTTTATTGTCTTGATCTTCACTGACAATCGTATAATCCGCAATCAAGCGATGAGCATCCGGGATATTTAGCACTTGTTTGCAAAACTCATATAAGTTTTCTACCTTTTTATTATCTTTCGTTCGCCAACTAAATAAAAACTTAGGATGCAAATCCTTCGGTAAGGCATTTGCAAAATACCGGGTCGTTTGTTCATTAGAAACCACAAACAACTGTAAGGTCGAAAAGATATTGTTCCGAAACATGCCTTCTTCTGCATATTTTTTGATTTGGTTAAACGCCTGATAAAAACCATCTTTTGCAGTTACTTGTTTCAACTCGATTTGGACAATAGGTAATCCATTGATCAATAAGGTGACGTCAAAACGTCGATCTCGTGCTTCTATGTTACTTCCACGTTTTGCAATTTGATGAACCACTTCATAAGTAGAGATTCCTCCACCAATGTCTTGATTGGAATAAAGGATAAGTGAGACAGAACCCAATTGCGAATCTTCCCGTTCAATCGTGATCCGAGCCATCCCATTTTCACCTTTTAACCATTTCGCAGCATCAAAGGGGGTTTTCGTTCGTAGCAATAATTCCGTTTTGATCGTTTCAAATTCTTTATCGGTCAAAGGAAAATCATTCAGTTCTGCTTGATTATTTGAGATGATTTTTTGACGTAAATTTACCCAAAGGTCTTCTTCTGATTTTAGATCGGGACGATACGTCCACTGATTATGTCCTTCCCCCAGTACACGAATCAACTGTTCTTCGACTTCCGCTTCCTCACGGTGACTCATTTTCATTCTTCTTTCCTCCTAGACAAACATCTTTTGTAAGAAGCCTTTTTTCGTTTCTTTTAGTAAATCTAACTTACGTTGATGAAGGGCGATAAGGTTGTCTAGTTGTTTGAAAAATAAACCTATTTTTCCTTGTTCAACATCAGAAGGAATTTTTATTGTAATTTGATAAAACGAACCCAACTCAAGGTTGCGACGCACCACACTAGCTCCTTGAGTTGAGGAATTTTTGTACTCTTCAAGCATTCTAGCTGTCCTTAATTGCGGACGGATAAATCCTGGATCTACCTTAATAAATTTAAATGTCTTGTAACTTGGGGATACTAATCCTGTACCAACATTATTAATATTTATATTCCCAAGCCATAAATTTTGTGGCGAAAGTACCAAGTCTCCATTTTCAATTATCTTATAACCAAGATTAGAAACGCCAGACACACGACCATTTCTTATTTCCATACCACTATTTGTACTCGACAGAACTGTATATTCATTTTCCACTTTTGATTTGATACTAAACTCTTTTAAAATATCTCCCAACGTACGCTGTTCCCAATCTTCCGTAAATCCTGGAAAACGAATTTCTGGCACTTTTGCTCCGTTTTTAGGGAACATTTTTTGTAAGAATCCTTTTTTCGTTTCCTTCAGCAAATCTAGCTTACGTTGATGGAGGGCGATGGATACGTCTAACTTCTTGAAAAACGAGCCAATCTTAACTTGCTCATCAAGTTTTGGATAGAGTAGGTTGACTTCTTTGAGGTCAGAATTGTGTAAATGAACAACGGATTTTCCTTGTGCTCGCTTCGTCATTTCTTTTTGCTGACTTCCATTTGAGATTGTGAGAGCTAAGAAAATTGGGTCAAGTTCTGACTTTGTTTTGATGATATTCAAGTCTCCACCTAGAGCAACACCTGAAACATCAACGACTGAGGCTCTTGAAATGTCTTCTGGGGTTTCACCAGATGCTGGAACAATGACTTCTCCACCATTACTTATAACCGACTTTTCTTTCAATTCTGCAAAGGTATCAACGTTTTCAATAATAGTCTCGTATTTCGTATAAAGCCGACCATACAAAATGACAGGATGTCCTTCTTCTGCTAAATCAGCCTTAGAATAGCCATTCCCTTTTGAGAAGTTTGCCATTTCCGATAGCTTACGCTCTTCCCAATCTTCCGTAAATCCTGGGAAACGGATTTCTGGTTGTATATCATTGCTCATGTTTGAACACCTCCAGCGCACCTTGTAACCACGCTTCATTTTCAGGTGTTGTTTGCAGGGAAGAGATAGCTTCCAAAAGTTCTTTTTCTAGCACTTGCTGTTCTTGTCGTATCTTCTTGATGTCATTTCCGACATGAACCATATCAATTGGTTCTTCTTCTTCGAACGTATCTACATAGCGTGGGATATTTAAGTTATAGTCATTTTCTTTGATTTCATCAAAGGTTGCCAAATGAGCGTATTTCTCAACATCTTTTCTTTCAGCATAGGTTTCGAGGATTTTTTGAATGTTTTCTTCCGATAATTTATTCTGATTTTTTCCTTTGACAAATTCTCGACTAGCGTCAATGAATAATACATCTCGAGTTTGACGATTCTTCTTCAATACAATAACCGTCGTTGGAATCGACGTGCCAAAGAATAAGTTCGCAGGCATACCGATCACGGCATAAATACTGCCGTCTTCTAATAATTTTTGACGAATGACCCCTTCTGCAGCGCCACGGAATAAAACTCCGTGTGGCAAGACGATAGCCATGGTCCCTGTTTCCTTCAAATGATAGAAACCATGAAGAAGAAACGCAAAATCTGCTTTGGATTTTGGCGCTAATTTTCCATAACGATTAAACCGAGAATCATCTAAAAAGGTCGTATCTGCTGACCAGTTAGCCGAATAGGGTGGATTCATCACTACTGCATCAAATGTGTAAGGTTCATCTGTTGGCCAGTCCTTATTCAACGTATCCCCATTGCGGAGATTCATCTCTTCAGCATCTACTCCATGTAAAATCAAGTTCATTTTTGCTAGATTGTATGTCGTTGTATTTAATTCTTGCCCATGATATTTAACGTTATCTTGGTGAGTTAAGTAGTTACGTACGTTTAACATCAATGAACCTGAACCCATCGTTGGATCAAAAACACTAAAGAATCGTCGTTCTTTTTGGTCCAACGTCACAATTTGTGCCATCATATCAGAAACCATATGAGGCGTGTAAAATTCTCCGGCTTTCTTCCCTGCTTCTGAAGCAAATTGACTGATCAGAAATTCATACGCATCCCCGATCACGTCCCCATCGTGACCTAAAACTTCCACGTCATTCAATTTCTTAATGACTTCGGTAATCGTCACGTTTCGTTGTTGCTCATCTGTTCCTAGTTTTTTTGATTGGAGATCCACATCATCAAATAACCCATTAAATTGATTGTAGGTAGATGCCAATTGCACAAAGGCTTTGTTTAGATCGTTCAATTGGAATGTTGCTTGTTTTGCTTGATCCGCTAAGACGTTGAAAAGATACTCTGGTGCAATTGCATACCCCAAAATATCAACGATGGTGGCAATCAGATCTTCTTTTGATTCCTCATCTGAAAGTAATTCACGATACAACATCGTTTGTTTGCTTACCGTATCATATTCCTCTAAGGATTCATCTGCTAAAAGAACCACTTGTTCCAACAATCGATCGGATAAATATTTATAGAAAATCAGTCCCAATAAATAATTTTTATATTCTGACGCATCCATTTTACTACGGAGATTATCTGCCGCACTAAATAATTTTTGATTTAATTCTGCACCCAAAAAGATACACTCCTATCTCTTATTTAAAGTTGCTATATACCCTTTTATTTTAGCATACTCCCTTTTAGAAAAGAAAAAAACTTATTCTTGCTAATAAACTACGTGAAAGGAGTCTAACGTTGTTTGATATAACTTAGACTGATCGTTAACTTATTTTTTATATTTCTACATAGTTATCTTTAGAACCATTTCAGATACATATGAAACAATTACATATGATTTTTTCATAAAAAAACAGTACTGTCTAGTAGTATAAAATATACAAATTTCTTAAAAATTTTTCACTAAAATCACTACCTGAAACAGTCTAAAACACTTATATATCAACGTTTAATGAAACTATCTCCGTTTCATTTCAGATACAAATAAATATAGTCGGGCTCCAAATCCGAAAAAAAAAATACCCCCAGTAGCTTATCCTAAGCTACTGGAGATGTATAAGTACGGTCATATAACAACGGGGTAGGGTAAATGAATGAAAAAGATGGAAGTATCATTATTCAATAACTTTTTTTAAATACTTCGTTGTAATCAGTTACCTGTCCGTTCTTAAATACCACAGAATAATCTTTTTTCCCATTTTCAAGTAACCGAAGTGGAATATCTTTACCAACTTGATCTGTCACTGCATTACTGATACCTGTTAGATTAGCTAATAAATCTGATAAGGATTGAGCATCTGTAGAAATCTCTGTATCAGTATTTATCGTGATTCCTTTATCTTCATTTACAAGTTTCCAAGTAGGTGGTATAGCTGTGTATGTTTCGATGAATGAATCAATTCTTTCATCTATCGTCTTCCCAGTATCTACTTCTGTCTCATTACTCTTAGATGAATCGATTCTTTCATCCATCGTCTGCTCCGTAACTGCTTCTGTCTCATTATTCTCACCGGAAACTCTCTTAACACCCAAACTTATATATTTGTCCATCTTTAGTGTGCATAGTTAAAATTCCCACGCTTTTGCTAATAAATTCACTATAACCAGTTCTTTCAATAGAGACTTCACTGTATTTCACACCATCATACTCAAAAGAACAATAGACATGTAAAAGCATTTTGTTGTTTACATCTACATAATAATCCTTTGACTCTACTTGAGACCTTCCTATACGGAATACAGCTTTACTGTCTGATATCTCTATACCAGCATCCTTATTATTAATCTGCCAATCTCCAAGTAGCTCTTCTGGCAAGCTAGTAGTTTCTTGTGAACACTGTACCACTTCACTGGTAGAGGTCGAAACGTTTACCTCCGCACTGTTAGAAGAATTTTCCAAGGAATCAGGAGCCTTAGCACAACCAACAAAAACGAGCGTTACCACGGTTAGTAGGCAGTAGCAAGATAGGAAAATTCTGTAACAGAACCTAACCTCGATAGCTTAACAGCTCTTTCTAAAGCCCTAGGAACCCCTGTAAGGCATTTTCTAGACAATGTTGTCGTAGAATCATGAGGAAGAGTTTTTGGCTCTCTATCGCTCTCTTAGCACTGAAGATGCAATTCGAACAATTAACTATATGAAGCTATTAAAAAGGCAAGAAAATGAACGCAATCAGCTATTGAAAGATTGAAAAATAAATAACCCACCGAACTTTAACGGTGGGTGTATTGAGATGAAATAAGATTAAGAGCTATGGATAACCTGTCTAGTTTAATACAATTGGGTCTTTTCTCTTCCTTACTCTCTGTCCATCATCTCTTGTTACACTTGTAAATTGATAAAGAGGAACTAATCCAACTCCTGATAATATCAATTCTTTTATTACTTCATCTATCCCTGCCCCTTTCGCTAGATATACTAAAAAACTATTACTTGCTTTCACATTGTATAGTTTCTTAATATCCTTAGAAGCTCGTTCAAGAGTGAATCCTTGTTTAACAAAGTAGCCTCTGTTTTCTGTTAAAGCATTTATCACGCTGTTATCCCTGACATTTCGTAGGCGTTCACAAACAGTGTTAATAAGTTCTTTCTCTGTCATTAGATATGTCCCTTGCCACGATAAGCCCTGTAAAACTTCATGTGCTTCATCTAAAATCAATTGTTTTTCCTTGCTGAGTTCTGACCGAAAATTTTGAGGAAATACTCTTTTAGCCTCTTTTTCGTTAAAACATATCTTAACCCATTCATAAGAAAAATATTGATATCTAAAATGAAATTTTTTCAAAAGTGGAAGGATGTCTTCATTCATTTTTTGAATTACAGAAGTTGCATTAAAAACGTCTAATCGATAGACATTGCTTCTCTTATAACTAAAGTTCCCACCTTTTTCACGTAACGCTTTATCTTTCTTTTGCTTATTCAGATACTCGAGCATATCCATAGGGATATCATCGTCATCTAGTTTTTTTATCAAACCTATAAAAGTCATAAATGACAATAACTTATTCCATTTACCTACTGAGGAAACACTCTCTTCACCATAGTAAAAAGACATTTTTTTAGCTAGTTGTTCTCCCGACATAATACAAGTCAAGCTTCCTTTACTGTAGTCAAGAAACTGAACATCCAAAAGCAAGGCATCATAGACACGTCGCATTTCCTCTAGATAATTCTTTACTGTCCTGAAAAGCTTGTCTTCCATCGATTCAAGAGTGTCAAAAAGTACTTTTGATTCCTCTTTCAATTTTCGAAAATGTGTAGGATACAGGTCTAGGTTCTCTAATAGCCAATTAAAGGCTTCTACCCGACTGTCTTTCTTTAGAATTAACATCACAACCCCAATAAAATCTACACTGACACCACAATTACTAGAATGACAATAAAAAATGGAATGACCACTTTTCCCGGTAAAAATACTAGCGGAGGGATTATGGTCGTCGTGAAACAGACATCTTAAGTTTTTACTTGACTTAAGTAATTTACTCATATCAATGGTTAACAATCTTTCATAAATCTCATTAAAAGACATGTCGGAGGGATCAAACAGGCAGTCTTTAAACCACTGTTTCATTTCTTCTTTGTCGTCATTTTTTATCAACTTAACAAAATCAGTTTCATTGACTAGTTCATACTCTCTCCCTGAATCACTTTGACAATTTTTAGAACATGTCATGGTAAAATCAATCGGAAGCTCAGTAATATCTAACATGTTGTCTTCATTAATTATTATCACTGCATCTGACTTATATCCTCCAAAAAACATTCTATTCGAAGCATTTACATTGTCATCACACCCGGGTATAATCTTTTTCAAATATTCGTAAACAGCAACCATTTTACTATAGTCAGTAATTGCTTCTTTTAATAGAAAGACAATCTTGAATTTTTCTAGATTTTCAGAGTATCGAATACTTTTTTGTATCGCAAACGCAGAATTATGAACTAAATTGATAGATAAAGCCTTTTCTATGCTTAAGTATCTACTATCATCTTTACTTAAATCTACTACCTTCCCCTTCTCATCTTTAACAGTGTTATCGACATCCAGAATAATAACTCTAGTTTCTAAAAAGTCTTCATTTTTATTGCCTTTATTCTTTGTCTTACTTGGAATAAATGATTGTGATGAATTTAGTATCTCTAGAAACTCATCTATTGTAACTTCTCTATAGTCCTCTAAACATCTTTCTCTTATTTTCTTTTTTTCATCACCTATAATTGGTTTCTCTAATAGTTTTTCTTTATCCACATAGATTGGAATATTAATCATTGATGTTTCCATTTGTGTTTCCTCCTTATAAAATTATGTTAAAGACTAAAACATACAGATAATAAACACAAACTCTTTATTACTATATGTTTTATTCTTATTTGTTTACTCAACCTTTATACCGTTCCATGAAACTATCAATATCAGATTTTTTGAATCTAATGACCGTATCAATTTTTATAACAGGTAACCCGTATTGAGAAACATATTTTCTAATCGTTCCTACTGATACACCTAGATATTCACTTGCCTGCTGATAGTCCATATACTCTAAAGTAACTCCAGAAATAATGTCTTCTAGCATAGGCTTTAGCACTGTAATGATCTCTTTCACTTGTTGTTCAACTTGTATAGAAACAATGCTATCAATGATTTGTAGAGACATATTTCCCCCTCCTTTCGTGATTACTTGAACAAATTTTCTAAGAAGTATCTTCATATTCTTTGCTCAAAATAAAACTGTTTTGTTGTTATTAACCGATTAATCAAATAAAAAATGATTACCAGTTCATCGACATACACATAATACCTCGATAAAAAAGAGGTGTCAATACATTATATAAAATTATTTACAACACCCCCTTTTTGATGTATACTAATTTTAGGAGGTGTGGTCAATATGATAAAGCGTCCACCAATAAATTATTTAGAACGAAAAAAGATACTCGGAACAAAAATAAAAGCTATAAGAAAGAGTAAAAAATTAACACAACCAGCATTTGGTCTTATGATTAACAATGGTCAATTGATTGACAAAAAAACTATCTACGAATGGGAAAAGGGAACCTATTTACCAATACCAGAGCGATTATCCCGAATTGCTGATTTAGGAAATATAAGTATAGAGGAGTTAGTTTGTGGCAGTGTAGAAGAATATATTTTGGGAATTATTCTTTATAGAGATAGCATTGTACTAGATGGTATAACATTTCCAGATAAAAACCTGTTCCAGCATCTTCTTCAACAGTTCCCACCAGTACACTCTAATTTAGATACATGGCTAGATAGATATTCCAAATTAGAACCAGAGATGCAAGAATTTATTGCTAACAAGACTTGTAATAAAGTTAAAATTGAAAAAATTAGTCTTTTCAATATCTTAAAAATAGAAGAATTATTCATCAATGCTATTATAGAAGAATTTGACAATAACATTCTTTTCCTCACTAGCAGTATAGAGGAACAACTTGAAAAGATGGTAAAGGAATGGCTACCTATTCAATTGGAAGACATGTCTTATCCCGAAGAAGCTGTAAGAGAAATTATTGATAATATAAACAAGCTAGAACAAACGATTTCATCAATTGGGAAAAAATACACTAAGAAAAAAATGAAAGGAGGTGATACCATCTAGTGGTAAGTACTCCTTGTAAACTAAGAGGAGATGATTTCATGGCAAAAATATCAAAGTACAAAAAGAAAAACGGTCAAGTGGCGTGGATGTATAAAGGACACATTGCTACCGATCCACGAACTGGTGAAAAAATCAATACTACTAGAAGAGGTTTTAGTAGCAAACAAGAAGCTCAAAAAGATTATGACGAATACAGACATCAAATATTATACGGTGTTAAAAAGAAAGCACCTGATATGACATTTGAAGACCTGTATAATGAATGGATGATTCATCAGCGTACCAGTGTTAAAGCTTCAACAATCGCAATCTCAGTAAGATACGCAAATAATCAAATACTTCCAGCATTTGGTAAGCTTAAATTATCAAATATATCTGTCCCATATTGTCAAAAAGTGGTAGATGAATGGCACAGTAAATATGAAAGTTACGACTATATGAGAAAACAGACTGCACAAATTTTACGCTACGGGGTTGCAATGCAATATATTGACAATAACCCTATGGAAAAAACACTTCTTCCACGAAAAAAAGAATATGAAAAAAATCGTAAATTTTACTCAAAAGAGGAGCTTAATAATTTACTGGATGCTTTTAAAGATTTTGGTAACATGAAACAATATGCCTTCTTCAGATTATTGGCATACACAGGTATGAGAAAATCTGAAGTACTTGCTTTACAGTGGAAAGACATAGACACGTTTAATAAAGAACTACATGTCAATAAAACTCTTGCTGTAGATGAATTTGGTAAAGTTATAATTCAATCTCCGAAAACAAGAGCTTCTAGACGGGTTATCTCTTTAGATACTGAGACTCTTTCTATCCTCAACAACTGGAAATTACAGCAAAAAGAAGAGTATTTAAAACTTGGCTACAATACTAGCTCTAAAGAGCAATATGTTTTTACAACACTTAAAAACACTCTGTACATTCCAAACACTGTTAATGATTGGTTAAGATATATTTTGAAAAAGTACAACTTGCCTCGTATTACACCACATGGATTTAGACATACGCATGCTAGTTTATTATTAGAAGCAGGAGAATCTGTCAAAGTAGTTCAGCAACGATTAGGGCATGAAAATAGTAAAGTGACATTAGACATCTATGCACACATTACAAACAATGCACCTAAGAAAACAGGTCAAGACTTTGCTGATATGATGGCTCATCAGTAAAAGAGCTGGTCAAAAGCTGGTCATTTCTAGTATACAGGCAAAGCAAAAAAGCTAAAACCCTTATATATCAAGGGTTCTAGCTCCTATAATAGGTTTATCCCACACTGCCTTCCAAAGAATAAGATAGGTTTATTATTTTATCCCCTAGATAGTTGTTACTAAACGTTTATTTTATTGGAGTTGATAGAGGGATTGGCAATATATGCTCTTTTTTTGCTAATAATAGATAAAATGATGTATTATCGTTCCTTGGACTTGTTCATAAACATAGGTGACCGTTTGTTTTTGATCAGTAAAAGCCCCGGAAGCATTTTCAGGTGTTTCTTTTAATCGCCATCCGTCAATTTCTTTAGCACTTGTCGTATAAGTGTCATTAATCTTGCCGTTGATGATATCAGCAGGTACTAACGGATTTCCATCAGTATCTACATATTGAACATAAATGTTTTCGGCAGTGGGCTTTTCATATACATACGTAATAGTTTGAATTTGGTCAGTAAAAGTTCCAGAAGCATTTTCAGGGGATTGCGTTAAAGACCATCCGTCGATTTCTTTAGCATTAGTTGTATAATTTTCATCGACATTTCCATCTAATCGTATGTCATCCGCCAGTTTATTTCCATTTTCATCTACATATTGTCCTACAACTGAGGACTTTACATTGACCATATAAGTTGAAGTACCGCTATTACCAGCTCCATCTGTATATTCCAAGGTAAAGGAGCCTACCCCGGCTTTAGTAGGTATGCCAGAAATGGTTACATCTGCATATTGATAAAGGGGGTTAGATTCGTGCATTGGGCCATAGCTTATTTCGTAGTCTAGGCCGTCAAGATCCGTTAAGGTTATATTTGCTGGTGTGATGTAGCTTCCCCATTCACTATTTGTATATGGCTGGTCTTTGATTCTAAAATTGATGTCAAGGGGCTGGCCGATGCTCCCTTCAGCAGCATATGTGTTAGCAGACGCCATTACTGGAGTTGTGAACAATGCCGCGACAGCCAAAAGCGTGCCTAAAATCATCAAACTTAATTTCTTCATGTTCCACCTCTTCTAAATAATTTGATTGCTCTAAAGCAATTGTAATTATATAGATATTTCAAGTGATTCATATGTGTATTTTAAACATGTACATATTGATTTTGTGAACTTTTTTAGAAATTTTTGGATTGTGATTTTTGGTATCTACGTAGTAAAAAGGAAATAAAAAGCAGAAATCAACAAAAGTCATTAGGCATGAAGGCCAAGACTTGTTAATTTCTGCTTCTTGAATGAGTTCAATTTACGCTTTACGGCGCAAAATCAGATAAGCCGCTGCTGAAAGGACAATTCCTCCTGCTACAAGCGGGAAGTTAGACTGATCGCCGGTTTTTGGCAAGTCTTGTTTCTGGCTATCGACTTTTTGGTCGGTAACCTTAGTGTTTTCAGTTGTTTGAAGGTCATTTTCAGTGGAGCCGTTGTTATCTGGATTTGTTGGGTCATCGGTGCCGTTTTCATTGTTGTCTGTTCCCGGTTGCTCTTCTTCTGCTGCAACAGTTGCTGCAAATGTTGCACTGTAGCCGTTTGTATCTGTGACGGTGATTTGCAGTTCATCGCCTTCCGCTAAGCCAAGAGAAGAAATGTCAACAGAAAATTGACCATTTGCATCGCTTGTTGTTTCTGGACTCGCAGCTGCGCGAAGCACTTTAGCGGATGTATCAGCTTTTTTGCTGACAGAGACAGTCACATTTGGAAGTGTTGTTCCTGTCAACGATTTTTCGCCTTCTTTGATCGGATTGATCTTTGTTGCGTCTTGAATAGCTTTAACTGCTGCTTGTTCTTTTTCAGCTGCTAGCTCTTCTGCCGTTTTATAAGTTTTGCGACCTTCTTTTTCAGCATGGATCGCTTTGTTTTGGCTGGCTTGGTCTTTAATGTAGCTGATGAAAGTTTCGGTATCCGGATCGATCGCGCCGATAAGGTTTGCTTTCTTGAAGGCAGAGAAGCCATCGCCTCCGCCCAATAGGAAGTCATTGATGACAACTCGGTATGTTTTCGCCGGATCAAGAGCTTGACCATCTTCTGTTGTCACATTGGCAATCTGATAAGCAAGGTCGGCATCATCAGTATCTGTAAAGCTGTATTTCAAGCCGGAAATTTGCAGGAAGTAAGTTTGATTGCTTTGATATTGCTGACCAAGCGCTTTCAGAATGTCCGCCCCAGTCATTTCCACAACTTGTAAAATATTACCGAATGGTTGAACCGCTTGTGCACTACCCCATGTGATTGTATTTTTACCATCAATTGGTGTTGTAGTCAGATCAGCACGGATTCCGCCGTTATTCGTCATGGCAAAGTCAACATTCATACCCGCTTTATTCGCCATATAGCGCTGAGCGTCGGTAATCAAGTTACCAAGTGCCGATTCTTTATCATCAATCGCTTTACCTTCTGGATTCGTATCGCGGGAAATGACTGCCTGATCCGTATAGCCGATCGGCTCATTGCTAAGCGATTCGATTCGCTGTTTGGCATCTGCTGTGATGGCAGTAACATTAGCATCTGGAGTACCCGTGCGATAATTGTAAGTGATCGAAGCATCTGGCGTAGTGACAAAATCGCCTGTCGCCGGATCCAATTCGCCGGTTACATTGGAAAAAGCTTTGCCATTGTTATAACTTTGAACGATACGGGTAGTTCCGACAACGCCGTTTGTATATTGATGGTTATGGCCAGCAAGTACCAGATCGACTGAATTGTCTGGATCGATTTGGTTAACTTCTGTCATCATATTGGCTGCTTCGCCGGCAACGTCCGTCTTTGTTGTATCGGTTGTTGGGTTTCCTGAAGAGAGTGCTGGGACATGTGAAAGGACGACAATCGCATTGACGCCTTGATCGCGAAGCACTTTGGAATATTTGACAACCGTTTGAGCTTCGTCAAGGAAATCATAGTCTTTGATATAGTTGGCAAGGACAAGATTCGGGATTTCGGTTGTGACGATACCGATAAAGCCAACTTTTACACCGCCGACTTCTTCGATTACATAAGGTGCAAAGCCTTCTGCTACTTGATCAGTCCCTTTATTGACAACATTTGCCGCGACAATTTTCATATTGCTCTTTTTATGTGGATATTGTTCAACAATGGGACCAAACTTGTCAGTACTTTCGCCATTTAGAATGCGTTTATATTCAGGCAGTCCTTCATCGAATTCATGATTGCCCAGTGTGCCAACTTTAAAATTCATTTGATCTAGTGCCTGGATAGTTGGTTCATCTTGAAGCAAGCCAGATACAGCAGGACTTGCGCCTACCATGTCACCTGCTTGTACACGGATCGAATTGTCAGCTGAGGAGCCTGTATTTGTAATAAATTGATTTTCTGCAATATCCAAATTAGCAGACAGATAGTCAGCGCCGCCGATCGCTGTTCCATTTGGGTCTTTTGAAGTCGTCTCCAAAGCACCGTGGAAATCATTGGTGCCGAGAATTTGGATCGGCACAGTGCTATCAGCTGCTTTGACTGGTACAGCTTCTCCCTTGATAACTGGTGCCATGATTCCGAGTGATAAAGCTACCGCAAGTATCCCGTGTGTGGCCTTCTTGAAAGTTTTTTTCACAATCACACTCTCCCTTTTTCGCCAATGGCAAATATTTTTGTAAGCGCGTTCTTTGCCGCTCAACTTTTATTTTAACAAAGGTGATAGTTCTGTTCAATCAAGAATTTTATAATGTTTTGTAAAATTATTTTCATAAAATAAGGTTTTCAATATCGTTTCACACTTAAATGCGATAAAATGAAGCTAATAAAAAGGAGGGTGTCCGGTGGCGATTCCAAGTAGAGAAATTATGAAAGCAATCAGCCAGAAAAAATATCTTGTTTATTATCAACCCAAAGTTGATGCGCAAACGGAAGCCTTAATGGGTTTTGAGGCATTGGTTCGATTGAAAGTAGGCAAAGAAGTTTTAACACCTGAGCAGTTTTTTGAAGAAATGATGGCTATTCAGGCAGGGGTGGATATGCAGCACTTTGTTGTAGCAGAGGTACTTGAGCAAGTGAATGCGTTTCAAGGACAGTTCAGTATCTCAGTCAATATTCCAGCACCCTTCTTTATGATGGATTTGTATATGGATGAGATCTATACAAGGATAAAACGGGATTGCAAGTTTCCACAACAGTTAACGTTGGAGATCATTGAGCGGGGAGAAATAACAGAACTTGAATCAGCCAGAAGGAATATTCAGCGTCTTAAAACGTTGGGTTTGAAAGTAGTGATGGACGATTTTGGCAAAGGGTACAGTTCACTGACGTATTTGCGAGCTTTGCCGATTGATGGTTTAAAAACAGATCGTTCATTTATTTCTCTGATCAAACATGATGATAAACAGCGTACCATTATCCAAGCCATTATTAACTTGAGTCATGATATTGGCGGGAAGATTGTGATTGAAGGAGTGGAAGATGAGGAACAGATTCGACTTCTCAGAGATATGAAAGCGGATTATTTCCAAGGCTATTATTATGGAAAACCGATGCCAATCGATGAAGCAATTCGTAAATTTCATTTATATTAATCTATAATTTGGGGAGTCTCTAAAATTTTGGGGACTTTTTTCTTTGTTTCCGCAAGAGGAGTATTGGATACTATAGTTTCCATTGATCAAATGTGACATTTTTGTAAGAATTAACATGCGTTTTGTCAGCAAATAGATGTATTTTTATTTTAATAATAATGTTAGAATAAGAATGCTAGCACGGGGGAAATGGGAGGCAGATAGTTAGGTATTATAATGAAAATAACAAAATTATTTACTTTAATGGGTTAATTTGTTTAATAATTTTAAAAAACGTGATTAATCCGAAAGCGGAGTGGGATGTATTAATTATTAAATTGTTTCGTAGTTGGGGAAGAGCTATAGAGATAACTTAAAATAAGAGGATCATAGTAAAGGGAGGAACGGGAGATGCCGAAAAACATTACGATTTGCCATTTGTATGGTAATTTGCTTAACTCTTACGGCGATTTAGGAAATTTGATGATACTCGAATACTATTTGAAGAGTAAAGGTTACACTGTTCAAATTGATATGATCAGTTTAGAGCAGGAGATGGATTATCAACATTACGACTTGATTTTCATTGGTGGTGGTCAGGATTACGAGCAGAAGATCGTAGCAAAAGACATTGTACGCCATCGTGATGGGTTGAAGAAATATATTGAAGATGCCGGATGTTTGATTGCGATCTGCGGCGGCTATCAACTTTTGGGCGAGTCATGGGTGGATGGTGTAGGCGTGGAATATAAGGGAGCAGATGTGCTGCCGATTTATACGAAATATTTCCCGAAAAGATGTGTTGGGCAGATAAAAATAAAAACGGATCAAGGTGAAATTCTGCACGGCTTTGAAAATCATTCCGGCAGAACATTCTTTAAAGATCATTCTCATTATCTGGGAAAAGTGATTGACGGAAAAGGGAACAACGGGAAGGATAAAACGGAAGGATTTGCTTATAAGAATACTTACTGTACCTATATGCATGGTCCGTTTCTTGTTAAAAACGAGACATTTGCCAAGGCGCTGATCGAAGAAATGATTAAGCGGAAAAAGGAGCGGAAAGTATGTCATTCATGAATAAACTAGCATATGGCGTAGGGCGTTCACTGCGTATGGTCTTGCAGAAAATGGGGCGAGGGGGCAATCTTCCGGGAAAAGTAGCCAATGCGATATCTCCTGCCATTTTAACAGAATTAACGAAAGGCTATAAGATCATCCTTGTCACTGGAACAAATGGTAAAACCACCACAACGTCTCTTATTTATCAAATTCTCTTAGAAGCGGGCTATTCAGTTCTCTCTAATCGAGACGGTTCCAATATGACGCAGGGGATTACTACAGCATTCCTCCAAAAAAGTCCAGAACCAGACAAAGAAAACTGGGCGGTTATCGAAGTAGATGAAGCCTATTTAAGAAAAGTAACCAAACTTATTCAAACGGAAGCAATCGTCCTAACGAATATTTTCAGGGATCAAATGGATCGTTATGGGGAAATTTATACTACTTTTAAGCTTCTGAATGAAGGGATCGTGCGTGCGCCGGAAGCAAAGATTATATGCAATGGAGATTTTCCACTTTTTTCAACAATCAAGGCAAAGGATTGCGTATTTTTTGGTTTCGAAAAAGGAACGATTCATGACGGTAGCAGTTTGAAGAATGTCTGCAGTTTGATCTGTCCTTCTTGCGGTACGATTTTGAACTATTCGCAGATCACTTATAGCAATCTGGGTGACTATTATTGCACAGGCTGCGGTAAACGACGTCCAGAACTTGATTATGCTGTTAAGGACTACCATTTGTATGAAAATCACAGCGATATCGTGATTGGTGATAGTCATTTTACTGTCCCATTGCCAGGACTATTCAATGTATATAATTTTCTAGGTGCTTATGCGCTTGCCAAATCACTGGGCATCACCGATGAGACGATTCAAAAAGGCAGTATGAAGAATCTGGAAAGGCAGGGACGTCAGGAACATCTACACTTGGATGAGACGGATGTGATCCTGCATCTGGTAAAAAATCCGGTTGGCCTGACGGAGACAATCAGATTGCTTTCTTTCTATCCGGAGCCATTGACCATTGTTTTTCTGCTGAATAATCAGGATGCAGACGGGGTCGATGAGAGCTGGGTCTGGGATGCGGATTTATCGCTGTTTAGAACACTGACGAAAAGTCGCTTTGTGATTGGCGGTGACTGTGAGGATACCGTTTACCTGAGACTTCGAGTAGAGGGAGTCGAGGATGCGCAGATCACACGAACACAAGACTTTGATGAGGTACACCACGAAATTTTGACGAGCAAAACACCAATCGTTTTGGCCTCCTATACAGCGAATCGGCGAATCAGAAGCCGACTGATACAAGGTCAGCAGGCAGATTCATAATAAAATAAAAGCACATACTTGTAAGGTGGATCACCGCCTCAAGTATGTGCTTATTTTTGTTCAGCCAGCATTTTGCGCAGGTACACTTCAAAAAGCAGATCGATTTGGATCATCAGACAGGAACGAGAAGTGATATCATAACCAGCGTAAGATTTGGTTGGGATGTTGCTATAAATGTTTTCCGTCATCAGTTTGGAAAGCTCACTATCGCCGTGATTGGTGATCGAAAACATATAACAGTTGCTGTATTGGAGTTTTTTGGCAGCCTGAACAAGTGTTTTCGTATCGCCGCTCATGGATATAAATAGAACAACATCATTTGCTTTAACGAAACTTGGAAGTAGGTCGATGATGTGGGACTCATAGGCATACATCGTGGGTTTCTGGACTTGGATTAGGCGCTTGCCCAGATATTCTCCGATCGTTTTGGTCAGACCAACGGAAACTACGATGATGGTTTTGGCATGTAGCAACTTCGAGGCAATAAATTCAATATCAGGCAGCTGAATATTCTGCACGATCTGGGCGAAATTTTGTAAATATTCTTCTTTGATATCAGGGGTATCATCGGTTGATACTGGAACCTGAAGATCACGCAGCATGTAGCGGAATTCAGAATAGCCATCGAGGCCAAGCTTTTTGCACATGCGGATGATCGTCGTATTGGACGTGCTCAGTGTGTCAGCGAGTTTTGTCAATGTCCACTCGGCAACCTGGTCTATATGGCCATCCACATAATAAAATACATATTGTTCGGAATGACTGAGCAGTTGGATATCTTTGGCAAATTTTTCAGCAAGCAGGCTCATGATCGGGGCTCCTTCCTTCTTCAACTTATACCTAATGTAGCACCGTCGAACTATTTTTACAATGATAACCGTATAATTGTACTAAAAATGTATCAAAAATGTATCACGACCGTGCTATACTCAACTTGCAATTGCGAAATGTGTTGAAAACGAATTCATAATAAATCTTAATATGGTGGAAAGAGGTAGGATCATGAACTTAAAAGAAATCACAACACCTGATTTATTTTACTTTGATCTGAAAGCGGATAATAAGGAAGCGGTATTAGACTTTCTTATTCACGAGCTGTCTGAAAAGGGTTATTTGAAAGATGAGGGTGAATTTAAAAAGGCGGTCTACGAACGTGAGGCTCACTCGGCGACCGGGATGGAAAAAGGGTTTGCCATTCCGCACGGGAAATCTGCTGCTGTAAAAGAAGCAGTTTTCGCGGTTGCAAGACTGCAAAAGCCGCTTGCTAAAGGGGCATGGCCATCTGTCGACCCGGAAAATGAAGTCGAACTGGTCTTCCTGCTGGCGATTCCTGATGCCGAAGCCGGCTCGACTCATTTGAAAGTCTTGGCTGAGCTCAGCGGTCGCTTGATGGATGATGCTTTCTTGAAAGGCTTATTTGCAGCCAAGAATGCCGAGGAATTGTATGCAGCACTCGACAATCAGGAAAAAGAAGAAGTGGCAACGCAAGATAGTCCATATGCGGGTAAAACGGTATTGGCAGTAACCGCTTGTGCAGCCGGTATTGCCCACACTTACATGGCGGCGGAAGCTCTTGAAAAAGCTGGTCGAGAACTGGGCATCCATGTCGAGGTCGAAAAACAAGGCGCGAGCGGTATTGAAGATAGGCATCATAAAAAAGCCATTTCACAAGCAGATGGTGTGCTTTTTGCAGTCGATACGAAAGTGAAAGAAAAAGATCGATTCAACGGCAAGCCGTATGTATCAACTAAAGTGGCTGAGCCTCTCAAATATGCCAAAGAACTGTTGATCCAAACGCTTGAGAAGCCAAATGGTGTCGTACATGAAGGTGCCGGCGAAGAGGTAAGCGAGAATACTAGTAAAAATGAGAAAAAAGGCTGGCGTAAAGTCGGTTCGGATATCACTTCGGCCATTATGACAGGTATTTCCTACATGATCCCGCTAATCGTAGCAGCTGGTCTGATGATGGGGATCGCTGAGCTTGTCTGGGTATATGTGCTAAATCTTGATCCAGGGATTATCGGCGATGTGAAAAATCAAACAGCTGGCGGAGCGCAACAGTTCTTCTACTATGTCAATGCGTTCGGCAGTATGTTATTCAAATTTATCTACCCGATTTTCGGTATGTTCGTTTCTTATGCGATTGCCGATCGTGTCGGTCTTGTAGCTGGTTTTGCTGGTGGACTTTTTGCCGGCGGACTTCACTATACATTCTGGGGCATTGAAGGCGGGATCCCAAGTGGTTTCCTAGGCGCTCTTTTCCTTGGTCTTGTAGCTGGTTATGTATCAAAATTCCTGAACGAAAAAATCAAGCTTTTGAAAAATCTTTCTGCGATGAAGCCAATGCTGCTGGTTCCGGGAATCAGTGTCTTCATTATCTTCATCTTGAACATGTATTTTGTTGATCCGGTATTCGGAGCACTCAATCAGTGGCTTTCTGACTGGATTACTAGTATGAGTACTTCCGGCACGATGGTGCTTTCTGCTATTATTGCTGCAGCCACAGCATTTGACCTTGGTGGGCCGATCAACAAGGCTGCTGGTGGGGTTGCGATCGGTCTTGCGGCAGATCATATCTTCCCACTGACTGCTCGTGTGCTGGCGATTGTTATTCCTCCACTTGGTGTGGGACTGGCAACCATCATCGACCGTTTTATCGTTGGACGTCGTGTTTTCCCGCAAGACTTGCGTGTTGCTGGGGGGACTTCCTTCCTGCTGGGCTTCCTGGCAATTTCAGAAGGTGCGATACCGTTTATGCTACGTAATCCGCTGATTACAGTGCCGATCAATATTATTGGTGCAGTCGTGGGTTCATGTACAGCAGTAGCGCTTGGTGCTGTTCAGTGGCTACCGCTTCCAGCAATCTGGGGCTGGCCGCTTGTTCAAGGCATTGGCGCTTATCTGATCGGTCTTGTTGTCGGCGTCTTGATCATTGCGCTGGGTAATGTCTTTGTTCGACTAGCGATCATTAAGAAAAAAGAACGCAACGGAGAAAAAATAACGTATTAAAGAAGAAGGTGCAAATAGGCTGATGCACTCAGTCTGTTTGTGCCTATTCTTATATAGGTAAGAGAGGTTTTTAGAATGAAACGAGATATAGTAGTTCATGTTGTTCCACATGCGCACTGGGACCGGGAATGGTACTTTTCGCTTGAAGATTCCAATGTTTTGCTGGCAGAAAATATGTCTTTTTTGATTGATTTACTAGAAAATGATCCCGAATTCCCGGCATTTGTCTTTGATGGACAGATGTCAGTGGTGGAGGAATATCTAACCTATGTGCCAGAAAATCGGGTGCGGCTACAAAAGCTGATCGAAAAGAAGCGGATTTTTGTCGGCCCTTGGTATACACAGTCAGACACGATGCTAGTGAATAAAGAATCTTTGATCCGCAATCTGCTGTATGGAACGAATCTGGCACGTAAGATGGGACACAATATGGATATTGGTTATTTGCCGGATGTTTTTGGACAAAATCAGTATTTACCATCGATTTTTCGGTCATTTGGTATTTCGCAGATTGTTTTCCAGCGAGGCGTTTATACAGATCAGCTGAACAACAACTTGGATTTTAACTGGCAAGCAGCTGATGGAACTGCTTTGCCGACGAATAATTTATATTTTGGCTATGGGCCTGGGAAATTTTTAGCGAGTGATGGGGATTATATAGAGCGCTCATTGCTGCCAATTTTGGATAAACTTTCGGCAATGAGTGGGGATACAGGTCACATCCTGCTTCCTGCTGGGGGCGATCAGGTGCTAGGCAGAAGTGAACTGCCGCAGATCATTGCGGAGCTGAATATAAAAGTGGACGGCTACCATTTTGAACTATCTGATTATGAAAGATTTATGGCAGCTGTGCGCGGAGCTGCGTCGCTCGAGCATACCATTCAAGGCGAGCTGATGGCTTCTCAAAAAACGCGGATTCACCATACGATTCCTTCTCAACGGGTGGATATCAAGATGTTGAACAGTGAAGTGGAGAACAAGATTTTCTATCAGCTTGAACCGCTTGCCGTCATGGCCACAAAGCTGGGTGCTCGCTATCCACGGCAGTGGTTCGACTGGATGTTCAAACAGCTTTTTGATGTGCATGCCCATGATTCGATTGGTGGCTGCAATTCGGATGAAACGAATGAGGCGATCGTGCATCGTTTGAGACGTGTAGAACGAGTAGCTGATGGTCTTTTGAATGTTTATAAAAAACAAATCAGCCGCGGCGTGAAAGAGCGTATTGGACAGGAGCCGGTGGTTGTTTTCCATTTGCTGCCGAAAAAAGAGACGAAGCAAGTGGAAGTAACGGTTTTCAGCAAATTTGAAGACGTGGTGCTGATTGATTTGAACGGAGCGATGCCAGAACAGGTGATCACGCAGCAAAAATATCTGTCTGGCGGCAAAAAAGTGATTGTTACGGCTGAGGGTGAAAAACAAGTCGAGGTGCCGGGCTACTACGAAACGCAAATTACGGTCGAACTCGATTTGTTGCCTTTTAGCTACCAGTCATTCCTGATTACAGAAGGAGCAGTGGTGCGTCAGACTGAAAGCGATTCGACTGAAATCAAAAATGAATTTTACCATCTTCATGTGGACAATTACCGGCTGAACTTGACACGCTACGACGGTGTTCAGTTGTCGAATTTTATGCGCTTTGAAGACACGGCAGATGCTGGGGACTCTTATGACTACTCCCCTCTTGAAAATGATATGCCATTTGTAACACAGGGCTGTGAAGTGCTAAGCAGCAAGAAAAATCCGCTCTACAGTGAGCTACTTGTACGCCATGTGTTGCATACCAGATCTGATCTAGCGGCTGAACTGCGCGACCAGATGATGACGATTGAAACGACTCTTCGACTTCGCAAGAACAGTGACGTGATGGAAATCGAACACCGCTTTGTCAATCGGACTTGCGACCATCGTGTGCGTGTTTGTTTTGCAGCACCTAATAGTACAACAAATTTTGCCGATCAGGGTTTTGCAGCCATCGAGCGATCTAATGTCAATCCAAGGATGGCCAATTGGCAGGCAGACGGCTATGCAGAAGCACCAGTGCCTATCTATCCCCTTGAAAACTTTGCCGCCGCAATATGTGACGGTGGGGCAGTGGGCGTTCTGACTACTGGCCTGAAGGAATATGAAGTACAGGGCGAGGCGTTCTGTCTGACCTTGTTCCGCGGTGTAGGACTGCTCGGTCGGGATGATCTCCCATGGCGTCCGGGCCGGGCATCGGGCATCAATAACAAGGTGGTCGAAACGCCGGATGCACAAATGCTTGGCGATCATGTCTACACATATGGTTGGCGATTTGCTGCAGATAATGAACCGCTCGACTGGTTTGCTCGTAATGAGGCGCGCCAGTTTGCACCACTTTCTTATCAGGTACAGGGGCTGAATACGTTTTCGGAACGACTTGACCGCTTCGACTTACCACAGCCAGCTGCGATCGGCTCTTTGCCTGACCAGCAATCATTTTTGGAAGTTCCAGAAACGATTTTTATCAGTGCATGTAAGCAAGCCGAAGATGCAAGTGGTCCTGTCCTTCGTGTATTCAATCCATCTGAACAGGCCGTCTTGCCGAATATCCGCGGTCAGGCAGTCGACTTGACAGAATCACTGGTCAATACGCCCGCGGACATTCCGGCTAAAGGCTATCAAACTTATTTACTGGAGGGTTTTTAAACGATGAACAGAAACCTTTTTGAAGAGCAGTTGAAGCGCCAATTACGTACACTTTTTACTTCGGAGGCTTGCGACTGGGTGTATGACCAGCTGCTTCGGTCTGTGGCTTCATTTTCAGCAGAAGAGAAGAGGGCAGCAAGCCTTTCTGAAAAGAATCTGTATTTGATCACTTATGGGGACAGTATTTTGCAGAAAAATATAACTCCGCTTGCAGCCTTATCCAAACTATTGAAGGTACATGGCAAAGGGGTTGTCACGGATGTCCATCTATTACCAATGTTCCCTTATACTTCGGACGATGGTTTCTCGGTCACAGATTATGAAGCAATCAATCCTGAATTGGGCAACTGGGAGGATATTGAACGTCTACATGAGGACTTTCAGTTGATGTTCGATTTTGTGGCTAACCACATGTCCAAGTCGAGCGAATGGTTTCAGGCTTTCTTGGCAGAGAAACCGGGATTTGAGCAGGCGTTTGTTGAACGTGAAGCCGATTTTGATACGACCAATGTCGTGCGTCCGCGGACTTCCCCGCTGTTTCATACATTTGACAGCAAGAAAGTTTGGACGACATTCAGCGAGGATCAGGTGGATGTGAATGTCAAAGACCCACAAATGTTTGTCCGCCTGACAAATGTGCTGCTATCCTATCTTCAAAAAGGGGCACAATCGATTCGCTTGGATGCGATCGGATTCTTATGGAAAGAGTCCGGCACGACTTGCATGCATCTGCCGCAAACTCATGCGGTCATCCAAATTTGGCGGCTGCTGGCAGATTTTGTGGCACCGGGCACGCAAATCATTACAGAAACAAATGTGCCGCATCAGGAAAATATTCAGTATTTCGGTGATGGGCATAATGAAGCTAATATGGTGTACCAATTCTCATTGCCGCCGCTTGTCTTGTACAGTTTTACGACGCATGATGTGAAGCCGCTACAACAATGGGCCAAAACAATAGGGGCTGTGTCTGATGAAGCGACCTATTTCAATTTTTTGGCATCGCATGATGGAATAGGCTTGCGGCCGACAGAGGGGTTGCTTAGCGATGAGGATCGACAATTGCTGGCTCAGAAAGTCGAGGAAAATGGCGGCTTCATTTCATATAAAACAGATGCAGATGGTAAAAAATCCATTTATGAGCTGAATATCAATTATTCAGATGCACTGCGGAACAAGGGGGAAAGTGATGAGCTAGCTGTCCAGAAAATGCTGGCGGCTCATCACATTCTGCTTTCGTTCATAGGGGTTCCGGCTATTTACTATCATTCGCTGTATGGCTCGACTGGTGACCGTGCTGGTGCGGAAGAATCTGGGATTGCACGGCGCATCAATCGTGAAAAATTGCCGCTGGATGTATTGCTGAAAGAACTGAGCGATCCTGGCAGTCGCAGAAATCAAATTTATTCTGGTATTGAAAAAATGATGACGATCCGTGGACAGGAAAAAGCTTTTTCTCCATATGGCAAGCAGGAAATCGAGCCATTGGATCTTCCAGTGCTGGCGATTCAGCGTACACATCGGGAGGAAACGATTTACTGTTACACCAATGTGAGTGATCAAACAGTTATATTGGATGTGCCTGCTGGAAAAGAACTGCTTTCAGGTGAGTCTGTATCTGGTCGCTATCAATTGCCGCCGTATGGTTTTGCTTGGGTGAAAATGATATAAAAATAAAAAACATGCTGGAACAGCTTTTTCAGGTAGCCTTCCAGCATGTTTTTTATTTTTACAGCGTTGATTAACGGTTCACAACATACGCACTATCCCCTGTTTTCAAAATATCCAAACAAGCTTGCAGGCCGCCACAGACGAGGTTTTCAATTGCCATATCTGTATAGAAGGCAATATGGGGTGTGTATTGAATGTTTTCATGCTCTAATAAAGCTTCTAATACAGGATCTTCTAAGGATTTTTCAGTCCAATCTTTAGTTACAAAAGGCATCTCGTTCTCATAAGTATCTAATACACAATAACTTAAATGGCCAGAATCCACCATTTTAAGCAGGGCTTTTGTATCTACAATCCCTCCACGAGCAGCATTGATCAAGATAGCACCGGGCTTCATTTTCTTCAAAGCCTCTTCGTTAAATTGATGATAGTTTTCCGGGGTCAAGGGCATATGGATCGTAATAATATCTGATTTTTTTAAAAAGTCGTCAAAATCATCTTTATAAGTCAGAAAATTCTTCGCGCTTTTATTTTGATAAAGGTCGTAGCCGATAACTGTGGCGCCAAAGCCTTTGAAAATTTGAGCAGCGATCTGTCCGATTTTCCCAGTACCTAAAATACCGATTGTCAAAGAACGAATTTCTCTAGATAGAATAGACTGATCCCAACTGAAATCATGTTTTGAAACGCGATTTTGGATCGCATGCGTGTGGCGGATCGCATTGAGCGCGCTGCTGACCACGAATTCTGCTACGGAATTGGGTGAATAGGCAGGAATATTGGTGATTTTGATGCCTTGTCTCTTGGCTTCTTCTAAATGATACATATCTACGCCAGCGGATCGTTGTGCAATCTGTGTGAAACCATCTTTCTTTAAGCGAGCATACATATCATCAGGCAGCCCCATCGTTTGTTGTAAACACAAGCCATCGAAACCTTTTAGCAAATGATAAGTCTCATTATTTAGAAATTCTGTGGAGGTGGTCAAAGAGACATCATGATCTTTCGCCCACTGATTTGCAAATAATGTTTCATCTTTTCTTGTACCCATCATTAAAATTTTCGTCATCGTCTGTCACCCCTTGGCTTCTTTAATCACTTATAGTATATGGGCTAATAGAGAGTCTGACCAATCGATATTTTTTATAGAGGTATTGATTTATTCATGCTGTTCGATTTTCTGATTCGTGATGAATTCTAGGCAAAGTGCAGCTATCGGACTCAGGGGCTTGTTCCTTTTGTGAATGACCACGATATCAAAGGGCTTAATTTTATCTTCTATTGGTATCCAAACCAATGATTGCTGATCATATGTTTTTTTTAATTGGATAGGCAGAATTGCGATGGAATTATTTTTCAAAACATGTTGAATCAATACTTCATAATTATTACTCAGCAAAGCGATATTGGGAGAAAAACCATTCTCGCGGGCCTTTTCCTTTAAAACGTGCCACAGGACATAGTCTTTACTCATCGAGCAGAATACTTCATTTTTTAAATCCTTAATACTTATTTTGTGTGTTTTTGCCAGCGGATGATTTTTGAGCATCACAATGTGGGCATCATAGGCGAAAGTATGAAAAATATTTTTTTCCACCTCTAATTCAGTCTCGACGATCGGAAATGAAACAATCCCAATTTCTAATTCTTCAGTAGCTACTTTTTTTTGTGTTTTGATTGATCCAGATTCTTCTATCGTAATAGAAAAGTTAGGGTAGATTGTTAAGAATTGTTGGATAAGCGGCATGAAAACGGGAGAGATAACGGCATTAGAGCCAATAACCAGTTCTTTTTTTTCATATGCCTGATCAGATTCGATTGAAATGATCATTTTCTCGAACTCCTCTAAAACCATTTGTCCGCTCTTAAATAAAGTATTCCCCGCCGTTGTGGGCATCACTTTATTTCCGACTTGATACAGTAATTTAGTGCCTAATTCATTTTGAAGTTTGTTCATATTCCAAGATAACGTGGGCTGTGTAATAAATAAGTTTTTAGCAGCCCGAGAATAGTTTTGCGCATTGATAATTTCAATGAAATAACGTAATTGTCTAAGTTCCATAAACACCATGCCTTTTTAAGAATTTTATCTATCTATAAAATTAATCAATTTCATATTTGGAATAATTAAGACTATACTAAAAGCGAAACAAGAAAACGCTTACTTTGTTAGAGTGACTTCATAAAACAGGAAGAAGGGTGTGCAGGTATGGTTGTGGGAGATTTTGAATCAAATTTGGATACAGTAGTCATTGGCGCCGGTCCTGGCGGCTATATTGCAGCAATAAGGGCAGCTCAACTAGGACAAACAGTTACATTGATTGAGAAAGGAGAAATTGGTGGAACATGCTTGAATGTGGGCTGTATACCGTCAAAGGCATTGATTGAAGCAAGTCACCACTATAGTCGGATGAAAGATTCACCGTTTGCAGGGATTCAAGCTGAACAGGTAAGTCTGGATTTTGCTGATATACAGGATTGGAAAGACAATCAGGTCGTACGAAAGCTGACGGATGGAGTGGAATTCTTACTGAAGAAAAACAAGGTGGAAGTCATTCAAGGTACAGGCTACTTCATGGACGATAAACGGATTCGCGTGATGCATGAATTCGGTGGAGAGACCTATACATTCAAACATGTCATTATTGCCACAGGGAGCTCGCCTATTGAAATTCCTGGGTTTAAGTTTGGACAGAGGGTGCTAGATTCCACTGGGCTATTGAATTTGGCAGAGCTGCCGAAAAGACTTGTTGTGATCGGAGGCGGCTATATAGGTAGTGAACTAGCAGGAGTCTTTGCGAATTTTGGTACAGAGGTGACTATTTTAGAAAGTCAAAACGCCATTTTGCCTAATTTTGATAAGAAAATGGTAGCCTTTGTAGAGAAATCCTTTAAAAAAATGCATGTAAAAATTGAAACAAATGCTTTTGCCAAAAAAGCCGTCTCTACAGATGAACAAGTCACGGTAGTCTATGAAGTAGATGGAGAAGAAAGAGAAATCATATGTGACTATGTGCTAGTTTCTGTAGGCCGCAAACCAAACACAAGTGAATTAGGTCTGGAACGTGTGGGAATTAAAATGGATGATAAAGGATTGGTCATCATTGATGAGCGCTGCCAGACATCTTTAGAAAATGTCTATGCAATTGGAGATATCGTGCCGGGAGTAGCGCTGGCACATAAAGCAAGTTACGAAGCAAAGGTTGCGGCTGAGGCTATTAGCGGAGAAAATGTCTCGCTTGATTATCAGGCTATTCCAGCAGTTTGTTTCACAGAGCCTGAACTAGCTGCGACAGGTCTTACAAAAGTCGAAGCGGAGAAGATGGGCTACACTGCAAGTATAGCAGAATTTCCGTTTCAAGGGAATGGTCGAGCGCTTTCAATGGGGAAAACGGAAGGGCTGATCCAGATCGTCAGCGACAAAGAAACTGGGGAGATACTGGGCGGTCAAATTGCTGGTGTGAATGCAAGTGATCTCATTTCTGAAATAACGCTGGCAATAGAGACAGGCGCGACGTTAGAAGATATTGCGCTAACGATCCATCCGCATCCAACAATTAGTGAAGTAGTAATGGAAGCAGCAGAAGTCGGACTGGGTTTGCCAATGCATATTTAAAATGATTTTTATTTATAGGAGATGAGAACATGTCGATTAAAACTGTTAAGCCGAAAGCGTTCACCATGAATATTCTAAACGGAATTGCCCTAGGAGTTGTAGTCTCACTCATTCCGGGTGCGTTACTCAGTGAATTGTCAAAAGCGCTGGGCTGGTCCTTTGGTTTGGTTGCAACCGGGATCGCGCAGTCACTGATGCCGATCGTAGTGGGAGTTGCAGTAGCGCTAAATTTTAAATTTACACCGATTCAGATAGGTTCATTAGGAATGGCCTGCGTTATTGGGTCAGGAGTGGCACGCGTGAATCCGGATGGTGGCTTTATCTTTCAGGGATCCGGTGATGTTATCAATACGGGGCTGACAGCTGTTATTGCTGCACTGATTATCATTCTATTGGGCGAAAAATTGCAAGCATTCACGATTTTAGTCATTCCGGCAATCGTAACAGTCGTGGGCGGCGGATTAGGACTACTGATTCTTCCCTACGTCAAATATATTACAACGATGCTGGGACAATTTATCGCCACATTGACAGAGCTACAGCCGATTCCGATGGCGATCGCGATTGCTTTGATGTTTTCCATGATGATCGTCTCTCCCATTGCAACGGTTGGAATCGCAATGGCAATCTCACTATCAGGTGTAGCTTCGGGTGCTGCTAATTTAGGTGTTTGTGCAGCGGGCTTTGGCTTATGCATAGCTGGCTGGCAGGTTAACTCAATTCCAACCTCATTGGCCCACTTTATTGGTTCTCCTAAGATGCAGATGGCAAATGTATTGAAGAAGCCGAAAATTATGCTGCCGATCCTTTGCAATGCCGCCATTACAGGTTCACTTGCTGTTTTCCTTGATTTGAAAGGGACGCCGTTCAGTGCTGGTTTTGGCTTCAGTGGGTTGATTGGTCCGATAAATGCTTTGGCACTGGCCACGGACGGCTGGAGTGTTGGGAATATTGTGAAAGTCGTGATTGCTTTTGTGATTGTACCTGTGGCATTAGGATTCGTCTTTAAATATCTATTTAATCAAAAATTAGGAATATCAAGTTCAGAAGATTACAAATTAGACTTCAATTAATAAAAAGGAGTGTCGAATAATGAGTAAAAATACGTTTCAATTATTTACGGATATGGTGAAAAAAAGTGAAGCAGCCATTCCTTTGGTCCAAATTTTGAACGCTGATGGAAAAATTGTCAATAACGGAGCGAAAAGCAGTTTAACAGATACAGAATTAGTGGACTTGATGAAAATACTAGTTTGGGGACGAACGGTAAATGAACGTTTGATTCTAGCTGGTCGTCAGGGGCGTATTGGAAATTTGCCTCCTTCTGAAGGACAAGAAGCGTCTCAGCTCGCCACACTTTTTGCAATGGAAAAAACGGATTTCTTACTGCCTACATATCGCGATTTGATTCCGCTCGTGCAGCATGGCATGCCGATGAAAAATGCTATTCTTTGGTATCGGGGTCACGGGGCAGCCAATATATTTCCTGAAAATGTATATGCTTTGCCGGCTCAAACGATTATTAGCTCCCAGTATGTGCAAGCTGCTGGTTTAGGCTATGCCTATAAGCGGGATGCGAAAGACCAGGTTGCGCTGACGTACATTGGTGATGGCGGTACTTCTCAGGGAGATTTCTACGAAGGTATCAATTTTGCCGGTGTATTCAGCGCACAAACCGTCTTTATCGTTCAAAATAATCAATATGGCATTTCTGTACCACGTGACATGCAGACCAAAGCCAAGACGCTAGCACAAAAAGCAGCTGCCGCAGGAATTCCCGGTATTCAAGTAGACGGCATGGACCCGCTAGCAATTTATGAAGTAACTAAAATGGCGAGAGAATATACTTTAGCAGGAAATGGACCGGTGCTGATCGAAACCTTGACTTATCGTTTCGGACCGCATACTTTATCCGATGACCCTACAAGATATCGAACACAAGAAGAGCTGGATGAGTGGCTGCAAAAAGATTACATGATCCGCATGAAAAAATATCTGACAGAAAAAGGGATTTGGACAGAAGAATTGGAACAGGAAATTATTGACGCAACTGTAGCCGAAGTCAGTCAAGCACTAGAGGAAGCAGATAATGAGCCGAAACAGAAAGTATCGGAGCTACTGGCCAATGTTTTTGAAAAACCGACAGCGCGAATTAAAAAAGAAATCGCACTTTATGAAGCGAAGGAGGAAAACTAAAGATGGCAGTTAAAAATATGGTACAAGCAATCAATGAAGCTTTAACCCAGGAAATGGAAAAAAATGACCGGATTGTGGTGTTTGGGGAAGATGTCGGGAAAAACGGCGGGGTGTTTCGTGTAACAGACGGAATGAGTGCCAAGCTGGGGGCAGATCGTGTGTTTGACACGCCGCTAGCTGAATCGGGTATTATCGGACTTGCGATGGGACTTGCCCTAGGAGGCTACCGTCCAGTTCCCGAGATTCAGTTTTCAGGTTTTACAATGGAAGCGATCGATGGTCTATTAGGGCAGTTAGCTCGTCACCGCTATCGCATGGGTGGAAAAGAAGGTGTACCGGTTACGATTCGTTCAACATTTGGTGGAGGTGTAGGTACGCCAGAGCTGCATTCAGATAATTTGGAAGGACTATTCAGCCAATCACCAGGGCTCCGTGTAGTTATCCCAAGCGGTCCGTATGATGCTAAGGGTCTGCTTACTGCCTCAATCCGTAATAATGATCCAGTCTATTTTCTGGAACATTTGAAATTGTATCGTTCCATTAAAGAAGAAGTGCCGGAAGAAACTTATCTGATCGAACTGGACAAAGCACATGTCATTCAAGAGGGAACGGATATTACCCTCGTTACTTATGGCGCAATGGTGCATGAATCGAAAAAAGCCGTTGAGGTATTAGAAAAAGAGGGCATATCGGTTGAATTGATCGATTTGCGAACAGTAGCGCCTTTCGATATTGATACGATTTTAGCGTCTGTTAGAAAAACAGGTCGAGTGGTGATTGTACAAGAAGCGCAGCGATTGACAGGGATTGGCAACCAACTCATGGCAGAAATCGCGGAAGAGGCCATGTATGACCTAGAAGCATCTATTGGCCGGGTAGCCGCGCCCGATAGTCATTTTCCATTTGGTCAATCAGAATCGATCTGGCTGCCGAATGCAGAAATCATTGAAGAACAAGTTAGAAAAACGATGGCTGAATAAAAATTAGGAGGAAAACGCATGGCTTATTTATTTAAATTGCCGGACGTAGGGGAAGGCCTGACAGAAGCAGATATTTTAACATGGTACGTAAAAGAAGGAGACGTCATAAAAGCCGATGATCCATTAGTCGAAATTCAAAATGATAAATCCACGATGGAAATTCCTTCTCCTGTTTCTGGAAAAGTTGTAAAGATTTTGGTGCCAGATGGAATAGCTCAAGTGGATGAAGGCATTATTGAGATTGATACGGGGGAAGAGGAGGCTGTTTCCGAAAGTGCACCAAAAGAGCAGGAAGTCCTACCAGAAAAAGAAATAACTGAAATCAGTCGTTCATCAGCATCTTCAAGAGTTCGAGCACTTCCTTCAGTAAGGCGGTATGCAAGACAATGTAATGTTGATTTAGCTGCTGTTACGCCAACCGGTCCTAAAAATAAGGTGTTGAAAACGGATATTGACGCGTATTTAGCAGGAAATACGGGTGCTATAGTGGAAAACTCAGCTGAAGAAGCTTTGATTGAGTCGGAGCCTACAGTTTATCCGTCAGTTGTTCATGATCGCTCAGATGAGGGAGATTGGACAGAAAAAATGACGCCTCTTCGCAAGGCAACAGCAAAAGCGATGGTTACAAGTCGTACGGAGATTCCACATGTTACAGTCTTTGATAAGTTACGATCAGAAAAATTAGTGGCGCATCGAGCTATGTATAAGGAATTTGCCAAACACGAGAATATAAAATTAACCTATCTGCCTTATGTTGTGAAGGCACTGGTAGCTATGCTAAAAGCTTATCCAGTATTAAATGCATCGGTAAATATGGAAAAAGCGGAGATTATTCATCACCGAAGTATCAATATTGGGATTGCGACAAATACAGATCACGGTCTTTTCGTACCAGTAATCAAGCATGCAGACCGTAAAAGTGTTTTCGAAATTGCAGAAGAAATATCTATACTGTCAGAAAAGGCAATGGCCAATAAGCTTACGTATGAAGAAATGAGCGGCAGTTCAGCAACGATTACGAATATCGGTGGGCTACCAGGTGCTGGGGGTATTTGGTCGACGCCAATCATCAATTATCCTGAGTCTATGATTATGGGAATCGCGCGAATTTCTGATGAGGTGGTAGTGAATGCTGAACGTGAGATGGAGGTCGCCTCAATCATGCGGTTGTCATTTGCATTTGATCATCGCTTGATTGATGGAGTGGAAGCACAGAAAGCATTAGCCGCGTTTAAAAAAGCTTTAGAAGATCCTAATCTAATGCTGCTTAAAAATTAATAAAATAAAGGGGTTGATCAAATGGTTCTTCAATCATTTGAGGCATTAAAGCAGCAACTTTCTGTTACTAGGAAAACGAAAAAACGAGTGATTGTTGTGAATCCTACAGATGAGCATACTCTTTCTGCTGTGATACAGCTGTACCAAGCGGAGATTATTATTCCCGTGCTAATTGGAAGTAAATCGGTTATTGACTCACGGTTAGAAAAGATGGGAATTCCTGAGAAAGTCATCTCCGCTCTAGAAATGATCGACATCTCGGGTGATGAAGCAATTGCGGATAAAGCCGTATCCTTCATTCGCTCGGGAAAAGGAGATGTCTTGATGAAAGGACACATTCAAACAAGAGATCTTTTGAAAGCTGTTGTAAAGAAAGAAACAGGTATTCGTAAGCAAGCGATACTGTCCCATGTGGCGATTAATGAGATCCCATATTATCATAAATTACTCTTTGTCACAGATGGCGGGATGATTTTGACACCTGATATAGAAATGAAGCAAGCAATCTTGAAGAATGTTTTAACATTGACCCAACAATTAGGATATCAGCAAACGAATGTCGCGATTTTGGATGCAACTGAAAATGGGAATCCTAAATTACAAGTGTCACGAGATGCAAGTGAATTAAAAGCGCGTTCTTTACAAGGCGCATTTGAAGGGGCAGTTGTGGAAGGTCCGATTTCTTTGGATTTATCATTGAATAAAGACATTGCCGAAGAAAAAAACTATGTCAGCCCTGTAGCAGGAGAGGCCGATGTCTTATTAGTTCCAGATATTGTGTCAGGGAATTTATTAGGCAAAAGCATGATGACATTTGGACAAGGAAAAATGGCAGGTCTCATACTCGGGGCGACAGTTCCCATTGTTATCACCTCGAGAGGGTCTACAACTGAAGAAAAAATAAATTCATTAGTGATCGCCTGCGCCATGTCAGCATAAAAATGGCAGATTTTGATCAATCATATTGAAGAAAAAATGAAAAAGTAAGTAGAAGCGGATAGGTGCAAATAAGGGGTGACGTGAATGAAAAAAGTGTTAGTAATTAATCCGGGTTCAACATCAACAAAGATTGCGTATTATGAGGATAAATGCGAACGGTTAAAAGAAACGGTACTTCACGAACTAGCAGAATTAGAATGCTTTGAAACCATCACAGATCAATATGACTACCGTTTAGCTTTGATTCAAACCTGTTTAGAAAAAGCAGGGATTGATTACACGCAGCTGGATGCTGTAGTAGGGCGAGGCGGTTCGCTTCCACCAGTTGAGGCAGGAGCCTATTTAGTAAATGATTGTATGATTGACTGGCTGATGAATAAAACGGATCTGCAACATGCCTCCAACTTAGGCGCAATGCTAGCAAAAGGCTTTAAGGAAAAAGCGAGAGAAGATTGTATAGCCATGATTTATGATCCAATCACAGTGGACCAGTTTCATGAATTGGCACGAGTCTCTGGACTAAATGGTGTCAAGCGCCGAAGTACAGGGCACATGCTTAACATGCGTGCGATTGCAATGAAAACGGCTGAAGATATAGGCAGACCTTATGAAGAACTCAATCTGATTGTGGCCCATTTAGGCAGTGGATCAACAATGAGTGCCCATCAAAACGGGCGAATGATTGATTTGTCATTGGATGATGAAGGAACATTCTCTATTGAGCGAACAGGGAGTTTGAGTTTGAAAGAAATCATTCCGTTTTGCTACCAAATGACACAAGAGGAAATGACCATATGGACACGGAAAAAGGGAGGATTGATTTCTTATTTAGGCACCAACAGTGGGATTGAAGTTGAAAAAAGAATTCAAGCTGGCGATAAAAAAGCGCAATTGATTTTTGAAGCGATGGCTTATCAAATTGCTAAGGGAATAGGCGAACTTGCCACAGTTCTAAAGGGAAATGTAGACCGAATTGTGATCACAGGTGGTCTAGCCTATTCGGAACGTCTAATGGATTGGATCACTGAACGAGTGGCTTTTATTTCAGAAGTGTCACGTTATCCAGGAGAATTTGAGATGGAAGCATTGAGAAACGGTGCACTTAGAATTTTGGCAGGAGAAGAGACCGCTAAAAAATTTATTTACTAAAGCGGATGAATTTTATTAAATAAAGAACCGAAAATCATGTGATGTAACACCCGTTTGAAGGTAAAGTGATTACATGATTTTTGGTTCGTCTTTACGTATCAGCAAAGGTTAAAACATACGAGTGAGAGCGGTGAAATAAATGAAAAACAGGTGATAAGATGCTGCTGACAACATCGTTCACCTGTTTTTCATAATCTGTATTTATTTCATCACATTATTGGAAGCATCTTTTACGACCACATCATGTGCGCCACCTTCTACGATCGAAGTAGAAGAAACAAGCGTAATCTTCGCTTTTTGTTGTAGTTCAGGGATTGAAAGCGCGCCACAGTTGCACATTGTCGAGCGCACTTTGCTTAGGCTGATCTCAACATTATCTTTAAGCGGCCCAGCATATGGTACGTAGGAGTCAACACCTTCTTCAAAGCTGAGTCCTTTTTTGCCGCCCATATCGTAGCGTTGCCAGTTGCGGGCACGGCTTGAACCTTCGCCCCAATATTCTTTCATATATGTGCCATTGACATTCACTTTATTCGTTGGGCTTTCATCGAAGCGAGAGAAGTAGCGACCTAGCATGATAAAGTCTGCACCCATTGCAAGGGCAAGTGTCATATGGTAGTCATAAACGATTCCGCCGTCTGAGCAAATCGGAATATAGATCCCTGTTTCCTCAAAATATTCATCACGTGCTTTTGCGACATCAATGACAGCAGTGGCTTGACCACGCCCGATCCCTTTTTGTTCACGTGTGATACAGATTGAACCGCCGCCAACGCCAACTTTGATAAAATCAGCTCCAGCTTCAGCAAGGAAACGGAATCCATCACGGTCAACCACATTGCCAGCACCGACTTTCACACTGTCGCCATAGTTTTTGCGAACATAGTCGAGTGTCCGTTTTTGCCATTCTGAGAAACCTTCAGAGGAGTCGATACAAAGTACGTCAGCTCCAGCTTCAATAAGGGCAGGTACACGTTCCTCGTAGTCGCGCGTATTGATACCAGCACCGACAACGTAACGTTTATTAGCATCGAGTAGCTCTAATTTATTTTCTTTATTGGAATCATAGTCTTTGCGGAAAACCATGTAAACCAAGTGCTGATCGTCGTCAACGAGCGGTAGAGCGTTCAGTTTGTTGTCCCAGATGATGTTGTTCGCTTCCTTCAAAGTAGTTGATTTGTTTGCTGTGACAAGTTTTTCAAATGGTGTCATAAAATCAGCTACTTTTTCATCAAGCCCCATACGCGTTACGCGATAATCGCGGCTTGTCACGATACCCAAAAGTTTGCCATTTGCCGAACCATCGTCTGTAACTGCTACAGTAGAATGACCAGTTTCTTCTTTTAATGCAAGGACATCTGCGAGTGTTTGGTCAGGACGAATATTAGAATCGCTGATTACAAAACCAGCTTTGTAATTTTTGACACGTTTAACCATTGCGGCTTCGCTTTCAATGGATTGAGAGCCATAAATGAAAGAAACTCCACCTTCTTTAGCAAGTGCAATCGCCATGTTGTCATCCGAAACCGCCTGCATGATCGCCGAGACAAGCGGAATATTCATCGAAAGCGCAGGTTCTTCACCTTTTTTAAATTTCACAAGTGGTGTTTTAAGATCCACGCGAGACGGGATTGCTTCCGCGGAGGAATATCCGGGAACGAATAAATACTCACTAAAAGTACGGGAAGGTTCTTCATAATAAAATGCCAATTTGTAAACACTCCTTTAGTTTTGTTTTTCCTACCATTATTTCAAGGAACAATGTTTCTGTCAATGGGCATTTGGGGAATTTAAAGAAAAGGTAATATTTATTGGGATTTTAGCTAGTAAATAATAAATAAAGGAGGACGAAAGATGGGTGAAAAAAATCCCTATGTGCAGGGCGAAAATTTGCGACGTACTGTTTATCCGCTTCCTAAAGAAATTGAAGAGCTTTTAATCCAGAGGGAATTGATCGAGACCTACAAACGGCGGCCCGATTATCAGAAGAACGACTATATCGGCTGGATCGGTCGGGCGCGGCGCGAAGAAACCCGAACAAAGCGGATCAATCAAATGATTGCGGAACTGGAGCAGGGAGATAAATACATGGGAATGGATTATCAGGAGTAGGGTATGTGTCTGTTAAAAGACGATCTGTGCGTTATTGGCAGATCGTTTTTTAACTTGGAAATAATAGGAAAAGAATCGGCGAAAAAATACCTAAGTCGTTCACTGTAAGCCCTAAAAAACAGCTATTTCTGCACCAGTAACTTAATCATAACTGGAAGAATAGCTGTTTTTTACGCACATAACCTTTTGACAGCCTGTTCCTTAGTGGAGACAAAAAAGATTTGCCGGCCGTTGTTGCATTCATAAATAAAATCATGCAGTGCCTTACTTGTATAGCCTGAAAAGTCACCGATAATCGCAAATTTAATCTGATAATTGCTGAATTTTTGCAGGATTTCGCCAGCTAAACCAGTTTGCAAGGAGAAAAAGTCTTCGCTGAGAGATTCTTTGTTTAATGCGAGCCGTGAGCAATCTGTTCGGTGGCTGATTGACAGGATGAAGTCTAGCGCGCTTTGAATATCGCAGATGATAGGCTGTTTGCTTATAACGACTGCACAGGTATGCTGGTTTAGTGTTTCGGTGCTTATCTGCATGTGTATTTTCTCCTTTCGACAAATGAAAAATCGTTCATTTTAGTTAAGGCTATTAGTTTAACAACTTTTAACATAGTAAGCAAGTGGGAAAAGAAATTACATGTAATTCTATAATATGATAGAAAAGATTAATGACATATACATCGAAAGGACTGACTGGCATGGGTGCATGGGGTTATGAACCATGGGATAATGATATAGCTGCCGACTGGTTTGGTAGTTTTATGGAAAAAGTAGATACGAATTTTCTTTTAGCAGAAATCAAAAGTTTGGATTTGACAGATATTGATTATGATGGAGATCGTGCCCGGGCATTGGCACATGTAATGGGAGCACTTGGCCGGACGTATATTTGGCCGATCGATAAAGCTGACGAATTAGATGAGGCCGTTGCTTATTTGATCAGCTATTTGGAAAAAATGCTGGAAACTGGATCTGAGTATATGGATGCCTGGGATGGTAATGAAGAAATCAAATTATCTTTAACGAAACAAATAGAAGCCCTTAAAAATTTGAAATAAGAGGTGAATGGTATGGGGATGTTTGCTGTCTTCAAAAAAATGACGGAAGAAGAGGTCGAACGTTACCGTCAAGGTGAAGAGCTTTCTTACGATCAATTTGACTGTGATATTTGATAAAAGCTGGGAGGCGATTCATTATCTACTGACAGGTGATATTGCAGATGGGGAGCCACCACTTGGCTATGTCATCCCACTTAATGAAAATGTGGAAACGCTCGCAGAACCTCGAGCGATCATGTCAGTTATTTTGACGCCTGAACAAGTACGAGAGGCTGCAGCTGGTATTGCACCAATCGATGCGGCTGCTTTTCGCGAGCTATTCGATTTTCATGCAATGGTGGAGGATGAACTTTATCCACTGAGTCCAGATGAAGATGAGAAGGAACTCTATGAGTATATCTGGGCGCATTTCAGCACACTCAAAACGTTTTATCAAGAAGCCAAGCAAGCAGGCTGTTATGTGGTCTTTGAAATTTGTTAAGTAAATGTAAAAAAGGATGTGGAAATCATTGCTGATCCTAAGCATCCTTTTTTAAACTGCTATCAAGCTCAGGGCTATCAATCCCTCGCAAAGTCTGAAATGCATAGGTCTCAATAGGTTTATTAAAGAATCCAATCATGTTTTAATGACTGAAAATTTAATGTTTAGAGAAATTTGTTCTGGGTATCAAAGAAGGGAAAGGGGGAGAGGAGACTATTATTGCAGGTTAATCGATCTAGAGCTTTATTCAAAATTACTTCACCAGAATTCTGCTTATGTACATTTCATAAATAATGTTCAGAATTTTTGTTAGTGTATACCTCATGAGTGCGGAGATGATTGGAAATTTGCTTGAAAGATGTACATCAAAGGAAGTGAGCTTAAAAGTGATGAGCAGATCACTTTAATCGTTTAGTGAAGGGATTTGGTTGTATTGATCAAAAAAAGGTTATTGAAAAAATGTGTGACAGTACTGGCAGCTGCCAATATTGTTGCATTATCAGCCGCTCTAGGGATATTAGCTGCTTTTTCACCCATAGACTCCTCACCCGCAAAAGCTGCAGTTTTAGATGTGGAAATATTATCCAATATTACGAGTGCCAATGATAGTACCACTTCATCAGCTGATAGATGGGCGGATGATGGTAGTGCGAACAATGTGAATTTTACAATCAGCGGTGGAGAGCTGGTCGGAGCTTCGACTGTTTTTTCTGGTGAAAAACAGGCGGTGTTATCAATTCCGACTGAACTACAAGGAAATGTTGTGGTGAATGGACCAGCAACAGTAAATACGAATGTAACCGTACCGCTTGATCAAATTGCTTTCTTAACAACGACTCTTGATGCAGTAGATGCTCTGGTAACACAATTAACAGATATTGCTTCGGGGTCCCTGGGTAGTTTAACAGATATCAACATTAACTTGACAGATGTGCAGCAAAAATTGGATGTCGTGAAAAACATTGAAAATCTGGGTGCTGCATCATTCACTTCTAGTGCAACTGTATCAGGCGGAGGCACATATATTTCAGCGCCGATTAGTGATGGCTTGGGTTTAGTAATTGCACAAAACTTGTCTGACGCGTTGAATGATTTGAATGACTCTATCAATGCTTTGCAAGCTACTGTAACAAATCCGCTTAACGTGCCTGCTGCGACAGTTGCTGGGCTAATTAATACGACACTACTTCCACTAAAAGGAGCTGCTACTCTAGGTATTCAGGGAGTATTGCCGTTGATTCAGGTTGGAGGTTCGGGCGTTAATCAATTAGCGGATGCCTCTGTGTTGGGCGCTACAACGGTTTCAATTCCAACTACGATTAATAGCCCTACCAATCTTTCAGGAAACTTAGATGCAAAGTTTGTTGGAACAGTCATCCAAAGTGATCTTATAGATATTAACTTGATCAACACAGCAAATGGTGTATCTTACGTATATTATGCTGGGGCAGCGGCTGCAGTGACTCCTCCGACCGTGGATAGTGTAACGGGGAACAGTACAGCTGGTTATACCGTAACTGGAACTGGGACGACTGGAGACACAATCCTGATTCAAGATGCGGACGGGAATACGATCGGAACGGGAACAGTAGATGGCGATGGTAATTATACAGTGACACTTCCAGCAGGTAGTGCGGGAGCGGAAGAACAGCTGAATGCGATTGCAGAAAACAGTAATGGGGGTCAGAGTGCACCGACACCATTTACAACACCGGCAGACGATATAGTGCTTCCAACCACTCCAACCGTAGATAATGTGACAGGGAATAGTACGGATGGCTACACAGTAACTGGAACTGGGGTAACAGGTGAAACAATCTTGATTCAAGATGCAGAAGGTAATACAATCGGAACGGGAACAGTAGATGGCGATGGCAATTATACAGTGACACTTCCGGCAGGTAGTGCAGGAGCGGAAGAACAGCTGAATGCGATCGCCGAAAACAGTAATGGAGATCAAAGTGCGCCGACACCATTTACAACACCGGCAGATGGAGTTGTGCTCCCAACTAGCCCGACAGTAGATAATGTGACGGGGAACAGTACAGCTGGTTATACCATAACTGGAACTGGGACGACCGGAGATACAATACTGATTCAAGATGCAGAAGGTAATACAATCGGAACGGGAACGGTAGATGGCGATGGCAATTATACAGTGACACTTCCGGCAGGTAGTGCGGGAGCGGAAGAACAGCTGAATGCGATTGCCGAAAACAGTAATGGGGATCAAAGTGCGCCGACACCATTTACAACACCGGCGGATGGAGTTGTGCTTCCAACTAGTCCAACCGTTGATACTGTAACAGGAAACAGTATGGATGGCTATACGGTAGCCGGCACAGGAACGATAGGCGAAACAATCCTGATTCAAGATGCAGACGGAAATACGATCGGCACAGGAACAGTAGACGGTGATGGAAACTATACTGTAACGCTCCCAGCAGGTAGTGCGGGAGCGGAAGAACAGCTGAATGCGATCGCCGAAAACAGTAATGGGGATCAAAGTGCACCGACACCTTTTACAACACCGGCGGATAGTGTGGCACTTCCAACCAGCCCGATCGTTGATGAAGTGACCGGAAATAGTGTAGATGGCTATACCGTGACAGGAACTGGGACTGTGGGGAATACAATTCTCATCCAAAATGCGGATGGTTTAACTATCGGCACAGGAACAGTAGATGGTGATGGGAATTATACCGTGACACTTCCAGCAGGCAGCGCAGGAGCGGAAGAGTCACTAAATGCGATTGCAGAGAATGGTAACGGGGACCAAAGTGCACCGACACCATTTATGACGCCAGCAGATGTAGTTGTGCTTCCCACTAGTCCAACTGTTGATAGTGTAACGGGGAACAGTGCAGATGGTTATACCGTAACTGGAACTGGGACGACAGGAGATACAATCCTAATTCAAGATGCGGACGGGAATACGATCGGCACAGGAACAGTAGACGGTGATGGGAATTATACCGTGACACTTCCGGCAGGTAGTGCAGGAGCGGAAGAGTCACTAAATGCGATCGCCGAAAACAGTAATGGAGATCAAAGTGCACCGACACCATTTATGACGCCAGCAGATGCAGTTGTGCTTCCCACCAGTCCAACTGTTGATAGTGTAGTAGGAAACAGTATGGATGGCTACACCGTGACAGGAACTGGCACAACAGGTGACACAATCCTGATCCAAGATGCAGATGGAAATACGATCGGCACAGGAACAGTAGATGGCGACGGCAATTATACAGTGACACTTCCAGCAGGTAGTGCGGAAGCGGAAGAGTCACTAAATGCAATCGCGGAAAATAGTAATGGCGACCAAAGTGCGCCAACGCCATTCACAACACCAGCAGATAGTACGGTGCTTCCGATGAGTCCGATTGTTGATACCGTGACTGGAAATAGTACAGATGGCTATACCGTGACAGGGATGGGAACAGCAGGCAACACCATTTTAATCCAAAATGCAGAGGGTTTGACAATTGGTACAGGAATAGTAGATGAAGAAGGTAATTACACTGTGACACTTCCAGCAGGTAGTGCAGGAGCAGAAGAGTCACTAAATGCGATTGCAGAGAATAGTAATGGCGACCAAAGTACTCCGACACCATTCACAACGCCGGCAGATCCTATTACTGAACCGATTAAACCTGATGCTCCAACTGTTACAAGCGTAATGGGGAACAGTACAAGCGGCTATACAGTCAGAGGAGCATCGACATTTGGCAATACTGTCATTATCCAAGATGCGGATGAAAATACACTTGGAACAGCAACTGTTGAAGAGGACGGCGATTATACAGTAGTTCTTGCAGCAGGCAGCGCTTCTGCAGAAGAACAATTAAATGCAATTGCCGAAAATAGTGAAGGTGTTCAAAGTGATCCAACCGTATTTGCCACGCCACAAGATCCTATAGCCGAACCGGAACAGCCAACAGCTCCAACAGTAGGATCTGTGACGGGAAATAGTACAGACGGTTATGTTGTATCCGGTACAGGTACACCCGGCGATACGATTCTTATCCAGGATGCTGATGGTAATACAATCGGAACGGGAACAGTAGATGAAGATGGTAACTATACCGTGACACTTCCAGCTGGCAGTGCGGGACCGGAAGAAACGTTAACAGCAATTGCTGAAAACAGCGAGGGTGTTCAAAGTGAACCGACTTCATTCACGACACCGGCAGATCCAGTAACAGCACCAATTCCAACAGGAACTGACAACAACAGCGGTAATAATCCAACTACCATGTCTCCAAATACTTCAACACCGTTAGGAAGTTCTAATGTAATAAGTTCTTCGGATCAAGCTAATTACAGCCAATCATCGGCACTACCGAAAACAGGTGATACAGATTCTGATACATTCCTTCTGAGCGGTCTGTTGTTGAGTCTCATTGGCGGAAGTTTACTAGTATTGAGACGTAAATCGTTTAAGTGAATTTAGAAATAAAGATTAGATGAACCAGCTTTACTGTTAAGAGGACAATGAAAAGAATAAATTTTTTGCCGTCAACGATTTTCTAGTTGATGGCATTTTTATATAACTAAAAGAAAACAATTATGAAAATTCATGAGGTTGTGATTTTTAACTTGCATTACAAGTGAAGATACAGTAGGAATAGGTAATCATTTGGGAAAGCTATAATATAGATGCTTTTTTCAGCTCTGTACTCCATAATAAACATTTCATTTTTTGAGCATAAATAAATTCAGAAATTTTTAGGGTGTTTAGAACCAGAATTTTTAAGAAGTGATGGAAGTATAGAAGGGTTATTTTGAGGCAGATTATTAAAAAAATTTTCATTGTTTTTTTTTTTAATACTGAATTATCAATAACAAACGTTACAATAATCACCAATTGTTATTTTTTTATAAGGAATGAGTTGATTTGAGAAAGAAAATTATTATATTACTGATTATTGTATTATCACTTTCTGTCATAAGTGGCTTTAGTATAGGCTATTATTGTTTAGAAATCAAGAAGTCCTCAATGACGAGCAATAAAGTTGTTAAAGAAGTTGATGATATTGGGAGCCGAAAAAAGCATATTTATTCTCCAACTAAGATTGAATTTCTTGATAAAAAAGAAGGAGAAAAAGCACAAGAAATCATTCCAGTTGGACAAGATGAGCAAAAACGGGTTCAGATACCAGATGGTGTTGAAAAAGTATACTGGTACAAATTTGGCCCATCACCCATGGAAGAAGGAAATGCAATTATTGCAGGTCACAGAGATTGGCATGGAGAATTAGGACTGTTTTCTTATTTAGAAAAGATAAATTTAGGCGAGACAGTAAGGATTTCTTATTCAAATGGATCTAACCAAGATTTTAAAGTAGTCTCAAAAAATAGTTATCCCTATAAAGAATTCCCATCCAGACTTATGGATACAACAGATGGTGATAAAACAACGCTTGTTTCTTGCACAGGAGTATTTATAAAAGAAGAAAAAAGTTATGAAAAAAGAATTGTAGTGATATTGAATAAAAAGAGGTGACTAGGTTTTGCTTGAATTTTTAATAAAAATTATTGTTAGTGTGGCAACAGTATCAGTTTTTGTTTATTTTTTTTACGCAACATTGATTATATTTTTACCTGCAAAAAAAAGTGAATACATTACAAATGATATAAAAGAATTGGAGTACTATTTTTTGATACCATGTTTGAATGAAGAAAAAGTAATAGAAAACTCCCTTAAGGCAATAATGAATTTAAAATATAGGAATTTTAAAGTATTTGTAATTGATGATGCTTCTACTGATAACACAGTAAAAGTTGTTACTGAAATGAAGTTAGATAAGGTAGAAATAATAAGTCGATGTAAGCCGAATGCACAAAAAGGTAAGGGAGAGGCGTTAAATCATGCTTATCGCATTATTAGAGAGCGCGTTATAGAGACAGGGAAAAATCCGAATGATGTGATATTGGCTGTTGTAGATGGAGATGGACGCCCAAGTAAAGAGCTATTAAATGAAGCCAATCTAGCTTTTAATGATCCGGCAGTAGGTGCAGCTCAGGCTAGAATAAAAATTATTAATAGCAAAGAGTTGATGCCGCTTTTGCAAGACATAGAATTTTATGCTTCGGTGGCTGCAATTCAAAATAGTCGTGAATATTCTCAAAGTGTTTGTTTGGGCGGAAATGGCCAATTTACTCGATTATCAGCATTGATGTCTATAGGAGATTCTCCATGGACACAATGTTTGCTTGAAGACTTTGATTTAGGTTTATCAGTATTATTAAAAGAATGGAAGACTCGATATATAGGGGAATCTGCTGTATATCAACAAGGACTAAAATCTATAAAAAGGTTTGTTAAACAACGTTCTAGGTGGGTGCAAGGAAATATACAGTCCTTTAAAAGAATTAAGGAAATTAATAATGCTAAACATTTGAGTTTGGTAGGTAAAATTGATTTATACTATTTTTTAGCTCAACCGTGGTTAAGCTTAATTACTAGTATTAACTGCTTGTTGTGTTGGTTGATAACGATTATTTTATTGTTTCATCTTGATTTTCAGTCTTTTTTTAATGTGGAAACCAATATCTTACCTATGGTTATCTTGATTTTTCTAGTTATTTTACCTGGAAGTGTGTGGACAATTAATTATTGTATTGCCTGCAAAAAAAGTCATGAGTCTTATTCAATAAAGAATTGCTTTTTAGCAATAATTTTTTATCCACTATACAATTTGTTAAGCCTTCCAAGTGTATGGCTGGCATTCTATCATCAGGTGAGAAGAAAGTATGGCTGGATTAAAACAGATCGTCTGGAAGAATAGAGGAGGTTAGGGACAATGAAGAAAGATTATCGCTATGAAATTAATCTGTTGACAGGTGTTTTACATGACTCGAAAAATCGAAAGGAAAAATGTAAGATGCAAGACGTGTCACTAATGTATATTTTTACAACAAATGATTTAAATGAGGGGGGAAAATTGGCAGAAGCTCTCTGCCCCTTTTGTTTGAATATAACTAAAAATTCTTATTATGATAAGGAATTGATTCAGTAAATCTGTTTGACAGAGGAGCGATTAAGCTTGGTATTTTTACGCAGAAAGAATCAGATAATTATTCGGCAAACAGGGCAGCGGAAAAAGAAGGCTGGTGCTCTATTTATACTAGCCTTAATTATAATTTCTTTTTTTATTGTATTTCCTTTATGGAGGGAGGGAATTGTATTTGGAAATGACAGTGTCTTTCATTTTAATAGAAGCGAATATTGGTTTCGATTATTGAAACAACATAATTTTTATAGCTATGGTAATTTTTTATCGTTTAATAAAATCGGATATCCTCTTGATGTTTTTTACCCATTCTTTACATATTATCCTATTGCAGTAATAAGACTTATTTTAGGATCGCCTATAAATTCGTGGTACGCTTTTTTGTTTCTTGTGAACATATTGACAGGGTTACTTTGTTGGTGGATTGCGGAAAAACTATGGAAAAATCACTTTGCTAGTTTTATTTTTGCTATTTTTTATCTATTGTCTTACTATAGAATTATTTGTTTGTTTTATCGAGGAGATATAGGAGAAGTTCTAGCAATGACTTTTATGCCACTTTGCATTTATGGGATGTATATGGTTATTCAAGAAAAGAAAAGTGCTATTTTGTTCTTGGGAATAGGTCTAACACTTGTTAGTTATAGCCATATACTGTCAATTATGTTAATAAATATTGTGTTATTTTTATTTTTTATTTTTAATATTGATAAATTTTTAATCAATGGAAAAACCAGATGGAAGCTTCTTTTTGCGTCTGTAGGAATCTTTTTAGGGTTATCTTTAATAATAATAGGTCCTTTATTGAGTCAAATGAGAGATCAGATTTTACTACCTGCTTTGAAAGTTAATCTGAGGAACTCTCAGGTTAGCTTTATTACTTTGATTAAATATAGTGCTCAAAATATCGTTTACACTAGCAATTGGGCAGGATTTTATCATTTAGGGACATTTGTTGTAACAGCTCTATTCGCTGGGGGAGTGTTCTTTAAGAAATTATCTAGAAACGGAAAGAGTCTTCTTTTAGTGGGGATTGTTTTAATATTTTTTATAACCTTTATGAATTTTGATATTCTACAGAATACTATTTTCTCTGAAATACAATTCATCTGGAGGTTTAATGGGATTATTAGTTTGTGTGCAGCCTTTGTATTAGGAGAACTAGTGTCGAAGATTAAGCTTAAAATATGGGGTAAATTACTAATTGCCAGTATTATAATAATTATGCTATTAGTTGCTTTAAAAATGGAGCGGGAATTAGATTTAAGGATGATAGAAGATTTTGGACAAGGGATTACAGCTACTAACTATGCTGATGCTATAAAGCAAGTTCAAGTTTCTGATTATCTGACAGAAAAAATGACCAATGAACGAGTAAGTATTAGTAATCATGAAATAAGGACGAGTAATGAAAATACAAGTATCGAAAAAAAAATAATAAATAACCAAATGGTATTGTGGGTATCAGCAAATACAAAAACGGTTGTTGATACATTTGTGCCTATTTACAAGGGTATTAATATAGAAGTGAATGGTCAAAAAGTGAATAGCGTGACTAGTAATAGGGATACAGTTCAAGTAAATGTAGAAAGTGGAGAAAATGTTATCGTAATAGGCTATCGAATGACAATCATACAAAAAATTTGTTGGGTAATTACTCTGCTCATGTGGACAGTTATCATAGTCAGCAGCATTTATTATTATCGCATAAGAGACATGTTTACTTTAGCAGAATATCGGTGGTAACGAAGGGACTTAACTATCATGGCATTTAGTACCAAAGGATGAATGTTAGATGTACAGGCTATCAGTTAAGCAACAACCTTAAGTCTTAAAAAGGATAACAAAAATTGAAAAACAAAGATTTTTTCGCATTAAAGAAGGACATAATAGGGTATGCTAATCATATTTTCTAAATTATTTAGAGGGAGGAAAAGAGATGTCAATTCATAAACAAAGGAATTGGATACTCTGTTTATTTGCTGGAGTTTTAGTGATAGGGAGCTTGCTTTTTAACACAGCGCACGTCAATGCAAAAGAAGTTAACAATGCTCCTCAGCTAAAAGCAGCTACTAATACAATTTCAGGAAAAGTATTAACAGGAGATGAACAACCTATTCCAGTTGTTAAAGTGGAGCTTTATGATGCTTCTACTAACACATTAAAAGATACAAAAATGTCTGGAAGTGATGGGACGTATACATTTTCTTCGTTAGAAGATGGAGACTACTATTGTAAAGTATATCCACCAAGTGATTATGAGGTTTGGTGGAGCCCATATTATGGACCAGATGCTCAGACTGGAAATATTACAGTAAATGCGACGCATCAAGTAGATGATGTAAATGTGTACTTGCGATACATTCCAAAAACAGGTGGAATTGCGGGAACGGTGGTTGATGATAACAATAATCAGTCTCCAGTAGCTCATGCGAAAATTTATCTGTACGATATTAGCGCACCACACCATCAGGTTGCTTCAACAGAAAGTGCGGCAGATGGTACGTACTCATTCCCGGGATTGCAGAATGACTGGTATTATATTGAATTTGTTACACCACAAGGTTATACATTCCATTTTCAAGAAAATAAAACTCACTTTGGTGAAGACCAAACGTCGGATTTCATCTATGTGGATGGAAAAACAGTAATCAACGAAAAAGAACCGGAAGGCCCTAGTTATGGGACAACCATTCATTTATTATCAGATAATCCTCCGCCGGTTGAGGCAAAGTATCAGCTATACTACACTAGTGGATTTGCTCCAGGTCCTGGAGGACAAGTTACACCTTTAGTACCAATTGGTTCAGTTATGAATGCGACGACAAGCGAACAAACGCATGGTTCAGTAAAGGTTTTTGTAAGAGATGCGAATACGGGGCATTTTGTTGATGCAAATAATATTATCATTCAATTTACAGGTGCGTTATTTGAGCCAATGAGAATCGCGCGTGATAGCTCTTATGGAGAAAGTGCTACATGCTGGGCAATGTTCCCAACTAGCTCAGGCCAAGTTACTATAACTGACACTCAAGGAACGATCTTAAAACAAGTGCCACTTACTTTGACAAATTAGCTTTTTTTATAAGAAACAAGTATGTTAAAAGGTTTGATTTTATGTAGTAATAGTGTTGTGGGTAAACATACCTATAATATTTATTGGAAAAGTTGAAAAAATTTATTTTTAGCAGATGCACAAAGCTTTTCATAAGAAGAGGAGGAAAAAGTATATGAGCCAAGGAAGCATTTTAAATCCATTAGTTCCAATGACCGGCGGAGGCCCAGTAGTAGGAGCAATGTTGTTACAAGGTTATCCGTTAGCAGCGGCAGCAACAGGTATAGGAGTAGCAGCAGTAACGACCATTGCAGTACTTGTCAAGTTTATTCGTAAGTAAAAGAAGGATTAGAACAATATGATTGCAGACTCTTTTGGAGAGACAGGTTCTCCAAAAGAGTTTTTTAAAACGTTGTGTAACTTAAATTCTAAAAATTGTTGTAGGAGGAGTATTTTTTGAAGAAAATAATACTTATTTTAATGAGTGTCACCATTATTTTAGGGTTATCAGGATGCGGAGGAGAATTCAGCGTAAAAGAGAGTGAGGAAATGCAGAAGATAAAAGCAGATCAGCAAAAAAGAGAAGAACTTAATAGAATGAAATCAATCAATTATAAAGTAAATGAAATGGCCAGTTTCAAAAAATTAAACATTAAAGTGAATAATGCCCAATTTAGCGATCAGGCAGATTCAGGGGGACCTAGTGAAGGGAAGGAATTTGTGATTGTGAATATCACTCTAAGCAGTGATGCAAATGTTGGATTAGGGTATACGCCGTATGATTTTAAAATAATAGCAGATGAGAATAAAAGCACTCCTAACCTTCGCCCCTCGAATGTAAAAGATTTGCTAGTAGGTGGGAACCTTGAAAAGGGACATAAAAGTATTACTGGTAATTTAGTGGGGCAGATACCTAAAGGGGCTCATTCAGTTAAATTGGAGTATGTAGCGGCCTATTGGGATAATACACCGATTACTTTCATACTAAAATAGTTATGTAAAGTTTTCCTTCAAAACGCTATGTCTTCTGTCTTCGAAAAGGAAGATAATAGAAAAAAAAAGAGATATTTTTATATTTAAAAAGCTCATAATAGTATTTGCTAATCATATTTTCTAAATTATTTAGAGGGAGGAAAAGAGATGTCAATTCATAAACAAAGGAATTGGATACTCTG
>NZ_CAJYCN010000014.1 GCF_913566895.1 Listeria ilorinensis | reverse complement strand
TCTGGCTGGGCGTGGGCCTTCTGGCGCTAAGCGGTCTACTGTGGGTGTCGATTATACGTAGACGCAGACAATCATAACCGTAGAAAAGATTGGGACATAAAGAAGGTTCAATAAGCTAATAAAAAGAGAAGCTAAAATCAGGTATGAACTCCATTTCCCAAAATGGACATTGATTTTAGCTTCTTCTTTTAATTCTGTCTCAATCTCTTCATGAATAATCTTTTAGTATACCTGAAATTTTGTTTTCTAAAGAAGAAAAGTAGATTTATGCAAAAAACAAGAATCCAATGAAGAAATTGGATTCTTGTTTTGATATGTGGCTTAATAACACTTCGAACAAGGGGTTAAGCCACGAGCTTGTGCTTCGGCTAATGTTGCAGGTGTGTATGTGCCATTTCCGCATTTATGATTATGATATTTGGAACCTGTTGGTGTTACTAAGACTTGTGTTGTGTCAGCAGCATTTTGTGTTGGCTGCTCGGCTTGAGCAGAAGAACTGCTGCTGCTTTGCTGTTGCTGACTGGCTGCAGCTGCAGCTTCTTGTTCTTCTTTGGCTTTCTTTGCAGCCGCTTCTTCAGCTGCTTTTTTTGCTGCCTCTTCTTTTGCTGTGATTTTGTCATTAATGCTATTGATTTGGCTGTCATAGTCTTCGATGTTCAAATATTGGTTGCTGTTGATGTAGTCCTTAGCTTTATTTAATGCATCAGATGTTACTTGTTGATCGGCCTCGCTTAATAGCTTTTCAGCTTCGGTTTTAGCGGCTGCTGTATTATTTGCTTCGGTAATTTTTTTACTAATACGGTCAAGCTCATTTTTGTAAGAATCTATGTTTAAGTACTCATTATCTTCAATAAAATGTCTGGCTTTATCCAGAGAGTCAGAGGACAATGTTGAGTCCGCTGTGCGAATTAAACGATTGGCTTCAGTCTTCGCAGAGGTATTTGTATAGAGCTTTTGAATATTGATTTCTTCAGAATATGTGACAACGCCATCTTTGACATTGCTTCCTTCTATATTCTCACCGTTAGAACCAATCTTTGCTTTGACAGATTTTTTCTGTTTGGATGGTTTTAAAGAAGTGTATGTAATCGTATATTTTCCACTATCAAGATCTGTGAAATCTTTCTTGAGCGTTCCACCAGATTTTATAGAAGCATTTTTTTCCTTCGAGTAATCATCTGTGCTGCTTTCAACCTGAATCTCAAATTTCATGTCTTTCGGTAATTCTGTTTCTAATGAAGTTTTTAATTTGCTATCTTCATAGGCGGTTTTTGAGACAATATCGCTGCTGAAAGTTCCATCTGCTGAAACGATATTTGCAAGACTTCCATATGCAAATAAAACAGCCATAATTACCCAGAAAAGCTTTTTCTTATAGAATTTTGTTTTCATTTTTCGACTCCCTTTTTCTTATTCTTGATAAACTTTCATCGTTATAGTAGGCACCATTTGTAAATTGTATTGCATTTCACAAGATAAAGTATGGATAGCTTCGAATAACAATGAAACTTTAACTCCCTATAAAACAGTATAACAGAAAGTATTTTATTTAGCATTTTTTGATAGTTAAATTTGTATGGTTTTCCAATAATTTAGGTGGATGATTTTGAATATGAAAAATCGAGTCTATAAAAGATTCAATCAGTTGCTGGTAGTTTTTGTATGTATTGCAGACTGATAAACATCCAAGATATTTATAGCCCACATTTACTAATTGTTAGCAGTAATCAATCGATCCAATTATCAAATAAGTCCGTTATCTAACCTGTAAAAATTTATCGCTTGGAAGCAAACTTTAAAATTGATGTGGTTAAAAAATGGAAGACTTTTGCTGAGAACCATTGCCTAAATATTCTCAGCAAAAGGGTGATGTTCAAGAAATATACCTCCTAAAAAGCAACAAATCTTTGCTGAAAGCGAGAAAAAAGAGTCTGGAAAATGCACTTTGTAACAAGAAAAAAGTGTATTTCCAGACTCTTTTACATTTATGCTGTGGTGCTCCCAAGTTTTCTACTCAATTTTTCAAGCATGTCTTGAGTCATCATATCGAGATCATAAGTCGGAGCAAAATCCCATTCAGCTTTGGCACAGCTCGCATCCAGTGAATTCGGCCAACTGTCGGCAATCTTCTGCCGGATGGGATCTACTTGATAGTTCATTTCAAAATCAGGCAGGTATTTTTGGATGGAAGCAGCGATTTCTGCCGGTGAAAAACTCATTGCTGTAATATTGAAAGCATTGCGGTGAATCAGACGGGCTGAGTCTGCCTCCAGCAGTCGAACAATTGCTTCAATAGCATCAGGCATATACATCATGTCCATATATGTGTCTGCTGCAATGTAAGAGGTATAGCTCCTACGTTTAATCGCTTCGTAGTAAATATCCACTGCATAATCTGTTGTCCCGCCGCCAGGTAGAGTTTTATGCGAAACCAGACCAGGGAAGCGGACGCCTCGCGTGTCAACGCCAAACTTAGTATAGTAATAGTCCGCCAGCAACTCACCAGCGACTTTTGTGACTCCGTACATCGTTGTTGGACGCTGGATCGTATCTTGCGGTGTGTGGTCAGCGGGCGTCTCAGGACCAAAGCAGCCGATTGAGCTCGGCGTGAAAAATTTTAACTTTAGTTCGCGTGCTACTTCCAGTGCATTCATCAAACCGCCCATATTAAGCTGCCATGCTAATTGCGGTTTAGCTTCAGCAACTGCAGATAAGAGAGCTGCTAAATGAATCAGTGTGTCGATCTGATATTTTTCAGCCAGTAGGTGCATGGCTTCTTTGTCCATCACATCCAAAATTTCAAAAGGGCCATTTTCAAGCAGTGGGCTTCCTTCAATGCGGCGAATGTCTGTTGCAACGACATTATTGTTACCATAATCACGGCGTAAGCGCATGGTTAGTTCCGAGCCGATTTGGCCGAAACAGCCGGTTATTAAGATCTTTTTCATCATTTATCCTCCAGAAATACGTTCTTTCAGGTAAGAAATTCCAGCAGGTTGTCAAAAATCAAAAAGGAAAGCTTCTGTTGCAGAAAATCTTCACACTTCTTTAAATCACGCCTAATTCTTTGCCTACTTTTGCATATACAGCAAGCACTTCGTCGAGCATTTCACGTGTATGAGCGGCAGTGGGCATATTACGGACACGACCAGTGCCACGTGGAACGGTCGGAAAAACGATCGCCTTCGCATAGACGCCTTCTTCCAGTAGTCGGCGCGAGAATTGCTGGGTCAAGTTTTCGTCTCCAATCAAGCAAGGAGTAATCGGTGTCTCCGAATGACCGATATCAAAACCCAGTTCTTTTAAGCCGTGTTTCAAATAACGGCCGTTTTCCCATAAGCGCTCGATCGTTTCTGGACTGTTTTCCATAATATCAAAAGCTTCGATGCAGGCAGCAGCCGAGCTTGGTGTAAGTGATGTTGAAAATAAAAACGGTCTAGCACGAACCTTCAACCAATCGATCAGCTTCTGACTACCCGCCACATAGCCACCGACAACACCGATTGCTTTCGAAAGTGTGCCAATCTGGAAGTCGATTTTATCCGATAGGCCGAAATGTTTTACCGTTCCAGCCCCGGCACCCATTACGCCCGATCCGTGAGCATCATCCACATAGGTGATCAGGCCGAATTCTTCTGCAATTTCCACGATTTCCGGCAATTTTGCCACATCACCATCCATTGAAAAAACGCCATCACAAATATACATGACTTTTTCATATTCACCGCTTTCAGTTGCTGCTTTTGCGAGCTCGCGCAAATGCTCCATGTCCTGATGCCGAGCTCGAATGATTTTTGCTCCTGACAGTCGGCAGCCGTCAATGATCGACGCATGGTTCAGCTCGTCCGAAATGATCGCATCCTTTTTCGTCATAACGGCAGAAATTGCACCCATATTGCAGTTGAAACCGGATTGAAAAGCAATCGCGGCTTCCGTATGTTTAAAAGCAGCAATTTTTTTCTCCAGTTCATCATGGATGGACATGGTACCATTGATCGTTCGGACAGCCCCAGCCCCAACGCCAAATGTCTTCGTTGCCTCAATTGCCTTTTCTTTGAGCCGTGCATCATTTGCAAAGCCAAGATAGTTATTACTGGAAAGATTGATGAGTTCTCGGCCATGGATCTGGATCGAAGCCCCATTTGGTCCTTCGAGTGCATCAATTTCATTGTAAAGACCTTGTTCACGTAATGTTGCCAGCTGCGGACTTAAAAAAGCGTCCAATACTTTACTTGTCATACCAAATTCCTCCTATTGTTCCAATACGGCTATATTACTTTTTTGAGACTGAGCAAAGGGTGTGTTATGTATGGAAGTAAAACGTCGTTGTCAATTCTACAATGCCACTTGCTTGGGAAAATAGCAACTAGTTTAATCGTAAAACTGCAAAGGAAGAAAATTCAGTAAAAACAAATAAAAATATCGTCAAAAAAATAGCCTTTCCGGTAATTAGAAAGGCTGGTATCAAGCACATTATTTGTTTTCATCAAATCCGTAGTTTAAGAGTGTTTCAGCTGTCTGGAAGCGCAAATCCGATTCTTTTTCATTAAGCACAACGACAATCATGCGCTTGTTGTTCTGCTTAGCTGTCCCGATAAAACAGTAGCCAGCTTCATCGGTAAAACCTGTTTTAAGGCCATCTACTCCTTTTACAGTTCCGTTTGTCAACAATTCATTAGTGGTTGGAAGATAGGTCCCATCGCTGAGCTCTACTTCTGATTGTTGGGTGATTGAAAGAACTTCTGGATATTTGTCAAGCAGTGCTTTGCTCAGAATCAGCAAGTTATGGGCTGTAGAAGTAGCGGCCACTCCATTTTTATCTAACCCGCTTGCACTCACATATTTTGTATGCTCCATGCCAAGATTGTTGGCTGTTTGATTCATTTTATCTACAAATTTATTTTTTGCGATTGCATAGCCTAGTGTTTCAGCGGCATCATTAGCAGAGTACACAAGTGCAGCATTCATCAAATCATCAACGGTATATTCTGTTACGCCTGTCATTCGTCCGAGTGATACAGCTTGAGGATCATCTAAGGATTTGAGGGGAAGTACATCATCTAAATAGAGTTTGCCATCTTGAAGGGCTTCGTAAGTTAAATAGATCGTCATCAACTTAGAGATGCTGGCAATCGCCAGCGGTTCATCTGCCTTTTTCTTGTAGTAGATTGAATTATTTGTATAATCTAATGCAGCTGCACTTTTCGCGCTGATGGAGGGCCCATTTCCAACCATTGTGTTGGCAGTATTTTTAATGTTGGTAGAACTGGTACTCCCTGAAAAAAAGATATAGCTACAACCTGCAATAAGAATAATCATAAGTGCAAAGACGAATTTTTTCATCTTTATTCCTCCTTTTATGTTACCCATTATAGGTCTAGAAACTCAAAACGGGACTAAGGAAATAGAAATAAAAGTTAAAGAAAAAATTCGTCTCTCTTTAAATTAAGAAGGTGTATGCATGGTCATGATCTCGAATAAATGACCATTCGGATCATAAAAACTAAGATAATACATAAAGTCGTCACCCTGAGGTTCCATGGCTTTTTCAGCGCCATGTGATACGGCAGCTTCATAAATTTGATCCACTTCTTCTTTAGATGAGAATGTTAATGAAATGATATTACCGGTTTGTGCTGAAAAGTCTGCTACTTCTTTACGAGTAAACGTTTTAAAAAAAGGTTCTGTCAAAAGCATCAGAAAGGTCGACTCATTTAAAATAAGACAGGCGGCCTTTTCATCACTGAAATCCATGTTGAATTCGAAGCCGAGCGCTCGGTAAAAGGCCATCGTTTCATCCAAATCTTGAATCGGTAAATTGACAAATGTTTGTCCAGTTGTTCGTGCCATCCTTTTTCCTCCTCCACATAAAAGACCTCGGGCTAACAATCAGTCAGCACGAGGTCGATGTTTTTTGTTAATCTAATATTCTCCGGTGGAATTGCTGTTTGATATCCTTGGCAGGCGGCTGTTTCACGCTGGTTTTCGTAAAGGCTTGTTTTTTCTGATCACTTGGCAGAGCATCTTTGATCTTAGGAGTTTCGAGTGCTGGGCTAGTCCGATTCGACATCACTTTCGGCATTTCAATATCCTCCTTTAAAGCTTTCTGACTTATCTTTTACCCGGTATCCTTAAAAGGAAACTAGTTAATTTATCCGCAATTTACGACGCAAAAGGTCCCCACGTCCTGGGAAAATTTTATCAAACAATCGAGTTTTAAGGCTCAAATAGCCATAGCTGAAAATGCCCACCGGTACGCAGATCAACAGAAGCACGATCGAACTCAAACGATGTTCAGGACTGATGAACTGACTGAAAAGCAGATATACTAGATAGGTAGCGATCAGCATTCCCGCATTTAAGATCAGAATGCCAACGGTTCGCTGACCAATTCGTTTGAACGAGTAGTGAGCATATTTGCGGATAATGATTAGTGTGAAAATGACTGAGACGCCATAACCGAGTCCGGTCGCCAGCAGTGCGCCTTTGGTTCCCATCAGACTCATCAGCGGCATCTGTAGAACAGATTTCACAAGAAGGCCTAGCAGAAGGCTCAGTACGGTAAAGCGCTGTTCGTCAATCCCCTGTAAAATCGCGGCGGTTACGCTGAACAATGAGAACAAGATCGCGATCGGTGCATAAAAGGCTAAGATATCTGTTCCAAATGCACTGTAACCATAAAAGATCGTGTAAATCGGTTCAGCTAAAAGAGCAATCCCAAGACAAGCAGGGACTGTTAGGAAAAGCGTCATCTGCAAAACGTCCGTTAAATTTTTATGGACAACATGGTATTCTTTTTTTATAAATGCCGATGAAACAAGCGGGACGAGCGCTACAGAAAACGATAGAGCAAGTGTCCCAGGAATCATCACGATTTTTTGAGCGGAAAGGTTGATTACACCCAATTTGTCCTGTGCATCCTTGGCTGTATCTCCGAGCCAGACCATGATTCGCTGGAAAGTAAACAAATCGTACTGTTGATAAAGCGATGAAGCAACGCCGACAATAATAAAAGGAATGGCGGTCACGATGATACTTTTATAAAGTGCCGGAATCGAGATGTGCAGTGTTCCCTTATCTGCTTCATATTGCTTGCGAAGATAGGGGCGCCGTTTAAAATAGTAGTAAAGCAGGCACAGCATGCTGGCAATCGCGCCGATAAAAGCAGAAAAAGTTGCAATACTCATTGCTGTTACGATTGAACCGTCTAGAACATGAAGGACGATATATGTTCCGGAAAGCAGGAAGATGATCCGCGCCAACTGTTCGACTACCTGACTAACAGCAGACGGGGCCATTGAGTAATGCCCTTGAAAGTAACCTCTGAAAAGACTCATGATTGGAATGATAATCAGTGCAAAACTGACTGCCCGCATCACTGCTGTCACATCTTGTGCTGTAAAACCATCACTGCTGCTTGTGACTTGCATGACCGCTAAAATAGGCGCTAAAGCGTACATGGCGATAAATGTCAGAACACCCGTGACGAGCATCAAAAAAATCCCGGAGCGGAAAAGCTTGCGACTGATGGCATATTCTTCAATCGCGTTATAACGAGCGATGTATTTGGCGATAGCAAGCGGGACACCTGCTGTTGCGATGCTCAGAAAAATCTGATAGGGTACATAGCCATAATTGAAAAGAGCGGCATTTTCTTCGCCGCCGATAATCCAGTAAAAGGGAATAATATAAAGTATGCCAAGCACCTTGGACAAAACTGTTCCAAAAGTAAGGATGGCTGTTCCGCGCATTAATTTTGAAGCCAATTTCTTCATCCTTTTCTTCATTTTTCATAGATTACTTTATCACGAAAGCAGAAAAAAAGCGACATATAATCCTAAAAATAGGGTTGCAAACGGTTTCTTGATATACTATAATAAATTGAGTATAGAAGGATTGTTACTGTTCGGCAGGCAAAACCTGAATTAATTTGAATACTACAAGTGCAGAGAATCATGTATAATTGTAGTAATCAGATTAGTTTGGGTTTTTTTCTTTTGAAAGGGTGGAAAAAACATGGTGATAAAGAAAATACTCAACAACAATGTCGTCGTAGCCGAAAATACTAGCGGTAAAGAAATTGTTGTGATGGGTCGCGGACTAGCTTTTCAAAAGAAGATAGGAGACATCGTGGATGAAAGCTGCATAGAAAAAACTTTTGTTATGGAAACAAATGAACTGTCAGAAAAACTGTCTGAACTTATCAGTGAAATCCCTATGCAGCATCTGAAAGTCGCCGATGATATTGTTAGTTATGCCAAAGAAGCACTTGATGCAGATTTGAGTGACAATATTTATCTCACCTTGACAGATCACATCAACTTTGCGATTTCCCGTTACAAACAAGGTATCAATTTGAAAAATGCGCTGCTTTGGGAAATCAAAAAATTCTATCAGCCGGAGTTTCAGGTAGGTTTGAAAGCACTCGGAATCATTCAAGAGCATCTGGGCTTTATTTTGGATGAAGATGAGGCTGGTTTTATTGCTCTTCATATTGTCAACGCGCGGCAGGACGGTCAGCAAATGACCAATACGCTGGCAATGACGCAAATTGTTCAGGATATTTTAAGTATTGTGACCTACCATTACGGCATGATGTTGGATGAGACGTCCCTTAATTACACACGTTTTGTGACGCACTTGCAGTATTTTGCACAAAGAATGCTGCGTAATGAAGTGATTGAATCAGGAGATGACTTTCTTTACGAGCAAGTTCAGAAAAAGTATCCAGAAGCATTCCATTGTACTGAAAAAATCAATGCTTACCTTATCAACACGCACCAAACCAAACTAACGCGAGATGAGCAAGTGTATTTGACGATTCATATTTATCGTGTTACAGAACGGAATACGCTGCATTGATTGACTCGTAAGGCATTCTAGAAAAAAACCCATTTTGCTTTCATCCCAAGTATGTATAACACTTAAAGGCAATTCCTTCATAATGTAAGGGAATTGTCTTTTTGTCTTCTTTTCGTAATAACAATTAAATTTGTTATCCGTTATAATGAGGGGGAGCAACTTGCTCAAGTATGAAAATAGAGGTGGAGAATATGGCAAATTTATATCCGTATTTAGCATTTGAACGTGCAAAAGAGGCACTGGCCTATTATGAAGATGTATTTGGTGCGACGAACATCACGAGAGTTCCTGTCACAGAGGAGCAGGCGAAGCAATACGGCTTGCCAACTGAGGAATTAGATAATTTGACCATGCATGCAGGATTTACCATTTTAGGAACCGAGCTTTTTTGTGCCGATTCATTTGGAAATCAAGTTTCACCCAGCAGACAAATTTCACTGATGCTTGATGTGAATAGTGAGGACGAGGCAGCGGCAAAAGAGGCGGATACGTTTTTTGCAAAAATTGCAGCTTCTCCTGATGTAGAAGTCACCATGCCGTATGAAGAGCAATTTTGGGGTGGAAAAATGGGACAATTCACTGATAAGTATGGGATAACGTGGATGCTACATTCTCAACCTTACTCAAAAATCGGTCGATAAAATACAAGGAGACTTTGGGTGCTGATCCGAAGTCTTTATTTGCAGCAACTTGACTTTGAGCCTACTCGAAGTGATAGAATAAATGCAATAGAAATCAAAGGAGGGCAGCAGATGAATATTACAGAAGTGGCGAAAGAATATGAACTCACGCCGGATACGTTGCGTTACTATGAGAGAATAGGCCTAATCCCCCCAGTGAACCGGGCTGCCAGCGGGAATCGTGATTACACGGAAGAAGATCTGAAATGGGTCTTTTTTGCCAAATGTATGCGTGGAGCGGGTCTTCCAGTCGAAATGCTGATTGAATATGTTCATTTGTTTCAGCAGGGAGATGCGACGCTAGAGGAACGTCGTGAACTTTTAAAAGAGCAGCGGGATAAGTTGAGAGAACGACTGAATGAGATGCAAGCGACACTGGAAAAATTAGAGGGTAAGATCGACAATTATGATCAACGTTTGCTGAATCGGGAGCGAGAACTCTACAATGAGCAGACGGCATCGACTAAGTAAAAAGCGTTCAAAACAAGAGTACTAGCTTGTTTTGAACGCTTTTTATTCTTTACGATACTGTTTTTAAGTGCGGCATGAAAATAGTTGTTCATTTTTCGGAAGATATTGGATGAAATTGCTCGTATAATAGGTGTAAGCGATATAGGGGAAGAAGGAGGAAACGAAATGATCACTTCTGCTGATCGAAAACAAGAATTTTACCAGGCATTAGTTGAAAAAAATCCAGCCTATGATGGAATCTTTTTTGCGGGAATCAAAACAACAGGCATTTTTTGTCATGCGACCTGTACAGCTAGAAAGCCTAAATTTGAAAACTGCAGCTTTTATTTAACTGCTCAGGAAGCACTTCTGGCAGGTTTCCGCCCTTGCAAAATCTGCCGTCCGTTATCTTTTCCACAAACAATCCCAGAAGAAGTACAGCTGCTCATTCGCGAAGTGGAGAGACATCCCGAAAAAAGATGGAGAGAAGCGGATTTCACACAATTGGGTCTGCATTCTGCCACGGCACGACGAAAATTCAAGTCGATTTACGGCATGACCTTTGTCCAATATGCGCGGGCAAGAAGGATGGGGATGGCATTCAAAGAAATCATGGACGGTAGTAAAGTCATTGATCAGCAGTTGGCAGTAGGCTATGATTCTTCTAGCGGATTTAATGACGCTTTTACAAAAATTATGGGCAACCCGGCGAAAAAGGCAAAAATACAGATTGTGAACGCCTATTTCATTTCTACGCCGATCGGCCGGATGCTCAGTTTGTCAGATGAGCAATACCTGTATTTACTGGAATTTGTTGACCGCCGTGGTTTGGAAAAAGAAATTGAGAAACTTCGTCAAAAACATAATATTCGGATCATCCATGGTCAAAACAGTATCAATCAAGAGCTAGAAAGACAATTGGGACTCTATTTTGAGCAAAAATTGGTGGAGTTCTCAGTCCCGCTATTTAAAGAGGGTTCAGAATTTCAAAAGCAAGTATGGGAAGTACTGGAATCAATCCCGGCCGGGACAACGATGAGTTATCAGGATATCGCACGCAAACTTGGGAATAAGAATAAAGTTAGAGCGATTGGAAATGCAAACGGAGCGAATCGGATTGCCATTTTGATTCCCTGCCACCGGGTAATCTTGACAGATGGCGGTTTAGGCGGATATGGTGGTGGGGTCGAACGAAAAAAATATTTAATTGCGCTTGAACAATGGGCGCGGCAAGCATAAAAGAAGTCCAGCAGGTGAGCCATTTTTAAAATGCCTCGCCTGCTAGACTTTCGTTAATTCTTGGTATAAATTTTTTGATAGCGTCTGTAGGCAAAATAACCGCAGATTAACACAAGGCTGATCAGCCATGAGAGTGCTTGAACGGTGGTAGAAAAAGAGACTGGCGAGCCGCTCAGCAAACCGCGGGTCGTTTCGACGATAGGCGTCATTGGCTGGTATTCCGCAAAAATTTTGATCGGCAAAACCATGCCGTCTGTTGGGATCAAGGCGGAACTAACGAACAGCAACATCAGCAAAATATAGGAAAAACCACCAGCCCCGTTGTAATCCTTGGCTTTTAGAGAAAATGGAATCGCGAGCAGTGTGATCGAAAAAGCAAACAGAATAGAGACCCCGATGAAGAGTAGAAAATCAGTCAGGGTAGTCTCTGGCCGGAAGCCCATCAAGAGTCCTACTAGAAAGACGATGCCTTCTGCTAGTAGCATAAACAATACGGAAGCGACGACATGTGAGCCTAAAATGACCCAGCGCTTGATCGGGAGGGAATGCAATCGGTCGAGAAATCCTTTATTTTTATCCATGTTGATACGTAGGGCTGTATAAGCAGAGCCCATTGCCATCGAAATCAGTAGGAAGCCAGGTAGTGAGTAATTCAGATAAGCGGTCGTACTGGCTTGACCGTCATCGATCGCAATATTTCCGCCAAATACATAGACGAAAAATAACAACATAAAAAGAGGGGTTCCAATTACCGTAATGATTGTATCGGGGTTGGTCAGATTAAGCCGGATGACCCGTTTTGTTAACACATTCATTTGTTTGAAAGAAGTCATTTTACTTCCTCCTTTCGAGTGATATTCAGGAAGATGGTTTCAAGATTATTTTCATTTAACAGGAACTTTTGAACATCGATTTTACTGTCAGTGATGAGTCCAAGGCCTTTATGCGCATTCTCGTCGTCAAGCTCGATCAGTTGTCCGTTTACTGCATAAGTGATGCCGGATCGGTCAAGCAAGGCAAGCGTCATCTGTAAAGTCTCATCTGCTACTTGTAGTGAGTAAGTTTTGCTGACGGTATTTTTGATTTCAGCAGGGGTTCCGTAAAGTACGATTTTGCCATCATGAACAAAGCCGATATGATCCGACAAATAATCTGCTTCTTCTAAATACTGTGTAGTCAGAAAAATGGTTTTCTTGGCATCCCGAATTTCTTGAATGATTTTCCAAATTTCAAGTCGATTTTTCGGATCGATCCCAGTCGTTGGTTCATCCAGAAAGATGATGGATGGGTCACCAATCAGGGACATTGCGATATTAAGACGCCTGCGCATACCGCCTGAATAGGTGCTGACTTTTTTCTTCCAAAAAGAGGTCAGTTCGAGACGCTCGGCTAGCCGTATAATTTCATCTTTTGGTGCTTGGCGTCCTCTGAGACGGGCAATCATCAGTAAATTATCGTAGCCGCTAAATTCTTCATCTAGAGTATTAAACTGTGAATTCAAACTAATTAATTTACGGATTGCATCAGGATCCTTCAGTGTTTGGCCCATTATTTCTACGTGTCCACTATTTGGAACGATGAGCGTGCTTAAAATATTGATAAGTGTCGTTTTTCCAGCGCCATTTTCACCCAGCAAGGTAAAAATTTCGCCTTGCTGGATGCTTAAATTGATTCCTTTGAGAACTTCGTGCTGCTGATATTTTTTGGTTACATTTTGGATTTTTATCGCATCCACTTTAATCACCTATTTCCTTGATATCTTTTCTAAGTTTTTCTCTGATTTTGATAAGCCAAAGTGTTTCGGGATACTGTTCCATAATCGTGTCTGCAAATTCGACCGGGTCATGATTGACGATTTCTGAAACGGGGATATGCTCAATAGAGCTTTCTTGAAAAATTTCCAAGACATCTTCGAGGACAACCATAAAATTATCACCTTTAGCAAAATTCCACATGTATTTTTCCAAAGCAGCTAGCGCTTCTTGATAGTCGGCAGGTAGGGAGAGTTTGTCTTTTTTATACTGTTTGTAACGGGCTTTGGAACCGATTAGTTTTTCGATAATATTTTTCATTGTGTTTGTTCTCCTTTCAATTGGTGAAGCTTTTCTTCAATAAAAAACCATTTTTCCCAAAAAGCAGTGAGATAATTTTGACCTTCTTCATTTAATGTGTAGAATTTCCGGGGCGGCCCCATCTCGGATTTCCGCTTTTCAACATTCAATAATCCTTTTTTCTCAAGACGAAGAAGAACCGTATATACTGTGCCTTCCACAATATCTTCAAAACCCAGATCGATCAAATAATGAGTGATCTCATAGCCGTAAGTTTCCCCCTGACTGATTTTTTGTAAAACGATGCCTTCTAAAACACCCTTCAGTAGTTCTGTTAGTCCTTTCAACTGAATCCCTCCTTATTCTATATAGTAATACTAAGTAGCAGGCGTATGCGAATTCCTTTGTGTGGTTAGAATGCGCTGCTACCTTGTAATGTTAGGTTCTAATATATAGTAATACAAAGTAGTGAAGATGTCAATGAATAAGATTGAATTTACGATTTACTGTCCTTCCATGTAGATATTCATGCTAATATAAGAATGTGGCGTTTATGCTAAAAACTAGATAAATACAGGTGATGGAATGAAAAGAATTTTATCAATAATGGTAGTTTTGATGATTGCGATCGTCGTTGTTGGGCTGATAGTGAATATGATAGCCAGTGGGAGTGGGCTCAATTATCCAGTTTGGACACAGCTTATTTTTATGGCGTGTTTTCTGGTGATGACAATTGCAAATTTGCGAAAGAAGGATTGGCTTTGGGGAGCTGTATCGATTAGCGGACTCGCTATTTGTACGGTCAGTATAGGTTTTTCTGTTTTGTGAGTATTCATATGAAAAAGAAAGCAGATCATTTTTGTAAGCGATGATCTACTTTTTTATAATAAAATGGTGTAAAATTACATTTAAAAAAATAAAAAGAAAAATATTTACAACGAAATAAAATCATGCTATACTTTGGGTGTGAAATGGAAAGAAGGTATGGATAATGTTGGAAAATTTAGCACAGGGACTGATCGTTTCTTGTCAGGCCCTTGAAAATGAGCCGCTACATAGCTCCTATATTATGTCACGGATGGCGGTTGCAGCAGAGATGGGTGGTGCTGCAGGGATTAGAGCCAATAGTGTGGCGGATATTATGGCAATCAAGCAAGTGACCTCCCTCCCGCTGATTGGGATTATCAAACGAGATTATCCAGATTCTGAAATCTACATTACAGCTACCACAAAAGAAGTGGATGAACTGTTAGGGACTGAGGCAGAGATCATTGCTCTGGATGCGACAGACCGAAAGCGACCACATCAGGAAAAAACGGTCGAGTTGGTGGAGAGGATCCATAAAGCAGGTAGGCTCGCGATGGCGGATATTTCGACATTTGCAGAAGCCAAACAGGCGGAAATGGATGGTTTTGATATGGTCAGTACGACCCTGTCTGGCTATACGGCGTCAAGCGGAGAACACCATGCACCAGATTTCGCATTGGTGGAACAGATCAAGGCGGAGCTACAGCTGCCAGTCATTTTAGAAGGTCATGTCAGTGAGCCGGGTCATGTTACGCAAGCCCTTCAAGCAGGAGCTTATGCGGTTGTAGTAGGCTCGATTATCACCCGACCGCAACTGATTACACAGAGATATGTGGAAGCATTACAAGCAGCAAAGGAGTCATTATGAAGAAACCAAAACTATTGATTTGTGATTTAGATGGAACATTGCTTAATGAAACGGGACAAATAGATGCTGCCAGTTTGGCGGAGATCAAGGCTTTCTGTTTAGCAGGTGGTGAATTAGTAATTTGTACAGGACGGCTCGATCAGGATATTGAATTTGTCGAAAAAGCACTGGGATTCAAAGGCGCTTTTCGAATCAGCCAAAACGGTGCGGTGATTACAAAACGTGATGGTGAGATTTTGCAGGCATTGCCGATCGCTGCTGATCTAATCGAGCCGATCAATCAAGTGGTGTTTGAAAGTGGGCTTCGAGTGGAGATCTCCAGTACGCAGAATCGGTATTTTCCATCGCCTCGTAACCCGGAAGATGTGGCAGAATTTGTTGATACGTCAATCGTAGTGGAAGATTTGGAAGCCGCGAGTCGTTCTCAGTTTGAGCCAGTGATCTATTTGATGTTTGGCAGTCGGGAAAAGTTTGCTGAAATAAAGGCAAAACTGCCGCTGGGTGAGTCGTCACCGATTCAGGCGATTATGACAAGTGAGCAGTCGCTGGAAATCTTTTCAAAAGAAGTCTCCAAAGGCATAGCGGCGAAGGCTGTCATGGACCAAATGGGGCTTACTTCTGAACAAGTCGTCATCTTTGGCGATGCGGAAAGCGACACAACGATGTTTCCTCTGACCGAGTATTCCTTTGCAGTCCAAAAAGCGAGCCAGGAAGTGCGCCGTCAAGCTAGTCATTATGCGGCAACAGTTGGTGAAGCACTACGATTCTTGAAGGAAAAGGAGCTGATCTAATGACAAAAGTATTCTATTTACCACTTGATGAAAGACCTTGTAATGCAGTGTATCCAATCCGTGCGGCCGAAGCGGCAGACTGGGAAATCATAACGCCGCCAGCTGAATGGCTTGGCAGTAAAAAGCGACCGGCGGATACAGAACGATTGTGGTGCTTTTTGGAAGAAGAAATAGCGGATGCAGATGCGGCCGTACTCTCCTTTGAGATGCTTTTCTACGGCGGTTTGCTGCCATCAAGACTGCATCATTTGGAAGAGACAGCCATTCAAAAATATACAGAGCGATTGGCAAAATTGAAAGCGCATCGCCCAGAGCTGAAAATTTACTTATCCAACTTAATCATGCGGACACCGCGTTACAGCAGCAGTGATGAGGAGCCAGATTATTATGCGGATTACGGTAAGGAAATTTTTCGTCACGGGGAGCTGAGTGATAAGGCAACACGACAAAAGCTTACTTTGAAGGAAGAGGAAGAGCTGGCCCAGCTAAAGCAAGCAATTCCAACAGTCGACCTGCAAGATTATGAAGCCCGCCGCCGCTTCAATCTGGCGCTCAATTTAAAAAATATCGAGCTGGTCGAGGCCGGTATCATTGATTTTCTTGTTATTCCTCAAGATGATTCGGCGGAATATGGCTATACGGCGATCGACCAAAAACAGACTTATCAAAAAATTGCCGATAGTGATGCCAGTCTGCGCATCATGGTTTATCCGGGAGCGGATGAGGTTGGCTGGACACTTCTAGCCCGTGCTTACAATGAACTGAATCAGATGCAACCGAAAATTTTTCCGCTGTTTGCATCAACACTAGGACCAACGATTGTTCCGCTTTATGAAGATCGTATTATCGCTGAAAGCATGAAAGCTCATATTATGGCAGCTGGTTGTGTATTAACGGATGATAAAAATGAAAGTGATTTGATTTTGGCTTATAATACACCGGGCAAATGGATGCAGGAATCGTGGGATCAATTTGAGGAAAAAGATGTAACCTACAGCAGTTATCGTCATCTACTGACCTTTGTTGATCAACTGGCAACTGAGAGCTCGAAAGGTAGAAAAGTCATTCTTTGCGATGCGGCTTTTGCAAATGGTGGCGATCTGGAGCTTTTACGACTGCTTGAAAAACGGGGCATTACAAAAGAATTGCTAAGTTATAAAGCATGGAACACTCATTGCAATTCTCTTGGCAGTTCGATCGCAGCGGGTGTATTTGCAAGAAACAGCACGAAGCAGACGCTGATCATGCGGAATCTACTGCACAACTTTTATGAGGATCTGTTTTATCAGGCGATGATTCGGATGGATTTGACGAAACACTTTTTGCCGAACTTGAATTTGAATTATTTTGATTTGAAGGATCAAGCCGATCAAGTCACGGATAAAATTATTGCCGAACTTGCGCGTTATCATCAAGAATTCTTGGGTCAGACATTTGCGACACCTGAAAGTGTAACCGTTTCAATGCCTTGGAATCGTATGTTTGAAATTCATTGCACAATTAATTCCTAAAAAAGGAGACAAGACAAATGGAAAGTAATAAATGGATTGATAAAATTTTACCTCTTGCGAACAAATTTGCGGGGCAGCGCCATATTGCCGCTATACGTGATGGTTTTATCACGCTGATTCCGGCAACGATTATCGCTTCTTTCTGGGTACTGATTAACAATCTGGTTTTAAATCCTGATAACGGTCTTTTGAAAATGGTCGATGGGATAGAAAAATGGCAGGCAGTCGGTAACCAGGTCTATAATGCAACACTTGGGATCATGGCACTTTTGATTGCCTTTACAATTGGTTATAAGCTGGCGCAGAGCTACAAAGAAGATGGACTGCTTGGCGGTGTAATGGGGTTGATTAGTTTTGTGACCTGCTTGCCGGCAACAGTTGTACTGACAGACGTAACGGGAAAAGAAGTTACAGCTGGGGGTGTTTTGACCCAGACATTAACCAGCTCGACCGGTATGTTTTTGGCAATTATTGCTGCACTGATTGGCGTGACACTCTTATCAAAATTCGGAAAAATCGAGGCATTGAAAATCAAAATGCCAGAAGCTGTCCCACCATCGATCGCTAAATCTTTTAATATTTTGATTCCGGCTTTTCTTGTAACACTTATTTTTGCTGTGATCGAAGTGGTTATTGTGATTGTTTTCAATACAAATATTCCTGATCTTATTACGAAATTTTTCCAAGCACCACTTGTCGGATCTTTCCAAAGTTTAGGTGGTATTCTGCTTTATGTGTTCCTCTGTAATTTGCTTTGGGCATTTGGTCTGCATGGGACATTTATTCTAGGGTCGATTGGCGAACCGATTATGCTGACAGCAATCCAGCAAAATATGGATGCGCTAAAAGCCGGTCAAGAATTGCCGAATATTGTCACTAAACCATTTATTGATTGTTTTGCTTGGATGGGCGGTGGCGGTGTACTCATCTGTCTGGTCATTGCACTGTTCATCGGCTCAAAACGGGCTGATTATCGGGCAATGAATAAAGTGGGCGTAGTTCCTTCGATTTTCAACGTCAGTGAGCCGATCATGTTTGGACTGCCAGTCGTGTTCAATCCGATTCTGGCTATCCCGCTCATCGTGACACCGCTTGTAACAACTACGATTGCTTATTTTGCAACAAGTCTAGGATGGATCGCCAAAACAAGCGTGTTGATCCCATGGACAACACCACCGATTATTTCCGGCTTTCTGGCAACGAATGGTGATTGGCGTGCCTCTGTCTTGCAAATCATTTTGATCGCAATCGGGGTCTGCATCTATCTGCCATTTGTCTGGATCACAAACCGTGAAAAATATTGAGTGACAAAATCAAGACCCTTTCTGTTCGATGGAAAGGGTCTTATTTTTATGATGAATGGTCATTTTTGAATGCAAGCACTTGTCCTTTTTTATGCTATAATGTAGGCGGAGGTGCAGACGCGTGAATTTATTAGCCATCATTAGCAGCTATTTTCCATCTTTAACCAAGTCTGAACAAAAAGTCGCTCAGTTCGTTTTGACCAATCCTGATGAGGTTGAAAATTATTCGATTAATGAACTGGCTGAATTTGCCGAGGTCGGTGAAAGTACAGTTGTTCGTTTTTGTCGAAAAGTAGGCTTTCCTGGCTTTCAGGACTTCAAAATCGCTCTTGCAAAAAATCAAACCACCCAATTTACACCAGGCGTGGCTGAAGAGGAAGGCTTGAAGGGGATCGTTTACCATCAGTTAGTAGAGAGCTTGACAGAAACGAAGCAATTTATGGAGAATGAAGAGATCGATCAGGCAGCTGAGTTGATTGACCAGGCCGAACGGATCTTTTTATTCGGAGTCGGCAATACACTTGCAACGATCACTGAACTGCGTAACCGACTTTCCCGCATCGGTTTTCAGGTTATTTATTCAGCAGACAGCCATTTGCAGGCGATTGATGCTGCACTGATGACGGACAAGGATGTGGCAGTCGCGCTCAGTATATCCGGCAATACGAAGGATGTGCTTGTTAACATCAAAATTGCCAAAGAGCAAGGCGCAAAAGTCATTGCCATCACGAATTATATCAAATCGGCCATTACGAAAACTGCGGATTTGGCATTGATTTGTTCGGCAAAGGAAGCAGCAACAGATGCAGGGTCTTTTGCAAATAAAATTGCTCAGTTATACTTACTCGATGTCCTATGTAAAAGCGTGGCAGAACGCAATAAGGAGCATGTCCATGAGCTAAGGAAACGGACAAATAAAGCATTGATGGAACGGCTTGAATCCTGAACGAGGAGGAAATCTGATTTGAAAGCTGTACTTGCTCAGCCCAAAGACTATCCGACCATTATGACAATTTGGCAGGCTTCTGTCGCTGCGACGCATGATTTTGTCAGGCGTGAGGACTTGGCGGAGATCGAAAAAGAGCTTCCTAAATATTTACCACATTTGAGGGTGGAATTGTGGTACAGTGAGGAAGACGAGCTTGTTGGCTTTTCCGGAATGCAAGACCGGCAGCTTGAAATGCGATTTCTTGTTACAGAAAAATGTCATCAGGGCTATGGAAGTGAAATTTTGAAGCAGTTAACCAAGAAGTATGATTTAAAAACAACGGATGTCAACAAAGCCAATAAGCCCGCTTTAAAGTTCTATTTAAAAAATGGTTTTCAAATTGTTGGAGAAAGTCTGCTTGATGGAGAAGGCAGACCTTATCCACTCTTTCACTTAGCCAAAAGATAACCAAGGACCAGATGATCACCTGATTTTCTGGTCCTTGGTTTTTTGTGGCGAAAAGGTAGAGTGTTTTGTTGAAAGGAAGATTGCTGCAGCTTTGATTTTTTTTAACTGAGCAACGATAATGATACTGATAATAATCAATAGGAACCAACTAGTCATTTTACCAATATGTACAGGTCGCCAAGCCGCAAGCTGATCAGGATAGCTCCATGCTCCGAAAAAGCTGGCGATATTTTCAGCAAGATAGATAAAAAAGGCAATCAGTAAGAAAGAGAGGGAAAGCGGCATTTTCAGCTCTTTTTGAGAAACTGTAAAATAAACGCTTGTTCGCGCAAAGAGGATAAGGACCAGTACGATCAGCAGATAACGAAAGTCCGGCAAAAAATGATGTGTAAAGAAATTTGCATAAATCAGAACACAGATGCCGATCGCTAAGATACTGTTCGGCCAGTTTTCAATCCGTAAATGAAATTCTTTAAAAGCCCGACAGATGTAGCTAGCGACACTTGCATACATGAAACCACTATAAAGCGGAACCCCGAGCAAAGTGGCAAAACCCGGTTCAGAGTAACTCCAGGAGCCCATCTGTACTTTATAAATCTCTAGGCCCAAGCCAATCAGGTGGAACATCATGATGACCTTTAATTCATCAAGTGTTTCAAACCCATAAAGAATCAAAAGGATTTGAGCAAGTAAACAAATGATCAATAGTAGATCATAACGAGGAATAAATGAGAGTGGCACAAGCTTTGTCACCCCCAGTGCGCAAAATATAATCGCTGGAAAAAGACAACATTTCATCTGTTTCCAAGTGAAATCGACCAACCCTGTCAAAAAATTCATTGAATCACCATGCTTTTTCTCTTTAGGATAACAAATAAAGTTTTAGAAAAGGATAAGATTAATCAGAAATCATTGTTTCAAATGCTCTAAATGCTTTTCTGTCCAAATAATCGAACCGAAAATTGTAACAAGAGACAGCATGAAAAATAAACTGCTTCGAACCAGTAAAGCAAGAGGTAGAAAAAGAAGTATAATATAGATGACGAATAAAATGAGTCCCCCAATCAGCCAGAGCTTTCCTAAAAACACATGTGCTTCGTGAAAATGTGTCGCGCTTAGCAGGCTGTTTTTTGTTCGATAAGACAGTGTGCTCGAACGTTTCTTTGGCGGGCTCAAATAAAAAATAATACCCAATACGATCAGAAGTAAAGGGATCAGAATATCCAACATTTAATCATTCCTTTCCATGATCCTTTCTTCTATTATAAAATGAAATCTGTTAAAATGAGTAAATGAAAATAATTCTCAATTAGAGGATTCATACTTTGAATATCAAAAAGGAATCTAGTACAATGAAAATAACACAAAATCGGGAGGAAAACATGAAAAAGGGATATTTCAGCTTATTTATAGCACTTATTTTAATTCTTCTAACTGCGTGTGGTTCGAATGAAGCAGACAACAGTTCCAATAAACAGGCAGCCGGTCAGCAAGTGGAAACCCAAAAAGCTGCACTGACACTGACGGATATGGCGGGGCGCGAAGTCTCGTTTGAAGAAAAACCCGAACGAATCGTTGCGTTAACAAATTCAGATATGAACATTATTTATGCGTTAGGCGGTACAGTCGTGGGACGGCAAACACAAGATGCAAGTGGGGTTGATCCAAAAGAAGCAGAATCGGCTACAGAAGTCGGCAATACGCATGATCTCAACCTTGAAAAGATTGCATCTGTAACACCAGATGTTGTAGTAGCTAGCTCTGAACAAAATCAGAAGGATGTTCCAGCGCTGGAAGGAATCGGCACACAGGTTGTTCTAACAGGAGCCAACTCCATCGATGAAATCAAAAAACAAATCAGTACGCTAGGCAAGCTGCTCGACAAAACAGATGCGGCAGCTAAACAAATCGATTCGATTACTGCCAAAGAACAAGAAATCACCACTCAACAGAAAGATAAAAAAGTTCGTTCCCTGTTGATCTTGGGCGCACCTGGAAGCAACTACGCGGCGCTGCCCACTTCGCTCAGCGGTGATATTCTGGAAAAAGCAGGTGGCGTTAATGTCGCTGAAGATTTCAAAGGCGTTGAAAATTTTCCGCAGTATGCAGCCCTCAATATCGAAAAAATTGTCGAAGCGGATCCAGAAGTGATTTTTCTGATGATCCACGGTGGGGATGAAAAGGAAACGGAAACAGCTCTGCGTAAAGAAATGAAGCAAAATGATGCTTGGAATTCAACAACAGCAGTCAAAAATGATCGAATTGTCGTGCTTCCGGCAGATTTATTCGGCACTAATCCTGGTATCAGAATCGACGAAGCCCTCACTTATATGGCTGATCAGATCAATCAGGTGGCCGATTGATGAAAAGGTATGATCCGCGTTCCAAAAGACGTCTTGTCACTTTTATCATTGTAAGTATCTTGCTAGTTCTGGTCTTCTTTTATGGACTCACAACCGGCTCTGTTCCCCTCAGCTATCAGGAAGTCTGGCGGACATTGACCGGTCACGGAGATGCAATGAGCAATCAGCTTGTATTGAATCTGCGTCTGCCGCGTCTGTTGATTGCTTTCTTAGTTGGTGCTGCCCTAGCTATCAGTGGTGCGCTCCTTCAAGGCGTGATGCGCAACCCGCTTGCTGATCCTGGTGTGATTGGTGTTTCGGCAGGCGGTGGATTTGTTGCGATCATCCTTACGATTGTCTTTCCAGAAATGGCGAGCTACGTTCCGATTGGGGCTTTTCTCGGTGCATTTGGCACAGCGCTGCTCATTTATTTGGTGGCGTGGGATAAAGGCGTTTCCCCACTTAGAGTGATCTTATCAGGTGTGGCTATCAATGCCTTCATTACCGCTATGACATCAGGTATCATGGTGCTGTATAGTAACCGCGTCCAAAGTGTGATTTCATGGATGACCGGTACCCTTTCAGGGAAAAGCTGGTATCATCTTGAACTGATCTGGCCGTATATGCTGATCGGTTTTATTTTAAGTATTTTTTCGATCCGTTCTTCTAATGTATTATTGCTTGGCGACGATGCGGCAAAACTGTTGGGGTACCGAGTCGAGCTGCATCGCTTTTTTATTATCATGCTGGCGGCCTTTCTGAGCGGGATCGCTGTAAGTGTGGCGGGTCTGATCGGTTTTGTCGGTCTGATCATACCGCATATATTCCGCTTAATCATCGGCAATGATTACAGATATCTGCTGCCGCTTTCTGCACTAGGCGGTGCCCTGCTTGTTGCGTTTGCTGATACGGGTGCTAGAAGTTGGTTCGGCTCGATCGAATTGCCGGTTGGGATATTACTGGCAATGATCGGCGCACCGTTTTTCTTATTCCTATTGCAGCGAGGGAGGGTCACGTCATGAAGCCCATTATTGAATTGAAAAATATCCATTTTGCTCGAAAGAAAGATTTTACTTTAGAAAAAATCGATTTAGCGATCCCAGAAGGAAAAATCACCACGCTGATCGGCCCGAACGGCTCTGGCAAATCGACACTCCTGCGGTTGATCATGCATCTTTTGAAGCCAGATCAGGGAGAAGTCTGGTTGAAGGGACAGCTTCTGACGGATTACTCGCCAAAGGAACTGGCACAGGAGATGACCATGCTTGCTCAAAGTCCGGACGGCATGCTGGATGTTGTGACGCGCGACTTGGTGGCCTATGGACGTCTGCCGCATAAAAAATGGCTGGGGCGGATCAGCGAGGAAGATGAGACAGTTATCAACTGGGCCCTTCATGTGACTAATTTGGCTGAATTGGCTTTCAGACCACTGCACGCCTTGTCTGGTGGTGAAAGACAGCGTGCTTGGCTAGCTATGGCTTTGGCTCAAAAAACGCCCATTCTGTTACTGGATGAACCAACGACTTATTTGGATATTGCCCATCAGCTGGAACTGCTCGAGCTTTTGAAGAAACTAAATGCTGAGTACGGTTTAACGATTTTGCTTGTGCTACATGATTTGAATCAGGCGGCCCGATACAGCGACTATATTGTAACTTGTGCAGACGGTAAGCTAGTTCAAACCGGTTCGCCGCATGAAGTGTTGACAGAGACACTACTTCAGAGGATTTTCCATATACAGGCAGAATTGACAGAGGTGGGGGGCAAGCTTCGAATTGAACCCATCGCGTCGACTCGATTTGATAATTTAGATTAGAATTTAGTGAAAAAGCTTCCTATCGAGTGAAAACTTTATTATAATAGTACAAGGCGAAAAATGTTTCACAACTAAAGTCAGATTATTTTTGACTGAACCCACGAGATTTAAGCGGGAACAGCCGCCTCTACTCATCAGCTACAGGGGAATTTCGCTTTTTGGCAAAATGCACAAAAAGTAAGTGGTGAAAAGGCAAGGCAGATGAAAGGCCCTGTATTTTTGCTTAGCTGCTTGGAGGAACGAACAAGGTGTCACGGAGGAAAGAGAAACCGTGTTGTTAGGCCAATCAGTAAGGAGCGTATTATAAAATGAACCAACAGAATAAATTAACAGGACGGATTGACTATGGAATCATACTGTCTCTCATGATTCTTTGTATCATCAGCCTTATATCGATTTACAGCGCGCAGTTGACCAATGAGCAATATGATGCCAATTTTGTTATCAAACAAGCGATTTGGTGGGTCATTAGTTCATTTGCCATTGTTGTCGTTATGCAGTTCGACTATGAAAAGCTGACCAAATGGGCGTATTACTTTTATGCGCTAGGGCTTGCCATGCTCGTTTTTGTACTACTTTTCGGATCGGAAATCAAAGGTGCCAAGAGTTGGATTGAGATTCCATTTTTAGGAAGCCTTCAACCATCTGAGATCGTGAAAGTAATCATGATTATTGTCTTAGCAAAAGTGATTATGGAACATAATAAAAGGTACCAGATTCATACAGTCGGTCGAGATTTTGTCTTGCTTGGTAAAATTATTGGTATTATGATTCCGCCGATGATTCTAATCATGCTGCAACCCGACTTAGGGACCACACTGGTTTTCATTGCCGTGATGGTAGGGATGATTCTGATTTCCGGTATCACTTGGAAAATTATCGTACCACTGTATACATCTATTGCGGCAATCGGTGTAACGGCGATCTGGATGGTTATCTATCATCAGGACTGGCTGCTTAAACTTGGCTTTAAGTCCTACCAGTTTGACCGGATTACGACTTGGATCAATCCGGAGTCTGATCCACAGGGCGGCGGCTATCAAGTGCTTCGCGCAATGACTGCAATCGGCTCTGGTCAAGTAACAGGAAATGGTGCCGGCTATAATGCCATCGCCATCCCGGAAAACCACAATGACTTTATTTTCACTGTTATTGGCGGAGATTTTGGCTTTGTCGGTGCGAGCTTATTGCTCATCCTTTATTTCTTATTAATTTATCAAATTATTCGTGTGGCTTTGGATGTCAAGATCCCGTTCTACTCGTATATCTGTACTGGAGTAGTCATGATGATCATGTTCCACGTACTTGAAAATGTCGGCATGAATATTGGACTCTTGCCTATCACAGGTATCCCACTTCCGTTTATCAGTTATGGGGGGAGCGCCCTTCTCGGGAATATGATGGCTGTAGGGCTCGTGCTGGGTATTCGATTCAACTACCAGAAGTCGATGTTCACGATCAAGGAACAGGAATTCTCAGAATAATTATGAGGCACAGATTGGTGAAAACTGATCTGTGTTTTTTAATAGCAGGAAAGATAGGTTCTTATTGGGATCCCTTTCTAACATACACTGTTTTCCTGCATTTTAAAGTGCTTCCAATTGTACTTTCTCGCAAAATCTACTATGATAGAAGTAGAATTCATGCTGAAGGGAGCAACAAAATGATTAACTTTTACTGGTATCCAAAATGCACAACCTGCAAGCGAGCAGATGCATGGTTGAAAGAAAATAACATTGCAGTCAATAAAATCGATTTGATTCAAGAAACGCCTACTGCAGATGAATTGAAAGCTTTCTGGAAAAACAGCGGCTTGCCGATTCGTCGTTTCTTTAATACAAGCGGTATCAAATACCGTGAATTGGGCCTAAAAGATAAAGTCGATCAAATGTCAGAAGATGAAGCCTTTACACTTCTTGCATCTGATGGCATGCTCATCAAACGTCCGCTAACAACGGATGGCAGCAAGGTAACACTTGGCTTTAAAGAAAGTGAATTTGAATCAAACTGGAAGTAAAACATCATTTGTTCCACATACAAAGCGTAAAAAAGGAGGAAATAAGGATGAGTTTACCAAAAGAATTAGTGTATACGGAAGAACATGAGTGGGTAAAAGAAGAAGGCGGTACATATTTGATCGGAATTACAGACTTTGCGCAGGATCAACTAGGCGATATCGTATTTGTCGAACTGCCTGAGGTTGGTGATACAATTGAACAGGGTGATTCCATTGGTTCGATCGAATCTGTTAAAACTGTTTCTGATTTTTACGCACCGATTACCGGGAAAGTTGTAGAGATCAATTCTGAGTTGGAAGATGCACCAGAACTGTTGAACAGCAACCCTTATGATAAAGGCTGGCTTTTAAAAGTAGAAGAAGTAGACAGTGCACAAGTGGCAGCCCTTCTGTCAGCTGATGATTATCAAAAAGTGATCGACTAAAAATAAGATTTTTCAAGATCGGCTGCTTGGTTGTGGCCGATCTTTTTATTGGAGCCTGCAAAAAATAAAACTCCGGTCATGTATGAAAGAAAGCAATTCAGATTTTTGTAAAAGGAGTGATGGAACATGGAGATTTGGCAAAAACAAGAATTTGAACAACACCTTGCGGAACACCAAAATTTTATTCTCTATTTTTATACACCAACTTGCGGTGTTTGTCAGCTTGCTGGACAGCTGATCGAATTTGTGGAGGCAGCCAAGCCAGAACTTCATTTTGCCAAGGCTGATCTGAACTTTTTTCCGGAAGTGGCTGAAAAGCATCATATTCGTTCAGTCCCCGCTCTACTTAAGTATCAGGACGGAGCTTTTCAAAAAGTCAGTTATGGGCTAAACAATGTCACAAGTATTTTTGAATTTGTTACCTCAAAATAGATATGTGGATTTTGGTGTAGTGCAAAAATTTTTCACTTCCGATATAGACCTGCATATTTCTAAAAAGGTTGCTATAGACTCATATAACGTTGATATGATAAGATAATTCAGGCGTTAAAATTCTTATACATATTTGCATCATAAAGCGTTAAAACGGGGGCATTTAAAATGAATCACACAAATCTAACCATTCTTTCAGTTATCAGTAATTTTTGTATCGTTGTTTTAAAATTGGTAGTTGGTTTTTTAACAGGGTCGGTAGCTGTTATTTCAGAAGGAATCCATTCATCAATGGATTTTTTTGCTTCTGTCATTACTTTTTTTTCAATTCGAATTGCTGAGCGTCCAGCAGATGAAGATCATCCCTATGGACATGGGAAAGCAGAAAATATTGCTGGAACGATTGAGACATTGCTAATTTTTGTAGCAGGTATCTGGATTATCATTGAATCGATCAATAAATTTACAAATCCTCATGAAATTAAGTTTCCAGCACTAGGGATCGCTGTGATGCTATTTGGTGCACTCATCAATATCATTATCTCGCGTATCATTAATCGAGCAGCTGAAAAAGCCAATTCTGTTGCAATGAAATCGAACGCCCTTCACTTATTTACTGATGTCTTTACATCGCTCGGTATTGCCGCCAGTCTACTGCTTGTCCATTTGACCGGTTGGCTTTGGCTTGACCCAGTGATTGCGATTATGACTGCGATTTATATTATGTTCGAAGCTTGGAAGTTGCTGAAAGAATCATTCCCACCATTGATGGATGAACGACTTTCACGTAAAGAAGAAGAAGAAATCAAGCGGATCATTCTGGCGCATAAAGAAGCATTTATTGAATTCCATGATTTTCGTACCAGACGAGCCGGCGCAGAAGAATATATCGACTTTCATCTAGTTGTACCATCTGAACTAACAATTGAAAAAGCACACCATCTTTGCGATGAAATCGAGAGTGAAATCAGTCGGTATTATGCGAAAGCGCACGTGTTAATACACCTTGAACCGGAAGAAGAACGTGTTTATCTAAGGAATGTTTAATTTATTTTAAAGAAGTCTGGAAACGGATTTCTTTTTTGTTTTATGGAATGGTACAATAAATAAAAACACAGCGGAAAGGAAATAGTAAAATGACCTCTATTTTAATCGCGGATGACGATAAAGAAATTGTAGATTTAGTAAAACTCTATCTTCAAAACGAAGGTTATGAGATTTTTCAGGCATATGATGGCGCCAAGGCTTGGGCGATTGCTCAGGAACAAGATCTCTCGCTGGTTATTTTAGATATCATGATGCCAGAAATGGACGGGCTTGAAGTATGTAAAAAAATGCGCAGTGCCGGAATCAATACGCCGATTCTAATGCTGAGTGCGAAAGCAGAAGATAATGATAAGATTATGGGGCTCTTGACGGGAGCTGATGATTACATGGTGAAGCCATTTAATCCGCTTGAATTGTCTGTACGAGTCAAAGCTATTTTGCGCCGTATGCAACTAATGAAATCAAGTGAAATCTCAACATCTGACACGCTTGTCATTGGGCCAATCGTAGTGGATCGGGATCAGCATATTGTAACAGTCAATCAGAAAGAGTTACATTTGACAACTTCTGAATTTGATATTTTGTTCCTACTTGCTAGCGAACCGGGACGTGTTTTCAGTTCAGAATATATTTTTGAAAAAATTTGGCAGGAAAAAGCATTCGGGGCCAGCAAGACAGTCATGGTCCATATCAGCAATTTGCGTGATAAATTGCGTGATGCAATGGGCGGCGAGAATGTGATCAAGACCATTTGGGGAGTAGGCTATAAAATTGAAGTTTAATCGATGGATAAAAAATGTCACACATGTTATGAAACCATGGCAGATTGTGTTTTTTGCTATCGTCTCTTGGCTGATTAGTTGGGCTGTGCTTCAAACCGTTTATGTATGGATGGTCTACATCATGACGAATTCTGTTGTACTGAGTGGACTAAGTGAAGCCTTTTTTAACCTGTTCGGTTATGGTAAGTATCAAAATACAGTCGCTTCACCGCTCTTTATTGCGATAAAGTACGTGGTGCTGGCTGCCATCGCATTGCTTGTTTTTTACTTCTTTTATCGGATCATGCGGCAGCACAACTTGAAACTGCAGTTGCGGATCATTAACTCAGCACTAGGGAATGACCAGCCGGTAGATACAGAAAGTCTGGCACCAGAAATTCGAGAACTTGAAGTAAATATAGAAAAAATGCGGGAACGGCAAAAGAATCTGATGGTGCAGGAGCAGCGAGCACAACAAGCAAAGAATGATCTGATTACCAATGTGTCGCACGATTTACGAACTCCGCTCACATCGATCTTAGGTTACTTGAGTTACATCCATGAAGATCGTTACCGGGATGAGATTGAACTACGCTATTATACGGATCTAGTCTACGATAAAGCGAATCATTTGCATAAACTGATTGATGATCTATTTTCCTATACAAGGCTTGAAAGTCCGGAATATTTGCTTGCGAATGATCGGTTAAACATGATTGAGCTACTTCGTCAATTAGTTGCCGAATTTGATCGTTCTGCGCAAGAGAAAGGGACAGAAGTCGTTGAACACTATCAGTTAGAAAGTTTGCTAGTCAGCGGTGATGGCAATCAGATCATGCGACTCTTTGAAAATCTTTTCTCGAATGCCCTTCGTTATGGAGAAGAAGGTGGCCAGATCGAAATTAATGCCCGGCGTGAAGGCGATTGGGCAGTCATTGATGTCAGCAATTATGGTGAAGAGATACCGGCGCTTGATCTTCCGCATTTGTTTGACCGTTTCTACAAAGTCGACAAGAATCGTACAACAAACGGAACAGGACTGGGACTGGCCATTGCCAAATCGATCGTAGAAAAACACGGAGGCTTAGTAACAGCAGATAGCAAAAACAGACGAACGACTTTTACCGTCAAATTACCATTAATTAATCTTTAACTTTTCTTAAACTTTTCTTTCTCGTGCATTTATCTTAACAAGTTAACATAGAGAAATACGGGGAGGAGAAAAAATGACAAAAAAGAGTAAAATAGTGATTGTTGTTGCTTGCTTGACCGTACTTGCATTTTTCTTTGTCACTTATTTGATTGGTCCTCAGTTTCTAGATAGTCATAATAAAATCCAGCCGATCTGGCAGGTTATGGAAATGAGTACCTCTGCTGACAAAGAATGTAGTCTATGTCACTTGATTTCTTTTAATAACTAAATATTTGTTTGTTGACAAAACACAGATGCCCATGTAATATAAAAAAACAGGATACTAAATCCTTATAATGTGAATTCTTATCAAGAGCGGCTGAGGGAACATGCCCAGTGAAGCCCAGCAACCTAAGTGGATACTTAAGGTGCTAAATCATGCAGGACAATCGTTCTGAAAGATGAGAAGAGAGTGAATCCTTAAATGTGGTGCCTTTCTGCTCATGAAGCAGAGAGGCTTTTTTTATTCGCTTATCCGACAGAATTTGAAGAAAAAGGTGAGGAAGCAATGATTACTTTACAAAATGTCATCAAAGATTATACATCTGGCAAAAAGAAAGTACGCGCAGTTGATGATGTCAGTCTGACGATTGAGCCCGGTGAAATATTTGGCGTAGTTGGTTATTCAGGCGCCGGAAAAAGCAGTTTGATCCGAATGTTCAATGGACTGGAATTGCCATCAGAAGGTATCGTTAAAGTTGGTGAGCGTACAATCAGCCAGATTCGTGGTAGAGAACTTCGTAAAGCTCGCCAAAAAATCGGCATGATTTTTCAACATTTTAATCTGCTATGGTCGCGGACGGTTTTTGAGAATATCTCCTTTCCACTTGAAATTGCAGGTGTTCCTAAAGAAAAAAGAAAGGAACGCGTCAATGAACTGATTGGTCTGGTCGGCCTCTCAGGAAAAGAAGATGCCTATCCGTCTGAACTAAGTGGTGGTCAGAAGCAGCGGGTCGGCATAGCACGAGCACTCGCTAATGATCCAACTGTCTTGCTTTGTGATGAAGCAACATCAGCACTTGATCCTCAGACGACCGATGAAGTATTGGATCTGTTGCTTGACATTAATCAGCGACTGAATTTAACGATCATTGTCATCACCCATGAAATGCATGTCATTCGTAAAATTTGCAAGCGCGTCGCTGTTATGGAAGCCGGGAAGGTCGTTGAGCTTGGCAATGTGCTTGAAGTTTTCAAACATCCGAAAGCGCAGGTCACAAAACGCTTCGTGCGTCAGGTCACGGAATCTGATGAAACGGAAGAGTTGATCCATTTGCTGCTTAAGAACTATCAAGACGGCAAAATTGTCAAACTGCTCTTTATGAGTGAAAATGCCACCCAGCCAATCATTTCACAAGTTGCCCAGAAAAACGGCGTATTGTTAAATGTTCTGCACGGCAGCCTGACGCAAACGCAAAATGGTGCTTACGGAACGCTTTATGTACAAATCCAGGGCACTGATCAGCAGATTACAGATGCAATCACTCATCTCCGCGAGTTGCAAGTTGAAACGGAGGTGATTGAAGGATGAGCACACTTTTTCCAAATGTCGATTGGGATATGATGTGGACTTACACAGAGGAAACTCTGTATATGACATTGATTTCACTTGTTGCTGTTTTTGTACTGGGAATCTTGCTAGGACTACTACTGTTTCTTTCTAATCGCAAAGCGGGCAGAGGTGCTAAAGTCCTTTACTGGATAACAGCAATCCTCGTCAATGTATTCCGTTCCATCCCGTTTATCATCCTGATCGTTCTGCTTCTTCCAATGACTAAAACGCTTGTTGGTACCATCATTGGACCAAAGGCAGCACTGCCCGCACTGATCATTTCGGCAGCGCCGTTCTATGCCAGAATGGTCGAAATTGCTTTTCGTGAAGTGGATAAAGGCGTTATTGAAGCCGCTCGGTCTATGGGAGCAAATCTTTTTTCAATCGTATGGAAAGTCTTGATTCCAGAAGCCCTTCCAGCTATCGTATCAGGTATCACTGTAACAGCCATCTCATTGGTCGGTTTTACCGCAATGGCTGGTGTCATCGGGGCGGGTGGCTTGGGGAATGCTGCTTATCTGGAAGGCTTCCAACGTAATCAACCAGATGTGACACTTGTATCGACTATCATTATTTTGGTGATCGTCTTTATCTTCCAAATCATTGGCGACTTGATCACAAAAGCCGTCGACAAACGCTAATTTAAAAAGGAGAGTAATAAAATGAAAAAATGGATTGCTGCAATATTAATTACCAGCCTAGCTGCGGTACTTGTTGCCTGCGGAGGCGGATCTTCAGATGAAAAATCTTCCGGTTCGAAGGATAATGAACTTGTCGTAGGGGCTTCCAATACACCTCACGCCCAAATTCTGGAACAAGCAAAACCGATCTTGAAAAAAGAAGGAATCGATTTGAAAATCGTCAAGTATTCCGACTATGTAATGCCAAATAAAGCTCTGGATGAGGGAGAACTAGATGCGAACTACTTCCAGCATAAACCATATCTAGAATTAGAAGAGAAGGAAAAAGGCTATGATTTTGCGGATGTTGGCGCCATCCATATTGAACCACTAGGCATCTATTCCAAAAAAGTCAAGGATCTGGAAGATTTGAAAGACGGGGCAACGATCCTTGTTTCAAATAGTCAGTCTGATTGGCCGCGGGTATTGGGAATCTTTGAAGATGCTGGTCTGATCACATTGAAAGATGATGTGAAAAAAGAAGAAGCAACATTTGATGACATCCAAGATAATCCAAAAAACCTGAAATTTAAATATGACTTAGATCCAGCCTATCTGATGACAGCTTATAATAATGAGGAAGGCGATGCAGTAGCGATCAATTCCAATTTTGTCGTTGATCAGGGCTTGAATCCCACAAAAGATGCAATTGCGCTTGAAAGCAAAGATTCTCCGTATGCCAATATTGTCGTGACACAAGAAAAAAATAAAGATAATAAAAATGTGAAAAAACTTGTAGAGGTCCTTCATTCCAAAGAGATCCAAGACTGGATTCTTGAAGAGTGGGACGGAGCAGTTGTACCAGTTGATAAATAAAAAACAATCTATGAAATAAAAGAATGGAATGCATGTCAAAACCCATTTCTAAAATGAATTTGGTGCGCATTCCGTTCTTTTTTTGTCCATGGAAAGAGGAAATTTAGTATCTTTTTATCGTGCATCAAAATAATAGCAAATGAGCAAAAAAGAGCTAGGAACTACTGATCCCTCATTAGTAGTCCTAGCTCTTTTGGGTTTACTCACTTAAATAAACCTTTAGTCCATCTGAAATTGCCTTATCCAATTCTTTTTTTGTCACAACTTGATCTTTGTTCGGCAGTTCAGGAATTTTTTGGAAATCTTCCATGGTAATATCGGTTGTGACACCAAAACTTTGTTGGGTTCGCTGATTTTGATAATCGATCTTGATTTTTAGGGAAGAGAATCCTTTATCAACATCCGGTTTCATCGTAAGTTTGGCCGTTAAAGTCTGTTCTGGATCGTTTTCAATCGTTTTAAAATGGTCGAGCAAGTTCTTTTTCGCTGTACGCCATTCTTTTTCAGCTTCTTTTTTCGAGATTTCATTATTACCCGCAATCAAATTGATAAGCGCCTCATCTTGACTCCAATCATTGGTTAGTTGATCAACCAACTCAGTGAAGTCTTTTTTGGTAAGCTCTATCGTTACCTGCCCATCTTTATCCGTCTTGAAACGACTGTCATCCAGCGTGTTCAAGAAATCATAAATGACAATGCCGCTTTGCTTTTGGAGCTCATTCATTGATTTGGCCTGCATCTTGACGGATTCTTGGTCGATCGTTTTATTCGTGATATTTTGCATAGCTTCATAGAAATCCAGATACTTATCTTTTAAATCCTTATTATCCGTGAGAACGGTATTCAACACCTGATTCATTTGATCTGTAAAAAGATTTTGAAGACTGCTGTCTGTATCGTAAATGACATTGACGGGTACATAGATTCGGCCATTCTCCAAATCCGTCAGCGTCTCAAATTTAAGATCATACTGGTCCCCAAAGAAAAAATTGATCTTTTCGAGTGAACGCTTTGAATTTGCGTCGTAGGACAAGGAATAATCCAATTTAGCTTTTGTTAAATCACCAATTGGTTCCACATTCAGCTGTTCTGCCAGATTATTAGAAAGATAGTCAACTTTCATCGTGACATCCGCTGTATATTGCTTATTTGCCGCAACCTTCTGTAAGGCTGATGTGAATTCGGATTTTGGGGAACTACATCCAGATATGGTAACTAAAAGCAATGCTAGAAGCGAAATAAGTACCATTGCTTTTTTCATAAAAAAACTCCTTTATAAGTGATGACTTTTTAAAATAAAAAGTCTAATCGAATGTTTCAATTTTGTTACACTAGAATAACAATAACATATCAAGACAAATAGTTCAATATTTCAAATCAAAAAGGTGTTTATAAACATAAATATGTGGTATAGTTCTCATATAATACCTATAGGGGGTATATAAGGAGTGAGTGAAAATGAACGAAAATCAACATTCAGGATCAACTCATCAGCATGAAGACCACACATCCATAAAACAACAAGGTCATCAGAATATGTCAGAGCGTCACCAACATGGCGGGCACCATGACTCGGGAGCCGATCACATGGCCCATCATCATGGCGATTTCAAGAAACGTTTCTTTATCTCACTAATACTGACAGTGCCTATTTTCTTTTTATCGTCGATGACAACAATGCTTACAGGAATCGAGATCGATTTTCCAGGAGCGGACTGGCTGTTATTCATTTTATCAACTGTCATTTTTTTCTATGGTGGATGGCCTTTCTTGGCTGGAATGATGACAGAAGTCAAAACAAAAAATCCGGCGATGATGACCTTGATTTCGCTGGCCATCGTGGTAGCGTATCTATACAGTACAGCTATTTTATTCTTTTCCACAGGGATGAATTATTTCTGGGAACTGGCTACGCTGATCGACATCATGCTTTTGGGGCATTGGATCGAGATGCGTGCTGTGATGAAGGCGGGGGATGCTTTGCAAAAAATGGCGGAACTGCTTCCAGGAGATGCCCATCTTATCACCGAACAAGATGAAATTGAAGATGTTCCCTTGCAGGAAATCAAAAAAGGGCAGATCGTGTTAGTAAAAGAAGGTGAAAAAATACCGGCAGATGGACGAATCGTTCGCGGCAGTACCCATATCAATGAAGCTATGCTAACGGGGGAATCAAAAGCAGTAGCCAAAGAAGTCGGCAGTGAAGTGATTGCTGGATCGATCAACGGTAATCAGGTAGTTCGTGTAGAAGTAACGGCAACTGGAGAAGACAGCTACTTGTCTCAGGTGATTAAACTGGTTAGCGATGCCCAGAAGGAAAAGTCTCGCACCGAAACATTATCCGATAAGGCCGCCAAACTATTGTTTTATGTGGCTTTGGCAGCAGGTGTGCTCACTTTTGCTATCTGGTTCTGGCTTTCATCCGACTGGTCAGAAGCCGTGAATCGAGCGGTGACCGTCCTGATCATCGCGTGTCCGCATGCACTCGGCTTGGCGATACCGCTAGTCGTAGCTAAGTCTACCTCTTTGTCCGCACAAAATGGTCTTCTGATTCGTCGGCGCATGGCACTTGAAGATGCCCGACTGATCGACACGGTCGCATTCGATAAAACCGGCACACTGACAGAAGGTGAATTTAAGTTGACGGATATCGTTGCTGAAACGGGCACAGAAGACGAACTGATCCAAATATTTGCAGCTCTTGAAAATCAAATGAGTCATCCGATTGCAACAAGTATTGTCCAAGAAGCGAAAAGTCGTGCACTTCCTTTCCAAAATGCCGATCAAGTGACGGCCATCTCAGGTGTTGGCTTGGAGGGAAAAGTTAGTGGGGATATGTATAAAATCGTCAATACTCGTTACCTGCGTCAGCATATGTCGAATCTTGATTTAACGAAGGCTGAACAATTTGCTGGTGAGGGAAAAACGGTTTCTTTCTTATTAAGAAATGACCAAATGATCGGTTATGTTGCGATTGCTGATGAAGTGCGTGAAACAGCTAAGCAAACCATCAGCGGTTTGCATAAGCTTCATAAAAAAGCAATGATGCTGACTGGTGACAGCCGCAAAGTAGCAGATAAAGTGGGTGCTATCCTTGGAATCGACTATGTTGAGGCTGAGCTTCTCCCACAAGATAAAGCGCAAACCATCCAAAAATATCAACGCCAAAATGAAACGGTCATGATGGTTGGCGACGGTGTCAATGATTCGCCTGCACTTGCTACTGCCAAAGTTGGGGTTGCAATTGGGGCAGGCACAGATGTCGCAATGGAAACCGCTGATGTTATCCTTTCAAAAAGCAATCCGAAAGATGTTCTTTACCTGATCCGCCTCTCCAAAGAAACCTATCGTAAAATGATTCAAAATTTATGGTGGGCAGCCGGTTATAATATTCTGGCGATTCCGCTGGCAGCCGGAGTTTTGGCTCCAATGGGGCTCATTCTTTCACCTGCAGTCGGCGCAGTACTGATGTCACTCAGCACGGTCATCGTGGCCATTAATGCTCAACTTATGAAAGTCCAATGAATCAAAAAAGAGAGTATCACTCCAAGTGGTGCTCTTTATTTTTTAGGTGTCGCTTTTCTCAAATAACTTTACAAAAATGATAATGATTCAAGGGTGGAAAAATCCGCTTTTTAATAGTAGAATGAAGGATAGATATGATAGCAGTCCGTTTCTTATATTTGTAATTAAATTAGAATTATACTAAACTGGATTTATGCTGAAAATGAACTTAGGGAGGGTATTTTGAATGGCAACACTTAAGATTCAAGATTTACATGTTGAGATAGAAGGAAAAGAAATTTTAAAAGGTGTGAACCTTGAAATTTCAACGGGCGAGATCCATGCCATTATGGGACCAAACGGAACGGGAAAATCGACGTTATCTGCTGCAATCATGGGGCATCCAAAATATGAAGTCACACAAGGGACGATCACGCTGGACGGCGAAGATGTACTAGAAATGGAAGTGGATGAAAGAGCGCGTGCAGGCTTGTTTCTTGCGATGCAGTATCCGAGTGAGATCAGTGGTGTGACCAATGCTGAATTTATCCGCGCAGCAATCAATAGTCGGCGCGATGAAGGCCAAGAGATTCCGCTGATGAAATTCATCCGTATGTTGGATGATAAAATGGAATTGCTTGAAATGGACGAAGAAATGGCAGAGCGTTATCTGAACGAAGGTTTCTCTGGCGGCGAGAAGAAACGGAATGAGATTCTGCAGCTGTTGATGATCGAACCTAAAATTGCTATTTTAGACGAAATTGATTCTGGTCTTGACATCGATGCCTTGAAAGTCGTTTCTAAAGGTGTTAATGCGATGCGTGGCGAAGGATTTGGCTGCATGATCATCACACACTATCAGCGCTTGCTTAACTATATCACTCCAGATTTCGTGCATGTGATGATGCAAGGGCGTGTTGTCAAAGAAGGTGGTCCTGAACTTGCTAAACGTCTTGAAGCAGAAGGCTATGACTGGATCAAGCAAGAGTTAGGTATCGAATTTGATGAAGAAGAAACGGTGGATCAAAATTAAGAAAAGTGAGGTTAAAATCATGACAGAAAACACATTAGTAAAAGATGATTTTATCCGCGCCTTTTCTGAAAATGCAGGCGAGCCTAAGGAATTGACCGAGCGCCGTCTAGCATCTTGGAAACTTGCAGGCGAACTCGACTTGCCTTTTGTGGATAAAACAAAAATCGATCGGTGGAATTTTACCAAGTTTGATACTTACCAACCCTTTCAAACCGGTGTTACAGAAGAAAACTTGCCAGAAAAAATCCAAGCGATTGTTGATCTTGAAAATAAACAAGCTAATTATTATATCCAAATCGATCAGCACCCAGCAAAATGCGTACTAAGTGAGGAACTAAAAGCAAAGGGTGTCATTTTGACGGATATTTTTACAGCAGCAAAAGACTATCCGGAGCTATTTGAAAAATATTTCATGACAAACGCAGTGAAAACGAGTGAACATAAATTGACAGCTTTTCATGCTGCACTTGTAAACGGTGGTGTTTTCCTGTATGTGCCTAAAAACGTGGTGATCGAAGAACCAATCCAAGCCGTTTTCGCGAGTGACCAAACAGAATCACCACTGATCAATCATGTTCTTCTTGTAGCAGATGACAACAGTCAGGTCACTTATGTGGAAAACTATGTGTCACTCCACGAAGAAGCAAGCGGAATCGTGAACATTGTCGAAGAAGTAATCGCTCTAAGCAATGCCAAGATTACTTTTGGCGCAGTGGATACTCTCGCAAAAGATGTTGTCAGCTATGTCAACCGGCGCGGCCACATTGGCAGTGACAGCCGAATCGAGTGGGCACTCGGTCTAATGAATGATGGTGATACGATCAATGAAAATACCACTAACCTAATCGGCAGTGGTTCGAGCGGCGATGTCAAAACAGTGACAGTCGGCCGAGGTAAACAGATACAAAATGTTACTACACGTGTCACTCATTACGGTCAAGGCTCTACAGGAACGATACTCTCTCACGGTGTAATGCGTGACAAAGCGACCACTATATTTAATGGTATTGGTCACATCAAGCATGGTGCTTCAAAATCAGATGCTCAGCAAGAGTCTCGCGTTTTGATGCTCAGCCCGAAAGCCCGTGGCGATGCCAATCCAATTCTTTTGATCGATGAGAATGATGTTGTAGCAGGACATGCTGCATCAGTCGGTCGTGTGGATCCGGTGCAAATGTTCTACCTTATGAGTCGGGGCATCTCAAAACATGAAGCAGAACGACTGATCATTCATGGCTTTCTTGATCCGGTGGTGCGCGAATTGCCAATCGAAGGCGTTAAAGTGATGCTGAAAGACGTTATCGAAGGGAAAGTGCGGTAAGATGATGGACATCCAAAAAATTCGGTCTGACTTTAAAATCCTTGATCAAAACGTAAATGATAAGCCACTTGTCTATCTGGATAACGCGGCGACTTCGCAAACGCCCAAGCAAGTGATTGATGCACTTGTCGGCTACTATGAATTGGACAATGCTAATGTTCATCGCGGCGTCCATACGCTGGCCGGGCGGGCGACAGATGCATACGAGGCGGCACGCGCTAAAGTTGCTCGATTTCTGAATGCCAGAGTGACAAGTGAGATCATTTTCACACGTGGTACGACGACTGCCTTGAATCTTGTGGCGGACAGCTACGGAGAGGCCAATATTTCAGCAGGAGATGAGATTGTGATTTCCTATTTGGAACATCACAGTAACCTGATTCCATGGCAACAACTTGCGAAAAGAAAAGGTGCCATACTGAAATATCTGGATCTGGAAAAAGACGGGACGATCACAGTAGAACAAGCTGAGCAAGTAATCACAGAAAAAACAAAGATCGTTGCTTTAGCCCATGTGTCCAACGTTCTTGGCAGCATTACGCCTATCAAAGAAATTGCAAAAGTCGCACATAAGCATGGAGCGGTCATTGTAGTAGACGGCGCGCAAGCCGTGCCGCATCTCAAAGTAGACGTACAGGATCTGGATGCTGATTTCTATGCATTTTCCGGACATAAAATGCTTGGCCCAACTGGAACAGGTGCTTTATACGGAAAACGCGAGCTTCTTGAAGATATGGAACCGACCGAATTTGGCGGAGAAATGATCGATTTTGTCGAACTTTATGATTCCACTTGGAAAGAACTGCCTTGGAAATTTGAACCGGGGACACCAATCATTGGCGGACAGATTGCTCTTGGCGCAGCTATTGACTATCTGGAAGCAGTCGGTATCGATCATATTCACCAACATGAAATCGAACTGGCCGGTTATGCAATCGAAAAAATGCAGACGATCTCTGGACTAGAAATTTATGGTCCGCTAGATCCAGTAAAACGCTGCGGATTGGTTACATTTAATCTTACAGGTGTCCATCCTCATGATGTGGCTACTGTTCTGGATGAAGAAGGAATTGCGATCAGAGCGGGACATCACTGTGCGCAGCCATTGATGAAATGGCTAGACACCAGTTCGACCGCTCGCGCAAGTTTTTACTTATATAATACAAAAGAAGAAATCGATGCTCTGATTCAAGGGCTCGAATTAACGAAGGAGTATTTCGGCTTATGAGCAGTCGCAAATTAGATCAGCTTTATAGACAAGTGATTATGGATCATTATAAAAATCCGCGCAATAAAGGCGAACTTCCGGATTCAAATGTGACGATCGATCTCAACAACCCGACATGCGGCGACCAGATTCACCTTCACTTGAAAATTGACGGCGATAAAATCACAGCAGCAAGCTTTACCGGAGATGGTTGTTCCATCTCCATGGCTAGTGCTTCGATGATGACGCAAAGCGTGGTGGGTCATACTGAAAAAGAAGCACTTGAAATGAGTCATCAGTTTTCAGAAATGGTGCAGGGACATACACATGAAGTGATCGATGATGAGGGAGATGTAGAAGCGCTAGCAGGTGTCGCAAAATTTCCCGCACGGATCAAATGTGCGACCCTTGCCTGGAAAGCGATGGAAAAAGCTATCTATGAAAAAGAAGGCAGTGAAAAATAACGCTAAAGGAGGAGAAGCATGTGACTGAAATTCCAGAAATTGGCGAATACCAATATGGATTCCATGATAAAGATACATCTGTATTCCGTACTGAACGCGGACTTACAGCAGAAATTGTAAAAGAAATTTCCAAAATCAAAGAAGAGCCAGAATGGATGCTTGACTTCCGCCTTAAGTCACTTGAACAATTCTATAAAATGCCGATGCCAATGTGGGGCGGTGACCTCTCAGAGCTGAGCTTTGAAGATATTACTTATTACGTGAAACCATCTGAGCAGACCGTTCGCTCATGGGATGAGGTGCCGGAAGAAATCAAGCGGACATTTGATAAACTTGGTATTCCAGAAGCAGAGCAAAAATATCTAGCTGGTGCTTCGGCACAGTATGAATCAGAAGTCGTGTACCATAATATGAAACAGGACTTGGAAGACATGGGGATTATTTTTAAAGATACTGATACAGCATTAAAAGAGGATGAAGAAATCTTCAAGCAGTATTTCTCCAAAATCATTCCGCCTTCTGACAATAAATTTGCTGCCCTGAATTCTGCTGTGTGGTCAGGTGGCTCATTCATTTATGTACCACCAGGCGTTAAAGTGGATACACCACTTCAAGCTTATTTCCGAATTAACTCTCAGAACATGGGACAATTTGAACGGACACTTATCATTGTAGACGAAAATGCCAGTGTTAATTATGTCGAAGGTTGTACAGCACCAGTTTATACTACAAACTCTCTGCATGCAGCAGTGGTAGAGATTATTGTGAAGCCGGGCGGATACTGCCGCTATACAACTATTCAAAACTGGGCTAACAATGTCTATAATTTGGTGACGAAACGGACATATGTCGAAGAAAATGCAACGATGGAATGGATTGACGGTAATATCGGTTCTAAGTTGACCATGAAGTATCCGTCCTGTTATCTGCGCGGTGAGGGGGCACGGGGCACGACTCTTTCAATTGCGATCGCCGGAAAAGGACAGCGTCAAGATGCCGGCGCAAAAATGGTCCATTTAGCACCAAATACTTCCAGTACAATCGTTTCCAAATCCATCTCCAAACAGGGTGGAAATGTGACATATCGGGGAATTGTTCATTTTGGGCGAAATGCAGACAGTGCCCGTTCTAATATTGAATGTGACACGCTTATTATGGACAATGCTTCAACGTCAGATACGATTCCTTATAATGAAATACTTAACAGCAATATTTCATTGGAGCATGAAGCGAAAGTTTCCAAAGTATCAGAAGAGCAACTTTTCTATTTGATGAGCCGTGGAGTTTCAGAAGAAGAAGCGACTGAAATGATCGTAATGGGCTTTATTGAGCCGTTTACTAAAGAGCTACCAATGGAATATGCCGTAGAAATGAACCGTCTCATCAAGTTTGAGATGGAAGGTTCAATTGGCTGATGAATAACGATAAAAATCTGAGCTACCGTACTAATCGGTGCTCAGATTTTTTTTGTTTTGAAGCATGTTAAGATTTGTTCATAAATGAGAGTGACTTAATACAGTAAGAAGTCAAATTATTTCAAGAAGCGTTAGAATGCTTACGTATGAGCCACATAAAGATCCGCGCCGGAATTTTCAAACTAATTCGATAATGAAAACTGAATAAAATTTAGCTTACTTTTTGTATCTGGTATTTTTATGAGACAATATGTATCTAATTTTGTTACGAAATTATGAAAACCGCATTTTAACTGCATAAAACCTGCCGAATTTGATTGAAGCATAAATTTAAGTTTGATAAAGTACAGTATGTGCTAATCTTAGAAAAGGAGAGGGAGCGTGAAGAAGCTATTAACATTTATTGTTATGATGTGTGGACTTACGATAATGCCGCAAGTTATTTCAGCCGACAGTACATATACTGAACAAGAAACGATTAGTGAAGTGGGAATTTCATTTAGTGGATATGCAGATGATACAAAGCCCTCTGGTGACGATGCTGATGGCAATCAGATACCTGATGGATCAAGTAAGTCAATCACTCCGGGTGACGACACCGTAAGAAGAATCATCAGCCTCCCTAAGACAGGAGATACGCAACCACAGTTGGCTTGGGTCATTGGTGCGGGATTCATATGTTTAGGAATCTACGGACTCAAAAAAACGAATAAAAAAAAGCAAAAGTAATAAGAACCAGGTCATGATTAGATGCCTGATTTTCTTAAAAAAAAATAAAGGAGTTTTATAAGCGAATGAAAAATAAAAAAACACTCAAATTGCTGACAGCTTTTGCAGTCACAGCATTACCAGTAGTGACATTGATCGGTACAGATGTATCAGCAGCAGAAGATGATACTACTTATGCTGATAATGGTCTAAGTGCTACTTCAAAAGGGACGATTACCTTTACGCCAAATACAGATCCAGTAAATCCAGTAAATCCTGATGATGATGATCCCTATACTCCAGATGATACGCCTGTTAACCCTAGTACAGATGATGCGCTGAGAATCGCTTATGTATCTAAACTGGACTTTGGGTCTCAAAAAATCTCCAGTGAAGATCAAACCTATACAGCTAACAAAGTAACTATGACAAATCAAAAAACGAATACAACAAAGGAAATCAATCCTGCAGTAACGATTTCTGATGGTCGCGGAACTGGTGCCGGTTGGAAATTGCAAGTGAAACAAAGCGGAGCCTTCTCGAATGGTTCGGATACACTTGAAAATGCAACATTGACATTAGAAAAATCCAGTATCTACTCGAACAAATCGAATGCAGCAACTGCGCCGGTTGGTGGGAATGTTAGTGTAAATACAAATAATGCAACAGTTATGACTGCTGCTGCTTCAAGTGGTTATGGTACTTGGCAAGAAGAGTTCAAGGCTTCTTTGAATGTAAAAGGGAACACAGCTAAAGAAGGCACTTATAAAACAAATCTTGTTTGGACGCTATCTGATACACCAGCATGATTTTAAACGAATAATTGATTGTGCGCCGATACTCTTGTCGGCGCCAATATTTTATTATGTCGAATTTTCGGCACCGAATTTTTGAAGGAGTGACTCATGAATAATGCGAGTAATTGTAAAATCTTTTATAGCATTCAGTTTGTTATTTATTGGGATGAATCTACTGCCGCAAATGGCAGATGCCGCATCTACGGTTAACTTTGGCGTTAAGGCTGAAATACCCGATAATCAAATTGATAAGAAACAAACTTATTTTGACTTGAAAATGTCGTCCGGGCAAGAACAAACGGTTTATGTGGAAGTTTCCAATCCTACAAGCAGTAAAGTAACTGTCGAAATGAGTATCAATACAGCTACGACAAATGATAATGGTATCATTGACTATTCGGAAGGTGACAAAAAACCGGATGAATCATTGAAATATAATATTGCAGACTGTGTGCAGTTTGATAAAGATGTTGAATTGCAGCCAAACGAAACGAAAAAAGTGCCAATACAAATTACCATGCCAGCTGAATCATATGATGGCATCATGCTAGGTGGCATTAATTTTACACAAAAAGAATCAGAAGTAGCTGCGACTGAAAAAGAAGAAAAAGATGAATCTATGGTTAAAAATCGTTATTCGTATGTGATAGGTTTGAAACTCACAGAAACAGATGCAGAAGTTACACCTGACATGAAACTCAAATATATCAAGCCAGGGCAATATAATTATGCCAATTATGTAAAAGCCAATTTGCAAAATCCGACTTCTACCATGATTTCGAATCTGAAAATAGATGCAAAAGTCTATAAAGATGGTAGTGATGAGGTTTTACATGAGATGAAAAAAGATAGCTTATCCATGGCTCCCAATTCTAATTTCAACTATATGATTGATTGGGAAAATCAAGAGTTTAAAGCGGGTACTTATCGCCTGAAAATGATAGCGACTGATGGTGAACAGACATGGAAGTGGGATGAGACATTCACAATTGATCGTGCTGATGCGAAGAAATACAATGATCAGGCAGTAGGTCTAGAAAAAGATTATACATGGTTGTATATCACACTTGGTATTTTGGGTTTAGTATTATTGTTATTGATTGTCTTCTTATTAGGTCGTCGTTCTTCTAAAAAGAAAGAAGCACGTTTGAGGAGACAAATCCAACAAGAACTTGCGGATAAAGAAAACAATCTCAAAGAATAGAAAAACATAGACTGAAAATGAAAAAATTCTAGAGAAATGAACCGAAAGCCAAGAGTAGGGCGTCTGTTTTTAGAGCAGATAAGCTTGGTTTTTGGTTCTTTTTTGTCCTTTCGCAAATAATCCGTATTCGTTACGAAAATTTTGTATGATCTGCATACATTTTTGGATGGAAGCAACTAGGGGGGAATTGATTTTTTCAGTATGATTTTTATTTGAATGTTAACGGTTTATATCATTTATTAGATGAATTTTGTTTTATAAATTAGGTTTGTTCACTTTTTATACATATTTCATCATAATAATACTATTACTCGTAAACTTGGGTGTAATTTAATAAGTGCTATTATTAATATTAAATAGGGAGGGATTGTTGTGGAGACACTTTTTTCATATGAAGAATTTATTGTCATGATGAAGAAATATGATTTTCCAGTCAAATCAGAAGTAATTTCAGCTAAAAAAAAGATCTTTGAAGAAAATAATGACTACGTGTCTCTATTAGTTTCAGGGGTTGCAGCAGGATATCTGAAGAATCGACCGAAAGAGATATTTTCAATTATCGGTAAAGGATTTTTTATGGGATATAGTAAAGTATTGGATAATAATCAAGAATTTATTGACTATAAAACTTTATCTGATTGCATCATTTATAGTTATAGAAAAGAGGATATCCAATATGCGCTGTCTTTTTCAGAAAATTATGGGTTTCAATATTTTATTATGAAATCTGTTTGTTCAGCGATGTTTGATAAAGCCATCTTACTCCATCAGCCTTTGCGTCATCATTTAGCCACTGTTTTTAAAAATATTGTTGAAATTCTTGCGGTAGAGAAAGTCGAGCATGTCTATATTTTGCCTAAAGAAGTGACTACTTCAGTAATTATGGGTTATAGTACTTTGTCACGCAGCTCTTTTTATACGCAATTATTAGCGTTGCGAGAAGCAGGTATTATTGAAAAAAATAATAACTGCTGGTGTGTTGATCTAGATTTGATCAATCAATTGCTTGCAGAAGAAAATGAACATATGAAAGTAGCTCTCCCTACTTGAAATAAGAGAAGTATGAAGTATAAGTCATTCCTTCATGCTTCTCTTATTTTTTGGGGTATTTTATTTTTATGATTCTTCTCTCGAGCGGCATGTCTCTCTAAAAATTGCTGAATCTGTGGCTGGAACTTGGAGCGTTCGCTAGAAACTAGAAAAGCATCATGTCCATATTCGGAGGAAACCTCATGATAGGTGACAGGAATGCCGGCTTGTTTCAATTGCTTGTAACTCTTCCTTATATCATGAATGCGAAATAGCTGGTCTGTTGTAATACCGATTAGTAAGTAAGGAACATGGATTTTGTTACACTCGGAATGGTCGTTTAATAAACTTCTTGATATGTCAAAAAGGTCAATTGCTTTGGTTAAATATAAGTAACTATTGGCATCGAAGCGCTCGACAAAGACATCACCTTGATACTGCAAGTAGGATTCTATTTGAAAATGTTCCTTGGAAAAAGCACCGGGAGAACTTTCGGCAACAGTAAATCGTTCAAAACGTTTGGAAAATAGTTCGCTTGTCCGGTAGGTCATCATGCCGATCATTCGAGCTGTGGATAAGCCACCCTCCGGTTGACCAGAATAATGACCGTCATTGAAATCTGGATCATTCAGAATAGCCATCCGCATGATCAGATTATAGCCGATTGCATCTGGCCCAGCTGCAAGAGGGGAGGCAATATTGATGACTGCATCCACCAGCTCTGGATAGGAGATAGCCCACTGAGTTGCCTGCATGCCACCCATTGAGCCACCTACCACTGCTGCTAACTTTTTGATACCGAGCGCTTGGATCAAACCGAGTTGTGCATGAACGATGTCAAGGATGCTAAAGCCAGGAAAAGAAAGTCTGAATGCCTTGCCAGTGAGTGGATTGATGGAAGAGGGACCAGTCGAGCCGCTACAACCGCCAAATACATTGGTACAAATAATATAGTAGCGATCCGTGTCGAGCGCCTTTCCAGAGCCGATATAGTCATCCCACCAGCCTGGATCATCATCTTCAAAATGCTTGGCTGCATGTGCTGTTCCGGTCAGAGCGTGTTCAAGCAGGATTACGTTATCTCGTGCTGCGTTTAATTTGCCGAATGTTTCATAGCCGATGACGATCGGGCACAGTGTTTCGCCATTTTCTAGCACAAATGGCTGTTCTGCAAAAAGTATTTCTTGTTGTAACATGCTGCTTCACTTCCTTTTTGTTTAGATATTTTGAAGGGCTGTATCCAGATCTGCGATGATATCGGCCACATGTTCAATACCGATCGACAAGCGGATTGTTTCAGGACGGACACCTGCCGCTTGTTGTTCTTTTTCATTCAATTGCTGGTGGGTTGTACTGGCCGGATGGATGATCAGTGACTTTGCATCACCAACATTCGCTAAATGGGAGAATAGAGAAACAGATTCGATGACCTTTTTACCAGACTCATAGCCGCCTTTTACGCCAAAAGTAAAGATTGAGCCTGGTCCTTTCGGAAAATATTTTTTTGCAAGTGGATGGTAGGGATTGTCTGCTAGTCCGGGGTACTTGACCCACGTGACTTTGGGGTGGGTTGCCAGATAGCTAGCCACTTTTTGTGCATTAGCAACATGGCGTTCAAGTCGCAAACTAAGAGTTTCTAAGCCCAAGATCAATAAAAAGGCATTGAAGGGCGACAAGGCTGCCCCTGTATCACGCAGTAAAGAGACGCGCAGTTTGGTGATATAGGCCGCATCGCCAACATCTTTAGTATAAGACAAGCCATGATAGCTGGGATCAGGATTGACTAATGCCGGGAATTTGTTATTCGCCCAGTTGAATTTGCCGGAATCAATGACAACGCCGCCAATCGCCACGCCATGTCCACCGATGAATTTTGTGGCAGAGTAGACGACGATATCCGCTCCAAAATCGAATGGGCGGTTCAAATAAGCGGTAGCAAAAGTATTATCAACAATCAGCGGAATGCCGTTTTGGTGAGCCACGTCAGCTACTTTTTCTAGATCAATCAGATTGATCTCTGGATTGCCAATCGTTTCAATAAAAATGGCTTTCGTTTTTTCATCAATAGCGGTCTGGAAGTTAGTCGGCTCGTCCGGATCGACAAACTGAACTTGAATGCCAAAAGTTGGTAGCGTATGAGCAAAAAGAGTATGGGTTCCACCGTAAATCGTACTAGCAGAGACGATATTATCACCGCTAGAAGCGATGTTCAAAATAGCATAAGTAATTGCGCTCATACCAGAAGCGACAGCTACAGCGCCGATACCACCTTCCAGCTCTGCTAAGCGTTCTTCGAGAACAGCAGTGGTCGGATTGGTGATTCGCGTGTAGATATTGCCAGGTTCTGCAAGACCAAATAGAGCAGCAGCATGCTCAGGGCTGTTGAAAGTATAGGATGTAGTCTGATAAATTGGAACAGCGCGGGCGTTTGTTTCCTGATCGGGCGAGTGACCGCCATGAACTTGGATCGTTTCGAATTGATAATTTTTCGTCATAAAAATGGCCTCCTTTGATTGCTTGGTTCTTACCAAAAAATCCCCCGACTGAAAAAAGTCGGGGGATGTACATTCGCGGAGTATTCGCTCGACTTATCTTTCAGAATTAACTGCTGGAATTAGCACCGTAAACAAAAAGTTCCGGTTGCTAAGGCATCACTGGGCCAGTCCCTCCGCCTTTCTTGATAAGAAACAAATATGAAATTATGTTTATAATACGCTTAGGAATCTGAATTGTCAATAAAAAGATTTTACACTATAAACTGGTCAAAAATTGTTATTTTTGTGAACTTATGTGAATTAGGTGGATATTGACGGGGCAAATAGTTGTTTTAGGAAGGTAAAATAAGGTAATATTAGTGAAGTAATTTAAAAACAAAAAGGAGGAGTACATATGAAAACATTTGGGAGAGTTTTACTACTGATTGCAGGCATTTTGATGATCATCATGGGGATTTGGTTACTATTTAATCCAGTGGCTACTTTGCTAGCATCCAATGTCTTTTTTGCAATTGTGTTGCTCGTTTCAGGAATTTTTCATACAGTATCATATTTTTCGGACAAAAAATTGCAACACGTATCTGGTTGGGTATTAGCAGAAGGGATTCTATCCATCTTGCTTGGGGTCTTCATGTTATTCAATGAAATCGCCGGTGCCGCTACTCTTGTTATGCTATTTGCAATGTGGGTTTTATTCGCAGGAATCATGCGAATCATCAGTGCGATGTCAGCTAAAAATAACAATGTATCAGGTTGGGGTTGGTTGTTGACACTCGGAATTATCGGTGTTGTTTTAGGCTTTATTGCGATGTTTGATCCAGTTGTCAGTGTGATTGGGATTGTAATCGTTATGGCGACTTTCTTTATCGTTCAAGGAATCAGCGCGATTGCTAGCTTTTTCTTCCTCGGTAAATTTAGTAAATAAAAATATAGAGGCAGAGGGTCGGTTCAACTGACTGCTCTGTCTTTTTTTGTAGCATCTGCTCTATTTAAAAAAAGAAAAAGCGGCGCCGTTTGTTGGGCCGCTTCGTAAAAGTCATTTTTTGACTTTTTCCACTTCGACAACACGAAATCCTTTTCGATCCAAGTGCTGTATGATTTCGTTTTTTAAATTTTCGTCGACACTGAGTGGTAAAGAAACCAAGACACGTCGGATAAAATCTTCGCTTTGGTTATCCAGTGTAATCACATTTGCAATATTGGTATACCGGTCAATGATTTTTGTGATTTTTGTCAAGGACCCGGGAACTTCACCAGTCGCAACGGTTAAAACATAGCTGGTCGTACTTACGTTCCAAGCATCTTCTAGCAACCCAAGCATTTTGCCGTGAGTCAGAATGCCGTAAAAATCGCCACTTTCATTGAGTACAGCAATGTATGGAAGTTCTTTGATCGTGAAAAAAACTTCAAAAAAGGAAGATTTGACACTGATCGTTTTAGTGGCATTTTTAAGCAGTGAAGTGACTGGCTCATTTAGGCTGCCGCCGTTTGCTGCATGGCGGTAAATATGCATTTTATAAATATTGCCAAGAAATTTTTCACCCGTTTCATTCACAATCGGCACGCAGCGATAGCCGGATTCTTCAAGTAGCTCGATCGCTTCTTTTAGCGTAGCGGTTTCTTTGACAGTCGTTAGTGATGCTTTTGGAATGCAAAGGTTTTTGATTAACATGACGGTCACTCCATTCTTTTTCGTATTTTTCCCATCCTTATTTTAGCTTAAAAAGCTGTAATAGTACAGTAAGAGCCGAAATTCAGTTGAATTCCGGAAAAAGAGTTGCCATTTCTTCATCACTTTTCAGTCCGTAAATAAACTGTTCAAAATTATCAGCAAGAGGTGTAACAGTAAAATTATTCTCTTGATCGATCAAAACGACGGTTGGTTCGCCAGACTTTCGGTAATCAAGAAAGACAAGTTCATGACCGCCGGAAGGGGTATCTGCAATTACCAAACCGATATCTGGATATTGCCATTCCTGTCTCCAGAATCGTGTTGAATAAGTTCCACCGATTGCATTAATTGCTTCAAAACCAATCGGCATTAAACCCTGGATCGTAACATATCCGTTCTGATTTGGCAGGGGAAAGTGATATTTACGAGGGATGCCGCCGTTTCCAGCATGACGCATCAGATACGAATAAGAAGCAGGAAGCTTGGCATCTAGTTGCTGCTCAAGCTGGTGAATGAGTTGATTCGTTGGATAGCGGTCGCGATAACTATTATCTTGAGTGTCTGCCCAAAATCGGTTTAAATCAATGGCTGAAAAATAGTACCCAGTTTCTTCAAAATACTGCTCTATTTCAGCTGTCAGCGACTTTGCCTGCTGGATTTCTTCGTCTAGCATGTCATCGAACCATTCTTCGTGACTTAATCGAATCGCATCGTTTAGAAGTTTATGGCAGTAAGCGAATCGTTCACCGCGAAGAAAGAGAGCATGTGCCAGTACGATGGAAATTTGGATGATTGAAACAACTTTTCCTTCTTCTTTAGCGATAGGAAGGATTGTTTTAAGGGTTTGAAGGGCTTCCCGTTCTTTTCCTTTATCTAAGTAATAGAGAGATTTTCGAAATTGCAGGTTAACGTCCATTTATAAATAGCTCCTCGTGTCAGACAATAAAAAAACACCTCGAAAAACGAAGTGATTGCATAGACCTGACAATGGTGATATACTAAAGAATATTGTATTTTAGGGTAAAAATAGCCTAATTTTATAAATATAAATTAATTATACAACCTCGTGATAAAAAAGTCAAGCAATAAGGTGGGATTCGAACATGGGAGAATCACTTGAATGGCAAAAAGAACAGGCACGTGTTGACCAAACGATCGAACAAATTGGTCATGAAGAGGATCGGCTTAAAACTTCTGTAGAATCAGTCAAAGGTGAGGCAAGTGTCATCCGGGAAAATTTTTGGGAAGATGTACGTGTGAATTTGAGTGAGCCGGATGATGTAGAAGAAACAACGATCAGTATCCGTCAACAGGAGATGTTTTTGCGGGAACGTGAAAGAAGTTATAAACATAGTGAAAAGCAGCTGGCTGTTTTTGATAAAATGAAGAATTCTCCTTATTTTGCACGAATTGATGTGGAAGATGAGGAGGGAGAGCGGGAACAAGTATATATTGGAATCTCTTCTTTACTGGATGAAGAAGATCAGTTTTTGATTTATGACTGGCGGGCTCCAATTTCAAGCGTTTATTATGATGGACAAAAAGGACTTTCTACTTATGATACCCCGGATGGTCAGCTTACGGTCAATGTTTCGCTCAAACGGCAATTTTTGATTAAAAAGGCGATCATTGAAGCGATGTTTGATACAAATGAAGCGATTGGCGATGAAATGCTGCAGGAAGTACTGGGCAGTGGATCGAATCTTCAAATGAAAAATATTGTAGCGACGATCCAGCAAGAACAAAATCAAATTATTCGGGATACAAGGAGTACACTTCTGTTTGTGCAGGGAGCAGCTGGCAGTGGGAAGACCTCAGCAGTTCTTCAACGAATCGCCTATCTGCTGTATCGCTTTCGAGAAGGGGTCGATGAAACGCAAATGATCATCTTTTCGCCAAATCGGTTGTTTAATCATTATATTTCCAACGTATTGCCGGAACTTGGCGAGAAAAATATGGTGCAGTCGACTTTTCAGGATTTTGTGGATGCACGGCTGGGTGATCTGCGTGTCGAAACTCTGTTCGAACAATTTGAAAAGAAGGAAAGCGCTGGTCGACAGGGGATCAGACGTTTAAAAGAGCAGCAGGTACTATTGAAACAGATTCCGATCTACTTGAGTAAAGTACAGCAGCAACTGCAATTCAGGGATATTCGTTTTCGCGGGGAAGTACTGATTGCCAAAGAACGGATCCGCGAACTTTTTAAGAAGCAGCCGGATCATTTGAAGTTGCCTGAAAGAATGAAAGCACTCAGCAAAGCACTGCGAGAAGAACTCTATGTGATTGCTCAGAGCGAGGCGAAAAAAGATTGGGTGACTGATGCGGTCGAACTGCTCAGTGAGGAAGAATATCGGATGCTTGTGCCTGGGCATTTAGAATTTCAAGGGTTTGATGAGGAGGCGGATTATCTGGCAAAAAAAATAATCCGTTTGAAGTTTAGACGGATGCATCAGCAGATCGATAAATATGGTTTCTTTCATCAGAAGCAGCAGTTTGTGCATTTTATGCAAAGTTTACCACAGCTGGTTGATCTGACTGCTTATGGGATTTCAGAAGAAGAGTGGCGACAGGAAGTGAAGCAGCTCGTTAAACGACTTAACAAAAAGCAGTTGTCCCAAGAGGATGCAGTCTTCTATCTGGAATTGCAGGACCAAATCTTAGGCAAACATGTGAATCGAGCAATGCGTTTTGTTTTTATCGATGAGATTCAGGACTATACACCTGCTCAAATTTTATACATTCAGTCGGTTTTTCCGTCCAGTCGTTTTACGATGTTGGGAGATCTTAATCAGGCGATTTTTCAGGCGGCTGATCGGAAAGGAAGCCTGCTTACGGAAATGCTAGCACTTTTTCCGTCGGAGAAAACTAAACTGATCGAATTGAAAAAAAGCTACCGCTCTACGTATGAAATCACAGAGTTTACACGAGAAATCATTCAGGATAAGGATCGGATTGTGCCGTTTGAAAGACGTGGGGCGCTGCCAGAGATGATGCAGAGTTCTTCTTATGTCCAAATGATGGAGCAAATTTTAGAGAAAGCTGAGGAATTGCGCCAGAAGAACGGTATGGTGGCAATCATCGGGAAAGATCAGGAAGCTTGCGAGAACTGCTATCTGTCTCTTTATAAAAAAATGGATGTGAAGCTCATTCACCTGGAAAATCAGAAACTATCAGATGGGGTGATGATCATTCCATCGTATCTGGCAAAAGGCTTAGAATTTGATAGTGTGATAGTGCTAGATGCTTCTGATGAGACCTATCATTCAGAAAGTGAACGGACATTGGTTTATACGATTTGTTCGCGCGCAATGCATCAGCTGGTAGTCACGTCAAATGGTGCGTTTTCAAGGCTTTTTGGACAGGTAGACAGCGGACGATTTACTGCAGTGGGAGATGAATGGAGGATTCATGAAGAAGGATGATTTCATTCTGCCTGGAATAGGCGTATAATGTTTAATAGTCTTTGAAAAAGTGTATAAATGTAGAGATATCCATAACTGAAAGAAAGTGGGGGAATCACATGCAAACTGGTATAGCTAATTTTGATTATTATAATCCAACGAGGATCGTTTTTGGGAAAAATCGGCTGAATGAACTGACTGAAATGGTCCCAAAAGATAAGAAAGTACTGCTACTTTACGGAGGAGGCAGTGTTAAAAAATTCGGGACACTTGATAAAATCAAACAAGTATTGAAAGACTATACAGTAGGAGAGTTTGGCGGTATTGAGGCCAATCCGACTTATGAAACCTTGATGAAGGCGGTTCAACTGGTTCGAGAAGAGGGCTATGACTTTTTGCTAGCGATTGGTGGCGGCTCTGTAATTGACGGGACTAAGTTCGTGGCTGCAGGTGCCCTTTTTGATGGGGATCCGATCGATATGTTCGGGCAAGGTGTTGGTGCACATCGACCAATCGAACGCGCATTGCCTTTTGGAACTGTGTTGACGTTACCGGCAACTGGTTCGGAAATGAACAGTGGTGGAGTGGTCACTTTTGTGGAGAAAAAAGCGAAATTGGGCTTTGGCAGTGCCTTTACGTTTCCGGTATTCTCCATTTTAGATCCGGAGCTCACCTATACACTACCTAAACGACAGCTTGCTAATGGTGTCATTGATGCATTCGTGCATGTGATGGAGCAATATATGACCTATCCAGTCGGAGCACTTGTACAGGATCGTTATGCGGAAGGCTTGTTGTCAACACTGATCGAGATTGGACCGAAAGTGATTGATGAAACGAATCATGACTACAACTTGCGGGCGAATTTTATGTGGGCGGCGACGAATGCTTTGAATGGTTCCATTAATCGAGGTGTTCCGGGCGACTGGTCGAGTCATAGTTTGGGTCATGAGATCACTGCGCTTTATGGGATTGATCACGGTCGGACTCTGGCAATCGTTTTGCCGGCGCTTTTAGAAGTGCGAAAAGAACAGAAATTTGATAAATTACTGCAGTATGCGGAACGTGTTTGGGGCATTCAGGAAGGTACGGCAGATGAAAAAGTCGAATTCGCTATTAAGAAAACAGGCCAATTTTTTGAAATCCTCGGTGCAGGGACGCACTTTAGCGACTATGACTTAGGTGAAGAGGTTGTCGATGAACTGGTGGATCAGTTAGAGAAACATCAACTGACGGCGATTTCGGAACGCGGCGATCAAACGCTTGCGATCAGTCGACAAATCTATCAAAAAGCCTTACGTCCTGATTGATTAGCAGAATAAAAGTGGGCTGTATATTCGGCCCACTTTTTTATACATAAAGGAAATAAGAAAGAGGGGATTCACATTGGACGACCAGAAAACGAAAACATTTTTCGGTCACCCGCGCGGACTGGCAACGCTGTTTTTCACAGAGTTTTGGGAACGTTTTTCCTACTACGGAATGCGGGCTATTTTAATTTATTATATGTATACGCAAGTGACAGACGGTGGTTTAGGCTTTAGTCAGTCTACTGCAACAGCAATTATGTCGATTTATGGGTCACTTGTTTATATGTCAGGTGTGATCGGGGGCTGGGCAGCAGACCGTGTACTCGGGCCGAGACGAACTATTTTTTATGGTGGTTTCTTGATTATGTGCGGTCACATCGTTTTAGCGCTCCCATTCGGTGCAACGGCTTTATTTGTGTCAATGGCGCTGATCATTTTAGGCACAGGCTTTTTGAAACCAAATGTGTCCAATGTAGTCGGTGATTTATATGATACACAGGATAAACGTCGGGATGCAGGCTTCAGTATTTTTTACATGGGGATCAACCTAGGTGCCTTTATTGCTCCGTTTGTTGTCTCAGGGGTACAAGGAGCGGCCAATAGTTTTCATGCTGGTTTTGCGGTCGCTGCTTTCGGTATGGCTGCGGGTTTGATCGTGTATGTGATTACTGGTAAAACTTATTTAAAAGACGCAGGCAAGCAGATTCCAAATCCGCTCAGTAAGGAAGAAACGGGCAAATTGATTTGGTATGCTCTGGCAATTGTGGCTGGAATCGGTTTACTGATTGCTCTAATTGCTTTTGCGACAGGCAATTTTTCGATTAATACGGTCATTTTGGCAGTCACGATTCTAGGCGTCGTGATTCCACTGGCCTATTTTGTGACCATGGCGCGGAGCAAAAAAACCACTTCAGACGAACGTTCGCGGCTGTATGCGTATGTTCCTCTGTTTTTGATTGCTGTGCTATTTTGGATGATCGAGGAGCAGGGATCAACCACACTTGCGATTTTTGCAGCAGAACGCACGCAGCTGGATGTGTTTGGACATACACTGAACCCAGCTAATTTTCAATCACTAAATCCGGTCTTTATCATCATTTTGTCACCGGTATTTGCTTGGATTTGGACGAAGCTAGGGGACAGACAGCCTTCAACACCGAAAAAATTTGCTTTAGGATTATTTTTCGCAGGTTTAAGTTTTGTGATCATGATGTTCCCGGGAATAATTAACGGCAACACAACAACACTGGTAAGTCCACTTTGGCTAGTAGCAAGTTTCTTTATTTGTATTGTCGGGGAAATGTGCATTTCGCCTGTTGGACTATCGGCAACAACAAAATTGGCGCCAGCAGCTTTCTCTTCACAAACGATGAGTTTGTGGTTCTTGTCAGATGCAATGGCGCAGGCTTTCAATGCGCAAGCCACGCAATTCTTTAGCGCGGATACGGAAGTGGTTTATTTTGCGATTACTGGTTTTGTTGCCATCGCATTCGCCATACTTCTTTACCTCTTTTCACCATTGCTGAAAAAATATATGAGAGGGATCGACTAAATCCCTTCTGGCGCATGGCCTTTCTGGCTGTGCGTTTTTTTGCATGCAGTTGCATTTCCATTTTTTGATTGATAAGATGAAGAGGAACCTTATCAAAAGGGAATGAGGAGGATAAAAATGGCGGGCAAAGTGATTTTATATTTAACGAGGCATGGGGAGACCCTGTTTAATCGAATGGCACGTGTTCAGGGGTGGTCAGATACACCGCTTACAGAAGAAGGGATCCATATTGCCGAAGCATTGGGGCGAGGATTGCGATCGACTTCGTTTTCTGCTGTTTATACGAGTGATTTGAGACGAACCGTTCAAACGGCGGCGCTCATATTAGGGGACCGTTTTAATGAAGAACTGCCGATTCAGCCGCTGCCGGAACTACGGGAATTTTGCTTCGGTCAATATGAAGGACTGACTGATCAACAATTGTTTTCAGAATATGGGAAGCCAATAACTTTCATTCCATGGAAGAAATGGGGGCAGCCGCAGGTCCCAAAATGATGCAGCTTGTAACCAATACAGTTGAAAAGCTGGATCAGAGCGGGATGTCTGAAAACTGGACAAAAGTTTCGACTCGTTTGGAACAGGGGATCAAGCAGATTTTAGAAGCAGAAATCGGTGAAGAAGAAAATCATGTGTTGGTGGTCATGCATGGGATGGTGATCAATATCGTTCTAGCGATGCTGGCTCCGGATAAGATTGAACCAGAGATGAAAAATGCCAGCATTACAAAAATTGTCTATGAAAACGGTACTTTTTCGGTTGAGTCTGTGAATGACATGCAGTATGTCGAAGCAGGTAAGGCGATTTTTGAATAAAGTAGTGATTTTACTGTAGCGAATTACTTTGAAATCAGAAAAAGCGAGGGTATGATCCTTGTTGCAAAAAAAGTCGAAATTTATTGCAAAACAGAAAAATGAAACGGGCAAGAGCTTTTCTTCCAAACGAAGGCGTTTATCCCGTTGAAAAGCTACATGATAGTCACTTGACATGAAAAAACACGCTCTAAGGCTAGATCATTAAATGTGGCCTCGAAGCGTGTTTTTTGGTTATTTCATAAATTTTATGCAAACAGGTTCTGGTACTTTGATATCTTTTTGAAGAAGCGTTAATTCGCCATTTGTTTGGTCGACCTTAAAGATGGTGACATTATTAGAATTTTCGTTTGTAGCGACAAGGATCTCGCCACTACGATCCAAATCAAAGTCACGTGGTCCTTGCCCTTCAACTGAAATCGTTTGGTTTAGAGTAAGTTTGCCGTCTTCTGCCACTTTAAAGGAAACGATTGCATCTTGACCGCGGTTGGAAACATATAGGAAGCGACCATCAGGAGAAATATGGATTGCACTCCCTTTATTTTCACCTTCAAAATCCGTTGGCAAAGAAGCGATGGTTTGAATGACTTCTAGACTCCCAGTTGCTTCGTCATATGTGCAGACAAGAACATCGGATGTAAGTTCCGTCATGATGTACACATATTTGGCATTTGGATGGAAGACTAGGTTACGCGGTCCACTGCCGGGAGCTACAAGTAAGTCAGATACCTTTTCAAGTTTGCCTTCGTGTGCGTTGTAAGTTGTCACATAATCCGTACCAAGATCACAAGTGATGACGAATTTTTGATCAGGTGTGTAGCCAGCAAAGTGCGCATGCGGTTTTTCCTGACGTTCATGAACACTTTTACCGACATGTTGGATTTCAGCGATCGGATCGCCTAGTTTGCCCTCAGTTGTTGGATAACTGATGATTGTTCCTAAGTGATAGTTTGCAGAAACGACAATGCTGTTATCATGAGAAGCATCCACGTAACAAGGCGGATTGCCATTTTTCACCTGGGTTCCTAAGAATTCTAAAGAACCGTCTGTTTGGATTTTGAAAGCGGCAAGTCCTCCTTTATCACCATCTTTGGCAACGGAATAGACATATTTTTCATCGTCAGAAATTTTTAAATAGGTTGGGTTATCCATTTTACCAGCCAGTTTATTTTCAATGACTTTGCCCGTTTCTTTATCGATCACTAACCGATAAATGCCTTCACTTTCTACTTTTGTGTAGGTACCAATATAAGCTGTTGCTGTATTTGCCATAAAACTAAATCCTCCTATTCTGAACATACATGATCAGTCACTCCTATGAGCACTGTAGTTAAATTATATCATATTGTAGCAAAGGGATAGGCAAATAAAAGAAATACCTAATATTACATAAAGGTTTCTTAAGAGGCGTGGAGTAGAGTTTATTTTAGTTTTTAAAATATTTATGTTTTAAAAGAAATATTTTTGTAATAAAAGTATTGACTTGGAAATAAAAAGGGGATATAATAAAGTCATCCCTAAAGTAGGTTGCTCAGAATTGGCAGTCTCTCATGGTAAATATCTTCCCCCAAAGAATGCTGTGAGTCCTGTGATTGTCATATTTTGTGCACACACTCCTTTGTCGGCGCGGTTTTCCGTGCCGGCTTTTTTTGTAAACAAAAACCATACACTTAGCGTATGGTTCAGAAGAGCAAAACTCAAGAGGATAAACTAATAGTATTTCCCCAACCGTTAGTAAACATCATGGAGGAATATCCGATAGAAAATACTAATAGTTTCGCTCATGCAACATGGAAATGTAAGTATCATTTTGTATGTGCGCCAAAGTCTAGACGACAAATTATTTATGGGAAGTTACGACATTAAAAGGTAAATAAAAAACCAGCATGGTAAAGGGGACCATACTGGCAAAAAGGGAGTTTGGGAAATCAATCATTAAAAAGGGAGTAAAAAATGAATTGATTTCATTTGATGTATTTATCATAACGAGTGGAGTTTAGAATTTCCTATTAATTAAATAAGAATTTTATGAGAAAATCTGTCAATGATAATAGGGAATTTTCCAAAATACGAAAAAACTTCCTCTTCAGATGAAGAGGAAGACGGTTCTCACCACTTAAATGATTCCATGGAGTAGCATGGTATCGGCTACTTTGAGGAAGCCAGCGATATTGGATCCTACGACTAGATTGCCTTCATGACCATAACGAGCCGCTGCTTCACTGGAATTCTGATAGATAGTGGTCATGATGCGATCCAGTTCTGCATCTACTTGTTCGAAGGACCAGGAAAGGCGTGTGCCGTTTTGCGCCATTTCGAGTGCTGATACGGCTACCCCGCCAGCATTGGCTGCCTTGGCTGGACCGAATAGGACGCCATTTTGATGGAATAGGTCGATGGCTTCTAGCGTTGATGGCATATTGGCACCTTCTGCAACTGCCAAAACACCTTGATCGATCAAAAGTTGTGCTTTTTCTGCATTGATCTCATTTTGGGTTGCACATGGTAGCGCCACTTCGCATGGAAGCTCGAAAACATTGCCATTTTCTACATATTCTGCATCGGGATGCGTAGTGATATATTCTTTGATCCGCTTTCTTTCTACTTCTTTTAATTGCTTGACGGATGCGACATCAATACCGTTTGGATCATGGATATAACCATTTGAGTCACTGCAGGCAATCACTGTTGCACCTAATTCCTGCGCTTTTTCCATTGCATAGATGGCTACATTACCAGAACCGGAAACAACGACTTTTTTATTTTGGAAAGTTTCATTTTTTGCAGCCAGCATTTCGCGTGTGAAGTAAACAAGACCGTAACCAGTGGCTTCAGTTCGCGTCAAGCTGCCACCATAAGAGAGCCCTTTACCTGTTAATGTACCAGCATCAAAGCGATTTTGCAGTCGCTTATACTGACCGAAAAGATAGCCGATTTCACGTCCGCCAACACCGATATCGCCAGCTGGGACGTCTGTATCAGGACCGATATGTTTAGAGAGCTCTGTCATAAAGCTTTGGCAAAAACGCATGACTTCTGCATCTGATTTTCCTTTTGGATCAAAATCGGCGCCACCTTTCCCACCGCCGATCGGAAGACCAGTCAAAGAATTTTTGAAAATTTGTTCAAAGCCAAGGAATTTGATGATACTGCCACTTACAGATGGATGAAAACGCAGGCCGCCTTTGTAAGGTCCGATCGCGCTGTTGAATTGCACACGAAAACCCCGGTTAACATGTACTTGGCCTTGATCGTCCGTCCATGGAATGCGGAAAGTAATCAAACGTTCCGGTTCGGTTAGACGTTCGAGGATCCCTTGTTTCTCATATTCAGGATTTTCGACAAGTACAGGAATAACAGAAGCAAGAAATTCTTCCACCGCTTGATGGAATTCTTCTTCACCGGGATTACGTTTTTTGATTGTTTCAAATACGCTTGAAGCATATTTTTCTGCCTGCTCTCTTGCGGGTGTTACCGTTGTGGATGATTGAACCATTCTAACATCTCTCCTTAGCGAAAATTTCGGGTCACTTCATCTATCATTCTATGGAAGCTGATGTTTCTCAACGTTTAGATAGAACATGATAATCGTAAGTTTTTCTGACCTATGATGTTAAGTGTACACATTTCGTATCTTTTTTTCAAGTGCTAAGTTTATTAATTTGAAATTTTTAGAAAAAAGAAAAAATACAACAGGGTATTAAGTGAGATAACGGACGATGTAGTGGAGTGAATAGTAATTTCTATTATGATTTTATTACATTTGTAATATTTAAAGCATCTGTAAAAGCTTTAAAATAAGCGATATATCGTCTATCTCATTTATTGTCTCTATATTTTGTAACAAATGAGTAACGGAAGAAATTTTTTTGTAATATTATATTGACTTTCTATTTTGATTCCAGTACTCTTGATTTAAAAGGTCACTAAAAAGGAGCTGAAAGCATGGAAGAAGTACAACATAAAGATAAAAAGAAGGGCATCCTTATTGCATTCATCATTGGGTTAATAGTTGTAGCGATCGGAATAGCGATGTGGATGTTTTTTCGTGGAGGCAGCAGCGATGAGTCTGTTCAAGGAGATACAGAAATCTATGCAATGTCTGTCAAGGATATTGTTGGAGATAACCAAGGATCATCAGCCAATTATTTGACTGGAGTGATTGAGCCTAAAGCAGTTAATAAATATACAATTAATTCTGATAAAGGAAAAGTTGATGAAGTGTACGTTAAGGTTGGTGATTCTATCGAAAAAGGGCAAAAGCTGTTTCATTATTCTAATCCTGATGGAGACTTGGAGATTAGAGAAGCACAGTTGGAACTGGAGATGCAGCAAGCTAGTGCCTCCGAAAGCCAAGCAAAAGTGGATCGCTTGAATAAGCAGCTAAAAGAGGCTGCTGAGGAAGAAAAGACAAGTTTAACTGAAGAACGTAATCAGGCGCAACTTGAAGTGAAGCAAAATCAACTGAGCGTTGAAAAAGCCCAGGCTGCTTTGTCGACTGTTCAAACAAAGTACAGCAATAGCATTATTTATGCAGATGCTTCTGGTGTAGTACGCAAGGTAGACGATGCGCAAATGAATGGGGCAGTTTCTGCTGATAGTAATAATAGTAGTGCGTCAACTTTTATAGAGATAGTGGATGATTCTGCGTATTATGTCAAGGGAACGGTTGACGAATTTCGGCGGGACGAGCTTTCGAAAGATCAGGAAGTGACGATTATGGACCGCAATGATGAGGCGGTTACTTGGACGGGTAAAATCATTTCTATCAGTGATTTACCGGAAAGCGATAATTCTGTGGGTGATGAGTCGAGTTCTTCGGAAGAAAATCCTGTATTAACAAAATACCCATTCAAAGTTGAAGTCTCGGCGGGTGAGGGAATGAATATCGGGCGCCATGTCTTTGTTTCCACTGCTGTGAGCGATGAGAAAGCAGTGAATACGGATACGATTGTACTACCATCTGATTTTATTTTTGAAAAGGACGGAAAAAATTATGTATGGCTGGTAAAAGACGGTAAGGCGAAGAAAACGGTTGTTGAAACGGGAGAGCCGAATCAAGAGACCATGACAACAGAAGTGAAATCCGGTATTAAACTGGATGATTCTATTTTGTATCCGGATGCAGCGGTAAAATCAGGAATGGAGGTCCAAATGGATGCTTCAACTGAATAATCTTTCTAAATCTTATTATCAAGGCAAAGAAACGATCCCTATTTTGAAAAATATTACTCTACATATAGAAAATGGTGAGTATGTGTCGATCATGGGACCATCGGGTTCGGGTAAGTCTACATTGATGAATATCATTGGGTGTTTGGATAAACCGACAGCAGGCGACTATTTTCTTTACGGAAAAGAAGTCAAGCAAATGAAGGAGAGAGAGCTTGCTCAACTGAGAAATCATTCCATCGGGTTTGTCTTTCAAACTTTTCATCTGATGCCTCGTCTTACTGCTCGTCAGAATGTCGAACTACCACTTATTTATGCGAAGGTTCCTAAGAAAGAGCGGCGCAGACTTGCGGAGGAGGCACTTGACAAGGTGGGGCTTGGAGATCGGATGACTTTTAAGCCGGCTGCCTTATCGGGCGGTCAGAAGCAACGAGTGGCGATTGCTCGTGCATTAGTGACGAATCCGGATTTTATTTTGGCAGATGAACCGACTGGGGCACTTGATACGAAAACCAGTGGACAAGTCATGGAACTTTTTACAAAATTGAATCAAGATGGTGTGACGATCATTGTGATTACACATGAAGCAGAAATTGCCGACTGTACGCGACGGAAGATATTTATTCGAGATGGTAGGATCACTTCGGATGAGGGAGGGGTCGCTCGTGCTTGAAAATATTAAACTATCCTTGCAGTCGATCTGGGCACATAAATTGCGATCCATTTTAACGATGCTGGGTGTAATTATCGGACTAGCAGCGATCATTGCGATTGTCAGTCTGATTGAAGGTAGCAGTGAAGCATTGAAAAAAGAAATTGTAGGCGGCTCCAATAATACGCTTGAGTTGAGCTTTGCCACTAAAGCGGAATTTAATTCGCCGGATGGTTCGGGAACAACTGGGAATGAAAAGATGCCAGACTATATGGAAGCGATCAGTGAGGCACAAATCGATGAATTAAAAGCGATTGATGGCCTGAAAAATGTATTGGTCTCCTATAATGCTTGGGGAAAGATGTATCGACATAATCGGGGCGTTGATATGGATATTCGAGCGGTGACGCCGGATTATTTTACTATTTATCCGACGAAGGGAATCAAAGGACGTCAGCTGTCACAGCAAGATTATCTAAACAATAGTCAGCGAGTCATTTTAAATGAATTTGCCTATCAGTCGCTTTTTCCAGATGGAGATGGGTTAATGAAGATGGTGGAATTCAACGGTACGCCTTATCAGGTTGTCGGAGTAGTCAAACTTTCAAAAGCATTCACAAATGCTTATGGTGGTGAGGATTATGCGATGGCCTTCGTTCCTTCAGGTAATTGGCCTCAGATTCAGGGGAATATTGATCCACAGCCAACTATTTCGGTCCAAGCTGAAAAGACGGATGATCTGCAGCGAGTGGCAGAGGAGGCAAGCGCGATTTTGAATGCGTCGCTACCTGAATCAGATTATATGTATGGAGTTTATAATATGGGAGATATGGACGGACAAATCGAGGAATTCAATCAGGCGCAATTCTATCTTTTAGGTGGGATTGCGAGTATATCGCTATTAGTTGGTGGAATCGGTGTGATGAATATTATGCTGGTATCGGTAACAGAGCGGACACGTGAAATCGGGATTAAAAAAGCGCTCGGTGCTAGACGTGGCACGATTTTGATGCAATTTTTGACAGAAGCGATGGTGTTAACGCTTTTAGGCGGTTGCATTGGGGTCGGCGCTGGACTGGGAATTGCAGCTGGTCTGACAAATATGATGGCATATCCATTTATTGTTTCTATTCCTGCGATTCTGGGCGGGCTAGCCTTCTCACTTTTGATCGGGATCGTTTTTGGACTTGTTCCGGCAATCAAAGCATCGAAACTGGATCCAATTGAAGCACTGCGTTATGAATAAATAGAGGAAGCTTAGCGGCAGATGTGCTGCTAAGCTTTTTTGTATTGCGTGGACCCAAAAAAACACAACGCGGGGGGACGCGTTGTGAAAGAGAGTTTCAGGAGTTGTGCATTCTGAGACAAGTTAAGGGATTATTGGGAAACTTAACGAGTTTATTTTTGGACGGTGAGTGTCCGTTGTCTGCAGAATTTACACAAGTTAGCTCTTTGGGTAAAGTAACTTTCTCCGATTAATTTCATTATAGAAGAAGTCCTTGTCTTTTTCCTGTTGTCTTGCTTACATTTTCGGTTTGCAAAGTGACATTTTTGTCACACTATATGCTAAAAATCAGTTATTTCTTTACGATCTACAGTTCTACTCAATTGTCCTTCCCGTTTTTGCAGCTCTTGACCAATTTGTTCCAGGGAGATTCCTTTTTCGACAAGGAGAACAAGCAGGTGATAAGTGAGGTCGGCTGTTTCAGTAATCAGCTCATCTGGTTCATTTTTTGCTGCGATCACGACTTCGGTAGCTTCTTCTCCGATTTTTTTGAGAATCTTATCAAGACCTTTATCAAACAGATAATTCGTGTAGGAACCTTCTTTGGGGGTGACTTTTCGTTGTTGGATTTCCTGATATAATTTTTCAAGCATGTTGATCCACTTCCTTTATCAAATTAAAAAAGCAACTGCGACTACCAGTGTGACAGGCTGCCCCGATCTGGTCAACGCGGATAAGCAGGGTATCTTGATCACAGTCTGTCAAAATTTGTTTGACTTTTTGGATGTGTCCGCTTGTCGCTCCTTTGTGCCAGAGTTCCTGACGGCTTCGGGAGTAAAACCAGGTCTCATTTGTGTCGAGTGTTTTTTGATAACTTTCTTCATTCATATAGGCAAGCATCAGAACTTGGTCGTTCCGGTCGTCGATGATGATTGCAGGTACAAGTCCTTTATTAAAATCAATCATGGCATGCGTACCTCCATTCCAGCTTCTGCTAGAGAGTGCTTGACTTCTGTGATGCTCAGTTCTCCATAGTGGAATATGCTTGCGGCAAGGGCTGCTTCAGCGCTGGTCTTCTCGAAAACGTCGACGATATGGCGAGCATTGCCGCAGCCGCCAGACGCGATGACAGGGACACTGACGGCTTCGCTGATGGCTTTTGTAAGTGGAAGATCATAGCCATCTTTGGTCCCATCGCCATCCATGCTTGTCAGGAGGATTTCTCCAGCACCAAGGGACACAACTTGTTTCGCCCACTGGATGGCATCAAGACCTGTGTCAACACGACCGCCTCGACTGTAGACGTGCCAACTTTTACCGTGCTGCTTGGCATCAATAGCAACGACGATGCACTGTTCGCCAAATTTTTCTGCTCCTTGACGAATCAAATCGGGATTCTTGATGGCGGCTGAATTGAGTGAGATTTTATCGGCACCGGCTTGCAGCATGGCTTTCATTTCATCAGTTGTTGTGATGCCGCCACCCACGGTTAGTGGTATGAAGACTTCGGCAGCTGTCTTTTCGACGACATCGATCATGGTTTTGCGCTCTTCGTGTGTGGCTGTGATATCAAGAAAAACGAGCTCGTCGGCACCGGCTGCATTGTAAGCTTTGGCAATGGCAACTGGGTCACCGACATCTTGTAAAGATAGAAAATTGATGCCTTTGACGACACGACCAGCGGTGACATCCAAACAGGGAATGATGCGTTTAGTGAGCCCCATTTTGTACCTCCAATGCTTCTGACATTGTAAGATTCCCGCTATATAAGGCTTTGCCGGCGATCGTTCCTTCGATGCCGAGGCGACTGATTTTTACAAGATCATCTTTATTGCTGACACCACCGGATGCAATAATCTCGGCTTGAACACTTTTTTTGAGTGCGGCTAGGGCTTCAAGATTTGGGCCAGCGAGTGTACCATCACGGCTGATATCGGTGAAAATAATTGTTTGGACGCCAAGCTGCTCCATTTGTCTAGCAAAATCAAGATAGGAAATGCTGCTTACTTCAAGCCAGCCATGTGTCGCAACTAGACCGTTTTTAGCGTCAATGCCCACTGCGATTTTTTGCGGATACTTATCTACGGCTTCCTGTACAAAGGAGGGATCTTGCACAGCTTTGGAGCCAATGATCACGCGACGGGCACCTGCTGACAGATAGGCGTCAATTTGTTCAAGGGAGCGAATGCCACCACCAACTTGGACAAGGAGTCCGGTTGAGACTATCATTTGCTCGATGAGTGACAGATTGATAGGTTTTCCCGATACAGCGCCATCCAGGTCTACGATATGTAGAAAAGTAGCACCTTCTTTTTGAAACGCCTGTGCTTGGGCAACGGGATTTTCATTTACAACGGTTTGCTGCGCGAAATCCCCTTGATAGAGACGAACGCAGTGTCCGTTTTTTAAATCGATTGCTGGGTAGATTTGCATGTGATGACCTCCTTGAAACCGGCTAAAATTTGCAGGCCGATCGTGCCGCTTTTTTCGGGGTGAAACTGAGCACCGTAAACATTATCACGATGAATGATGGCAGGTACCTGAATGCCGTAAGTAGTACTAGCTGCTATAAATTCTGCTTCTGTGTCGGTAAAATAAGAGTGGACAAAGTAGACGTCTTTTCCTTCTAAGCCGGAAGTGAGAGGTGTTTCCTGATGGATGTGCAGCTGATTCCAGCCCATATGCGGGATTTTTTGGTTATTGAAGGGCGGGATTTTTTTGACATTTCCGGGAATCAAACCAAGTCCGCTTGTCAGACCGTGTTCTTCGCTCTGGTCAAGCAAGAGCTGCATACCAAGGCAAACGCCTAAAATGGGTTTTCCGGAGTCAGCAACTTGCTTTAAAGGGTCGACGAGTGCGCGTTTCTTTAGTTCCTCCATGGCTTGTTTGAATGCACCGACGCCAGGAAGAATCAGACCGTCCGCTGCTTCAATCTCGACAGGATCAGCGGTGATTTGACTGGATAGACCGATATAAGCAAGTGCTTTTTGGATGCTGCGCGTATTGCCGGTATCATAGTCGATAATGGCGATCATTTACAACACTCCTTTCGTCGAGTTGATGCCTTGGATTTCTGGATTGATAGAGATTGCTTGTCGAAGCGCACGACCAAATGCTTTAAAAAGAGCTTCGATTTTGTGGTGCGTATTTTTGCCATAAAGAACTTTGAGATGGAGATTCATTTGTGCGTTGAAAGCGACGGCTTGAAAAAATTCTTCAACAAGTTCGGTATCAAAATCGCCCAGTTTGGGATTTTCGAAATCGGCGTCGAATACTAAATAGGAACGGCCGCTCAAATCGAGTGCTGCAAAGCCAAGTGACTCGTCCATTGGAACATAGGCTGAACCATAACGTTCGATTCCTGTTTTATCACTCAGTGCTTCTTTTAAGCAAAGTCCCAGCACGATGCCAATATCTTCGGTTGTGTGGTGGCTGTCGACATAGGTGTCCCCTTTTGCCTGAACGTTTAAATAGATGCGGCTATGTTTGGCAAGAAGTATCAGCATGTGATCGAGAAATCCGACGCCTGTATCGATCTGTGGTTCTTTTTGATCATCCAATGATAAAGTGAGCTGGATACTTGTCTCAGCCGTATTCCGTTTGCGGTTAGCTTGTCTCATCCTTTTTCCTCCTCTTTAAAACGAATTCGAATGGCTTCTGCATGTGCGTGTAAACCCTCTGCTTCTGCGATTCGGGTAATGAAGTCTTTTTCTTCCGCAAGTGCTTCTTTTGTGTAGGAAATAAACGAGCTACGTTTGACAAAATCATCAACGCCCAGTGGTGAAAAGAATCGAGCGGTTCCGCTTGTTGGTAAAACATGGTTAGGACCAGCCATATAATCTCCGAGCGGTTCAGAAGCGTAAGGGCCAATAAAGATCGAACCGGCATGACGGATTTTGGATAAATAGCTCATCGGCTCGTTCATTTGGATTTCTAAATGTTCTGGTGCAATGGCGCTAGCTACTTCAAAAATGGCTTCTTTCGTCTCTGTCACAATGAGATGTCCAAAATTTGCTAGACTTTGGGCTGCGATTTCCTGACGGGGCAGGGCGGGCAGCTGGTGATAGATCTCCTGTTCAACTTGACGGGCCAATTCGGCGGAGTCAGTGATCAAATAAGTACGGGCTAGTGTGTCATGTTCAGCTTGGGAAAGCAAGTCAGCAGCAATGAAAGTAGGATTGGCCTCACAGTCGGCTAGAACGGCGATCTCTGAAGGACCAGCAATCATGTCGATTGCCACCTGACCGAATACTTCTTTTTTTGCTGTGGCAACGAAAATATTTCCTGGACCAACGATCTTGTCGACTTTTGGAATCGTTTCAGTGCCAAAAGCTAGGGCTGCCACTGCTTGGGCACCACCGATCTGGTACACCTCATCGACACCACATATAGAAGCAGCAGCTAAAATGGCTGGGTTGAGACCATCTCGATCGGGTGGCGTTACCATGATGATTCGTTTGACTCCAGCAATCTTGGCTGGTAAAACATTCATCAAGACCGAAGAAGGATAGGCGGCAGTTCCACCGGGCACATAAACACCGACCGCTTCAAGTGGAAGGACTAATTGGCCACGGATGACACCGTTTTTCTCGCTGTCCATAAAAGCTGTCCGTTTTTGCTTTTCATGGAATGATTGAATATTGGCTTTTGCTTTTTCAAGTGCTTCCAGCAGTTCGGGTGCGATCAGGTGGGTGGCTTCCATCAACTTTTCCTGGGAGACGCGAAACTGCTCAGGAGCGTAATTGTCGAATTGTTCACTGAAACGGCGCGCGGCCAGATCGCCCTCAGTACGGACCGCTTCAATAATTTTTTTAACAGAGGTTTGGATTTCCTCGGTCTGTTTTGTATAACTGGCAGTATGTAATTGATTTATAATTGCTGTTTGTTTGCCACTAAGCCATTTCATTTGCGAACACCTTCCTTTATGACTTGTTCTAATTCATCGATCAGTTCGAAAATTTGCGTTTTTTTCTGCTTAAGAGCGGCTTTTCCGACAATCAGACGAGCCGAAATCGGGTACATTTCCTCATAAATCACTAGACCGTTATCGTGCAGGGTGGCACCAGTTTCGACGATATCGACAATCGCATCTGCCAAGCCGAGCAGCGGGGCAATTTCAACGGAGCCTTCGATTTTGATGATCTCCACGTCCTCTCCCTTTTCTCGGAAATACTGTGCAGTAATATTCGGGTATTTAGTAGCGATCGTTTTGCGGCGGTAGTCTGTTGGATCAAATTCGGGTGTTGAGGCAAGGCAGAAGGTGCATTTACCAATTTCAAGATCAAGCATTTCATAATAGCTACTGCTGGATTCGAGCAAGATATCGCGTCCGACGATCCCGATGTCGGCTGCGCCATGTTTCACATAAGTGAGGACATCGACCGCTTTTACGAGGAAAAAGGAAACGGGTTGCTGTTCACTTTTGAAGATCAGCTTTCTCTTTTTGTCAGCCAGCATGGAGCAGTCAATTCCAGCTTGGGTGAGCAGCTCAACCGCCTGCTTTTCTAGACGACCTTTAGTAAGTGCGATTCGTAGTGGCTTCATGCTTCCAACTCCTTTTCATAAAGATAGCTGACTTTTCCAGGTGCAAAAGCGATCACTTGATCGAATGCCCATTTTCGGGCAAAAGCGATTGACTCTTGCGGTGAATCAAAGAAGCTGAGGGTGCTGTTCTCTTTATTCGCTGCATAGCGCAAAGCTTCTTTTAGTTCAGATAGGTCGTAATGGATCAGGATTTTGGGCGCTTTTCGCTGAGATTTTGGTCGGGTTTTCTCAAGCAACGTCAAAATGGTGTCAAGATGCAGGGCGAGACCGACTGCTGGGATGCGTTCACTGCTTGCATATTGCACGGAGTGATCATAACGACCGCCGCTTAAAAAGTAATCAGCCGTATCATCGGCAAAACCGCGGAAAACTAAGCCAGTATAGTAATCAAGCTCCTGCACGAGACCAATATCGACAGTCAAGTTTGCATCTGGCTCGATTTGTTGAACCAAAAGAGCAGTTGTTTCGATTTCCTGTAGGGCGAAAAGAATCTGCGGGTTTTGGGTTAATTGTTTGGCTCTAGCAAGGGTTTCTTCTACCGGGCCGAATAAACGTGGTAATTGCGTGATAAAGGCAGCCAGCTCACCCGGAAAACTTTCAGCAAAGTTTTTTAGTCCGGAAAGGCTTTTGTTTTGCAAATGCTGGCGGAATTCCCGTTCGGCGTTTTCAGTGAGCTGCAATTCACGGAGGATTGCTTGATAGATTGCCGCATGCCCCAACTCTAATTGGAATGGAGGGAGATCCAGTTCTTTGATCAGCTGTATGCCGGCCAAGATGCATTCCAATTCAGCTTTTTGGGAATCGTAGCCGATCAATTCGATGCCAGCCTGTGTCTCTTCATTTTTATCGCCACCATGGCTTTCGTTCGCTCGAAAGATTTTTCCGCTGTAGGAAAGTTTGAGCGGTAAGGTAACACCGGTCGTACTGACTACACGACTGATTGGTAGAGTCAAATCAGGCCGCAGAACGAGCAGGCGTCCTTTCTCATCAAAAAAGCGATAGTGCTTGGTTTCACCCTGATTGAGTGCGGCGAATACATCTTCAAATTCGATCATTGGTGTTTCAATACGCAGATAACCGCGCTTTTCAAAGAAAGTTGCCACGAGCTGCTCCAAATGGAAAGCATTTCGAGCCTCGCGAAATAATTTATCTTTTGTACCTGTCGGCAAACTTCGATTCCAGTTCATGCGGAAACTCCTTTCGATATTTTAACTTATTAGCATATTAGCATGTTAAAGTGTTTTTGTAAACGAAAAAAGCTGAATATGTTATAATGGGAGCAAAAAAGGAGGGCCATGACATGAAGTGGGACGGGCATACACATACAGAATTTTGTCCACATGGAACGCATGAAGAAGCGGAACGATTTGTTAGACGGGCAATCGAGCTGGGGTTTGATACATATTCGATCACAGAGCATATGCCGATCACACCAGCTTTTAAGAAGACGACGGCTGGTGACGAGGAAGCGGTGGATACGGCTGCGATGGCGATGTCAGATTTGCCGTACTATTTTAAAATGGTAGAGCGGCTGAAAGAAACCTATAAAAGCGATATTACGATCAAATTGGGGTTTGAAGTGGACTATCTGGCGGATTTTGAAGACTATACGCGAGACTTTTTGAATGAATATGGTGCACGGTTGGATGATGGCATTTTGAGTGTGCATTTTATGGAAGGGACGGACGGTACGCGGTCAATCGATTTTTCAGCAGAGGACTATGACGCGGGACTGGTGCGCTATCATGGTAGCTTTAGTGATGCACAAATCGCCTATTATCAGGAGCTGATGAAATCACTGAAAGCAGATCTTGGCCCCTATAAGCCAAAACGAATTGGTCATATTACGCTTTGTCGGAAATTTAAGGACTATTTTGAAGAGGATCTGACTTTGCCGCTAGAGGTCTACCTGCCTTTTCTTGAACAGGTGGCTAAAGGGGGATATCAGCTTGATTTGAATACCGCAGGCCTCTTTAAACCCTATTGCAAAGAAACTTATCCAACTACGGAGATCATTCAGCAAGCGAAAAAACTGGAGATTCCATTAATCTATGGCTCTGATAGTCATGGCTTAGCAGATGTTGGGCGAGGTTATGCAATATACACAAAGGCATAAGTATTCAGTAAGTAAATAAGTGTTAAGCATTCCATTTTTTGGAGTGCTTTTTTTATGTGTAGATTTATATGGATGTATATGAAGACTTTTTTTAGTTATTTTGACTGAATAAAATTGTAAATGTTACGGAAAAGTGTCTATTATATAATGATTTCGCGTAAAACAGTTGAAAAAGCGTCTACGAATTCAAAATTTTTTCGAGGATAATAAAACTTATACTAGACATTTAGAAGGGATGACGGTGAAATGAAATACGTGGAATTTCATGAGTATGTAAGGAGAAATGCTATTTTATATGCCTATCTTCTTAATAATTTTAGCCACACATTCAAGAAATTAAAAGCCGGTGAAATGATCGTAGCAGATCAGGAGCATGTGCTATTAATGCGGAAAGGGACGCTGATTGAAGAAAGCAATAGAAAGAAAAAAGGGATCACCCGGTGCTTCTTCCAAAAAAGCTTTATTTTTCCTACGATTCACGAGGTAAAATTGAAGGCTTTAGAAACTACAGAGATTTGTAACATAAGTGCTGAATCTGTATTTGGAAAATTAGAGGAAGATAAAATATTATCCAATTTCTTTTTGCAAATTGCTGAAAAAACAGAGTTGGATCTGAAAAGACAGGAAATGTTGGGAACAGAGGCTCCAAAAAATAAAATCATGGCAACCCTCGATTTCTTGTTAGATAACTATTGGGTCACTGCAAAATTGCCAGTTTTTCCAAAATGGCTTCAAATAAATATGCTTGCAAAATTAGCCAACTGCTCCGTTTCCTCGACATCCTCTGTGGTAAATGAGCTACATAATCAAGGTGTTCTTGATATTAAATCTTCTCCTTGGAAAATGAAAGAAACGGAAAAGATGTTTGAAACGAACATGGGGAAAACGTTAGTGGAAACAAGCAGCTAAAAGATTCTCGTTGGAAAAGATGATGCTGATTGGTTCCATCATCTTTTTCAATATGAAATCAAGGAATAAAGGTGGGAGTAGGATTTGAAGAAAAATATTGTAGTCATTAGTGTTGTTTCATTACTGGCTATCGGTGCAATCATCTCAGCGTTTTTCTTGATGAGAGACGATGCTTATGCGATCGAAACAGCCGGATATACATATAATCCGGATGGAAAGGAGCTCGATTTCTCTAAAGGTGCAACTTATAATGATGCTTGGATCAATAATGAAAAAACGATTACCGATAAAAAAGAAATAAAACCAATTAACCTTGCAAGAACATTATTTTTAAAAGATAAGCGAATCCAATTTTTAGGAAAAAGCGTTGCGATTAAAAGTGCGACAGATTTAGTAGAACTACCATCAAAAACATTTGTCAGTGAAGGTGATAGTGTCTATAAAGCTAAAAGCGATACTGGTAAGGCGTTGGCACAGCTTCCAAAAGGAACCGTTGTGAAATTGGCTGAGGGTCGCTATATTATTTTAGATAATGCCTATTTGAAGAATGATGAAGGATTGAATAAAAAACTACCTAAAAACGTGCTTGTTTCCATTGATGAAAATAAAAAAGTTCAATTGATGGGAGACAAGACATTAGAAGAATTGGCCAGTGATGATGCTTATATTGAGATGGAAAATAATCATTATCGTTTCGATTTAACGAAAGAGATGCTTGTTAGTCAGAACGATAATGAAGAAAATATTGATGTTCGATCAATTAAAGTTGAAATAGATGATGCGGCACAGGCAAGGAAACTAAAAACGACCAAAGAAAAAGCGACGAGTGATGATAGTGCTCAAGAGACAGAGAAAGAAGCACAAAAACAAACAGAAGCGGGAAATGATGCTCAAGCACAGAATGAGGCTCAGCAGGATGCAAACTCAAACGGAGGAGATGGAGATTCGAGTGAAGCAGGTGCTGGCAGTGGCACAAATGGAGATGATGAGGCTACAACCGCTAGTCAAAACGGCACTCCGTCCGGGGGAAATACGGATAATGCGCAAGATCAAGAAGACGTAGATAAAGCGAATGAGATCATTAAAAAGTTGAACGAAACGGAAAGTATCAATACGTTTCAAGTGCCGATTGTGGATGTCCATTTAGCTGTTGAGGGGCAGACTGCCTCAGCTAAAGTCATGGTAACAGATCCTTCTGAAAGATTGGAATCCTTGGAAGCAATTCTTTATGATAGTCAAAATAATGTTGTCAAGAAAGAAAAGCTTCAACCTAACAAAGAGAATCAAACTTTTACCTTCGATCATTTAAAATATGGTGAATCCTACCAGGTGGTCGTACAGGGAAGCTATAAATCGGCAAGTGATGAAAAACAGGAGACGATCTTCTTCCGGCAAACGGTCGAGGCAAAACCAGTTGTGATCACACCAAAAGTGACTGAACGTGGTGAAGACTATTTAAAGGCGGAACTGACAGCTACTGAGCTCTATGGTCAGATCGATGAGCTTGTTCTAAAAATCAAAGAAAACAATAGTAACGTGACCACCTCTCAGGCTGTCTCTGTTGATGGGGCCTTGCTGACGAAGAATGGACAAGTTGAAGTGACCTTTGATGGACTGGACAGTGATAAGGAATACATTATTGAAATGGAGAAACTGGTTGTAGATGGTAAGGATGTAACAGATGACAGCTGGTATTTTATTTCATCGACTTTAAAAGCAAAGCCGACGATTGAAGGTTTAACACTTTCCTATAGTACGGAAAAAGGGGAGTTTACTGTTGTACCGAATAAACTTGTTGATAGTGACAGTTCGATTACAAGTATTCGTTATGTGGCTTATTTAGAAGATGATTATCGGGCTAATGGTGAAAACGCCAAAGAGTACGCTTACTCGGTCGTAGATGCCAGTCAAAAGAATACAGCTGTTAAAGTTGGGCGTACGGTTGATATGAGTGACGGCAATTATGTTTTTGTTGCCTATATTTCTGGTAACAACGGACAGTCAGATTATACATTTGCTTCACCAGTTTCAAATAGTGTGATTGTAGGAAAGAAAACCAAGCCTAGCGCTCAATTTTCGCTAAAAGAAGCAGAGCAGGATAAGCTGACCATCAATTATGAAATCTTTGATGCAGATAACACGATTCTCTATGACAATTTGACTCATCCAGTGGTGAAACTTTACAAATCAGATGCACAGGGAATGTACAGTGGAAATCCAGTAGCAGTCGTAGATCTTTTAACTAAACAAGATATTACGAATTTGGTCGAATTTGATGGGCTGGAAAGCGAAACCTATTATGTGGCGGTATTGACCGCTTCTTATAATCTAGATGATGGCTCGGGTATTATGGTGGATGAACTGATCGGACAATCTAGTGCTTTCCGAACAACTGAAGTATCTAAAGTAAATGCGACTTTTACACTTGATTCAGTGGAAACGACGCGAGCGAGTGTGAATGTGAAACTTTCAGCTGCTGCAGCCAAGTTGAACGAAGCAAATCTAAAAATTTATGAGAAGAAAACCAATACGCTTGTAAAAACAGTCTCTCTTCAAGAAGATTTTAGTGCGCTTATGAGTGTAAATGGTAAGAGTTATTCTTTTGATGATTTGAATATCAATAAAGAATACTTAGTGAAAATCGAGGACGGATATGATAGTGGAATGAACAGGGTGCCGATTGAAGGGGAATTTATCTTCAAAACACGTAAAGAAGCTCCTGTAACAGATAAAGTCCTGCTCGACTATCAGGCTGATCAGATGAAGGTGGGGGGACTTGCTGGTATTGATGCTACAGATGCCGCGATGGTTGACAATTATAGTGCGACAAGTTCTATTATTTACAGTATTTATAAATCTGATGATCTAGATACGCCGCTTGTTGAGCAGGAAGTTTCTACAGCAGCAGATTTTGGAAAATATATATACTTTGATTTGACGAATAAACTTCTGGGACGAGGCTATGAATATGTGATTAAAGCAGATGTTGTTTGGAATGATAATTATGAAGACCATCATATCCTAATCAGTTCTGATGCTATTAAAATCAAAAAAGAAAAGCCAAGTGTCGAATATGAAATTCTAAGCCGAACAGCCAGTGAAGTGAAGATGAACATCTTTGTGAAAGATGGGGAAGAAGCGATTGTACCGGGAACTCTTGAAGTGACCAGTACTGCAGGTGGTTCCGCAGCGCTTCAAAAAGGGAAGAATACGATTACTCTGTCATTGGCAAATAATGGAGCAACCACAATTAAAACAAGCGGGGACTATGTGATCTCAAGTGATAGTCCGGCTCAATCGGATGTCTTTATGACGAAACAACTGGCAGCACTTTATATGACGCCACCGGAAATTAGTGCTCAGATTGGGATGGATGCATCAGGTCGTTCAATGGTCTTGACACCACAACCAGATGCAACGGCAAGAAATACAGTGATGAGGACCAATTATGAATTGACGGGATCATCTAGTACGACACCAGATTACTCTGTTGCAAAATCTGGTAGTGGTCAATTTGATGCGCAGACAATCGAGTTGCCATTTGGAAATATTTGGTTTGATCATACGTATCAAATGGATCTTGAAATGAAAATGAATTATACAGAAAACCAAATGGATAATCAAAACTTGTCGGATAGATACTATGTATCAATCAATAATGGCAGCTCCTATGTTAGTTCGACAAACGGTTCTGTTTCAACTGCAAGCAGTGTAAATCATGCTGCTGTCTACACGCTTTCAAAAGGAGTGACAGACTCTGAAGGAAATATCTCAGGTGTCACCTTTAAAAATAGTTGGACAGGGCAGTATCTTGCATACCGTAATGGGATCCTCATTGATAATAGTGAGTCAGCAGATTCCTTTAAACTGATCCGCCAGCCTGATGGCAGCTATGTGGCGGAACTGAATGGTCGCTATGTTGATTTCGCAGTAGGTCTTGTAGCAGATGAAGCAGAGGGATCTAAGTTCGACCTTTATTCAGCAAGTGAGAAGACTGCTCAAGTGACAGAATCTATTTCTACAAAAGCTCTTGAAGTGCCGAATATTTCTGCTGAAAATATTGGCGTCTATGATAAACGCGTGAAAGTGGATGTCATTGGTGAAGATAAAGATGATACAACTGTGAAGAAAAATAACAACAATGAATTGTATGTCAATGTTTATCAAGCAGACGGTTCAACACTCGTTCATTCAGTTCGAGTGGATGGATTGCCAACACGTGATATTTCTGTAACAGGCTTAACACCTAACACGAATTATATTGTGAAAGTAGAAGGTAAATATAACCTGCTAAATGGTGATGGCGAGAAGGAAAAGGTTTATTATTCGGAAGCATTTACAACAGAAAAAAGTTTGCCAAGCATGGTATCGACCGCTTATTCATGGAATCCAGCCTATGGATACCGAACAATCAAGGGGAATGTCAATTTTGTGGATGAAAGCAATGTTTTGACGAATGTGGAATACCGGCTCTATGATGCGTCGACAATTTCTTCTAGTTTAACGAATCTAGTAGCACTTGAACAGGAACTAGCTACTAAAACGCCTGTAGCTACATTCGATGATTTGACGAAGACACCGGAATTTGCGTTATACAACAGTTCCGGCAAGCAAAATTATGTTTCAGGGAAGACATATGTGATTGCTGCTTATATGCATACTAGTTTAGCGAAGGCCCCTAGCTTCCTGAGCGATGCGAAAAGCCTTTATATTTCGCCACCAAGCACTGTTTCCGCACCTCTCACATTGGAAAATGTCTCCACTAGAGAAGCGACACTGAAATTCTCTTATAATGATCCGCAAAGCTACTTTGTTGGCGGACCAAACAAACAATTCCAATATGAGTTGAAAAATACGAAAACAGGGGCAGAAATCAAAAAAGGAACCTTTACCGGCGGCAATACGGTCAGCTGGATCAATACCTTTACTAATCTGGATCCTGGAACAGGTTATACGCTTACTATCAGTACCCAATATGATAATTTGAATGGCGGGGGGAGTAGGTATTGGAGCAATAGCTTTAACTTTACGACCGATGATGAATATGTCACATCTAACTCACTGACTATTCAACTCGATGGAGCAACAAACACGATCAAGTTACAGGCAAAAGAAGTTCAGCCGGGATCAGCGACGATCGAAAAGATCAAAATGGAGTTTTATGAATTGATCGATTATGGCGGAAATAACGAGCATACTGAACTGATCGATACGAAAAATATTACTTTGCCGGGGACATACCCTGCAACAGTATCGGGGAGCTTTAATATTGCCGGTAAGAAAGCGGGACAGAGTTTCCTCGGTAAAATGATCATCACATACCGCACGCCTACCAACGAACTAAAAACGTATGAAAAAACTTCTAACTTTATCACACTGCAAGAAGATGTTTCGACAGCAGTAAAATCCTTTAAGCGTGTACAAGCAACGAGTAGCACTCTTACAGCGAAATTGAAGACCGCAGACGATGAAAAAGGAACCTATACGTATGAAGTGAAAGATGAATTCGGTGATGTAATGGATACAAAGAAAGTTGCAGCAGAAAATCTTTCAGAGGATGTCTCATTGTCCATGCAGCCGACAAGCAATTATTCACTGACAGTATTTGATCAGAATGATAAGCCTGTTGCGTTTTATCAGGGAAATAATGAAGAAAATAATCTAAAAGCAGATATTGAGAAAAACAGCTTTACATTGATGAGTAACCATACTGCTGATGCCGAAACGAAAATGACTATTACTGTTGAACCGAAAGAACTCTCGGCTTGGCAGAGCGTTCAATCTTGGTTTGGCAAGGACTTTACAGAGACATATGAGATTCAAAAAGGTGAACTGGATACTGGTGTTAAAATCAGTGCGAATTACCAAGATTCCAATGTAACAGTCAAAGAGACAAAATCAGGGAAAACATTTGGCATCATTGAACTGGAGGCAAGTAAATGAAACCTACATGGAAAATAGGCTTGATTGTTGCAGCCGTTCCATTAATTATTATTGCTGTAATCTTATGGGGATCTTTTAAGGAGGCAAGATTTGATCTTGTCTCTCTCCCTGATGATGGAGTAGTTTTAAATAATGAGCAGGAAACACTGCAATTTCAAAAAGGCAACACACTTTACCGCAGTTGGAATAGTGACCAGCTGATTGCCAAAAATGATCAGAAGGATACTCGAAATGAAATCATGGCAAGTACGATCCTGTATTTGGACAAAGAGGCACTGATGTTTACAAAAAGCGTTCCAGTTATCAATACAGATGGTGTGAGCAGCAAGCTAAAAGGGCGACAAGTCTATGAAAAGAGCGGCGCCTCTTATCAGTATAAAAACTCCAAAATAGCTGAGAACAGTGTCGTGAAATTGGCCAATCGACAATATTTTTTGAATGCTGACGCCACACTTTATCTAGGCGGAGAAGAAATCAAAAAAATTTCCAAGCCGCTTCTTCTCATTGATAAAACTGGCAGCGTCACGATTTATGAAAATAAAAAGAAAAGCCGTTATCTGGGGCATATGACATTGAAAGTGAATGAGGATACGGTTCTGGATGCCAGTGATGAAACATATACGATTGGAAAACGGAAAATCGACCTTGCCAGCTTTGGCGGAACAGACAATGAAAAAATTGTTGTGAAAGAAGAGGAAGAAGAAAAGAAAGAAAAAGCCGAAAATAGTAAGAAAGAAACTGCAGAAAAGAAAGATGAAAAAGAAAGCACGGATACGAGTACAAGTGCTAAATCATCTGAGGATACAAGCAATGGCCTTCATGCAACTAAAAAGTATGGAGATGAACTGAACGTTGGAAGTAGCTCGGGTAACGGAGGCGAAAACAATAATCAAAGCGGAACAAATAACAGTTCACAGTCGCAATCTAACGAAACAGCTACGCAAGAAGAACTTGAGCAGATTGATGACTATGAGGAAGTTCTCCGCAAACTAGATGAACTGAATAAGAATTTGGAGCGCAATATCCCTGTGCTTAGAATCGGTTATATTGCACCAGGTGTAACGAACGCCAAGGTCAGCTATCGCTATACTGATCCGGATAATACGCTGATCGGTGTAACGAAAATTGAAGCAGTTGATGAAAAAACTGGTAAAACGGTAAATACGCAATATGTATCAGCTGTTGATACTGAGGCTACGCTAACTGGACTTTCACCTAATAAGCGCTATCATCTTGAATTTACCTATCAATATGATTTAGGAACAGACGAAGGGATTCAGGAAGTCAAAATGCAGAGCGAATCTTTTGAAACCCAAACCGTTTCTGCTGTTTATCAGCTTCAAAATGTAACAAGTACCACTATGAAAGTCAATGTGGCGCTGGATGCACAGGTTGCTGATGTCAAACGGACGCGTATCAAGGTAACTGATCCAGAAAATGATTCGTTCTATATGGATGCCAGCACGAATCTTGTAAATGGAGGCGGTGAACTTATTAGTGTAACAGGACTTTCTCCAAGTACCGCTTATCAGTTCCAAACAGTTATTGAGATGAAAAATGGGGAAACGATCGAACTGAATAGTTCGGCGAAATACTACACAATGCAGGCAACCGTATTGAAAAGTTTACGAGCTAGTCAGGCTGCGGATAAAGTTGTGCAGGTGGACTATGACTGGAGTTCTGCCGATTATACGTTGGAACGGGCAAAAGTCGAATTGATAGATCAGGAAAGTGACGCAGAAATTGACTATCAGATCGTAAATCAGGATAAAAACAGTATCCGTATTGTACCGATGACAAGTAGTGAAGAACTTTTTCTTGAAGCTAAACTGGTCCTTGAGACAGTCAATAATGAAACAAAAGAAAGCAAGACTTTTGAATATCCTGTTAAGCAAGCACTTGAATATGATAAAAATGCGCAATTGACAGTTTCACTCACACCTTTCCAAACAGAAACCAATGATACGGTTCAAACAGATAAGACAGAACAAAGTGGTGTGGAAGATGAAAGTATAAAAACGAATACTGCAACAGCTAAAACAGAAGACTTGTTGGCGCCAAAAAATGCAACGTATGAGTTGAACTTTTCGATGAATCGGGCCCCAGGCGAAACTTACCAACTAGTGATCGAAAGGAGCCCTGTCGGAACGAACGCTGACTGGACAACTTGGAATCAGCAAGAAGTCACTGCTGATGAAACTGGACAGGTAAAATTGAACCAAACCATCTCTAAAATGGCAAGGGACAGCTTTGATCACAGGGTAGCTGTTTATGATGCCAATGGTACATTGCAGCTGTATGTCTATCAGGAGTAATAAAAGCGATGCAGATGTTACTGCCTCACAATAAAAAAAGAAAGTAGGAATTTAAAATGGATTTAGTTGTTGCATGTAGCGTGATTGGCGCCGCACTGGCGATTGGATTAGCAACTTTAGGAGCTGCAATCGGTCAGGGGATTGCGGTTAGCAGAGCAACAGAAATTATCGGAAAAAACCCGAATGCCAAAAAAGAAGTAATGGGTGGCCTTTTTTTAGGGCTCCTAATGATTGTCGCATTGATGCTTTTTGCACTGGCGATTGCCGTTATCTTACTTTGGGTCAATCCGTTTATATGATGGGTGTGTGAACATGGAAAAATTTATTCAGACAATCGTTCTTTATGGTGTTTTTGCAGTTGGCTTTTTGTATTTATTGCATTTTGCCCTTCAGAAACTTGAAAATATCTTGACGAGCTTCTTTTATGAACTCAGTCAAGACCAGTCACTTGAAAAAGAAAGTCTTTTCCGGCGTTTGAAGCGACAAAAGGTTGCCACGACACGTGAGGAACAGAAGAATCGGCAATTGGCACTTGAAGCAGAACAAAAAGAATCGCTGCTACTCGAAGAAATCGACCAGCTACTTGCAAAAAACAGTCAATATGAGCGGGAATTGCAAGCGTGGCAAAATGAACAACCGAAACAAGTTGTGGAGGTTCCGGCAATTGAGACAACCCCACATGCGCCGCACCGAGCGCTCAGTAGTTATGTGAACGAGATTCTTCAGGAAGTGTTTATTGAATCTGAAGAAGAGGAAGCACAGCTTTTTGCAGAGGCAATCCGTGAATTTGACGCATTAGTAAAAATAGAGAAAATTCGCTGTGCGCTGCCTTATAAAGTGATTTTACGCTTGTTTGATATGTATACGCCAGAACAGCTGCATCTTTTTGCAGCGTCATTTCAGAAATTCAATGAGCGGTCAGCTAAATTATCTGTAAAACAGATATATCAGAGCAGCTATTTATCACCGGAACAAAAGCTGAAAGTAATGAGAGAAGAGGGTGTGCTGAATGAAATCGATGCGGAATTTATCCAGTTTCTTTTCTACATGCTGACCCATTATTCATACCGACAAACCAAGATGCTTTATCGGAATTTTATTAAGGTCTACAATATCCACTTTTATACCGGAACCATTCATGTGTTTGTCACTGATAAGGAAGCCGCTCATCATTTTGAACAACTTTGGCAGCAAGATCATGCTAATTATCGAATGGAATATCAGGTGAAAAAAGAACAGATTGGTGGCGTCATTCTCCAATATGGATCCAAATCGATCGACATGAGTTATCAGGAATTAATCAAGCGTTCGACAGAAAAAATGGAAGCGGAAGTGAAATTTTGAAAACAATTCATTTTGATATGAAAAAGTATGAAACGTCTGTAGACTTAGAATATTTAAAGGAACATGGTCGAGTCGAAAAGATTTCGGATGGAGTGATTTTTTCTTCAGGATTGGAAAACGCAGCACTCCATCAAGCGGTTTTGATTGACCAGAAATATCGGGGGGTCATTCTGGAATTAAATGAGGAATTTGTAGGAATTGGTCTGATTGACGAAACAAATGATATTTTGGAAGGAATGAATGTGTCCGTCTCGAATCATTTTATCGAGGTTTCTCTTTATGATGATATGGCAGGTCGAATCATAGATACTACTGGAAAGATGCTTTATGGCGAAACGGAGGAAGAACCAACCGCCTCTGCCCCTCTTTTTTGTGTAACACCCGAGATCATGACGATCGATAGCGTCACACGTCCGCTTAATACTGGACTTGCGGTCATTGATTCGATTACACCGATCGGTCGGGGACAGCGTCAATTGATTCTGGGCAACCGTCAAACAGGAAAAACGCAGATTGCTGTGGATACGATCATCAATCAACATAATCAAAACGTGCACTGTATTTATGTAGCGATTGGTCTTAAAGCCGCTTATATTGCTGAAGTGATTGAAACGCTTCGTCACCACGGGGCAATGGCATATTCGACTGTCGTTGCAACAGCCGCCAGTGATTCTCTTACTGCCCAGTATTTAACACCTTATGCCGGGATGGCTGTTGCGGAATCCTTGCGTGATCAGGGTAAAGATGTACTCATTGTTTTTGACGATTTAACCAAACATGCAGATGCATACCGAGCTATCAGCTTGCTCTTTAATCGTCCGCCTGGCAGAGAAGCTTATCCAGGAGACAGTTTTTATATCCATTCCAGCCTTTTGGAACGGGCGGTCCAAATGAATGAGGAGCATGGCTCTGGTTCCATCACTGCACTACCGATGATCGAAACTTTATCAGATGATGTAACGGCCTACATTCCGACCAATGTGATCTCCATTACAGACGGTCAGCTATTTTTGAAATCAGATTTATTCAACGGTGGACAAAAACCGGCAGTTGACGTCGGGGTATCTGTGTCAAGAATTGGCGGAGATGCTCAACACCCGATCATCCGTAAGCTTAGCAAGAATTTGACTTTGATTCTTTCACAGTATGAAGAACTGAAAGAATTGCTTGATTTTGGGAACGCTCTTGATGATGGCAGTATGAAAATGGTGACAGATGGTAGGATACTAACAGAACTCTTCAAGCAAAACATTTTAAGTCCTTTTTCAGTGGCTGAGCTGGTGATCATTTTATATGCTTTCCAACATGACTTTCTGACCAAAATTTCGCCTGCAAAAATCCAAACATTCAAAGGCTTACTGCTAGAAAAGGCGCACATGCACGAAGCCTTTGAAGTGTTTTCCAGCCAAATCGATACGATCAATGAATTAAGTGAAGCGCATGCTGCAATGCTGGAAGAGATTATTCAGGAAGCGGGGAGGCCTTTTCGTTGAGTACAAACCAGGCTAAAAAAACAATCAAAGCACTGAACTCAACACATAAGATCGTCCACGTGACGGAATTAGCGACTTTAGGAAAGCTTTCTAATCTCCGGGAAAAGGCCGAAGCTGCTGTTAGTTATTATGAAACGATTTTAAAAAGTCTACGCTGGGTGAGAAAAACCATGTATATCGGTAACAACCAAACAGTGGTAGAAAAAAATATTACGGCGATAGCAGTTACTTCGGAACGTGGGCTTTGTGGTGCTTATAACAGTGAAGTATTTACACAGATTGACCAATTAATCGAATCACTGGGAAATCAGGTGAAGATCAATTGGGTAGTCATTGGGGAGCAAGGGCACCGCTATCTAACCAAATTGGGTCAAAATATCACAGCTTATTTACAGCTTTCCTTAGAGAACATCGATTTGGAAACTACGACAGAAATTACAGCTGATTTTATCGATCAGATCAATTCGCAGCAGATCGATGCTTTATATGTGATTTTTACAAAGTATTTCAATGCTGTTCATTCAGAAGCCATGTGTGAAAAAATTTATCCCGACATTCCGGAAGAGGCAGATATAAGGTCGATTGAAGTTGATTATGTGCTTGATTATGAGGAAGACGATGAACAAGTGGAGCAGCTGCTGTTGGAAAACTATTTATGCGGTCTGCTTTATAGCATGTTTCGCTATTCCGTAGCCAGTGAATATTGTATGCGCCGAATTGCTATGAAACAAGCAAAGGACAATATTCAAAAACAGCTTGAGGATGCGATTTTTGACGCGAAAAAAAAAGCACTGCAACAAAAAACCAGTGAGTTGCTGGACATTATCAGTGGTGCACAGACGATCAGGAAGGAAGAAGAATAAATGAAAAAACACACAGGAACCATTATTAGTATTAGTGGTTTTGTTTTAAAAATTGAATTTAACGAGAGCGATCTGCCTGAAATCGGCTATGCACTTGAATATCACACCCATCAGGGCAACTATTTGGCAGAAGTTGTCCAGCATACTGGTATCAATACTGTTTCTGCGATTGCGATTGGGGAAGTCAGCGGTCTTGCGAGAGGAACCGAAGTCGTTAATTTGGGTCATCCGATCGAAGTCCCTGTTGGAAAGAAAGTACTCGGCCGCATGTTGAATGTTTACGGGAAAGCCATTGATGGAAAGCCAGAACCTGACACTGAAACAAAATGGCCCATTTTTCGTAACCAGCCTTTGTTACGAGAACTTGATACGAATAAAGAAATCCTCTACACCGGTATCAAAGTCATTGACCTGATTTGTCCAATTTTAAAAGGTGGTAAGACAGGGCTTTTCGGTGGTGCTGGAGTAGGGAAGTCTGTGTTGATGCAGGAACTGATCAATAATATCAGCATGATGGGTGGTCATTCCGTATTTACCGGTGTAGGAGAACGTGTCAGAGAAGGAATCGGCCTGTATAACGAATTGAAAGAAAGTGGCGTGTTGTCGCAAACGACGGTGGTGCTAGGCCAAATGAATGAGTCGCCTGGTGTACGCATGCGTGTGGCATTAACAGGTCTCACGATCGCTGAGTATTTACGTGATGAAGAGAAAAAAGATGTGCTGCTGTTTATTGATAATGTTTTTCGATTCATCCAAGCAGGCTCCGAAGTTTCTTCTCTACAAGGTAAGATTCCGATTACTGGCGGCTACCAATCGACGCTTTCAAAAGAAGTAGGCGATTTCCAAGATCGGATCGCTTCTACTAAAAATGGATCCATCACCTCTATTCAATGTGTCTTTTTACCAGCAGATGATATTGATGATCCCTCTGCTGTCGCGACATTCAGTCATTTAGACTCAACGATCGTGTTGGAACGTTCAATTGCGGCATTGGGGATTTTTCCAGCAGTCAATCCATTGCAATCTTCTTCGCGTGCCCTTAATCCAACATTTGTTGGGGAACGCCACTATCAGTTAGCAGTTCAAGTGAAATATATTTTACAACGTTATATGGAGCTGCAAGAAATCATTAATGTACTTGGTATGGCTGAATTGAGTGATGACGATAGAAAACTTGTAGGGCGAGCCAGAAAAATTCGTAACTTTCTTTCACAACCATTCTATGTTTCCGAAAAATTTACAGGAACAGAAGGGATATTTGTTGAAATTGAAGATCTACTCGGCAGTATTGAACGTATTTTGAATGGTGACTATGATGAACGCTCAGAACGAGACTTTCTGTTTATCGGCTCCTACAAAGATCTGAAATAGGGGGAGAAAAAATGAAACTTAAGATCGTCTCACCTATGGGGCAATTTTTCGAAGGTGAAGTGGAAGGCTTTGTTATCAATACAAAAGAAGGGCAACAGACTGTATTGGAAGAGCATATTGATTTTTTAAGCTTTTTTGACTATAGTGAGATCGTGATTTTGGATGATGCAGCTTCAGAGCCCATCTTTGTTGCACTGGGTTACCTGCATCTTGTTCAAAATGAAGCGAATATCATGGCACAATTTGCCTCAGCAGATGAAAAGAAAGCAGAACGGATCTTTGAAAGGCTCAAAAAACGGAAACGATCAGAGAGCAGGCGAGTCCTATGACAAGTGCATTTTTAGATACATTACTGCTGATTGTTAGTTTATGGATCATCTTTTTTCTATTTCTTCTGTTGATTCTGTCGGGGATTCGTTCCTATTTTGCACGTGCAGGTGAGGGTTTAGGGCAAATTAGGCGTTATCAGCTATGGCATGACTATTATCAGTTGGATGCTAAGGTCACTTCCCTTTTTGTCGTTATCACAACGACTGTATTGACATGCCTGACAGCGCTGCAAGTGACGAGCATTCCTTTTCAATATATTGTGCTGATGTTTTGGAGCAGCTGGCTGATTCATCCCGTTTATCTTTGGAAAAAATTACGCGTATCACAAAAAATAAAAGAAGAAATTTTACAGATAGTCGGTTTGCTTTTAATAACTGGTCTTTACTTTATCGGTTACTTTGCCATCAGATCTATGCGTCTTTTGTTTGTAGACATGCAGGGAATAGCGTGGCCAGAACAGCTAGGAGCAAGAATTTATCTGACAGTTTTCAGCCTTATGATTACGGGATGTGCTTTATTCTTATGGCAGCGTATCTATGTAAGAATGTTGAAATAAAATATAAAAAAGCTTTTAGAGGATAACTAACAATAAGAGAATCTAAAATCAAGCACTAGATATAGTTATTTCTACAAAAAAACAATTTTGTGTGATTTTAGGTTCTTTTTAATCGGGTTTAAACTTTTTCAATTTTAAATCCTATAAAAAATTCACTTCTAAAGGGTTTTTGTTAAATGTGTCATATTTATGAACGAAATCATTTTTTTGTTACAGAAAAATGGATGAATGGCGTTTCTAAAAAAATTAATTTAGATAGTTTTGAGGGAAGTCATATACAATGCTTGACTTTGTTTGATAATATTATTTTGTTACCTTTCACTACCATTAAAAACTGCTTTACGGCAATAGTTGGTATGCAGTATTCCTATTAAAATATTGCGTATATATAACTGAATAATCAGTATTTAATTAATAAAAGGAGGAGAATTGATTTTGATGAAACAAACAAATGGGGTCAGACGATGCTTGTTGTTAGCAATGGTCGCTTTCTTACTACTGGGTCAACTGAACCTGACCTCTTTCCGTGCATTTGCGGAAGAAACAGGCAATGAAGAGCTTTCTTATGCGGTCCAAACCGATCTGTCCGCTGATAAGAAAAAAGCCAACGTAAAAATCAAGGTCACACCGAAGCAAGAACAGGTCAAAATCTTGTCGATCGAAACACC
>NZ_CAJYCN010000013.1 GCF_913566895.1 Listeria ilorinensis | reverse complement strand
TTACCCCGTTTATCAGGTGCTAAAACTTATTAGAAAATAACAGAGAATATGGCTCTACAAAGCCGTTTGTGAAAAATAGCTTTATAAATATTAAGGTTTAAAATATAAAAAGGGGTATTCATTGGGTATTCAAATTCTGCCATTTAATTAATGTTGTGGCAGAATTTTTTTGTGGTTTCTATTGCCGTATTATAACACATGTGTTATAATATTATTATAGTCAAGGAGGTGAGAGAGTGAGACACAGGAAACAAAAAAGAAGAAGACTAAAAGTTGAAGTGCGATTCAACATTCTAATCTTCTCCATAAAAATCACGTGGGAGTAAGGGGCGAAAGCCCCCTCCCATTCCTGTAACTCATTATAACATGAAAAAATTCAAATGGAAAGGATTCACGGTCACTGTTGAACGTATCAAGTTCGACTGGAAAGCCGCTATAGTATGGAGCTTACTGATTGGAGTAGCTGTATACCTGATTTGGAGGTGATAACTATGGAGGATGGAAAAACGCGGGAATCTCAAAAAAAAGCGGTTAAGGCGTATCGAGATAGAAATCCAGAGCAGGCTCGGTATAACTCGTATAAAAGTAGTGCAAAAACATTCATTAGAAATCATGCAACCGTGAAAGATCTAGCTGAATTAGATGAATTGATCAAAGCAAGAAAACACCTTATTGAAGGAGAATAAACTTTCTCCTTCTTTTTTATATTTCAGCTTGACTAACACGCAAATACGTGTTATAGTTATACATGTAATAAGGATTAACGCCATGGGACGGCGCCTTGTTGCAAAAACTATAATCGGAAAAGGATGATTAAAATGACTAAAAAAGAAATCTTTGTAGCGGCTCATAAACTGGCAAAAACATTTGAAGGTAACTACGGTGCTTGTTTTGCCCTCGCATTACGCACTGTATATGCAGAGTTGAAAAACTCTGAAATTGAAGTTGTGGCATTGAAAAAATGGTTTGTAAATAAACAAGCAAATTCATATGTTCTTGATGTTGCTACTTTTAAAGTCCTTAAGCAAACTGAAAAAGCTTACCAATTAAAGGTTATCTCTAAATTTGGTTCGTTTGAAATGTGGGCTCCGAAATCTGTATGTATGAATTATAACGAGTTCATGGCAGATGAAGCTTCCAAAATCAACTACTATGAAAAAGCTCTTGCATTCGCTAAGGATAACGGCGTTAAGGGCGTTCGCAAAAATATGAAGCTTAAAAACATCATGAAAAAAATTGAAGAAGCTGGCCTTTCATTCTCAGCTTGAGTAGATCAATGAAAAAGGCAGCTATTTACATACGGGTATCCACTTCGATGCAAGTTGATGATGGTTTGAGTCTGGCGACGCAGAAAAGTACGCTAACAAACTATTGCCAGCAACGCAGGTGGATAATATATAAGGTTTACGAGGACGGCGGCTATTCAGCTAAAAACAGCAACCGCCCTGCCCTTCAACAGCTATTTGACGATGCTGAAAGCAGAGAATTTGATTTTGTGCTTGTTTGGAAGCTAAGCAGGTTCTCAAGAAGCCTCAAGTGCTTAATGAACGATTGCGACTTTTTGGAAGAACGTGACATCAGGCTTATAAGTTATTCGGAAGGGTTCGACACGAGCACACCGATTGGTAGACTTCTCCGCAACGTGCTAGGCGTTGTTAACGAATTCGAGCGGGAGGTTTTAATTGAAAATCTAAAAGAAGTGTATAAATTTAAAGCACGGCGTGGTGATCGAACTGCGGTTAAAATCTTAGGTTATGACATTGCCAAAGGGAAAAATCATCTAATCTTAAACAAAAAAGAGGCTGAATTGGTAAAACTCATCTATCAAACGTACTTAGAGACGTCGAGTTTAACCAAAACAACTGACATTATAAATAGCATGGGATTCCGCGGAAAACGAGGGAAACCTTTCCAAGTTTCTGGAATTCGCACTATTCTAATGAACGCAACATACTGCGGATTCAATATCTACCACCGAAAACGATATCCCGGTAACCATACGCCAATTATCGCTATTGAACAGTTTAATGCTGTTCAGCGACTGCTTTCAAAAATGAGTCGTTCGAGACTGGTTTATCCGTATGAGGAAATACAAGAAGAGCCGGAATGGGACTCCGACTCTTCTCCTAACAACTATAATCATCAAAAGATGATATGACTTCATTATATCATCTAGCATCAAAAAAACAAGGAGGTGAGTACTATTCAAAAACAAGCTCTTGATCTATTTCTTAAAAATCAAGGAATGACGAGGTACCAACTTAGCAAACTTTCCGGCATTAGAGATACCAGCTTAGCGACGATCAACAAGCGAGAAGTGGATTCATTTAAAGCTGGTATGATCAAAAAAATAGCTGTTGTTTTTGGTATGACAGCAGGCCAGCTCTTAGACGAGCTATACCGGATCGAAGAGGAATAAACTTTCTCCTTCTTTTTTATATTTCAGCTTGACTAACACGCAAATACGTGTTATAGTTATACATGTAATAAGGATTAACGCCATGGGACGGCGCCTTGTTGCAAAAACTATAATCGGAAAAGGATGATTGAAATGATTAAAACACAACGAACTTTTGTAAATGAAAAAAGAACAAATTTCAGAGCATACGGACATACTAAAAACACGGCCGACTTTTTACAAGCCGCAATTGAGTACACGAAAAAGCAGATTGCTGAGGTTGACGAAGAGGACGAATTAGAAGTTATTATCCACTTTGCTTGTGATGATGCTACCTATAGAGAGTTAAGAAAGCTTACTGACGATGCTTATGACAGAGAAAGCGCTGAATTATCAGATCTTTACACGACTATTAACCCTTACTATCAGCAAATGATCATTTTGACAAAATAAAAACGAGAGGGAGATTATGATGACTAGAACAGTAGAATGCTACGTGATTACACATGATCAAAGAAAGTGTTGCTCGATAGAGGATAATAGCCCGATTGAGATTGGATATCGAGATTCTGACATATTGGCACAAATGGGCTATAAATTTTTATGGAAAAAAGTACTGGTTAGCAGCGCTTTTGATGATGGGAATTATGTATATGAGCCTGTTAAGAACTTTATCATTGATGCCGAGAGAGAGGAAAAACTTTTGGAAGACGGATATTATGGGAAGGATGTTATTTTAGAATAAAAAAAGATGCCCCCAGCAAATTAGCTGGGGGCGTTTATTAGTTATTGAACGTTTGGCCAATTCCCTGGGCCGTTCCAGCTAACCTTGGCGCCTGTTTCTGGCGCACAGTAAACTCGAACACGTCCGTATGATCCTGTTTCGATTTCATAGTCCCAACCGCCGCGATCCTTCTTGACTGGATACGTCAGGCCGCCGAATTTAGGCGGATTGATCGAACCAATGCTGTGCTTGGCGGATAGCGATGGAGCATTTAACGGATAGACTCTCCATGTTCCTTGATTGGCGGGAAAATAGACGTAGTGGCCACCTTTGCTACTGGAAGAAGAAGAACCGCTCTTACTTGACGAGCTACTTGCACTAGATGAACCGCTTTTCTTCGTGATCCGGTTGTATTCATCAATTATCTCTTGTTGGAATTTGTTCCAATCGCCACGATCGAGAATTTTGTGCGGGCAGTATTTACTGCTCCAATCTTGGTGTTTTTTGATTGTGTCTTTTGTGGCCACAATTCCCTGCTGAACACAAAGGCCTGCAACGTATTTAATCGTGTTTTTGCAGGCTTTATTAAACTGGTCTTCGTTTCCTGTACTGTAACAAATTTCAATTCCGATAGTGTTTCTATTCCCGTAGCCATTACCACCGTCCCCACAATGCCAAGCGTTGCGGTTAAAAGGAACTACTTGAATAGCTTCAATATCATCAACTGCAACATGATAGCTAACTTCATTGTTATTATCCCTGCAGTACTTTACTTCATTTTTAGCGGATGCTTTATTTGCCGTGTTATGAATCGTAATTTTTTTCGCGCTCATCATGTTCGGGCACTTAATGCCGTATTTCGAGGAAGGCACTAGGTTCGATGAAAATGCAACTCCGTTTACTGACATCTTTACTCAGCCTCCTTGATTTCGTCCATGCGGTAGCCTTGGGTGACACGTTCCTCGCCATCGTAGAATGATACGAAGAACAAGTCTCTCTCGCCCTCTTCACTGACTACCTTTGTTACCTCGCCGCGGTGCTTGGCCGCCTTGATAATTGTGAGAGCTTCCGGGTTCATATGCGGATCTGTGTTTGTTCGATCAACGTCAGCAATAACTACAGTCTGACCTTTTAAAAATTTACTCATTTTCTTCATCCTTTCTCGGTTCTTTATAATCTTGCGCCTGAGCGCTGTCTGACGCCCCTGCGGTGGTCGGGTCGATAATTAACCCCAGTAACGCAAAAAGGGCCGCAACGATTGTTGTGACCTGTTCTAGCAATGTTGTGTAGTCCCATTGTACGCCAAAAATAACGAGCACAGACTGAATAATAAAAAAGAGCGTCGCGATTAACGCGATCACCCACGCCTTATTTTTAAAGCGTACTTTCCAATTGATTTTCATTTAATCACCTTCTTTTTCTTTTCTCTGCATCTGAACAGCGCTCCAAATAGCTTTATCTTCTTGCTGCAGCAAAGCTATTTTTTTATCATGTTCGTTCAACTCATCATGAATACCTTCCCGATCTGCTTTACTTGCTTTCAACTCCTGTCGAAGTTCTTTCACAGTATTATTCAAAAGATCCAAAGAGCCTTTTAAGGGATTAATTAGTCCCCACCTAATAACCACAGCTGCGATTCCTGATATGAAAGTAATGATCATGATTAACTCGTCCACCGTCAACCCGGCTATAGAAATAGCTCCTAACACCAATTTAACCACCTGCTCCCACCATCACCTAAAATTAGAAAGCGCGGCATACATTGCTAAAAAATGCGCCGTGCCTGCTTTTGATTACGCTTGTTCACGTTCCTGATAGTCATTTCGACCACCATTCCGTTTATTTTAAATTCAGCATGCACCTAGACGTCCTCCCCCTTAATTTTTCGCACGTCTAGGTGATTATTTGATTTTGATTTCTGCGCCTGTTTTCAGCTTTTCAATGCCGTTTAGCGACTTTAACTGTCCAACAGACAATCCGTGGGCAGTTGCTACCTTAGCAATCGAGTCCCCTTCTTTTACTTTATATGTTGCTTTTTCAACAACCTGCTTTTCGGCAGCTGGTTTAGTAGCCACTGTTTTCTTTTCTGTCATGTTTTTTCCTCCTAATCAAAAAAGAGGCGAGATCCGCCTCTCAATATTATTTTGCAAGCTCTTCGCAGCCAAGTTCTGTCAATACTTCTTTGACTTGCTTTTGAAGCATTTTAGGAACTTCGCTAAAAGTTTTTGCGCCATTTAGAATAAGGTTTGCGTAAATTGCAGCCACCACTATCACCACCTTTCAAAGTAAAATAAAAAGCCTACAAAGTAGACTCAAAAAGTTCTGTCATGGCTATTTGCGTATCAATTAATTGTTGTTGCAGTTGCAGGTTTTGCTCAAACAGATCTGTAGCAACAAGTTGAACAGAGAGCAGTTGCTCGCTGGTACTTGGGGTTGCGTCTCTTAATACTTTTTCTTGCGCCTGCTTTCTCGCTCTTTCGTCGTCATAGACTAATTTTTTTTTGGATATTTTGTAATTTGTGAATCCACGAGTGAAGAACTCTTCATCTGCTTCAACTTGAATGCTTTCTTCAAATTCACTCGTGGCATATCCTGTTAAATATTGATTATTATCAACAGAAACATAAATTATCTGCATTTTTCACACCCCCACAATCGCACGAAGCACTGCATCGCGCCCTACTGTTGAAGCATTGTTACTCGTGCCTCTGAGTGTAGTATCTGTAAGTTGCATCTCTTTTACCGCAATATATTGATTATTTGCAGAAAGTCCAGTAGCAACTGGAATCATGATGTTGGTCCCTAGTCGGCTCGCCTGTGAGACGTACCATTTAGGAATGTACGTGAAGTCACTATTATAGTTATTAGCCGTTCCTGTATCGTAATAATAGTCGCTCCACACCAACACTATACCGCTTTTTTGTTCACTAATTTTTTGATTGTTTTTAAAAGTATAAGTAACTTCGATCGGAAACACAGCACCTTCCCAAAGCAGGTTTGACTGATCATTTATCATGCTTTCTATTTCTGCTTTTGTATAAGTGGTGTTTTTCAGATCATTATTCCAAGCTGACCATTCACTTTTTGATCCGTCTCTAAAGCAAGTCCATATCCGATTAGAAGACCATGCTTGCCAAGTTGCAGTTGCATAACCATTATCTCGAAAATTGACATTAAGCCACCCAGCACCTCCCTCAGGAGGGTTCTTTGTAGTAGTGATGTATACAGATAATGTTTTTGAAACATGTGCATCTAAATTTGTTAAGTCCCAATTTGATACGATAGACCGAAAACCACTTAATTCTAATGAAGTCAGCTCTTTTAGCTGATTAACATTCGCAATCTGTTCCCACCCGCGTGAATCTCCATTGGTATGAATATGTTGGAACCATTCCTTATTTCCATAACTTTCATAAAACCTTAGCTGCTTTCTGCCGCCACCATCTTCAGTAACATCAAGCTGAAAGATTCCGTTTATAGCGGCTCCTTCTGGTATGCCCAATGCTGTCATACTCTCCCGATTACTTCCGCTAACGCCGTAATAATAGCCTACTGAAAGCGTCCGTATATCTTGTGTGATAGGGCTTCCTAGGTATTTCCGTCTGCCTGTCACATCCGTAAGAGCATACTCCTGCACCCCCATATTTTTGGTAAGTACATCCTGACCATTAATTTTTGCTATTCCAGTCGTTTTATCTCGTTTAAATTCAATCACGTTTTGGGGAACAATGGTATTGGTAGCCCCTCTTTCAACCCCGTTTATTACAGATTTACTACCTGTATAATCCGCCGGAGCTCTCCCGGTGACATAGGTGTCATTTGACGTTATTTTGTCTAAACTGAATTTTGCATCGGTACTTTCAACTGCTTCCGCACCGACAGTGACATCTAAATATTCGGCCCATTCCCCATACTTTTTCGCAAAGTATATACGAATAACTGTACCAGCTGTCTGTTTGCCAACATAATGCTTTAAGTAGCCGTATTGCACGTTCAACGCTTCCGCGCTCGCTAGATTAAGTGGCCCAAGGGCAGTGTCACCGTTTTTGCTTAAACTAGCAGACTTCGCGGCTGCCTCTGCGTTGTCTGCCAAAGTGCGACCAATGGTATCTATTGCCTGTTTAGTTGTGAGCGGGGTCATGTAAGCAGCATTACTTGCGCCTGTTTCCGCTTGCGCTTGAGTCGATACAGGATAATTCTGTACAGACCCAAGCGATACTTGTGCTTTTGTCACTTGATGCGGGTTGGTCTTGTTTGCTGTATGCGCGTCAAATTCGGTCTTTGTTGCTTGTTTTGCATCATCAACATTTCCCAATCCAACCTGACTTTTTGTTACTGCGTGCGGATTTTCTTTATTATTGGTATGTGCATCAAACTCCGCCTTCGTCGCCTGCTTGGTGTTATCTAAATTACCTAACCCGACTTGCGCTTTTGTGACTGCATGCGGATTTGTTTTGTCATCTTTATGAGCCGTTAAATCGCTGTGTAGCGCCGCTTTCTCTTGCAACTCTTTCAGTGCTTGATAAGCTTTATTAAAAAACCAGTTGAACCAGTTCGCTGGCGGTTTTTGCTTCGCCTGCCAGCCGTTCTTTCGCGTTGTTTCAGGCGGCTTTGTTCCTTCTGCTTCCCAATCTGGAAGTTCTTTTTCAAAACGTGGCATTGTTTTCCTCCTCCTTCTTAGATTGGCAATTTATAGTCTCGTTGCGGCGTAAAAATACCGCTCAGAGTTCCTCCAACTTCTTCTAAATCATCTGAAAAGCCAAAATCAGACCCTTCCTCGAGCTCTGTTCCGGCAGCAAAAGCAAACGTCCCTTCGAGGTTTACGGATGCCACTCTCACGCCGCCCGCTCGGATGCTATCGACTATCTGTAAAAATTGGCTCGTACTCATCCCTGTTAGGTTCAGGGCATCGAGCGGCACTTTTGTGATGACGATAGCCGCAGGCTCAACGAGGTCTGGCGAGTCCGCATCGTGTGCGTTAATAATGCTAATTTCTGCGGGATCACAGCTTAATGACGTGGCTATCGCTTTAATAATTCTGTTAGTGGTCCCATCACTCAAATTACGAGCAACTTTCCCGCGAATTAGTACTCGATAGACTTCATCTGTTGATTGGCCGCGCTTCTGGCCAACGTTATCCCCTAACGCATCAAGCGCTTTTCCTTGTGCATTCTCAATGTCCCGCCATTCTTCAACTTTAGACAGTGAAGAGCGCACATTCTGAATCTGATCATCAACAATTAGAAATAGCTTGCCGATATTACTTTTTTCATCTTTCGTAAAAACATCCGTCAGCTTGTTTAAGAGGTCTTTAACTGCCATCTGCAACTCTCACCTCGATTTGTTCAAAAGTCGTCTGAGCGACTTCTTTCGATGAAATAACGATATTTTGTGAAGCTACAGCAGCTTGTGTTTTACCAATTTTTACAATCGCAATTTTTACGCCTTCTACTGCGTAAATACCGGGATACATGAAAGAATGGACAACTGTTTCGCCCATATTTAAGCCATTTATATAGTTATAAACAGCCTGCTTAATGTCATTTACACCGTCTTCTGGAAAACTGGCTGTGACTGTGACATCAACCTCAACAAAAATCGTTGTGGATTCTGCGTAGTCAAATTTGACAACATGCTCAAATCCAGATAAGTCTTTGACAGTGACCGCCTGCTCTCCTACCGTTTGAATTCCAGCAGCTACCGATTCAAACACAGCATTTCCAATATCCTCTTTGATGCCGCTGAAACAGTATACATGAACACTTTTAGCGGGGTTGCCTTCCGCGTCTGTAGTCATGGTGTTATTTTCAACCACACTCGCAGATCTCACGCTAGAAACTTCACTCAATGCGGTGATAATTCCGTTTGTTGGCGGTCCCGGATTCGCTCGTAAGGATACGCGGATTCGTTCGCGAAAGTCTGAATCTGTTTCAAGTTCTGAACCGCCCGCAGCCATCGCCGGATTGGTAACTGTATATAAGTCTTCTGACGGTTCTGCTATAACTGTTATAGCATTAGCCGGGACATTCGCCTTCGAGGAGTAGATGGCGGATACTGCTTGCCCAGAACCTTTGCCATCGGCATCGAGAGTTACCACGTCAATCATTTCAAAAATAATCTCGTTCGAAGTTTTAAATTGGACCCCTTCTTCAATGACAAAGCCCTCTTTGCCCGTAAATTCAAGAGTTACTAACGCAGGCATAGCAGGGTTACGAGTAATACCGTTGTTACTGCCTAACCGGTCCAACTGAACGCCTGTGGCTTTACTGATAAAACCGGAGTTATAGACACGCTCTGCAAGCTCTTGCGCAAGCGATAAGAACCATGCTACTACTCGCAAAAATATGCCCAAAGTGGAGTGAGAAGTCGTTTGAATGTCATCTCCGAAGAGTTCTTTTGCCTTCGCTTCCATTTCTTCTAATATTTCAGCATATGCTTTCCGTCTGAATCCATGTTCATCAAGCACCCAGTTCCACCTCCTCAATTTCGATTTTTTCCCCAGTCGTCGCCGTCATAGTGATATTAACTTTTAACGCCCGGGCTTCTTTGTTCCAATCAAAAAGAACGCTATCCACGGAGGACACACGTTCTTCTTGCTTTGTTATCGCCTCAACTATGTCTTGTTCAATGTACGAAAAGTCGGGCTGCTTATCAAATAAATTTTCACGATACAAGCCCATGTTTTCATCAAAAAAAAGCTCGCCTTTTCTACTTCCAAGAATGATGCGCACTGCCTGCACTATGTCGTTTTTGCTATCTGTGAGCTGGAAGTCGAACGCCTGCAGGTCAAGGTCGCCTGCATCATTAATAGCTAAATCTCTCATGTGTCCCACACCCCCACAATAACAGCATCATTAACGCTATGCTGGCGGCTACTGCCAACTTTGAAATTCTCGGCACCGCTCGCATTGTCAAGGTCATGATCTGCGAATACGACAGCTACAGCCTTTCCTTCTGAGATGTCGGCTTCAATATGCTTTAATACAAGCGCCCCTTGGATTAATCCGCGTTTATTTCCACTGCTTTTCAAGTGAAGTGGCTGCACATCTGCTGTCTTTGAACCTGCATCATACGAGACAACTCGACACATCTGTAGAACAGATATATTCGCATTTATCAGCTGAATCAAAGCATCAAAAAACTTCGTATCTTTTGCCATCTAGACCACCTCACAAGTTGTTGTAAAGCTTGATCCATCAAATTGATGGCTGCCGTTTTTCACACGAAAGGTCCCGTTTGCAGCTCTGGATTTAAGCGTGATGATTGAGGCTGTCGCGATACGATGTTGCAACAGGCTTTGAATAGACCATCCAGAGTAGTCATCTGATTCAATTCGTTCAGGGGTTGCTATAAGTCCCGTGTTGTCGTTCAACGTAAAACGCTCGTCATCTCCCTGCTTAATGGATCGGATAATCAGGTTACCGCGTCGGAAATAGATTGATGCGCCTGCGTCCTTCACGACTTCCTCGATAACAGTCATGGCGTCGCTATCCGCGGTATAGCCACTTGAATAACTCTTATTGTTCGGTAGGCTAATCTGCGAAATGGGGATGCCGGCCGCAGAAGCAACTCGGCGGATAATCGTATCGGCACGGGTACCTTTGCCAAATGTGATATTGACTTCTTTTTTATCGTAGTAGTCAATACCTTCCATGAACGTGATAGACGTTATTTTATCTACGCCCGACCAAGCCGTTCGGACAGCCGCAATTTTTCCTTTTGACAGCAAGCCGATGTCACCCTGATAACCTGCTTCGATTGAAATAGATGCGCCTTTTTTGATCTTATTTATAGAGTTCTGCGACAAATTGTAAATTTCGATGCTGCACTCCTCAGGTTTTGGCTCATCCGAAAATGGGACTGTGAAATGAATTTCAAGCGATCCGCTCCATTCATTTTTATGCCGATAAGTCGCTGTTTCGCTGCCATTGTCAATTTTTATATAGATTTCGTGCATCCATAACAGTTTTTGGCTCATATGCTGCTCACCTCGTTTTCAAGCGACGGAGTACTTGCACCCGGCGCCAAGTCGTCAATGTAAAGAAAGACTGTGATCATGAAGTTATCACTAGTAACAGTCTTTTCCTGTCCAGATTCGTCTAATGGCACTATGTCAAGCGACGGGAGACGGTCGTCTATGATGTCCCCCCACAATCGTGAATTAAGCACTAATCGCTCCCCAAGCACAATTGGAGTCCCGCCAGACTCATACAGGTCAACAGAATAGATATCTTCTGATTCAGCGTAATTTATTGAAAAAAGGTACGTAGAGCCCGCGAGGTCAATTTCAAAAGTCTCTGGAATAGATTCTTTCTCGATTGGTATATATGATCTTATCGCCATTATTTAACCCTCGCTCTCGCGCCAATCGGAATTTTTCGATCTGGCCACTTATTCCATGAACGTAACTGCGCTATGCTGGTGCCGTATTGCTTCCACCATTTCCAGTAGCAGTCGCCTTTTTTTACGGTAATCCATGTGCCTGCCTGACTCTTGCTAGTTGTTTGCTTTTTACCCGAGCTCGTCTTTTTTTGCACCCACGGAGATGAAGCTCGGCGCAATGTCGTTATGGAAATGGTGACTGCCATGCCGTTTTCGATTGTGTCGTAATCTTTGATTATAGAGTTTACAAGCACATCGTGAAAATAAACACGACCGCGCCATGTGACCACGGTTCCTTTTTGAACAAAGTCATGGATTTTTAAATAGTCCTGTTCGGCTGATGACCCCAACAAAAAACCTGTTATAGACAGAGTTTTATTTTGAACTTGTACATGGTCGCTTATTGGGGTGCCCTGCTCTACTGGGTATTGTGTAGCTTCTGCGGCTGTCACTTCTGACTCATTCATGTTGACTATAGACACGCTGCCTAATTTTCCCACTAAAACGCACCTCCTAGGCCGCCATACTCACGCATTAATTTTTCGTACTGCTTATCAAGTATTTCTTGAACCACTTTCCTGATGCGTGATTCATCTGCTGAGCTACTATCGCCTTCAATCGTAATGTTGATTGTTGGACTGTAATTGATAGATGCTTTATTACTCGCATTCCTCAGCAGATTTTTAGTTTCTCCTGCATTTCGGATAGCGCCCGGAACGTCTGTTTCAAACAATTCCGGCCCTTCTTCGCCGACCAAAACAGTCTCGTTGACATTCGGCCGCCCGCCTCCCGCAAAGCGTCGTTTGCCTCGTGGACCCCAGCCGCTCTTACCATATGGCAAATCAGAACGCCAAGTGGAGTTATTAAAGAAGGCTAGTAGTTGATCGTAACCGCTAAAAATGTTGTTATGCCCCTTCATTGCGTATGCAGCAAAGGTTTGAGGAATGTATTGCAATAGGCCTTTTGCGGGGTTGCCACTTAGCGTGTTGACATCCACAACCGCAGAAGATTGAGTGATTTTTTCATTACCTCCCGATTCTCTTTGGATCTGCGCGACTATGCCAGATACTTCCGATGCAGATACGTTTTCTTGCATCATTTTAGCCGCTTGACCAATTACAGGCCGCCATGCCTCTGCATCTCCGCCAGCTGGGCCAGCAACAGAAACAGTTGAGAATTGCTTTTCTAGCCATTCACCTGCTTTATCAGCTGTGAAGTCGATCATGCCATTTGCAAGCGCCGAAGACTTACCTTGTCCGCTTAGACCAGTACGTTTAGAGAATGCTTTTGTTGCTTTTCCAATCGGGTCGGAAATCCACTCAAATGCTGATGACGCAATATCTTTCGCTTTGTCAACGGCACCGCCTATTACATTTTTTGCGGTATCAACAAGAGAAGTGTTACCTTTTGCGAATCCCGGAAGTACTGTGCCCATCCCCAAACCACCAGACACCATCTTTTTAGAATCGCTGTGGTTTAAAATCTTTGTGCCTGGGTCAACCTTGGTAATCTCTGGACCATTCGCGCCAAGTATTCGAGCTGTCGCTGAATCTTTGTTATACGCTATTTCAAAGCCTTCTTCTCCTGCCATGATTTGGCCTGCAGCATAGTCAGATCCTGTATAATTCATAGCCAAGTTGCCACTTTGGGACGTTGTATGATACGTTTTCTTGTCTTCTGTAGACAATTTATCCTCTTGCTTTGGCGGTGTTTGCGTGCTACCTATCAACGGAATCATGCCTAGATTAAAGAACGATAACACTTGGTTAATTCCCGTTATAGCCCCGTTGATCAGCTTGAATATGGTTGTTTTAAAACCTTCCCAAACATTTATACCACCGTTCACAATGTTCTGCGATATGTTTACAAAACCAGTTGTAAAAGCACTCCATTTATCCCCGACTGTGGTTGTAATAGCATCTGTTTTTTCACCCATGCTATTTTTGAATTGCTCCCACTTAGACAAACTGTCTCCGGTTTCCCAATCCACTTCTTTTAAATGGCCTTTAGATTGTTTCTTAGCCTCATCAACTACTTTTTCATGTGTTTCTTCGGCTTGTTTTACACTGTCTTTCTTTTGTTTTTTCGCATTTGCAACAATTTTCTTATATTCAGCTTTGGAGATGCTGCCGTTGACATAGTATTCTTCTTCGGCAGCTTTAACGACTTTATTGTATTTTTCATTAGCATCTTTAATCGCGCTATCTTTAGCCTTTTTAGAACTCTTAACCGTATCAGCAGCTTGTTTAGTAGTCATTTTTTCGTTCGTATCTGTCAGTTTGCCTAGAATCATTTTTTGTTCTTTTTCTGATTTAGTCATTGCATTGACTGCTTTTTTCTGCTGTTTTTGCTGCAATTCGGTTATTTTAGGCTCATTTTTTTGGTAAATCGCTTTGCGCTCGTTCGCCGCTTGCTCTTCAAGTTTAGTAATTTCTTTTTGCTCTTCTTTGGTAAGTCTACGATTTTCCTTACTTGCTTTGTCTTTGACGGCATTAATTTGCTTCTCGTATTTATTTGTGACAGTCAGCTGATCTTTGTACATATCTTCGTTGATTTTTTTCAGTTCTTTGGCGTTGTTGTCAACTTCTTTTTTGTTTTGATCAGTAATTTTCTGACTGCGATTTCTGGCTGTTTGAGTAGTGTCTACGTCAACCACGCCTGCGTTCTCAATTATGTCTAAATTTTTATTTGTTTTCTTTTGACCTTTGTCGTATTCTTTAGTAATTTTTCCAGCCTGACTATCATAACCTTTTTGCGATTTGTTAAAGTCTTTTTCGGACATGCCGTTTCCAGTCAATTTAAATGTGCCGAATTCTGACATCATCTGCTGATCTTTTTCTAAATAACTGTTGACTTTGCCAGCAGAATCTTTTGATACTCCTTTGCCGCCTACATCAATTTTTAGCGGATCTGCAAAGTAACCTTTTACTTCCTCAACAGCTAATTTGGCACCCTTATGGACATTATCCCAATTTTTTTTAATCGCTTTGCCGGCCTTATTAAGAAAGTTCACATTAGCCCCTGCGATCGGATGATCTTCTGCCCATTTGGATAAGCCCTTCCAGTCAGTCTTGATTTTTTCTTCCCACTTTGGCCAGTTCTTTTGAAGGCTCTTACCAAGGCTTTTCCCCAACTCAGAGCCTGCAAATGCGCCTATGGCTCCACCGATTGCCGTTCCAATTCCTGGCGCGATTGCTGTTCCAATTGCAGCTCCCCCGGCCATTCCGCCGAGTGATCCACCGAAGCCGCCCGCTTTTTCGCCAGCGTTATCCTTATTCATGCCGATTAATTCAGTAGCACTAAGAGCCACGCTAAGGAGTGGGACAGCGCCTGCAAGCTTACCGAATTTACCGAGCTTCCCGATGCCCTTCACTCCTTTTGTGAACAGACCTGCTTTACTAGCACTTCTCCCGACTCGCGTATTTAGATTAGCCGTTTTTCCACGGCCACCTCGTGTTGGTAAAACGTTTGGACCGACTGAATCCGCCGCTACATCTATCGCTGTCATTGATGCTGTCGCTTGTGTTGCTGATGTTTGAGTTGCTGGACCTATTAATTTGAGCCGAGCAATCATTTTATCAATTGATCTTGTTGTTCTATTGATAGTACCTGTCACAAGCTTAAATCCAGCAAAACCAGAAATACCAATCGCGGCCGCTTTCCCCATTCGCTTCATTGAGTCTGGGTTGTCTTCCACGAATTCAGAAATAGCTTTAATCGGCGGAACTACTACTGTTGAGAGCACGCCACCAAATGTTTCAACAGCTGTGCTCATGCCGTCGATTACACCCGGTCCCGCATTTTCTACAAAAGACGAAACAGCAGGGATGACATCATCTTGCAGCACATCGCCGACCTCTCCAAATAACTTTTTAGCAGGTTTAAGAACTGGCCCGAACGTATCTCCAAGTTTGCCCATGGTCTGATCAGCATCGGAAATACCTTTTACAAAGTCATTAGCTTTGTTGATTAAAGGGGTAAACAGCGGTATTAGTTTTTGTCCGAAATTTGACGCTAGCTCCTTGGCGCCCTCTGTAAACGTCCGTGTGGCGTTTGCAGCCTCTTTACTCGTTCGAGCGAAGTCACCTTGAGAGTTCTTCGTGGTCTCCATAACATAGTTATAACGCAACTGTACGAGTTCGCCTTGAGACAAGGTGTCTAGTGAAGCTTGGGCTGTGGTATTTGCTTTTTCCTGCGCTGATTGCAATTTGACTTGAGCATCGCGGGCTTCTAAAGAATCTTTTCCATGCTCTTTTATGGCTTTGTTGAGGTTCTTTTCAGCCTTTTCCATCGCAATTGCATTTTTAGAAGCCTCAAGCTGATTCTGACCTGTTTTCAGTGCGCCAGAGGATAAAGCAAACTGTTCGAGGTTCGTTTGTGTCATGACGATACCTAACGACTTCAAGGCCTCTGTTTCGCCTGTGAATACCCCATTTAATGCGGTATAAGCCCGATCAATGTCAATGTTTTTGAAAGATGCTAGGTCCCCGGCTAAGTCAACCATTGAAGTAGACATTTTTGCCGCTTCTTTGGTAGATAAGCCCATGGAAGTTCCCATGTCGCCGAAAGTGGCGGCAAGATCCAACGCCGTCCCTTGAGCCAAACCGATGTTATCCAGCGTGGTTTTTGACCACTTTTTAACCTCATCGGCGTTATTTTTGAAAGCTACATCAACTTTATTGATACTTTCATTTGTGTCAGACGCATAATTAAACATAGCGCCAAGCCCTGTAGCCGCGGCTCCTGCAATCACGGTAGCAGCAGCTGTAAACTTGGCTTTCATGTTAGATGCTGTTTTGTCTGCCTGATCGTCAAGTTGCTTAACACTCTTTTTTGCTTTATTAGTCGAATCATCGACTTGATTCATCGATCTTTTACCAGCCGCTCCGAGCCTGTCAAAAGCGCTGTCTGCTTGTTTGACATCACGATTTAAATCCGTGACGTTCGCAGAAGTTTTTTTCACCGCTACCGCTTGATTATGTATAGAGCGGGTGGTGTTATCGACTGCTTTTGCGGATTGATTGAATTCCTTTTCCATCCGTCCAGCTTTTTCAACTATGCGATCAGTTTCTTTGTCGGCCTTTGTCAGTTCTTCATGGTTAATTTTCCAACCAATCTCGATGCTGGTTTTCCGCAAAGCTCCTGCCATCTCAAACACCACCCCTCGTCAATTTAATTTTTTGGATAGAGACTTCCTGCAAAATAGATAGCTCCTCGGCAGTGGCCATCTCGACCTCTTCACGAGTAGCTATCCCAGCAATAATCGGAAGCCAGTATATATAGTCTTCTTCAACTTTTTTCTCGGCTTTTCGTTTGCTTAGGTAATTAGTTAAGCAATGACGCAAGAAAAGATTCGGCCTGTGCCATTACCTCCGAATAGCCATCGTGTTCGTCCCAGTAATCCCAGTTTATGCCTTTTGGTTCAACAAACACATCTTTCCAAAGCTCCTCATAAAGTGCTGATGAAACAACATTGCCAAAGCGGTTTTTAGATCCATCTAGCATATCCTGAGCCGCACGAGTACCAGGGAACTGCAGCGTATAAGAAGTTCCATCCGGTCCTTTAAACGTCTCTTGTTTACCAAATTTGCTTAGCGGTTTTTTTATCTCTGCCGGAATGTTTTGAGCTGCCTGTGCTGCCGCCACATCTTTTTTGGTTGCGTTGGTTGTTTTTTTAGTTGTTTCTGTCATTTGATTTTCCTCCTAAAAAAAGCGACCGTAGAGGCCGCTTTCTATTAATTGAATTTATGTGAGTAATCCAGTACTTTGAAAACGAAATCACGCTGCCCTACATCTTTTCCGTAGGCAACGTCAGCGTCTTTTTCGATGAAAGCTTCAGTGCCTCCGAAATATTCGTTCCCGTTTTGGACATGCAACGGGGCAACTTTCCCTTCGTTTGCATCTGTCACTAGAAACGGATAACAAGGCGACGACGCAGAAAGAGTAACTGTAATAGTTCCCAAGCTGTTATTTACTTTTGCAATGGATCCTCGTCCTTGTGCGTCCACTTTAACCTCAGCACGGTTATTATCGCGTGAGGCTTTTACCATATCCGAATCGCCAAATCCGAACAAAGAAACTGTATCACGAACGATTTGCACATCAGCCGCGTCATATACCACATCATATACTACTTCATTTGCCAATTTGTTTCCCTCCTTTAAACTTCAATCGTGCCGTAAACGTCAACTTCATGAATTGCGCCAGCACGTTTGTAATAGAATGATAGGCCTTTGTAGACCCGTTTCGAGATGTCTTCTGCTTTTAGATCGGAACGCTGGGCGGCGGTAATTGTGTAATTACCTTCCCCAGTCGCATCGTCAGTGTCAATAATGCCGTTCTTGTAGGCTTCTTCAAGAACAGTTTTAACCTCACTTTGCAGAAGAGCAATACCTGTTTGATCAAAAGTGATCTTATCGGTGTTCGTCATCAGCGTTTGAATCCGAGTTTCGAGGTTCGCCTTAATCCAGTCATCGCCGTGAATAGCGTCGATATACTCGCCGCCGACTGTCACCCCTTCACTTGTTTGAGGAATTGCCGCTTTAGAAACATATGCAAGCGCTCCTGCTTCATGAATCGCTTTTAATTCAATAGAACTAATGTCGTTGGCGGTAACCCCCACAAGGTTGTGACGGAATTTCCACGTTACTGAACCAACGTTGAGGGAAGACGTGTTACCAACTACTGCCGCATCGATGTTTTCTTCTGCGCGCGGATGAATATACACGATTGTGCGTGCGTTTTTAGCAAACTGTGTGACATCTGCCACCGCGCTTACTTGGAATACTGCGAATTTGAACCCTTTCTCTTCAATAAAGTTTGAGATAGCCAGTGCGTCTGCTGCTACGTATTCAGCCAACAAAGCGAAGTGCCATGCTTTATCAAAATACGTTTCGCAAGCAAGTCCTGCCTCTCCTTCCTTGAATGTAATGACTGATACCTTAGACGGTGCATTTTCTTGCTTGAAAATTGCAGCCGCTTTTTGATAAACAGCCGTGGTGCGTGCGTATGTGTCCTCCAATGCGTCAATAGACGTGAATTCTTCATACTTTGAAGCTGCGCCAGTCACAAAAATAGCTGGCTGCCCCAGACCTGTTTTTGCAGCTGGTTTGAGCAGATCAATGTGAATCCGCACATCTGAAATAGCTTCTGCCATCGTTAAATTCCTCCTTCATTTTGAATCGAAATTTCTTCGATTTCTTGAACTTCTTGTACAAAAGAATCACGGACTCGCAGACGCAGATCAAGCCCAGCCATGCGTTCGTACTCAATGCTTATGAACGTATCGCGCAAACCAGAATTTAGTACATCCACTACCGTGACTCCATTTTCTTGCATAAAAATACGCCCCTCTTGGGAGCGAAAATACTTGTTTGTTTTATTGGCTAACGAAAGCACTTCATGACCGGATAGACCGCGCCATGTTAGCGACAGAACAATCTCGAATATCTCACCATCTACAATATCCCACGTAATCCGCTTATACGGACTAGTGATAGTGTACTGACAAAATGGATAATCGGGTTGTTGCCCTGCTGTTGAACTTTCGATCAACGGCCTACCAGAGAAGCTTTCAAATGCTTCAATAAGTGTTTCAACCAGTTCGCTATAATCATAGCCTTGACTCACTGATGCTCACCGCCTTAAGTCCGTATTGAGCCACGTCGGAATAATCAAAGAATGATGTTTTATCCTCGACAGAAAACTCCTGCCCGGCTTCATTTCTCACTATGCTTTTTAGTGGAACATCAAGCGTAGAGAACCAAATCATAGCGTACTTCTCAATTTGAGCCGCTCGGTATTCAGTCACGTTCGGCAGCTGGGATACTAGTGAGCTTGGAAGAAACGGCTCTGTTACCTTAACGCCGTCACTTTCAGTCAGCTTATTCGGTACCCACTCGCCTTTGACGTATGAGCCGCCCTTTTCTACTTTCGCAAAAACAGTTAAAGGAACGCCGAAATTTTCCAGCAACTCGGCAAATTCTAGCTTTTCCATTATGCTCTAACCACCTTCCAAGTGACTGACTGCCTCAATTTCCCAGTATCAATAAGCGGATTATTGGTTCCTTTCCGCTTGACTGTAGCCGGAGCATTTGATGGCTCATACAGATTACGGATAGTCATTTGAATATCGCTTTGGATGACACTTCCAAGGCGTTCATACACCTGTTCAGCAGTCAATTCTCCTTGAACAATATCATCAATCCAGTTTTCAAAAAGAGTACCCCACTTATTTGATTTCTCGTCGAATGTGGAGCGGATGAATGACCTTTCAGGGATTCGGACCTCTTCCTTTAGATAAAACATAACTGTCAACTTGCCGCTTTTGTCTGCGACAGCAAGAATGTTTTTCCCTTTCGGTTTGAACAGACCCGGTATATCACGCGCAGAGCGGTCGCCAGCCTCTTTTGTCGGTATCGTGAGGTATTTGCCCTTTGGATGTATTGTAAGCCCAAATTCGTGCACCCCAGCCACCATTTGAATGAATGAATCTTGTTCGCTAAAAATTCCGATCTGTAAAGAGTATGCGTCCAGCTGATCAAGTTCTTTGATTACTTTGTTCATGACCCTTTTGTCATTTTTGACTTTCATCAAACCACCACCATGCTGGGCCCGTGACCTCCTGTGTGCTCGATTACGAGGCGTTGATACTCTTGCCCGTAGTTTGTGGCGCTAAGGTCAACCAAACCTGCATTCTTGTCGTAATACTCCTTTTTCAGAGAGCTGACAGCTTCAGATTTAACGTTGATGGTTTCCATAGTTGCCAAATGAGCTGCTAGGTAGCGGTTAGCTACTTCCTCAATCGACTCCGGAAACTTATCGGCTTGAACTTGCAAATAAGCATCATCAATGAACATGTTCAGCGCATCCTCGGACAAGCTAGCCAACTTTTTAGCCATCAAAACAAGCTTTTCAGGCGTTGTTTTTGCCATGATTAATCACCTTACCGTTCGACTTGTTTGTCTTCTGCCGGGTTTTTGATCTGCTCAATTTGCTCTGTAATAGCAGTTATGACCGAGTTACGGTTTGAAGCAGCTTTTTCATCTTCCAAATACCCTTCTAGCACAGCTAGATCATAAGTATCTTTGACGAGATCAACAGCTTTTTGCCAAGGATTAATCTCGGAAATGTTATCAGCTACTTCTGACTCAAAGCCTTCCGGCAATTCAATAACCCCTTGCTCAATTAAAGATTTATTTAGAGGCAATTTTGCAGCTTCTTGAAACGCTTTTACATCAGAATCTTTAATTTGATTGCCGCCAGGAATTAATCTAACGCCAATGTTGTACGTGTACTCACCTGTATTTTGAATAATCATCAATAACCCCTCCTTTAAATTCCATCGCCGCGTAGAATAGCATGAGGCGCACGAACAACAGCGCCGCCAAAGCGCTCTTCACAAGGCACTTTCCAATTCGGATACTTCCATTCTTCTTGGAGTCGTGTAATATCCATTGGCAGTAGTAATTCCGCTGTTTCACGTTCGCTATGGAAAATAAGCAACGAGTCTGCACCAGCAATTCCTGCGCCTTTCAGATCAGCAACGCGTTTAATAGCAGAGAACCAATTGTTATCTTGGATCACTTTCATAATCGTTCTTGCGTCATAGTCGCTATAACGGCGATTCAATTCTTCGTATTGATCTGGTGGCAATGCCAATACTAGCGCGGCATCCCCATAACCTGGCAACACAGTAATCCGTTTCCGAAGCTTGCGAAGCTCTTCGACAATTTCTTCACTGGATTTATCTGACCATTTTGTTGAAGTCCCTGCGGCGTTATTCCCTACGGCTTCCACTTGAATACCCGTAGCAGTTGCAACACCTTGAATGTTATATTTTGGATCACCAATCCAAGCTAACTTATTTTCTTTTTCAGCAATACCACGTCTAACTGTAGCGGCCTTTGTGGCATCAACAGGCTGATTTGTCATTTGTGATTGACGAATATCCTGCAAGCTATATCTGAACCCGAGGGCAATAGTATAGATTTGGGCAAAGTAACGTTTCACATCAACATCTACAAGTGGTAGATCGTCGGCACCATTCGCAATAATTTTCGCTGCCCCTGATCGAGTTAAAACATCATATCCATATGTTTCTGCTCCTGCCGGAATATCCGTTTTCACATTAAAAACGGAGCGAGCTGTCAACTCCTCCGCTTTTGGTTCATAAAGTACATTATCAATTGCTTCCAGATCCCGTTGTTGTAGACGAGCCTGTACATGAGAATTTGGCATTTATTTTTCCTCCTCTTTGCATTTTAATTAGGGCAAGTTAATTTCTAGGTGTGCTAATCCATCCGCCTGTGCGGTGGTTTTAAACACGCCAACTATTTCACTTTTGCTTGAAGCTGTTGAGCTGGCTGGAACAAATGTACCTTTGCTGATGTCTACAACTGCTTTTTCACCTGATTTCACGTCTTCGCCAACCTGGACACTAATAGTGCCTTTTCGTAGCACTGGGACCATCTCTTTTGCAAGATATGAACCCGCCTTGTCGCCTGTTAGTTCGGGCACAAATTCTTTTGCGATAGCTACGCCATAAACATAACCGCTAGCAGTTAACTTCTTCGCTGTTCCGTCACTAAATTCAACAGGTGCACCGAACAAAATTGTTTCCGCAGCGACTGCACTATCAGCTTGGGTACCTTGATAATTCGCTAATTTCCCAATACCAATTTCAGGTTGCATATACTCTTGGCCTACTGGAATTGTCATTTATTTGTCCTCCTTCTTTTTATTTAGATTCAAACGTTCTGCCTTCTTCTTCTCAATCTCCTCTTCTTTTTCAGGAGAGGGTTTGCCTTTACTGAAGTTGGCATCATTAGTGAAGCCTTGTTTTTTTGCATTAGATGACATCGCATCATAAAAAGCATTGATGTAGTCATCGCTCTTGCCATCTTCTTTGAATGCTTCATCAGCCTTCGTGATAGCAGCTACTTTGATTTCACGAGCGCTTTTTCCCTTGAAGTCGTAAGAATCGCCTAGAAAGGCTTTTGCAGAATCTTGTAACTCCGCCCGTTCTTGGACAGCCTCAGCAATATCCTCATCGGAAACAGCCTTTTCTTTTGCTTCTTTCAAGTCAGCTTCTGTTTTTTCAAGCTGTGTTTTCAGGCCATCGCGCTCTCCTTCCAAAGCATCTACTTTTTCAGCTTTTGCATTGGCTGCATCGAGCTTGCTTTGTAAAGAATCAAAGTTCGCTTTTACCACGGAATCAACTTCAAAGTCTTTTCCATCAAATTTTAATACTGGCATTTTTGTTCCTCCTTCATTTTTAGAATCAACCATAAAGGCGGCAGAATCACCACGAATGGCTATTTCTGGACCCACTCGTCCTTCCTCTACTATGGCTAAATGATTGACTATAACTGCTTTTTGAACAGCGTCATAGCGCTCTCCGTTATATGTTCCTTGTTCCTCAATAATTTCTGACTCGAAGCCCAGCGATAACTCCCGCTTGCCGTCTTTTATCTTCTGAATTGTTGCTGAATCAGTGATTGTGAACGAGACAAACAGCTTGTTATCATAGACAGCCGCATCGGTGTGAGTCATTCCTTTTGCATACTGCTGGTAATTAGCCGCCGTAACTGGCTCAGTCGGGTGATCATCCGTGACTGGTTTTGCGTTCAGAGAAGCGATCGTGTCCCCAGCAAATAGATATTCTGGGAGCTTTGCTTCCATATGAACGGAGCCATCAGCCCGCATATACGGAAAAACACCTGGTCTAGTGACAGGTGCTTTCACAGTTAAGTAACCTTCTTGAGTTTCTTGGATATTGCTATCATTAATTAGTGATTTGTCAAAGCGTTGCACCTTCATTTCATGTTCTCACCACCTTTCAGGGTAATAAAAAAACACCGACTATTTGTCAGTGTCTAATTTACGTTGAATCTCTTTCGTTGCTTCTTCATCACTTAAATCTATATAACGCGGAGGGTATCGACCGAATTTCTTTTTGTAATCCTCAAAGAGCTGTTTTCCAACTTTCGTCGATGTCATTCTTTTGAAATACGATTCATACAGTGCTTTCCAAGCCATTATATCGCCTCGCTTAATAAAGTATTAAATTTAGCGTACACCATCGGAAACTGCTTTTCAATCACTTTTAAGGCGGCAGCATTCTTCACTGCTTTTAATGCAAACATGTTTGCAAATACTTCTTTTGCAACATTGTTATTACGCTTCCAGTAAGCATCATCATGAGTTGCATATCCAAACACTTCGTTGCTTGTCAACGCACCAAATATATCGCTCAAGAACGGATTATGTGCATATTCATCTATTTGCATGACCTTGCGCAATTCCTCATAATTGGCTACCTTGCTATCAATCGTCAATGCTATTTTGAAATCGTTATTGCTACTGATTTTCAAATCACTAATATCAACTTTATGCCCGTATTCATGCAGAATGGCTTGTTTTAAATCGTAATTTTTGAACTCTGAATGATACGGATTCATCATAACAACGTTTGATTTTGGACTGTAAGCAGCAGCACCGTTTATTTTATTATCAATGACTATGCTTTCTTTTGTGATGTGCTTTTTCAAGATGTCTTGTAGCTCTGTAGGCACCTCGTCAATCGAATGCTTCGCGATATTATAAAAGCCGTCTGCATCCGTGTATTCCGGGATCTCATTTAAATCAAAAACTGGAATAGCTACGCAACGGCAGTTATATTCAACGCCTGGTATCGGTGCATTTGGATCGGAATAAGAATAAACCCGGTTATTACGATCCTGATGCGTCGGGCGAACTCGACTATCACCACTATTGGACCACCTAAACCCGGGGATTCCTGCTTTCATATGACGGCTGGCGGTCATCTGGCCAAATATCGTGCCTGTCTGGTCTCTGGCGATGAATTTAGCTTTATTTTCAGAAACTCCCGTCGCTTTTACTAAATCCTCTTTTACTTTTTTGGGATTCTCGCCGTTCGTGATGCTGCGCATGATGATCTGTTCTGTTTTCGCAAGGTAGTCGTCGCCAATTGACTTGATGTAGCTGACGTTTTCGGTTACCTTGCTATCCATGAACTCTTGCAGCCAAGGCTCTGTTTCCTGAGGCTGTATACCGCCGACTTTCAGTTGCCGATCTGTCTGCACTTTATTGGTTGAGTTGACAGCGCGCACGAATTTGCTAGCAGCAGACGTGAATTTGCGATTATTAAATACACCAAGACTAATTGCCTTAACTTTATCTAAAGCCGCTTTAACAGCGTCTGACACGCCGTCAGAGCGCTTGCTATCAGAAAGAACGTTTTGATATTCCTCGATGTTTCGCTGAACGCCTTCAAGCTCTTTAAAAAGGATTTCTGAAACCTCTCGAACCATTCCAACGAGCTCTTTTGCGTATGAACGTTCCACATTGAACGGATAGCGGGTTTTCGGAACACGGCGCTTATTAGCCATTTTTGTCAGCTGCTTTCCACTTTTCGTAAATTGCTTCAGCAAACTGCTCTAATTCTGCCGAGTCCATACTGTCTCCGTTGAATTTAGTAGAGTTTTGCACGCCGAACCGACCAAAGCGGGTTTCTGTTACCTGTTCTGGCTCAATAACCCCATTCGCAATGTATATTTGGTCAGTTTCTGCCAATAACTTACGGACTTCTGCGTCAGTCTTAGAATCCAGAGACCACAGAGGGTTGAACTCGATAGCCCACTCGATTGAATCGGGGTCAATTTGTTTCCCGCAGTCATCTTTACTCCACAAAAGAAGCCTTGTCAGATACTCCAATTGCGGCCGCAAGCGGTTCTCTTGGATAGCCGCTACACGAGCATAATAGTTCATTACGTCGTATTGGGCCCCTGTGATCGTGCCGGATTCCTGACCTTTCAAAACCGTTTTCGGCATTCTCACCGCACCAGCAAGGTAGTCCCATCCATAATCCAACAAGTCTTTGATCCCCGAGACGCTCGTTGTCTCTTTTTTGAGTTCTTCATCTTTCTTGATGATGGCCAGCGCTTCTGTTCTGAACATATAGTCCAGCAAAGCGCCAAGATCCGCCTTATCCTCTCTCTTCATGCCTTCGACGCCGTCGGTCTTGTAGACTTTGAAGGCATAATCATAAAGAATCTGACCAACACTCCATAGAGATGTGTCCATAACTGTAATAATGTCGTACAGACTTTCAAAAATTGAGCGTCCCTTGGTCTCCCCTTCAAATTTTATCCCTTGTTCATGAATGATGCGGGATCGATGAACCCTCTCTGTGCTGGATTGTTTTGAGCCACTTATGATCTCTGTTTGCAGTTGAGAGTATCGTGTTAGTTCAAAGTATTCCACTTCTCCAAACGTCTCGGAAAACATGTCTTCGTTAATGTAGAGCTGCGTTATCTTTTGAGTGTTGAAAGTGTTGACATACGGAATGTTCTTTATTTCCTTGAAATCGAGCGGAGTGCTAAGATCTGCCTGGTCTTTTGTGGCTGACACCACTCCGATGCTTAGGAATCCGTCTCCGTAGAGCCGGGAATCAGCATACAGCTTCTGAAATCTATCTTTTGTTTTCAATTGCCGCCATTTCGACTCGATTGCCGCTTTCAACTTTTCATCCTTACACTTAAATGTCCAACCAGCACGAACCAAGTCATCTGGTATGATGTCAATTACATTCTTGGCTATGCTGTTCCCAGCATATAGCTGTTCGCACTGACGCACATCAACTATCTGCCCGTTACCTGGTCTTTGCCTAGTTAATTTATCGCGAGAATTCGCTTTTCCATGACCAACCATGAAATCTGCCCGGAAGCTATCACTCTTCATCTGTCTGGTTGCTTTTTCCATTGTGCTTTCCAAATAATCACCGCCTTTATAGTAAATTTCTGTATCGTGCTAGCAAATCATCTGTCCCGTTCATTAACTTAACAAGCGCTTGCGTCATAGCATCTACATCGTCATCATGAGCACCGTTTGGAAAGCTCAACATCTCTTCGATAACATCTTCGACCCACGGCTTATAGAGTGGATGCGGGAGGTAAACATTACCAGCTTCAAAAATTGGCGTAACAGCATACGCTCTGGCCTCTTTCCCGCCCTCTGGTTCCACTGGAATCATTCCACTTATTTCACCTTTAAGCATTTGCATAACGGCGGGACCATTGGCTTTGTCCTCGATGTACTTTGCTACAGCTTCTGGGTGCTTTATCGTCATTCGGCGGATAGCGTCAATTGTAGCTGGTAAATCCATTCGATCATGTTCACGATCTATTAAGAAGTAATCAGCCTTTTTGCGGTTCCAGACATGACCTGCAACAAAGTCACTGTTCTTTGTATCTTTGAAAGCACAGTCCCATGATTGTGCTGATTTATCAAAAAGACGCTGCAACACAGCAACGTCTTCTCCGATATTATATTTCTTCTTAAACTCTTCGTCAGGAACATAGAACTTGATCCATTGCCGCTTAAATATGTTACCTTCTGCTGGGCTTGGTCGTTGTTGGTACAAGGCTGCCCAACCACGCGAACCAGTAACGGTCTTTGTTCGTTCTGCCCACTTTTCATCTTTTCCTATTTCAGGAGCAAGAGCTTCTCCCGGCTTTCTTCCTAACATGTCATTTTCTTCAGCGATAGCGGGTATTTTAATTTCTTCCCAAGGCAGTGCGCCTTCTTTTAACAAACGTCCTGCTAAGTCATCCTCATGCCATCTAGTCATAATAACGATGACACTGCCATCTGCAGATAACCGAGAGTAGAAGGTGTCTTGCCATTCAGCATAAATCTTATCGCGAATTGTTTTACTTTCAGCCTCTGCACGGTTCTTTATCGGGTCATCAATAATCAGCAGGTTGCTTCCTCGTCCGGTTGCTCCACCAAGTATAGAAGTGCTGTACAGCTCCCCTAATTGATTTTCTATCCCCCAGTTACTGACACTCGCAGATATCGAACTTATTGCAAGTCCGAATAGATCGTTTGCATATAGTCGGAACTTTTCGCGATTCTTTCTCCCAAATTTTTTATATAATTCCTCAGAATACGAGACCACCATCGCCAAATTATCCGGATTACGCATAAGGTAATAAGCAGGGAAAGTTTCAGTGATAACAGTTGATTTTCCGTGTTGTGGAGGAATCTCGATAATATAGAACTTTTGCTCACCATCAATGATTTTCTGTAACTTATCAGCTATCAATTTTTGATGTCGCAAAAGCTCGTATCGTTTGCCGTGTGACAGGTAGAAAAAATATGAAAACTCTCGCCTAGCCAACTCCATGATGATTTCATCATAGAGATATTCTTGCTCACGTTGTCGGTTTGAGGTCATTAGCATAAATTCTCAACTCCTCTGTGCTCATCGCTGAGAAGTTCGGTGTATTACTAACCTGTTCTGGCTTAACAAGTCGTTCCCTATTAATGCTTGTTTGGCTGCGTGTGAGCTCTCTTTTGACTTCTGCCTGTTCAAGATCACTTTTCTGCTTGATTGCCTTGATGTATAAGTTTGTGACGTTATTCAACGAATTCTCAATAGACAGCAGGCGATCAATCTTCGCAGTTGTCTTTTTTCGAACCTCTACAGTTACCAGTTTCTCTTTCGTAAGACGTACCTTTTGCCCGTCCTTAGTCCCCACATAGTCCACGTCACGTAGCTGTTCAAGAGTGGATTTCTCCTCGTCCGTCATGCCATTATTAATGTTATATATTCGTTCCATCATACGTAGGCGGCGGATTTCTAGTTCACGGATTACCGCATCCATGCCTTTCGCAGAATCGCCTTCAAGACTTACATACAGCTCCCTCTCCTTTTCAGTTAGAAACTCCCAGCTTAACGACTCATGTTCGCCCGTAGTTACCGCATTTTTATTGCCAAGAGGAGCACCTCCGCCAGCGTTACCAATAGCATTACCATTACCTAAAGGCGCTCCACCACTGTTTCCAGCGGCATTTTTATTACCTTTCAGTGATTGGTAACGCTCCTTTTCATTAGTAACGTTACTATTCGATTCGGTAACGCTCCTTTTGTTGTCCTCAATGGACCATTTATCCTGTGATTTCCATTTTCGGATCTGGCTGCCGGAACAGCCTAATCTATTTGCAATATCAACGAGCTTCATTTCTCCGGCGCTATCTAACCAGAGTCGCATAGCCTCGTCACGTCTTTGATCTCTTTTCCTTGCCATGTCACCGCCACCACCTCGCTGTGTTGTGTTTGTTTTGCTATTCGTCACGAAGAAGCTTATCGGCTTCAAGTAGCCGTTTCAGTTCTTCCGTGGTCTCTAATTTGATTTTATTGTCCTGCAAATTAGCAAGCCATTTACTTATGCCAAGTCGCACTATTTTGCGATAGTCAGCGTTTATCTGTTTGTTACTTGACGCGACTTCTAGCTCATATGCGAGTAGTTCTTCTTCCTCACTATCATACGAACGTTCGTTCTTATTATCCATTGAACGCACCCCGGCTTTCATTTAGAATGAAAAAGAGATAGCAGTCTCAAAACCACGCGTGGTCCTTTGCTATCTCATTGCCGGTAACGGCGTGTTCGCGTATGAGAGGTGTTGCAAGCACCTCTCTTTTTTATTCAACTAATACGGCTTTTTTTCCTGTTAATTTTTCAAAACGCTTCTTAATTACATCGCAGAAAATCGGGTCTATTTCCATCATGTAGCAAGTTCTTTCTAACTGCTCGCATGACATCATTGTGCTACCTGATCCACCGCATAAATCTGCAACTATGTCACCGCGTTTGCTACTGTTACGAATAGGAATTGCCAGCAGATCAAGCGGCTTTTGTGTTGGATGTTCATAATCGGAATTGTTATCCCGTGAAATTTCCCATACTGTCGAAGGAGCGGGATCATTCAATGCGCTATCCCTCCACACCGTGGTTTGTTTTCTATCTCCATACCATGCTGGAGAATTGCTCTTTTTAAATGCATAAAAAACGGGCTCATGTTTCCAGCGGTATTGGCTAAATCCAAAACCAGCATTGTTTTTCACCCAGATACATTGTGCTCTTACAATTATTCCGTTATTATTTAAAGCATTTTCAAACTCTCTTTGAAAAGAAGAACCATGAAAAACGTAAGCCGCTGCTGAATTTTGCATAATCTTCGCTGTTTGTTCGAAGAATTTATTTAAGAAAACGTTAAATTCATCCGTGGACATATCGTCGTTCTTTATATTCGCGCGACCTGATTCTTCCAGTAATTTAGAATCTGACTGTATCGCAACGTTATAAGGCGGATCTGTCACAATAAGATCTGCTTTTTTTCCTTGCATGAGAGTTGAGACGTCATCTGCAATCGTCGCGTCACCACACATAAGGAAATGGCCTCCTAAACGCCAAAGTTGGCCTCTCTTAGTTTCAGGCTCTTGAATTTTTTTAGCCTCTTCTTCAGTGTTATAATGGTCGTCTTCTACCTGTTTTTCCACATCTAACTTATATTCGTGCTTAATGGCTAATTCATCAATTTCCGCCTCATCAAACCCCGTTAAAAGCAAATCTCCATCGCTCAATTCATTCATAAGTTCAGCAAGCTTGTCTTCGTCCCAATCCCCACTTATTTTGTTCAGAGCGATATTTAGAGCCTTCTCACGATCTAGTTCAACATCAATGACTGATACTGTGATTTTCTCAAATCCCTTTTCCGAAAGAATCTTAAAACGTTGATGTCCGCCAACAAGGTTACCTGTTCGCTTGTTCCAAATTAAAGGATCAATATAGCCAAATTCTTCAATTGATTTTTTAAGTTTTTCGTATTCTGGATCTCCTGCCTGCAGGTCAATCCGTGGGTTGTAAGCAGCTGGGTTGATTTGACTAACTGGAATTTCTTCGATAATCATAATTTCACCTCTTCAAATTTGTGCCAAGCGTATGGCTCGCGCAGCCGCTCGTACCACAACTGCAAAGCCCTGGCATCATCTACTTTTCTATTTTCAAGCGGTTGAGAGGAAATGCCTTTTTGCAAATCCGCACCCACCATGAAATCCATGTTCATAAAATCAACTCCTTGCCCTTATCTGCCCGTCTTAGGCGGATCAGGACGTTTAGTTTTCGGTGTGTGAATCATTGTGTCACCGGACTGTTCAACACTCCTCAAATTTTATAAAAAAAGCCCGCTCTATTTGAGCAGGCCGGAGGCACATATGATCAGAATCTCTTATGTGATTTTCTGACAATATCATCATAGCATGGAAAAAGGCCGAATTATCCCGTACTTTTCCCGCAAATTTCTCGCCATTATCTCGCTAATTTCCCGTTATTTTCCCACCCAAACGGATTTTTTGCGCTTGCTGCTTCCATGGGCGATGGCGTAACAGTCGAAGTTCAGAGAGAATTGCTTAACGGCTTCTTGCTCTTCGTCATAGAAAAGCGTTTCGCCAATAGCCAACTTTTCGCAGATCCGGTGCTTAGAATATCCCTTCAAAAACGCTAATTTGAAGATTTCCTTTCGCCGATTACGAATTTCTGGCACGTTCGTCCGAATGTTTGTAATTGCATCTACCGCTTCCTCAAAGCGCTTGACGTAGATTCTCGCTTCTTCTAACTCATGCTGTGCCTCCACGATTGCCCGCTCTACATCTGATTGATACTCTTTGTATCCGCCTCCTGGCATATCTGAAATAGACGTTGCCTGCAAGTCCGCAATTGCACGCCCATTCCGCTGAATAATGAATTTTGCATAGTTATATTTTTCAATCTCGATCCAGATATTCTTTCTGGTGGATGTGATGTCAATTTCAAAGTTACTTGCTTTAAATAATGATAATTGTTTCATAAGAGCGCCTCCCATGCTATAATAACGATGGACATTTCATTATTCGTAGCTGGGGCGAGCGCTCTGGCTCTTTTTTTATTTAGCAGGCAGCACACCGATTCTTTCGCATGACTGCGTCCAGTACTCGTAATTGCGGCCTACTTTAATCTTGATAACTTCCTCTGCTTCCACCTTGTCAACCTTCTGTTGCATTCTTAGTATCGCGTTTTCCTCTTCTAACATCTTTATTTTGAGTTCTAACTCGCTGATTTGGTTTGAACTGTCAACCTGCAAATCATTTTCTTTTAAAGATTCTCTTGCAGGAAAGACCGGCGCATATGGCGCTTCAAGCTTACCTTGCTTCCCCTTCTCCTTTGCTTTTCGCAAATCATTGAAGAGGGTAGCTGTGCTTATTCCTAAATGGTCAGCAATAGCATTTCTTGCGACTCCGGCGGCAATCGCTTTTTTTATCGCTTCAATATCTGAACGATTTTTAATTTTTTTCAGCAACGTTGCCTCTACTTGATTATCTGATCCCGACTCTTCTTCTACCTGTTTTTTCACTACTTTTTTCCTCCCCCGCTTATTTTCTGTACCAGCATTCTTCCCTAGATTTAGCAGTTCTTGCCGCAACTCTTTTATTAAATCAGCGTTCTTTTTCGGCTCTAAAATAGCCACGTCCAGCTGCTTCGTTAATTCAAACCTTCTTTTTCGCAGTCGTTTGCGTTCTCTCGTTGTTGCTTCGCTCATATGCCGAATTCCTTCGCAGCTTCTTTTGTCAGCCGGATACCGTCGACATGATATTTCCGTTTAAATGCTTCCCAGCCGATTTGATGCGCTTCTCTGTGCATCTCACGAGATAAGCAGATCAGGAATGACTGCGAATGATCATAATAATTCCTATTCCGCCCCATTCCGATTGCATTCACATGATGTATTTCGCCCGGAGCGCCTGTTATAGCACATTTCCGGTATTTTACACACAAGAATAGGTATCGGTTAATATCTGCCGTCATCTCAATACCCGGCCTCGACAGCGGTACATCAAATTGAAAGCAGAACTCAATGATATAGCTGATGAATTCTGTTGCCTGGTCCTTTGATAATTTGGCGGTGCTGAAGTCTTGTTTCAACCCGCTTTCTCGCGCAAACCCGACTTTGAGAGTTCGCTTCACGGTCTCAACATCATTTCTGAAAGATCGCTTGTGAGTAGCCTCGAAGTCGTTGCAGAAGTGCTTTACTATGTCATTTATTAGAGCATAGATCATCTTGTTCTGCGCCAACGACCGCTTTTCTTTCATGTACATCTAATCACCATCTTTCTTTTTTACTCATCAAAGCTTCCAAATCCTCTTGCATACTTATTCGCGCTAACTCTTTGAACAAACGAGGGTATCGAGCTACTAATTTTAATCTGCTCACCATTGCTTAGTTTGATAATGTAATATTCATTTTCATCTCTGATCTCTTCTACAATAGAATTGAGAGTGCCACCTTCATACCGATTCCCCCCATTTTCTCCACCTTTTGGGGACTCCCCAATACTAAAACTAGTGTTGTCGTAGGGTAATCCGCTTTGCCATGATAATATTTCATGGTAGTTGTAAGACATTATCTTCTCCCCCTCTTATACTTGTCTGAGGTTTTATCTGATAAAACCTCAGACATTTTCTTGGATATTTTTATCCTCCAACACTTCAATACCCATCACTACATAATCATCTTGCTGTGCGTAATTCGTTATAAAAGTGATCCGTGCTACTAAGAACTCTCCCGTATATTTCAAAGCCGTCCACTCGCACAAAAGGAGGCTATCACCTATTTTAAAATCACGATCATTTTTTCTTATTTCAAAAGGTTTATCTCCTGCTCTTACTGGCTCAAAGAACCATGGCAAGATTTTAAGTTCGTGCGTTTTATACATATTACTCACTCCTATTCACGCCGCCTTTCTCAAGTTTATTTGGTTTTGAAAGCTTCATGCTTGGTTCTATCCGAATCGCTTTTTGCAAGTCGCTTTGCATGGTATCGCGAATATCGTCAATTAAGTTTTTTCCTGAGACGGTATTTTCTCTGTAAATGACTAAATAAGTGTTATATGAGTCGTCTTCGTTTATTGGGTTAGCACATAATTTAATGTCTATGACGTCTTTATCGGCTATGAATTCGTTGATCTCATCAATTACATCCGGATTGTGACAGTTATCAAATTCCTTTGCTTGTATGCTCACTGGTCTATCTCCTCCACCTTCACTGCGAATGCCCAATAGCGCTCGTCGTGTGCTTTTATTTCTTGCTCCGTGAATTTTGGTTTGCAACCAAATTCGCTACGTGTATCACCTAGTAGAATACGTCCATTTGGATCTATATTTAAAAAATCATACTTACTTGCTCCCAATTTCACGTAATAAAGTTGCTCCTCTTCAATCTCATAATCGTCGTCCATCCATGCTCGGAAAAACAAATATTGTTTTTGAACGTGATCGCTATGACTAGAACTCTGATAGAGCCATTTTTCTACTTCCTTCGGCGGATAACCTGGCTCTAGAACATTCCCGATCAGTACGCCATTTCGCTTATTAGTATCTATAAATTCCGCTACAAGCCGCGGAATCTTGATTCTTTCAACTTTTTTAAAATCGCAAGCGCTAAGTCTTACACTAATACCCTTTAACATTAAGCTGTCCGAGGGAAAATCTGGATGGATTCCAATTTCCTTAACTATCCCAGAAAGTCCGAGTTTTTCAGATTTTACTTTGTCACTCGCCGCAATTCCGTTTCGTGTCATCTTTTCAGAACTTTCCTTTCTCATTCCTGTTCCTCCTTCATTGTGTCAATCTCCTTCAATCTTTTTCCTATCTCGAATGTGATATTAACTGTTACCGAATTACCCGCTTGCTTGTACAATTGACTATCTGAGTTAACCTCACAGGCTCGCTCAAAAGCCCAATCTGGAAAACCTTGCAGTCGCCAGCATTCACGCGGTGTTAGCTTCCGTATTTTAAAATTCTCTGTTACTACTGCCATTCCTTCACCTGTGAGCAGCGTGTTTGCTAATTGTTTACCTACACGACCGCGCCTTGTTCTGGAATTAATACGACTAGTATTTACAGAATCTCCCGGTACGGCTTCTGAGTATCCTTTTTTTTGTTCCCTCTTTGATTTTTAGCGTTTGATTACCTCCTATTACTGCACTAGAAGTTTTTCTGTTGCTTCTGCCGAAAGGAAATATTTTTCCGGCACTTCGTCCTCTAAGATATCCAATAATATACACTCGTTCCCTATTCTGGGGGACTCCGAAATTTTTAGAGTTAAGCACTTGCCATTCCACGTTATACCCGAGTTCATCCAGCGTTCTGAGGATTGTCTCAAAGGTATTACCTCCGTCGTGGCTGAGTAGTCCTTTGACGTTTTCAAGGAATAAAATGCGTGGTTTGATAATAGATGCGAACCTTGCAATTTCAAAAAAGAGAGTTCCTCGAGTATCTGCGAAACCTCTTCTTTTTCCTGCAGTGCTAAAAGCCTGGCACGGAAATCCTCCGCAGATAATGTCGACACTTCCGATAGATCGAATAGATTCATCTGATACGGCTGTGATGTCATGAGCTGTCCACTCCCCTTCCGTTTTAAAAATAGCTTCGTAACTTTTTCGTGCAAATTTGTCTATTTCGACAAAGCCCACACATTCATGCCCGGCGGCTTCCATTCCTAGCCGGAAGCCACCGATCCCAGCGAATAAATCCAGAAACTTCACTTTTACTCCTCCTAACTGTCCTGCTCAGCCCGCATCTCGTTATAAGCGGCGTGAATCTCTTCATCGCTCAATTCAAGGAGTTCCGACAGCTCTGCGTAATTTGTATGAATCAGAGACGCGATCCTATGCCGCGTCCCCATTTTTCGGTTTTCTAGCTTTTCTAAAAGTGCTTTGTCATGCTGTTCCAATTTTAATAAACACCTCCTTGTGAACTTTGCCCCGATAAATCGGCTTTTTCTCGCCCGGTATCTGTTCGTACAAAGCGCATGTATCCTCGATAAAGCAAAAGCCTACAGGCTCTAAATTGAAAAACCAGCGCCAGTGACCGCTCGCATGCTTGCCGTGCCCGCATACCGTTTTTATCTCTTTGCCGATAATTTTAAGAATTTCCTCACGTGCAGCCGGATAATCCAAATAATCATTGTCAGATCGGATAATAGGAAGAAGTTCGGGCGCTTCTGGCAGCGCTGAAGCCTTTTCAGCGGCTTTTTGCTGTGAAGGGTAATAATCCATTGTGTCAAATAAATTCAGCTGAATGTCGCTCATTCTGGACCTCCTAACAAGGGCGGTTTCCCGCCCTCTGCTTATTCGTCTTCTTCGGTACCGTCGTAGTCATCTTCGTCCGTTTCGCCAAAAATGCTTGATTGTTGGTCTGCATCATCGCTTTTAGCCGCCTGCCATGCAGCAGCCTTTGGAGCTACCAGACGGCGGTAATCGTCTAATTTATCTGCTAGCATGCGTTCTGGCACGTCATAAACCTGTGCTAACTCTTCCATTCCCGTACCTTCCGTAAGTTGTGTCAGAACTGCTTTTCCATCGAACTCGCCGCCTTCAAATTCCATGATTTCGGTGTCGTGTTCAAGAATGTACTCGTCAATTTCGGAGATATTGATAACGCTGGATCGTTCTTCTTCTTCGAGCTCCTCGAGTTCCAGATCCAGTTTCTCTTGCGAAAACATTTCTACAGTGCCATCAGAGTGGACCATGTATTTCATAACCGGCTCTTGTGTCTGTGCATCGATCTTTTCGCGATATTCTAATTGGTTGCTTGCCAATTTGATGTCCACTTCTTTACCTGTCAGTTTTATTAATTCTTCAAACTGTCCCGCCAACACGTCTCCGTCAACCACCATTTTGATCTCGATAGTGTCGTTTGGTTTAGCCTGTACTGTTCTTACTTCTCCATAACAATTAATCATTATAAAATTCCTCCTTTTAAAAAAGTTTTGTTTGAATTTCCGAAAATTTTTCTTCGATTGTTACCTCAGTACGCGGGTGATCTGTATACCTCTTAAAAACCTGCATCTCCACGATTCGTCCATCATCACTAAATATCAGGCCATTTAACGCATCTAAAATTGCTTTTGTGTAATTATCAATATCTGGCCGAACACTTGGTACTTCCTGTCCAGTGAGTGCTCTTTGCTTCCAAGCTTTACTTTTGGATTTCGGCATCGATACATAGAAAACTAATTTGATTCCGATAGGTGTATCTATCGGAGTTCCTGGCGCATACATCTTAGCCACCTGCGCTACTTTTTTCTTGTATGCCTTTGATTTTGGCGGATCATATGTTTGAACAAAACTGCCCACACTGCGGAATCGCGGCCGCCCTTGTGGCTCCGGTGGAATGTTAATCGTGAATTTTATTGCCATCTTTATCCACCTCGATCAAGCAGTTTGTTGGCACGGCTACTAGTCGATCTTTCACAATTACCGTTGTTATCACAGCACCCATGATTTTTACTTCAAGTGATTTGCCTGCTGGCAAATAAGGCATGCCGTCAATTTTTTCTATCACTTCCACATATCGTTTCTGGTTCATTTCCCTGCCCCTTTTCTCGGGTTGCAGATTAACGCCGCGTAGTCCTCACGAACTTTTCGAACATCCGCATACCCTGACTCGATAGCTCTTCTTCGTGCCTTTTTGAACGCTTGCGATCTTGTTGGAGCTTCGACCTCATACTCAATTTCTCGAAATAATCCGCCATCCGCTCGAACTTTTAAGGTCACGTTGTAAATCTTACTCAGCATTTCTGATCACCTCATAACCCGCGTATTTGCTTGCATGTAAGCTGATTTGTTCGTCCACTTCACTACTTGAATAGCACATTGTTTTCGCTTGGCCGCCGCCCTTAAATCGCCACAGAATCATGAATGCTGGTGCAGGCCCGCTAAACCCAATTGTTTTTACCATCCGTCATCAACCCTCCGATCTCGACCTACAAGCTGAATCGCTGTGCTGTTATTTTTGATTCGAGAAACTATCCGCTTCCCGTGAATCCCACCATAATGCTGGGTTAGAGCTTGTCCAGAAAGGTTTGTTGTGTAGATCGTCGCCTTCGTGGTTCGCGCATTGATGATGTCGAAAATGGTCTCTGCCACCCAGCTATTATCGCTGTTGTCGCGCACATACTCGGCTCCAATGTCATCCATAACGAGCAAGTCAGCCTCTTTGTAAATCTTCTTGATTTCCGCCTGACTCGAATCATTATTTGAGAATGTGTCTCGAATACTTTCCAACAATTCAGGAACTGTGACGAATATAGCCACATAGCCTTGCTTGATTACTTCGCGAGCCGTAGCATATGCAAGATGCGTCTTGCCTGTCCCGGTTGAGCCGCTCATCATGATTGTTCTGGTTTGATCGTCCTTGAAATTCTTCACGAAATTGATTAGCTGCTGCAGCGCCTCTTGCTCTTCCGGTGTCTCTGCCTTGAAGCTCTCGAACGATGCCTGACGAATCTCATCCGGCACGAAAGAGAACCGCTTCATAATCGCATGCGGTCGCTTCTTCGTTGCCGCATCATGCGCTTTCTGCATCTCTTGCTGGACTTTGTCGTTTTCGCAATGAATGCAAATACTTGTCTCAATGCCATTTCGCGAATACACAGGGTACTCTCTTCCGCAAGTCTCACATATTCTGTTTTCAACGAACTTGACTCCACCTAGCTCAAGACCTTTCCCCTCACCAGCTGTAATCTTCACGTTCTGAGGTACTGGAATTTCGTCGTTTTCCATTCCCATAACCGGCACCTCTTTTCTTCGTAGCAGCATTCTTTTTGCTGTTCTCGTAAGCAACAGCATCAGCAAGGTTTGCGATTCGCGCGTTAGCCCATTCTTTTAAGATGTCAGCAATCAGGGCATAGCTTCGAGCGCCTCGCATTCCCGCTCGATAGACTGCGTAATTCACTATTAAGCGGTTGAGGTCTTTTTCCCAGTGCTCCAAATCCTGCACTTGAAACGGCGATAATTGGCAGACGTTGCTCATACAGTTAGCAAGCGGGTCCTGATTTAAGTCAATTGGAATGGTGCCTGCTGCCTGCTTATCTGCTTCGGCCAGCCCACTATATAAGTTTTTATTACTGTTATTGGCAGCAGCATTATTATTTATATTGTTATTATTTAAGTTGTTATTATTTAGATTGTTATTATTACCGTCATGGTTATCGGACTGCTGAATATCGGACTGCGGGTTTTCGGGAGTCGGATTATCGGACTGCCGCTCTGATGATGATAATTGATTGGGCAGTTCGTAGATATTATTTTTTTGCCGCCCTTCTTCTCCTCGCCGCTGAATGATCTTGATATAGCCCTTGTCGATTAAGGTCTTACGGTGTTTATAGAATCGTTCTCGCCCGATTTGCAGCTCTGCACAGATAAGCTCTACGCCCGGGAATGCTGTACTACCAGCTCCTGCAAAGCTGCACAAGTAGGAATAAATTGCCTTGGCCTCAATACTCAAATCCTTATCACGCATAGCCGACTTGGCTATGATCCCGTATCCCTGGTTATATATGCCTTGTACATGCAATTCGTTATCCATTTTGATCACTCCTTGTTTATATATACAGGGATTCCAGTTAATTCCTGTATTTCTTTTTTGAATAGCTGCGGGTCTCCGTTTGTGTCTGATATGTGTAATAAATGAATCTCTCGCAGCGCAGATAGGTCATTTGCTTTTAAAAATTCTTTAACGTTTTCGAGGCTGAAATGCGACTGTAACACCCGCTTTTTCATTGATGGATGTATACGACCTTCTGCAACATTCTTTGCTAAGATTTCTTTTGAATAATTGCATTCGACCATCAAATAATTTATTGCTGGGAATTTATAACGAACGTAATAGCTGTCTGTGATAAACACCAACCGCTCATTTTCAGATTGGATAATGAAGCCAAGAGGTTCAGCAGCATCATGTTCTGTCTTGAATGGCAAAATTATCCACTCAGCGATAAACTGAGCCGTTTTTTCTTTGATTACAACCTTTCGACTATCTGGAACAGATAACGCGGAGAAGGTACCTTCTGACGCGTATATTGGGATGTTAGTTGTTTGGATCATTTTCTTAATTCCAGCGGTATGATCTATATGCTCATGACTGATTAAGCAAGCTGCTATATCCGCAATTTTAAAGTTCAACGCCTGTCTGATTTTGTCGAAATTAATACCACATTCTAGCAATAGACGGGAGCGCCCGTTACTGATAACGTAGGCGTTCCCTTTACTACTGCTTGCGATGGTTTGAATCGTGATCATAAGAACGGAACCTTGCGTTCTTCCTGAACCACTTCTTCTGATTCTTCCTCTGCCGGTTCGTGATCAAAGACTTCGGAATCTGTAACTTCTGGCTCCTCTTTAGCTGCCGATGACTCTTGCTGTTCTTGTTGCGGCTCTTCTTGCGGCATTTCAAGCACTTCTGCGTTTGCGTTCTCTTGAACTTCTTTTCTAACGCGTTGGAAGTCCTCGTCTTGCTCCGCATACTGCAGCTGCACAAAAGCATTCTCGAAGTTTTTCGGGATTTTTTTTGTGATATTATTTCGCATTTTACGGATAATCATGCTCTCACGACTTTGTGGATCCTTCCATGCCGGGCTTATGTACTTCTGTAAGCCCGTATCGTCCAAAATGGAATCTAGGTCTCGTCCAACAAGTTGATTCATGATTTCTTGTTTTTTTTCGTCAATCTGCCGTTTCTGCTCACTTGTAGCATCATATCTGCTCTTAGCAATCCCGAACGTTTCGTTCATCATGTTATTTTTGATATGTGCGGCTAAATTCTTCACTACATGCTCGCGTTCAGCGATATGATAATCAACCGTGCCGTTCTCCCTCACGATTGGATAAACAACGCGAATGACTTTCCCTTGTCCTGTCGGCGACCATCTTGGAGGCGTTAGCTCAATCCCGTTAAATTCTGGATAAGTAAATTTGTCACCTTCTCGTACCTCCCAAAACTGTTTAACCTCTTTGACATCACGACCGAATCGGGAAAGGATAGCGTCATTGCCATCCCCTTCGATCCCCATTTCAACCTGCGTTTTCCAGCCACCATTAAATTTCACATTCCGCGTTTGAAAATAGACCTCTCGCGGATTAGCGGCCGCATTCAATTGCAATGAAGCGACTGTCAGCAAGTTCTGCGTGACATTACTTTTATCAAGTTGCTGATCATTCCAGTTGATTCCTTTTGCTTCCAAAACGTTGTTAATTGCTGACAAAGCGGATAATACGCACTGTTTCGCGTAATCCGTCATAACCAGTCCGTTACCTTGTAGCTGTTCTTGAATCATAGGGAAAAAGGTATCATTGACTTTCGTCAACGATGTTGAGTAAACTTGCGGTTTGTTTGTCATTTATTAAGCCTCCACTCTCAAATTTTTGTCTTGCTCCGAAACAATTAAATTTATAATCTGCGCCTCGGTATCAACTAGATCAATTACCGATTCACGGTTGTCAATGAATACAGGTGCTGTCAGCTCTAAGTGCTCGCTTAGCGTGTTGATGATGTCTAAGCCGCCATTGATTCGGGCTGCATTATTCAAACCGCTGTTATACGGAACACCGTTATAAAGCGTTTCGCAACATTCTTCAATTCCGCCATTTATGTTCTGTTTGAATAGCTGGAAGTTAACATATTTGAATTTGCTGTTTATACGTTCTTCTAGCATGCTGGACTTGGATTTGTTGAACGTCTCAATCAGATAAAGCGCCTGCTCTAATTCGTTGTATTTTTCTGCCGCATCGTCCATCTGTTGGTTAAGCTCGGCGATACGATCATCTTGCCGCTTATTGATGTTGAATTTATTTAGATCAACCTGCAGGCTCGCAATTTCGCGTTGTAATTGATCAATTTCTGTTTGAATTTCTGAAGCTCGGGCAGTAGAAGCTCCGTTTTCGTCTTGCATCTGCTCCATGACCATTTCCAGCTCTTTTTGAGCCTCTAAGTACACTGGATCTGCTGCGTATTTTTCTAAGCTTGCGCGCATCTCTGCGAGTTCTTCTTTTAGAATCACAATTGAACTGTCAAACTGCCCGTGAGTGCCTTGCAACTCCTCAATTTTTTTCAAAGCGTCTGCTCGTTTTTCTTCAGTTGCTGCAACATCTTCTTTTAATTTGAAGCCTGCCGCAGAGATGGCAGCCTCCTTTTCCGCTTTTTCATTTTTGAAATTGGCGATCATCTTCTCAATTTGATTTGCAGGGAATGTTTGTCCGCAAGTAGGGCAGCTCTTACGATGTTTGTCAAAAGTCTGCGTATTCACTTCTCGCCATTCGTCGCCCTTCGCCATGAGCTGCTCTTCCATGCGCTTGATGTCTTGCTCAAGCGCTGTGCTTTCGTTAATCAGTCGCCCTATCTCCATGTCCGCATTAGCAACGGTATTCTGCATTTCAGTTAGTTCTTTATTTTTTTTGCCGATCTGTTCATGTAGGTCTGTTTGATAATCGCTTTTGATAGCCGCAAGCTCTGCTTCGATATTCGCTTTCTGCTTCAACAGGTTAGCCTTCATACCACCATTACGGGCGAGCTGCAGCTCGTCTTGCTTGGCGTTGATTTGATCTTGAATTACTTGAATCTCGCCGCTGATGTCGCTCGGATCAAGCCCAGTGACATCTTCCTTTGCAAGAGTCGCCTCTGATATTCTGTCAGGCGTTAGATCAAGTACCTTTTTCAAGTCTTTTTTCTGTTCAGCTATCTGCTTCAATTTGTCATTCACAGAGTGCTTACCAAGCACTGCTGTGAGCTCTTTTAGCTTGTCGTTGCTCTCAATCACGTCTTGATCCGAAATGTCGCCAGCAATCTGTACAAGCATTTCGCGACGCTTCTTCCACTCGTACTGTTCATTGAAAAACAGCGGGTTAGTGATCAACTTGAACACTTCTTCGTCGACCAAGCTATTTACGTATACCTTGAATTCTGAGGCTTTCTGCTTGATTCCGTCGATGTGATATTCTGTTGTGTTTCCGCTGAATTCTTGATCTGCTTCGCCACGTTTGCGGGTCCACTTTTCAACAAGTTTTTTAGTGATTTCTGTTTCTTCGCCTTCGACCAACAGAACCGCCTTAACGACATGATCTAGCCGCGGAATGTCCTTGCCATCAGTATCCTTCGTCTTAATCGCAAAATCCTTTTTATTGGTGCTGTCCTTATCAAACAGCAGCCACGTAAATGCGTCTAAAATGGTAGTTTTTCCCGTGCCATTACCGCCGAAAATACTTGTTTGTTCGGGTCCGAAATTGACTGTCAGTTGCTTAATTCCTTTGAAATTCTCTAGCTCGAGGCTTTTTAGTTTAATTGTCTTCATTCATTCTCACTCCCTCTTCTTCTGCTTTTTGGATGCCTTGATCGATTCCGGCTATAGTCGCTTCAATTATGTTGACTGGAATGCAAGCACATGGGTGATCTTTCAGCATATTTAAGGTTAGCTGCTTAACAATTAATCTAATCGCCCTCATGATGTCATCTTGAGATCCGTTCGCTGAGTTAAAACTAATCATTGAATCATTGTCGGTTTTCATGTTCAATGATTGAACTATGATTATTTCGGGATTGAATATCGCAATTTCTTGAATTTGTAACATCAATTTTTCCGCCTCTTGAAATTTTTGTTCTGCAATTTTGTTTGTCATTTTATCTCCTCCTCATTAGCTGCTCGATAGAATAATTCGCGTTCTATATACGTCGCTTTTTTGCAAAAGTCGTTAAATATTGAATTTCTATATAGCTCTCCGTTTTTAATGAATTCGTCTTTGTCAAAATCGAATAGTTCACATTCGACATAGAAGCTTTCAATCTTCGTGATTTTAAAAACCTTTTCCATCAAGGTATAGATTCGGTTCACTCTTAATTTCACGCGAAAACCCTCCATTCAAATTAATTTGTCATGCAGGGCCGTTATGAGTTATAATTAAACCGTGGTAGGTTCGTTTATCATAACGACCGATTCAAGCTCACGTTGGCGCGTGAGTTTATTTTTTTGTCTTTTTTACCAATACTCATTTAACATCCCGTCCCATTCTTCAAAAGCGGCCATTGTGTTTGCTACGTGCTGCTTCGCTTTGTGCATTCGGATTAGCCATGCTTGAATGATGCCCGGGTCCACGTTTGATGCGAACCGATCACGAGCAAAGTGTGTGCCGTCCATTCGGTTCATATCGGCTTGAATACCTTTGAAGGTTTTTCCGCCTGCTGAATGAAAAATCGGGGTAAGGATTAGCATGTACTCCACGCCCTCAATGTTTATCACTTTTTTCTTCGCTTCCATCGGAATCCTCCTTCCTCGCTTTTGAAAACACAAATTAAAACTACATAAATCACAAATCCCAGAAATAATAGAACCGGACTCACTTCAAATACTGCGAGTACCATTTTTCAAAGCCTTCCTGCTTAATTTTCATCGCCACTTTTTTCACGGAAGATATAACTTCGTAAAGTCCGATGGCGCTCAGAGCGGCTACTATTACCATCCATACCGGCAAGCTCATGTTCTGCTCTCTCCTTTCCTCGCTGATAAGCGTAGATTGCAATGTTTAACCAGATTCCAAAAATCAACATCCAAACTAGCCACATTTCACTAACTCCTTTTACCGTTTATATTTTTTCATGAAAGTGTCGATTTCCTCTAAATCGTAATAAACCCCGCCGCCTTCGATTGGCTCACAACGCCGTAACCCGCGTCTCTCCCATTCGCGTAAAGTCTTAGCTGACACTTCTACATACTGCTGAATGTCTGCTTGACGAATCCAGCGCTTTTTAATCGCGGAATTTTCAGCGGCTTCTTTCAATTGATTAAACGTCTCGGCGATAGTTTGGCTTAAATTACTTTCAAATTCTTTTGATAGAATTTGCATCTTTTTTTCACCTCACTATATAAATTTTTCTTCCTTCCACGTTTCGGATCTCTCTTTCATTAGATCCGCGACATTGAAGTTCATTTCTTCTGCTACATAGCAGAGAAGGTTATAACCCCACCCCAGCACGTCCAAAAGTTCGTACATGATCTCGCGCATTTCTAGCCTATGCCTTTCTTGCGACCGCATGGCCAAAAGCTGGAACAAGCGGCTGAGCACTTCCGAAAACTCTTGCGCTTCCCGGTCAAAGTGAACCGCGAAAGACAAAGGGCTTTGCGCTATTCCCTCACCACTAAATACGTCCGGTAGTATCTTTGTGAAGCCCGATGATACAGAGAGCATAAATAAGTTGTTATCGATATTCTCAAGCCCTTGCTTTGCCACATCAATTTGCATTTGACGGCGGCCGTTTATCATGTGACTGACGTTCTGACGGCTTGTTCTCATACAATCTGCAATTTCTTTTTGCATGAGCTCCGTCACAAATCCGAGTGGCTTCTCTGCGTTGATTGATTGTTCTAATTTCATGTGTGCCTCCTAATTTAGTTTTTTACAGCAGTTCTTTCAGATTCCTGATTTCTTGCCGAAGTTCTTCCCACGTATGTGACCGCCATGCTTTAGCGCCAATAATATTTCCACTACCGTCTGGTGCTGGCATCTTGATGAACATGAAGTCTTTGCCTTCAACATATTTGCTTGTTTTAAGGTAACGACCTAATTTTTTGCTAGCCTGGTTATCATAGTGGCCGAGAGCTTCGATCATAATAGCTCCAATTGTTTTTAATTCCTCTGCGTGACCTACTTTGTTATAAGTTGTTTTCATAATGTGCCTCCATTTGTATCAAATTTGATAGTCGCAATACTTCTTTTCTTGTTAAACTCAAGATATTGATTGTTTGTCACTCAAAAGATCATCTGTCGTAACGCCTAGCGCATCTGCTAACTTTTTCGCAATAACTAGACTTGGAATAATATCTTTATTCTCCAGCCCGCTAATCGTAGTTTGAGGAACCCCGCTAGATATGCTTAGCGCTGATTGAGTAAGCCCCAATTTTTCCCGATACCTCTTAATATTTTTTCCGATTGTCATTGTGTCCTCCTTTCTCAAATTAACGATATATCGATAATTTAATTATAATATAAACGATAAATCGTTGAATGTCAACTATATATCGTTATTAAAAAGTAATAGTCCTTATATTCTTGTATAATTAATACAACTTTTTTGGTTAGGAGTTGAGTTTATGAAAAATGACGCTGAACTAATAGCAGAGAACCTTCTTAAACTGATTGAAGAGCGTAATTTAACTATCAACAGACTCGCAACACTTTCAGGCTTAAAGCAATCTACAGTCAATTCGATTTTTAACGGTGCAAGTAAACGCCCAACCATTTCGACGATTCGTAAATTGTGCAAAGCATTAGGTATTTCTGTCCACACGTTTTTTGACTTCCCTCCCTATAACGAGGTAGAGAAGTGATACTCTTAAAAATAAAGCTTTTTAAAGTTTTGGTACTCTGCTTTCCTTCTTAAGGAAACAAACTTTTCGCTGTCATTCGACAGCTTTTTTTGTATCTTTTTTTGTGTGCGTGATACTAAATTAGTTATTAAAATAATACATATCGCGTACTTAATCGTTAAAAAAAATAGTCCAATCAAACCCTAGTTGACTTGCAATTAATTTTGCGCGTTCTGGTGATGGACGTCGCTTTCCTTGTTCGATAGAAGCGTATGTGGTTATAGGGATACCACATTGTTTAGCGACTTCCTGTTGAGTCAGCTTTTTTTCTAAACGATAATTCTTTAGCCACTCCATTTTAACCCTCCTTCCAAGTAATACGAATTGCGTACTTTTATATTAATACGCATTTTGTATTATGTCAAGTTGAAAATACTCTTTTTGTATCACTTTTATTTTGGACATAGCAAGTACGCAATTTGTGTAGTATAATTCGAGGCAAGGAGGTGCACATATGTTCGCATTAAGAATTAAAGAATTACGGAAAGAAAGTAATAAAACTCAAGAACAAATGGCAAAGATTCTAGGAGTTGCCAAAACCACATACGCCTCCTACGAACAAGGGAAGCGAACACCAGATACTGATTTACAAAACAAAATTGCAAGTTACTTTGATGTAACTTTAGATTATTTACATGGTAGAAGTGAGCAAAAAAACCTAACAGCTGATGGATTCACTTCTAAAGAAGAAAAGGACATGAAAAAGCGACTTGAGAATATGCGAGCTGACCTGATAAATGAAGGTGGCCTGCTTTTCGATGGCGAACCGATGTCCGAGGAAGCCTTGCAAAGTATTATTGAAGCAATGGAATTCGCTGAGAAGCAAGCTACTCGTATTAATAGAAAATACACTCCTAATAAACATAAACAGCCAGACGACACAAAATAAGGAGGCTCCTTATAGATGTGGTTAAACGAGATGATAAAAAACATTGTTACTAAGCATGGTACGGGCGACCCTTGGGAATTATGCGCTTCATTAAATATACAAGTAATTGAGTGGGACTTATGCGAGGAGACGAACGGCTTTTATAGATATGTACGGCGGAATCAATTCATTTTTATTAATTCAAATTTAGCCGAGCATGAGAGAAACTATGTGCTGGCTCATGAACTGGCTCACGCCATTCTTCATCCGCGCGCAAATGCGCCATTTGTCCGCTCTATATCCTGGATAAATCTGAGCAAAATCGAACGTGAGGCACACCAATTTGCAACATATTTACTACTATTAGATGTAGATTTAACAGAATATCGAACAAAAAAAGAGCTATTGCATGCACGTGGCATACCGCTAGAGATGGAAAGGTTTGTTGACTTTCAACTTCAATGAGTTGGGTTTTTCTTACAGAAGATTGTTATTTGTATGATATAAACGCTTATTAGCGATTATATATAAAAATAAAGGGAGATGACTTCGTGGAAATTAGCAGAAAAACAGAATTTGTACTTGGATTGATCGGGGGAATACTTGGAATTCTTACAGCCATAATGGTTATGACTGTGGGAGGAGCTGCATCACTTTTTGAAGCAGAGGGCGCTGGTTCGGTAACAACAACTGGATTTATTGCACTACTGTTTTCAATTTTGGGGCTCGTCGGTGCTTGCATGGTAAAAAACCATAATTTGCTTGGAGGCACATTCATGGTAGCAGCCGCTATCGGCGGGACTATCAGCACAGCCTTCTTTTACATCGTTCCGCTTATACTATTTGTTATCGCAGGCTTGATGGCGCTAATTAGAGGTGGAGAATTTGTAAAAGTATTTAAGCAGTGGTGGTTTTATGTACTGATTGTTGCAGCAATCGCCATCCCAATTATTGGATATGTCGCGAGCGGGACGGGGGAAGCTTCTACAGATACAGATAATGCCGCCGCATCGTCTAGCGATAATACTACTTCGTCCGAGAGCGAGGCCAGCAGTAGCGACAGTGCTGAGAAGCCTGCAGCTTCCGAGGAAGAAACGACAGAGGAAGAAAATACGATGGGAGATAGAACCGACCCTGTACCTGTTAATCAAGCATTATCTTTAAAATGTACGTTGAATGATCTCGATTCTGGGAATGAGTTTGATGCAAACTTAGATGTTACAGTGACAGGAACAATTCGCGGAGATGAAGCATGGAATATGATTTATCAAGAAAATCAATTTAATGAAGAACCTCCAGCTGGGAAAGAATATGTCCTTGTGAAAGTAAAAATAAAAATGTACGATGCTACTAGTGAACAAGACAAATATAATGTTAGTTCATATGACTTTGATTTCATTTCATCAGCTGGATCTAGCTTAGATATGCCTACTGTAGTAGTGCCTAACGAATTAGACGGAGAAATTTATAACAATGGCGAGCTTGAAGGATATGTTTGTGGTTTAGTCGACGAAGGCGACGCTGCCTTACTTCGATTCGATAGTCAATTCTTCTTCAGCATTTAATAAAAAATAATTGGTATCAGGCATTGATAAATTTCAGTGCCTTTTATCCACTCTTGAAATAGAACATACGTTCAAATAAACTGACAGGAGGTGTAAATCGTGGCAGAAATTAAGGAGTATAAAAAGAAAAATGGTGCAACTGCTTACATGTTTAGTATCTATCTGGGGGTAGACCCGCTAACTGGAAAAAAGAAACGCACAACTCGGCGCGGGTTTAAATCACTCAAGGAGGCACGTCTCGCTTTGGCTCGTCTAGAACTAGCAGCGGATGCAAAGAAATCTGTAACAAGCGAAAAGAAAAAATATACATTTGAGCAAGTCTACAAGATGTGGCTGGAACAGCACCGTCTGAGTGTACGGGAGACATCAATGTCTATCATCGAGGGGTTATTTAAAAACCATATTAATCCTGCTCTGGGCTCCTTCAACATTCAAGCTATAAATTCTCATGTATGCCAACAGGCCGTTAATCAGTGGCATAGCAAAGTGACCACCTATCAAAAGCTTAAAGCATACACCTCGAAAGTATTTGAGTATGCCGTTATCAATCAGATTATTGATGATAACCCTATGTTGCGAGTTGTCACTCCGCGTCAAAAGCAAAAAGCACAAACAAAAAAATTCTACAATAAAGAGGAACTTCAGCACTTCTTCCAGTGTGTCGAAAAAGATAATAACATGTTTGAACTGATCTATTTCCGCTTGCTCGCTTTTACAGGAATGCGGAAGGGGGAACTTCACGCGCTCACTTGGGATGACATCAGCTTCGATACTAAAAAAGTATCGATCAATAAAACATTAGTGGAGGTAGGCAAATCTTTTAAAATCCAAGAACCTAAAACCGTCAACAGTAAAAGAGTGATTAGCATTGACGATAACACCTTATCACTTTTGAAGAGTTGGAAGGCAAAACAAAAAGAACTATTCTTCATGAAAGGCTTGCGGCCCTCTCAAGACCTCGTCTGTACGAATAATTCAGGTGCGTTCCTCTACTTCCTTTACGGCTCTAACCGGATGAAAGAGCTCGAAAAGAAATACGGAATCAATCCTATAACAATTCACGGCTTCCGCCATACGCACGCCAGTCTTCTGTTTGAGTCGGGAGCAACGATTAAGGATGTGCAAAAACGACTGGGACACGCAGATGTGAAAACGACTATGAACATATACACGCACGTGACTGAGGCAAGAGAAGACAAGACCTCAAAAATGTTTGCTGAATATGTTAATTTTTAACGGGGTACTCAAAAGGGTATTCATAAATGCAACATTCTCTAAAAATCGCATAACAACAACGATAAAACACCCCCATCTCAACAAGTTCTAACCTTACCCCGTTTGAGATTATTAAAACCAGTTGTAAATTGTATGGAGCAAGTTTTATTGGACGCAAAGACGGTACCAAACATCTGATTGGTGTCACACATAAACCACCCGTTATAATAGATCCACTTACTTTTACTTATGCATTTCCAACTGCTTCACCGCAAAACCCGAACTGCATATGGGTATTTCCCCAGCATATTCGAGACTATGATTCTTCTAAAATTAATCAGACTGTTATCCAATTCGCTAATCTTAATACGTATGAAATTGACGTTTCCCTCCACTCATTTAATAATCAAGTAGCACGCACCAGCATGCTTCACATGAAATATTCACAAAAAGTTCGAGCAATTGAAGCAGAGTATCCATATATCAACATGTTCTTTCCACCAGCCACACTTGCGGCCGAAAAGCAGCTTATTTATCAAGTGGAGAAAAAAACGCAGAATAAAAAATAAGAAGCTCCTATAATACAAAAACTTCTCACAGTAATATCATAAAAGCCAGCATACAACATGCTGGCTATCTCTTTAGGATTTTTGTTTTTCGATCGCTTCTGAGATTTGTTTTAAAAGAAGCAAGTCCTTTTCTGACAGTGTATAGGGGAGTTCTAGATACCACTTTTCCAGTTCCGGATTGCCAATTAACGGAAAAGCATTGACAGAATTTTTTTCACGCAAACCTGCCACGTCATCTAAGAGAAAGTCCGTTGTGGTACCAAGAGTCTCTGCAAGTTTAGCTAAAATAAAAATAGGTGGGCGATGATTGTCATTTTCATATTTACTGATTGTAGATGCTGTTACACCAATTTTTTGTGCTAATTGTTTCTGCGTCATGCGATTCTTTTTCCGTAGATTAATTAGTTTTTCACCAAAATCCATATGTACCACCCCTTCTTCTCTTTTATTATAACAGCAGAAATTTGAGAATTCGACTATTTCAACAAAAAACAGCCTTTCTTTTGATAAGAAAGACTGTTTGGAATAGGTTTTAAATTTCTTTTGCCGGTTTCTTCCAAAAACCATAAATGAGTCCAGCGACAACTGTGCCAATAACAATTGCCAGTAAAAACAGTAATGGCTGATTAGCAAGTGGTGCAACAAATATACCACCATGAGGAGCCGGAACATTTAAATGCCAGAATTGCGTCAGTCCGCCGGCAATAGCTGAGCCAATGACTGAGGATACAATAACACGAAGCGGATCGGCAGCGGCAAACGGGATAGCCCCTTCTGTAATAAAGGATAGTCCCAAAACATAGTTTGTTAAGCCAGCTTGTTTTTCCTGTTCTGTAAATTTATTCCGGAAGAAGGTCGTTGCAAGTGCAATAGCAAGCGGAGGAACCATACCACCAGCCATAACTGCTGCCATAAATGTACCATCACCTGTCGAAGTAAATACACCAATTGCAAAGGTATAAGCTGCCTTATTAAATGGACCGCCCATATCAATGGCCATCATGCCACCCAAAACAACTCCTAAAATAACTGCATTGGTAGTTCCTAGTCCTTCTAATTGCGTTACTAGGAAATCATTAATGACTTTAAAGATTGGATCGGCCACATAATACATGATTCCGCCAGTGATTAATAGGCCAAATACTGGATAGAGCAAAATCGGTTTCAAACCATCTAAAGATTTTGGTATGCCGGCAAATACTTTTTTAAGTCCTAAAACAACATAACCAGCTAAGAAACCAGCTGCTAAACCTCCAAGGAATCCGGCGCCTGTTTGTGCAGCCATTAGACCGCCAACCATACCAGGCATTAAAGCAGGGCGATCACCAATACTGCTTGCAATAAAACCGGCTAGTATTGGAATCAGGAAGAGAAACGCACCTGTTTCGCCACCTGTAATTTGACCGAGCATTTTAAAGATAGAGCTATCGGGGGCAAAACCTTCAATTAAGAAGGAAACGGCCATCAAAATCCCGCCACCAACAACAAACGGCAGCATATGCGAAATTCCGTTCATCAAGTCTTTATAAATTTTACTCCCGACTGACAACTTTTCTTCAGACTCTTCTTTATTTACAGCACCATCGCTGTGGAAAACCGGCGCATCTTGTTTCAATGCACGGCTGATAAGTTCTTCAGGTTTACGAATCCCATCGCTTACTGGTGTTTGCAGTACATGCTTTCCATCAAAACGTGCCATTTCAACATTTTTATCAGCAGCAACAATCACACCTGCAGCTCGGTCGATCTCCTCTTTAGTTAGCCGATGTTTCACACCCTCTGAACCATTTGTTTCCACACGAATCTCGACGCCTAATTCTTTTGCTTTGTTTTTAAGTGCGTCTTCAGCCATGTAAGTGTGCGCAATACCTGTTGGACAAGCAGTTACAGCAACAACAAATTCTTTTTTATCTTCTGTAGATGCAGGTGTTTCCTGGACATTTCCTTCTGAATCAGCTTGTTCTTGATCGAACAAATTTATTACTTCATCAGGGGTTTGCGCTTTTTTTAAGCTTTCCACAAATGTTGGGTGGACAAGTAAGCGTGAAAGTGCAGCAAGTGTTTCTAAATGCGTTTCATTTGCGCCATCTGGAGCTGCGATCATGAAGAACAGATGTGCAGGCTGGCCGTCCAACGATTCATAATCAAGGCCTGCTTCACTTTTAGCAAACACAACAGTTGGTGTATTGACGGCTTTTGTTTTTGCATGCGGCATAGCAATTCCTTCACCAATCCCTGTGGAACTCTGTGCTTCCCGTGACATGATTGCTTCTTTGAAAATAGTCACATCATTGATTTTATCGTGTGTCTTAAGAGCATTTATCATCTCATCAATGGCTGCCTCTTTTGTCCGGGCTTGAAGTGACATAATCATAACGTCTTTGCTGAGTAAGTCCGTGATTTTCATTTTAGTTCCTCCATTTTTTTAAAGTTTGATAAGCTTTACTTTTGGCTTCATTTCATTAATAAAGGCTTTTTTTGCTAAATCTGTAGAGAAGGCTGTAGCAGTACCAGTCGCTACACCTGTTTTAAATGCTTCCAGCGGTTCTTTTGTGACTGAATAAGCACCCACAAAACCGGCAATCATTGAATCACCTGCACCAACTGAATTTTTGACAACACCTTTGATCGGTTCTGCAAAATAGACATTTTCCCCTTCAAAAAATAAAGCCCCATCTCCTGCCATTGAGACAATTACATGCTGTGCGCCTAGATCCAGACATTTCTTTCCATAAACAATGATGTCTTCTCTAGTCTTAAGGGGCACACCGAAAAGTTCAGCAAGTTCATGATGATTCGGTTTGATGAGTAGTGGTTTTTTAGGCAAAGCCTCCAGCAGTTCAGATCCTGTTGTATCAATCATAAAGTCAGCGCCGATTTCTAGACAATGCGCAATAATCTGTTCATAAAAATTATTTCCAAGGGAAGGTGGCACACTCCCCGAAAGGATGACAATATCGCCTGTCTTGACTGCTTGCATTTTTTCAAAGAAAACGGTTTGTTCCTGCTTTGAAATAGTCGGTCCTAAGCCATTGATCTCGGTTTCTTCACCGTGTTTCAATTTGATATTAATGCGGGTATCATCGGAAATCTTAACAAAACCCGTCTTCACGCCTTCTTCTTCCAGCCAATCTTTGATAAATCCACCTGTAAATCCGCCCAAAAAACCTGTTGCTTGCGAATTGACATTAAGCTGATTTAAAACGCGCGAGACATTGATTCCTTTCCCGCCGGGCAGTTTATCATCATGTTTCATTCGGTTGAGTTCACCAAGCTTTAAATCTTCAACCTGAACAATATAGTCAATCGATGGATTTAAGGTTACTGTATAAATCATTTTTCCACCTCGATTATTTTTGTTTTTTGGATAAAGGAATCTTTCATTTCTTGTGGAATATAGTCCGTCACAATCGTAGCATCTTCTAAATCAAAAATACGTGCAAAATGAATGTGTCCAAATTTACTATGGTCAGCCAGCACATAGGTATTCGCTGCCTGCTTGCCTGCTGATCTTTTTAACAATGCTTCTTCCGTGTCTGGGGTTGTGTGACCATAATCAGAATGTATCGCATTGGTTCCGAGAAAAGCTTTATCAAAATGGTAATTTGTTAGATTATTAAGCGCAACTGCACCGATCACTGCTTTTGTATGCACTTTCATTTTCCCACCTAAAAGATAGGCATTCACTCGAAGCTGTACGAGTTTTTCAATATGGGCTAATCCATTTGTAACGACTGTAATACGTCGATCGGCCAGAAAAGGGATCATTTCAATCGTTGTGGAACCAGCATCCAAATAAATACAATCACCTTCTGCCACTAATTCTGCACTGTATCGTGCAATTTCTTGCTTACTATGAATGTTTTTGAAAGATTTTTCGTTCATGCTTGGCTCGATGTTATGTGCATTTAATAATCTCGCTCCACCATGAACTCGTTCCAAAAATCCTTCTTGTTCTAGTTCGATCAAATCTCTTCTAATTGTTGATTCCGAACAGTCCAGAGCTTCAACTAATTCAATTAGTTTAATGACACCTACTCGTTCGAGATTTTCAATAATGCGTTGTTTTCGTTCTGCATTTAACATTTCATTTCCTCCATCCATTTATATAGTAGCATCTCAATCATTCAAAATCAATCATTTTCTTTCATTATCGATCATTTTCTTTTATTTACATTCATATTTTACCATAAATAAACCATTCATTCGCTAAATCCATTCAATTGAGGCAATAATATCTTTCAAAATCTACCAAAATATTGCAGAAAAAAACCACATCGTTGAACAATGTGGTTCTCATTTTTATGCATCTGCTTTGTTTAATAATTGGTATATCTCATTATTTACTTTTCCAAATGAAGCAATATTATTTTGGACGTTCGACAGAAGAACAACAAAAGTTTTTCCACTATGGCTAAAACTATTGGAGGCATTCCAGCCATTTAAGATGCCATGGTTATTATAACTACCGGGATCCACATAAAAACCAAAGCCATAGCCTGAATTACTACCTTTTGTAAACATTTTTTGATAGCTCTCTTCATTGATTAGTTTTCGCTCTGCTATGCCTTTATCAAATAAATACATGTCAATTGCTCGCATATACATATTGCCTACGCCATACAATTGTGACAGGTCTGGCAAGGAAGGTGTCCCGTATGAGCCATCTTTTGCTACATAATAACCTGTTGACGGGTATTTTTGATCAGTAAAAGTTTGATAAAAGCCCGCACCTTTCATCCCACAAGGATCAAAAATATGGGTCTGAATATAGTCAGACAGCTTCGTATCACTGATTTTTTCTACCAGATAAGCCAGTACTGTGTAATTCGAATCCAGATAATTCCACTTGCCGGGCTGCCGTTTGATCCCTTGCTTTTCAATATCTCGAACCAGTTCTTCAGGTGTGATGGCACCTTGTCCTTCTGTATGACCAACGATCCCAGAAGTATGAGTCAACAGATGACGAAGCTTGATGTTTTGACCGTTTGGGAAGTCTGGCAGATATTGGCTGATCGGATCATCTATATTTAGTTTGCCGGCTTCTTCAAGTTGTAAAATAGCGGTAGCAATGAATGCTTTTTGAGCAGAACCAATATAATAACCAGTATCAGTACGATTTTCTACCTGCTGCTCCCGGTTCGCTAAGCCATAACCTTTGTCGATGATGACTTTGCCTTCTCGCACAACCATTGCCGTTCCATTAAAACCGATTTGCTGCAGATACTGGTCGATTTCCTGATTCTGCACAATTGTTTCTGTGGGAATAAAACGTTCTTCCTTCTTAGGTGATTCTGCTAACTTCGTGGTGCTTTGCTGCTTTTTAATCATTTTCTTTTGAGTTTTCTCTGTTGCGTTAGAAAAGGTTTGCGGTGTAAAAATTTGGACCACTCCAAAAATCAAAACCAGCAAAAGGCAAATCAACAAAATACTGAAAAACAGCTGTCTTCTCTTTCGCTGCTTATTTTGCATCGATCGATTTATTTGCTGCTTTCTCATGCTATCACTTCCTATTTCAAAACTTATCGCTCAGAAAAGTTTTACTCAAGAAAGTTAACTGGTTCCCCCAAACCACTGCGCACAGACTCCTGATTAGATAGTAGTCTAAACTGCTCGGTTTTGCAAATTTTATATTATGATTTGCAGAAATCACGAAAACTCTTTATCATTAGGTTTAACCAGATATTTCCAGGGTAAACAAATATAGTCAGGTTAGGTCAGAAATTTATTCAAAGGAGATCGATAAATATGGTAACTATTACTAAAGGAAAATTTGATGGACTCCAAAGACTTTCGAACGAAAATGGTGTGATTGCCGCACTTGCGATCGATCAACGAGGCTCCCTCAAAAAAATGATCAAAGAAGCAAAAGGTACGGAAGATAAAAAAGATGTTGAGGATTTCAAACAGCTTGTTTCTGAGGAATTAACACCTTACGCTTCCGCGATTCTTCTTGATTTGGAGTTTGGGACACCCGCTATCAAAGCTCGCCACGAGGGTTGTGGTCTCCTCACTTCATATGAAAAAACTGGTTATGATACAACGATTGCCGGAAAATTACCTGATTTAATTGAAGATTTATCTGCACTGCGGATCAAAGAAAATGGTGGAGATGCAGTAAAAATTCTCGTTTATTATGATCCAGATGAACCTGCTGAAATCAATGAAATCAAATACGCCTTTTTAGAACGGATCGGAGCAGAATGTCGTACCGTGGATATTCCATTCTTTCTTGAACCGATCACCTATGATTCAAAAGTGACGGATTCCAGTTCACTTGAATATGCAAAACTAAAACCAGCTAAAGTCAAAGCAGCAATCAAGGAATTTTCTAAACCACGCTATGGCGTAGACGTTTTAAAACTAGAAGTACCAGTCAACTTTAATTATGTGGAAGGCTTTGCTAAAGGCGAAACGGCTTATACGCAATCAGAAGCAGCCGAACACTTTGAAGAATGTTCTGATCTTAGCCCACTGCCGTTTATTTATTTGAGTGCAGGGGTAACGGCTGAACTTTTCCATAAAACCATTGCTTTTGCCAACCAGCATAATGTTCAATACAGCGGTGTGCTTTGTGGACGTGCGACTTGGAAAGATGGTATTGAAGTTTACGGGAAACAAGGCGATGATGCTTTACGCGAATGGCTGCGTACGCAAGGTAAAGAAAATATTACATCCCTGAATGAGTTGTTAGATGCAGGTGCTGTTCCTTGGTGGACAAAATATGGCACTCTTGATGACGTTCATGTGGTGGAAAAATAAAAAGCCCCTTTCACAGGGACTGAAACTGCAAACTAAGTAGAAAATGCTTGGTTTGCAGTTTTTTTGATAAAGTTTTGAGTGCAGAACCCTAGATTTAGTATATTGAGGCATGGCTCTAGCAGAAGTAGATCGATAGCTCCATTGTTTTGGAATAACATCTAACAAATAAGTTGACAAAGTTAATCGAATTAACTATCATATAGTTAATTCGATTAACTTTTTTAATGGAGGGACATATATGGATAACCAATTGGAGCACGGGGCAGAAGCCGTTTCACTTTTCTGCCGTCTGAATATGCATACAAAAAAGAACCTGCCTATTCGTTCAGGAGAAATGGGACTATTAATTTATATTTGTAAGACCGAAACGGCCGTCACATCTGTAATGGCAGCAGATTTCTTTAAGGTCAAAAAACCGTTGATTGCTGCACAGGTAGCCTCGCTCTCAAAAAAGGGCTTTCTAAAAAAAGTTCCTTCCCAAACTGATAAGCGTAGTTTTATTCTCTCTCCCACTCACAAAGCAAAAATTTTGGTTGAGGAAACCTTTACAGAGTATCTAAGTACTATGTCACTACTTGCAACAAAGCTTGGCGCTGATTTTGAAACACTGATAATGCTGCTTGATAAAGCAAATAAAATTCTATTGGAGGACAAAGAGAATGAGTAAGGTAATGGTAACAGGTGCACTTGGAAATGTAGGTAGCTATGTAACCCAATATTTAATTGAAAATGAACAGGAAGTTGTAGCAGCAGATATCAATGTGGAAGCAGTGCAAAACAAGTTTGGCGATAAAGTAGACGCTGTATTCTTTGATTTCACAGATTCCAAAACTTTTGAATCGGCGCTCAAAAATGTTGATCGCGTTTTTATCATGCGTCCTCCTCATTTAGGAAAACCAGAAGATTTGAAACCTTTTATAGAGGCACTAAGATCAAAAGGTGATATGAAACTTGTTAGCTTTCTTTCACTTATCGGTGTAGAAAAAAATCCTATACCTCCTCACCATAAAATTGAAAAATATATTGAGCGGGCAGGTCTTCCTTATTGTCATATTCGGCCAAGCTTTTTTATGCAGAACATCAGTGGCGTTCACGCTTTTGAAATTAAGCACTTTGATCGTATTGTTGTTCCTGTAAAGAAGGCATTGACAAGTTTTATTGATGCAGAGGATATTGGTGAAATTACGGCAAAGGTTCTAACTGAGCCAGAAAAGCATCAAAATAACGCCTATTCGATTACCGGTCCGGATGCTGTTGATTACTTTGAAGCAGCTCAAATCTTATCAGAAGAATTAGAACGTCCCATTCGCTATGCAAACCCTAAGCCTTCCCTTGCAAAAAAATATTGGATTCATGTACGAGGCCTAGATAAAGAATATTCAACTGTTATGAGTATGCTTTACATGATGACGCGGATGGGCACCGCAAAGAAAACAACGCCTGTATTTGAGCAGATCATGGGTAAAAAACCTCAGACTTTCCGGCAATTTGTTAAGAAAAATCTAAAGGCTTGGGAGAAATAGATAGGTTTACTTTATAAAAATAGAGCAGCCACCTTGTAGCATATAAGCTGGGAATGGTTTCATTATACGAAAAAGCTCAAACAGTGAATCAACTGTCTGAGCTTTTTGTTCTTTATTTCGCAAAAAATTGTGGCAAATGTTCTTTATGCGCTTCAAGTAATTCATCAAGCACTTCTTTTGCTAAATCGCCACTTGGTACAAGCGGATTCAATGTGAAAGCTTGAAGAGCGGTGCTGTAATCGCCAGTTACAGCAGCTTCGATTGTTAGCTCTTCCATTGCTTTCATGACTTGCAGTAAGCCGCGTTGTGCTGGCGGGAATTTGCCGAAGTTGATTGGTTCGGCTCCGTGGGCACGGATAACACTGGTGATTTCTACTGCACTGTCATACGGGACATCATCAATCGCGCCGTTATTACGTGTGGAAACGACCATGATGGTTCCTTTATTGTTGTAGATCGAGTTGATAATTTCACATGCCGCATCACTATAATGAGCGCCGCCACGTTTTGAGAGTTCTTCTGGTTTGTAATCAAGATTTGGATCTTTGTAAAGTTCGAACAGGCTGTCTTCCAATTTCTTCACGACTTCTCCGCGTGTACCTTCATTGTGGAACGATTCCAGTTCTTCTTTTAGCATCGCATCTGTCATATAGTAGTAACGGTGATACGGACATGGCAGCATTTTCAGGTGTTTCACTTGTTCGTAAAGGAAACGCATATTCTTGATATTTTCAACGACTTTGGTCGGGTTAGCATTCGGACCATATAGACCATCAATGACTTGTTCGGTCAGTTCAGTACCGTCTTTATCGAAAACACGATGCCAATGCAAGTGGTTGATGCCGGCAAATTTGAAGAATAGATCTTCTTCTTTTTTATCCAATACAGCTTCAGCACTTTTTACAGCGCCAATTGGGACATTACAAAGGCCGATGACTTTATCCCATTTTCCGTATCTGAGCACTGCTTCTGTCACCATACCGGCTGGATTCGTGAAATTGATCAGCCAAGCATTTGGACATAATTCTCGCATATCTTCTACAATGCTCAAAATAACCGGAATCGTACGGAAAGCTTTGAACATTCCACCGGCACCATTGGTTTCTTGACCGATAATCCCATGGCTAAGTGGGATTTTTTCGTCTTTGATCCGAGCTTCAAGCAGGCCAACACGAAATTGTGTTGTGACAAAGTCTGCATCTTTAAGTGCTTCACGGCGATCAAGGGTTAAATACACTTCGCAGTCAAGACCGGCTGCTTTGACCATCCGTTTGGCCATGTTCCCAACAATTTCTAGTTTTTCTTTCCCAGCTTCAATGTCAACCAACCAAAGTTCTTTGATTGGCAGTTCATGATAGCGCTTAATAAATCCTTCAACTAGTTCTGGTGTATAGCTAGAGCCGCCACCAATCGTTACGATTTTTACTCCATCTTTCATTTGAATACCTCCAATTTAAAACGTTTTCTTTTCTACAAGGTCATCATAATTCATGTAATGCATTACAGGTCAAGCACTTTTTTAGAAAAAATTTAAGAATAGGCAAAATCCCCTTTTTGGCTATTTTTTTGCTATACTTAAAAGGCAGGAGGTGTGACATTTGGCAAATATCCAGGAAATTGCGAAGCTGGCCGGCGTTTCATCCGCAACTGTTTCTCGTGTAATCAACAGTAGTGACTATGTGAGTACTGAAACACGTGCGAAGGTTCAGGCAGTGATTGATCAGCTTGACTATGTACCAAACTTGAATGCCGTCTCTTTGAAAAAAGGGGCGACGAAACAGATCGGGATCGTGGCGCCAAGTTTTACAGATTCATTGGCTGTTTTTATTCGGAGTTTTACTACAGCTGCACAGGAGCATGGCTATAATGTGTCTCTTTTTATGACGAAAATCGATCCTGAGAAAGAACGACATGCTTTAGAGATGCTACGGCAAAAGCAGGTTGATGCGCTAGTACTTGTGATCCGACTAAATGACTGGGCAACGATCGAACATTACACAAAATATGGTCCGATCGTTACTTGGCAGCGAGTGGAGAATGAAAAAATCCCTTCTGTCTTTATGAATCAGTACGATGGTTATATGTTAGGGCTCGAGCATCTTTACGAAAAAGGCTATCGAAAAATCGCGAATGTTTATGGCAACACAGCTGGGCTTAATACGCAAAGCCGCATGCTGGCCTTCCAAGATTTTTGTCAAAAGTATGCACTCGATCCACAGGCCGTCCGCCATTATTACGGAATGGGATCCCGGCGGCGCGGAGAAAAAATGGCACATATCTGGCTGGAGGAAAAGAATCAACCAGATGCCTTCATTACGGCGAACGATGCTTTTGCAGCTGGGCTAGTGGCTGAAGCAAAGCGGCTTGGGCTAGATGTGCCGGGAAACTTTGCAGTTTGTGGTTTTGATGATATGGAATCCGCTTATTTGCTTGATATGACAACGATTCATTATCCGATCGATAAACAGGCTGAAAATGCTTTTACAATCATTCAAAATCAGCTGGAAGACAAAGATACTTCATTAAAACCGCTTCAATTCCACCTTGTTGAACGGAAGACGACTTAAAAAACCGTTTGGAAAATTTCTCCAAACGGTTTTTTTATTAATTTTTAAAGGAATGAATCGGTGCTGGGATTCGACCACCTCGCGCAATAAAGTCAGCTGAACTTTTTCCGTTCACTGCCATGACAGGGGCCCGCCCTAGTAGTCCACCAAATTCTACCATATCTCCTACTTGAGTACCGCATGCTGGAATGACACGGACAGCCGTTGTCTTATTATTGATTACGCCGATCGCTGCTTCGTCTGCAATCATGGCTGCCAGAGTTTCTGCTGAGGTATCCCCTGGAACGGCAATCATATCAAGACCGACTGAGCAGATAGCGGTCATGGCCTCCAGTTTTTCCAGATTCAAGGCGCCGCTTTCGGCTGCTGCGATCATGCCGGCGTCTTCTGAAACGGGAATAAATGCTCCTGATAAACCGCCTACATGTCCACATGCCATCACGCCACCTTTTTTCACCGCATCATTTAGCAGGGCAAGTGCTGCAGTGGTTCCATGGGTGCCCACTTGTTCAAGCCCCATCTCTTCCAAAATATGAGCCACCGAATCGCCAATTGCAGGTGTCGGAGCGAGCGATAGATCGACAATGCCAAATGGTACACCAAGGCGCTCGGAAGCCGTCATTCCGACAAGTTGTCCCATGCGAGTCACTTTAAATGCTGTTTGTTTGATCGTTTCTGCCACTACATCAAAACTTGCTCCTCTAACTTTTTCAAGGGCGCGTTTAACAACTCCAGGACCACTTACACCGACATTGATCACGCAATCTGCTTCACCAACTCCGTGAAAGGCACCCGCCATAAAGGGATTATCTTCGACTGCGTTTGCAAATACGACTAATTTTGCACAGCCTAAGCCTTGTGTATCTGCAGTAAGTTCTGCAGTCTGCTTGATAATCTGGCCCATCTCTCTGACCGCATCCATATTGATACCAGTTCGGGTACTCCCGATATTGACGGAGGCACAGACTGCTTCTGTTTCAGCAAGTGCCCGCGGAATTGATTCGATCAGACGCTTGTCACCTAGATGATACCCTTTTTGTACAAGTGCTGAGAAGCCGCCGATAAAATTCACACCGACATCACGTGCTGCCTGATCGAGCGTCTTCGCAAATGCCACATAATCCGTATCATTGCTAGCTCCTGCGATAATGGCGATGGGTGTTACAGAGATCCGTTTATTGATGATCGGGATGCCGTATTCTTTCTCGATTGCTTCCCCCACTTCAACAAGCCGACCAGCTTTATCGATGATTTTGCGATAAATTTTTTCGCGAGCCTTTTCACCATTACTTTCAATACAGTCAAGTAATGAAATGCCCATCGTGATTGTCCGAATGTCGAGCTTCTCTTCCTCAATCATACGGATCGTTTCAAGTATTTGTGCTGTTTCCACGACCACACCTCCTATAATTTATGCATGGCATTGAAAATTTCTTCGCGCTGAATACTGATTTTGACTGCCAGTTGATCACTTAGCGCATGTAAAACGGCTGCTACTTCATCAAATTCCGGTGTTTTTTCACTGATTTCAAGCATCATCATCATCGTAAAGTAACCATCCATAATGGTTTGTGAGACATCTACAATATTGATGTCAAGCTCTGCCAGTTTTGTGCTGACACCTGCAATAATCCCTACACTGTCTTTTCCAATCACAGTTAAAATGGCTTTCAAGCTCATCGCTCCTTTTTTATGTGTAATTGTTCTCATTATAGCACACTACGCTTTAACCGAGTAGCGAAAATCAGTGTTTTTACGAAAAAAAGTCTTATTGTTATTATAAATCATTCGTTAAAATTCATTTTATCATCTCATAATTCCATATAAATAAAAAAACGTTCGGAAATTCCAAACGTTTAGTCTTCGTATAATTTTTCTACCAATTCAAAAGGCAGACCGTCCTCAAAACTTTCCCATGGCTCCTCCACGACCAGATCAGCTTCTCCATCAAGAGCAGATGCCATGATTGCAGGAATCTGTTTTTTCACCGCAATATCTGGATATGCTTCCAGCCAATTTTCGCCAAAATCATGGGTTGGATCATAGTAAAACTCATTTTTTGTATAAAAGCCTGTTGCTACTTTTTCTTCTAATTCTTCCATTAATTGATAGGTGTCATCCAAATAACTCGGCGCTTCATCACGCGTTGCATATTGTTTCAAATAACCCGGTCCTAGTCGAAAATAAAAAGCTTTTACAACAGCCAAATCCATTGTTTCATCTATCAAGATTCGCTGGACAAGGGGATGTAAGCTTGTTTCATCATCATAATTGAGCGTAACAACGGCGAAAAATAATGCCTTAGTATCTGCCTGTTTAAGAAATCTATGCCAAATCTGTTGCTCTTTCATACTCATTTCAGCCATTTTTCTTACTCCTTTTTTGCTAAGTGTAACAAAAAGCCGACACAATCTGCAAGTGCCGGCTGTTTCTTTATACGTCATATTCCAGTTCTTTGCTGGTCTGTTCAATAAAATCAAGTGGTGTCTTGATCTCGTTGGCATCATATTGTTTAGCACCCACCCGCAGTTCCAGTTTCACCCGATACTTTGTAGCAAATTCTTCCTGGTTAGCTATATCAATGCGTGTTTTAATCCGATCAGTGACTAACTTGCTGCCTGGATCATCTGTAAGAAGCAGCATTCCCCAAGTCGCTTCTTCTTTATCAAGCAGGTAAAGCACATCACTTGTTCGAATACAGGATTCCAGCAGCCGAGAAATATCCTGAAGTGCAAGCCTCATTTCTTCCTCGTTCTGGAATCGCTTCAGCTCACGCCAATGTCTCACTTTGATAACGAGCAACGTCAAGGGGAGATCATAGCGGCGGGAAATGCTGGTAAATATCTCTTCATCATTTTGAAATGAAACGAGATTTTTCAGTAGAGTATCTTCATCAATCGTCCCTAGATAAAGGTTTTGGTTCTTTATGCGTTCATTTTCCTGCTGCAGGCGAGACGTATTTTTGGTGAACAGATAGGCTGCAAAAGTAAACAGAGGGGTCACCAACAGCCAAAAATAACTGCTGAAATTGCTTTCCGACCCGTTTGCCACCATATCATACAGAACAAACGAAGCATAGCCGAAAATAAAGATGACATTTAAAATCAGTCCTAATGTCAGATTCGTAAAGTACGTGATAATCACCAGCAAAAAAGCTACATTCAAAAAGATGATATTATTCAAATATTGGTTAGGATTATTTGCGATAAAGGCAACACTGATGAAGCAGAGCAGAATGAACAGTAAGAAACCGATATCGGTCAAAAAATTATTACGATTTTTCATCATTTTGCTTGCCTCACTTCCTACGATATTTGCGAAGGAGCAGTACGATTGCAATGATTAGCAGGATCGCTGCCATGAAGGCAACTGCCACAAACGCAAGGGTCGCTTTATTTTCACTGATTTTCGAGCTAAAACTCTGGGTTTCTTGGCTGGCTTCTTTTTTAAACCGATAAGCATGGATGGTATCGTCTTGATCGACAATCGCTCCATCCCCGTAGATCTTGCTGAGTGATTCCTTTGAGCCAAGTAAAGTGGAGCCAAGTTTTGTTGTGGCACTGGTTGGTCCGGTGACTGCCAAAAGGCCACGCTTCTCATTATAAATGGATGGCAACAATTGTACACTGCCGATCCGTTCGCCATAGGATGGATCAATTTTCAATTTTTCATTGGATATGAAATACTGACCCTTGTCATTATATTGGAAATAAAGCGTGTCATTGGCTTCTTTAATGACGTGATTATTTTGGAATGTGCCGACAGCAATTAAATTCTGGTTGCTGTTTTCACCTTCGAAGTTCTTGCTTTTTTGCACGTTCAGCTCCCCGTTATTCCCCGTTACAAATTTTCCTAACAAGTTAAACAGATTTTCCAGTGAGTCGGTCGTATCCGCATCTAGTTGATTTGGTACAATCACAGTTGTTTGTGAAAAAGTTCCGTCTTGAATAAATGGATATGGGTACTGGTTAAATAGCAAATCAGTTTTTTCTGTCGTATGCAGTTCAAAATTCGATTCCGGCGTAATGTAGCCCCACGGAATTTCTGCATCATTGATAAATCCACAGTAATTGTCTTTTAAAACTAGGTCAAAAGCGACTGTCAGACTGAAATTACCGATGATTTTCATATCGGGCGGAATCGTCAGCGTGACTGTATTGCCATTTGCTTTATCTGCCGAAAGTTTCTGGCTACCAACTGGCTTGCCATTTACAAGGACCGTTACGAGCGAATGTTCAAAGTCGAGATTTTGCGAATAGCGAATATCAAGATTCACTTTTGAACCTCCAGCAATTGTCCGATTAGCCGGCATTTTAATAAAATAATCCTGTTCAACGTGACCGATGCCTTTTAACTTATCGCCACTATCTGTCAAGCTGATCGTTCGGTCAGTCTTCGTCGCAGGCGTTAAAATATCATCGCCAGGTTTGACCCATTTTTCATCTAAAGAAAGCTGACGCACAAGCTCTTGATTTGCGAGTAATTTGGCAGCTGCCTGTAGGGCTTTATCGCTATTTGAGGTAGCCACCAGATAATAAGTGTCTCCAGTCGTGAGGACTTTTAGCAGTGCCTCATCCTCCAGCTGATTGGATTTCTTGACCTGTCCACGCATCCCTTCCGGCAAATTGGCATATTTTGCAAACAGTAATTGGTATTTTTTACCGTCTTGTTTTTCAGGATTACCATACTTGCCAAATGTAATATTTTGATCATCCGAGGTGTTCTCGCTTGAGAAAGCAGCCAGAGTCTCCAGCGCTCCACTTAATTCTGCATCAGCATTTTTATCGGATACTAGAACGCTTGAAGCTTGTTCTTTGACGGTATCCAGTCCCGTAAAACGTGTGCCAAAATCACTGATCGTATTCTGAAAGTCCTCTTCATTAAAGCCAATATCGATCGCAGTCGTTTTGTCGATATGCAACCAGTTAGCTGGTGTCTGATCAATCGTACAGCGGTCATCCGGTAGATTCGTATAGACAAAACCTTCGATTGACAACTGATTTGCGCCCTTTTTCAAATTGGCAGTCGGGACATCCAGTTCGATTTCTTTGGTGCCGGAATCTGTCACATCGGGACGAAAGGAATAAAATGGACGACCATTGATCGAAAAAGTAATGGTCGAAATTTCTTTTTCAGTCAGCTGGGTGATTTGATAAACAAATTTCACTTTGACACTTTCTGTATTCCAATAATCTTCAATCGTAAAATTTTGATTGGTCGTCGTGTACTTACCCTTTGCTTCTTTATCTGTTCCAAATACGACTTGATAGTTTTTATCTGCGGCTTGAGTGTCGATTTGGAAGAAAAAAAGACCGGCCAGAAGAAGTAGCACACCTAAAAATAATTTTTTCATCTTCTATTCTCCCACTTTTAGAATCGCTCTGTTTTGTACCATTTTGTTTCGCGTTTTAAAATGGTATCTTTCAAGAAAATATAAAAACCATAAGCGGCAACGATCATCCAGAGCTGACAATACGTCACATACATCAAGCAAATATAGAGAAAATTGGAGAAACTGATTTCTCCCTGTTCAGTCGTTAGCGTGATGAAAGTCCCGGCGATAAAAAGTAAAATTGCCAGCAGCCAAAGTGTCGTGCTTAAACCCGCAAGCGTCGTGTGCACATAGCCGAGCGCATTTAAAATGAGCAGCGTATCACTCAAAATCAAAGAGGTCAAAAGTAAAAAATAAATCGAGAGGAAATACAAAATGTCAAAATGAATGCGTCTGGCGGATTTTTGAAAAAGTAGCGGGACATTTTTCAGAATCACATAGATATTTCCTTTTGCCCACCTTGCACGCTGTTTAAACCAAACAGCCAATGTCTGTGGCTCTTGCTCCCAGGTCACGGCCTTCGATTGGAACTTGATTCGGTAGCCCATCATATAGATTCGAAAACTAATCTCGGTATCTTCAGCCACAGCCTTCACATCCCAGCCACCAATAGCTTCTAGAATACTTCTGCGAACGATAAAATTGGTGCCGGGGATGGTACAAAGCTTGAATAATGCCCAACGTCCAGCCTGTGCCATCCACTGGAAGCTCAGTGTTTCGATATTGATGAACCGGGTCAGCCAACTGGCATTTCTGTTACGCGTTCGGAATTTGCCGATCACTGCCCCTAGTTTTTCATCATGGGTAATTTCTCCAACAAGATAACGCAGCGCTTTTCTTTCAGGCGTATTATCGGCATCATAAATCGCGATATATTCACCACGGCTTTGGGCAAACCCGATATTCAAGGCATTGGACTTTCCTTTTCCGCCTGTTTGATTATCTGTATTGATAATCGTGAAGTTACGTTCAGGATGCCTGTTTTTGATCGCCTGAAGCAGCTTGGCACTGTCATCCGATGAATTATCATTGATGACAATCACTTCATAGCGGTCTTTTGGGTAGTCAAAGTCGAGCAATGACAGGACAGTTTTGACGATGACTTTTCCTTCATTATGAGCAGGCACCATAATGGAAACAAATGGTGCTGTTCCTTCAATTTTAGGTACTTGGCGCGATTCATTCCGCAGATAATAGACATATCCGGCGACGATCAACGCAATATTGATTAATAGCAGGCTCCAAATGCAAATCACGGCAAAAAGTGAAAGATAGTCTGCAACAGTCATAAAATCCCCCTCATTTCATATACTTCCGTCGATACATTCGGTAGCCAAAGATGAATAATATGGCAAATATAAGCAACGTTACGGAAATAATCACTGTAAATACTTTACTTTGAACTGAAAAGAAGCCCGCCAAACTGCCTTCTTGTTCTGCTTTTTCCTGTTCCTCAATTTTTTTCAAATTGGCTGATTGCAAAGAGGTGTCGACAGGCTTTCCGCCGATCATCAGCTCGCCGTCGTTTGTTTCCACTTGATCGTTCGTTGTTTGGACATGTAACGTCAGATCCCGAAAATCAGCCCAACTGTTTGGTTGATTTTTTAACCAGTCAATTGTTTGATTACGGGTTTTTTCAGAGGTGAAAAGTGGGTAGCTAACTACTGCATCTATTGGTAGATTTCTTTTTTTATTTCCATTCGCCTCGACTAGTTTTTGATAATCAGTGCCTTTCACATAAAATGGCGCGACATGAAAAACAGGTGTTTTCTTCGTTTCATCCGTGAAGATGACTTGTTCATTCGGAAAAATCACAGCGCCATCAAACGGCGCAAGTCCCTCCTCGCGGTAAATGCGATCAAAAAGCCAATACGTTTCAGCGCTGACCGCACTTGGTGCAATCCCGTTCTCCGTCAAAAAGTGAACGGAATCATCCATCACTTTTGTCAATTCCCCTTTTTCACTACTTCCAGTCGTCACTGCTGGCACTTGTAAAACGATTGTTCCGCCTCGTGCAGCTGCATAACGTAGAATCTCAGCATAGCGCTTGGCAGCTGGAAAATCTGTATTGCGGAAAACAGGGCCGGCACTCATCATAAATGGCAAGCCGGCTTGATAAAGAGTATCCACTGTTTCCTTCACTGCCTCAGGATCAACAAAGGGATTTATACCTTCGATCAGTAAATATTGTTTAGCGGGTGTTTGTTCTTTTTGACAGAATTTTTTCAGTGCCTCCTGTACTAGCAAGATGCCCTCCGTCTCTGTTTGAGCCAAAGCCGCGTAACCATTTTGCCCATCAAAAACAGCATATGGAAAGTTTCCCGTCGAAACTTTCAGTTGACCAATTGTGTCCATATCAGCCGTTTGAATAAGTGGCATGTTTTTTGGTAAGAGAAGCTGAAACTGCCAGCCGTCTTCTGTGATAGCTGTGCTTCTTTCACTATCAGCAGGCTGCAATTGCAGGGCTAATCGTGTTTTCAACCATTCGGGTGGATTTGATCCAAAATAAAAAATGGGCGCTCCACTTGCTTTGATTTTTTCCTGAAGGCCTTCTGAAAGCGCCTCTGGTTTATTTTGAACAACTACAATACGTGAAAAATCATTTAAATCTGGCACTTCTGCTGTTGTCGCCGTCTCTACTTCCTCACCTAATGTCATCAACGTCCGTGCTAGGCTTTCAATATTTCCATTATTTACCCCTTCCTTGTCTAAACTATCGTAAAGTAGGAGTATTGAGGATGAATCAGCCTGAACGACAGGAGGCATGCTGATGGATATCAATAAAAATAATCCGCTTAGAAGTAGCCATTTAATTATTTTCATGCTTTGCCTCCCTCTTCTCAGCTTTATTTGACAGACTATGAAGAAGTGAAGTCGCCATCATCACAATCGAAATATCAAAACAGATATTAAACATAAACTCATGCTTTGCAAGGTCGGCCTCCCCGTCTCCAACAATCGTAATCAAAAGAACACTGAAACCAATCATCAAAAGCATCATCACTAAATCCAACCGTAAAAGCCCGCGATAATCCCGTTCTCGAAAAGTCTGTCCCAAACCGCGACCGTAACTGATTAGGAAAACAGCGGCCCACAAAATAATAAAAGCAAAAGTTGGAGGAGAAAGAGCATATTTCAAGGAACTATAGGTGGTAAAAAAGCTTGTTTTCTCACCAAAAGCTTTTCCAACGCTTTTTTCATAGTTGCCCATTTCAAGCGGTCGAATCGTAAAGGCATGTTCTGCGGAAAGGTTTAGCATTGCGTATAATTCAGACGGATTAGTTAAATAAAATTTCAGAACTGGTACAAAACCATAATGCGCATAGAAATTCTTTTGCATCCATTCACTGTCCGGGTCGATCATTTTATACTTGTCAAAATAGGTCGTGCCTTTTAATAAGGAAAACTCTGGATCAATGCCCATCTGTTCAAGGCTTTTTTCTGGCGAGTCTGATTTAAGTAAAATGCCACGCGTCATGGTCTGATACTGATTGATCGTCACAAACTCTTGTGGAATAAAAACATACATGGCGACACCTGTTGCAAAAATCAGCCCTAAAAGACTACCTGTTACAATTCGAAACTTTTTCTCATGTCGGATAAAAAGAAGTAATAAGCCAAAAATAGCAATAATCACTCCGAACGGTGCATTTTGCTGTTTAGAGGTAATCAGCAGGATACTAGAAACAAAAAAAACACCCAGCAAAAAGTAATCATTATAACGTTTTTGGTACATTAAAAGTAGGGCTCCCGCCAAGTAAAGCGCCATGATCATCATCATTCCTTCACTATAGAAAGAATTGAGGTAAGCAATATACGCTGTATCACCAAAAACAAGCACGACTATGAATGCGCTCAAATAAGCAAAGAACCCTTTAAAGCGAACTGTAAGAGCCTCCACGAACATGTAAACGGCGCCTAATAAAAGAAGCATTTGGATAGCAGCCATAAACCGCACATCAAAAGTTCCGTCATGAATAAACAATGAATTCAAAGCAATCGCCGCTTCGATCAACAAACCTTGAGAAGACAAAATCGCTACTTGATTTTCATTAAAATATTGATAGATGCCGAATTCCTTCACGAAGTAACCGAATTGCATCGCATCGTAACCCGGCTGATTATGATACAAGCCATTGCTGGAATAAGCACGAAAAAAGTCACCATTGTCTGCTAAACCGATATATGGGGGAATAAAAAGTATGATGATTCCAATGGCTGCCAAAAGAATGACACTGAAAACAGCAGGTGTAATCTTTTGTTGGAGTTGCTTGACATGGATTTTCCAGCTTGTTCGTCTTTGTTCAGACAAAATAAGTTCCCCTTTTCAATAAATTACTATTCTTTACCCATTACAAGGCTAGATTATACTAAAAAGTGTTATTTCAAGATAAAAAACAAAAAGAAAGGCTTTTCATACTCATGGTCTTTCTCTAATCCAGATTATGTGTTCACAAAATCGTCACATTTATTATAACGTAACTTTTAAAAATAGCAACCTTTGGTAATGATTTATAGTTAAAATAGAGGATTTAGCAAGTTTTATAAGCAAAACTTTCACAAATTATTCAAATAAGAAAGACTAATCTATGATATACTAAACAAGAATTTTAAAAAAAGGAGGGATTTTTTATGAATCCACGGAAAGCGGAATTTATTTTAACTTTGATTGCCGGAATTACCGGTGCGATTGCAGGACTATTTGGGATATTAGGTGGTACAATGCTAGCGGCACTCTCTTCTCCAGAGATTTCTTCAGGCGCTGGTTTTACTGCTAGAGATACAGAAGCACTTGCTGCTGCCGGTAGCATGACAGTCGTTGTAGCTGTGCTTGCACTTATTGTAGGTGTAGTACTCTTTATTTTTGCATTTATGATCAAAAAGAATACAAAAGTTTTCGGTATTTTAATTTTAGTACTTGGTGCTGTTGGATTTTTCTTACTTGGACTACTTTGGATTGTTCCAGGTGTTTTAGCAATTATTGCGGGAATTATGTGTCTAGCACGTAAAGTACCAACTGAGTTTTAATTCCATAAAAAAACAACTTTTCATCTTTCTACTAAAAAGAGAGATGCGAAGTTGTTTTTTATTATGTCTTTTTATTCACTCATAGTTCGTGTTTTTTCTTAGCAAAATATCAACACTCAGAAGAATCGTCCCGTCTGAGGCTAGCCGTAGAACCATTCACTATTTCTCAGTTCTAGACAGCAATATCTGTTCTGTTAGTTGACGCCTTTTTTAGCTTATCAGAAAAAGACACAGCAGATAAAAACGATGTCATGATAAAAACCGCTCAATATCTTTTTGATGTGCGCGGTGAAGCTGATCCACTAAGAACCATGCTTCTCCTTGGCCAATAATATATGATAATACGTCCCATTTCTTCAAAGCGATCACTTTACTGATTTGCTTTGCTACGTACTGGCAAGGAGCGACTTCTCCTGGCAAAATATAACGCATATCCATAAAGTCACCTGATTGAAAATCATGATCACTACCATTTTCGTGTTTTCCGCAAATGGCTCCTTTTTGAATATAATATAGATAATCCTCGTCTTGCGGAAATAATCGCTCATCTTGTTGAAAAGTCATTCGTTGATGAAAGATTCTTGGATCGAGTAATAGTTCTTTTACCAGATCATGGGCAGTCAAATTTGACCACTGCTGACTTTTCATTGATATTCCCCATCTCTTATACTTCTTTCCAACCGCTGATAAAAAATTTGTTCTTGTACATATAAAAATAGCCAGCCTTCCTGAAGACTTCGAATCAACTGTTCGAAGGCTTTCGCTTGATAAAGAAGGATCTCCCCGTCTGTTTGCATATGCAAAGAGGTAAATGTTTCTCTTGATTCCGCGCACTGATGCAAAGGAGAAATTAAAAATGTTCCCTTTGTCAAATTAATGGGTAGTTTCTGTTTGCAATTTAGCTGAGCAGTTCCTTTTAGAAGATAACAAATCGTTCCTTTTGTCATTAAAAGTTCATTCTGTTTGACACAGCGCAACTCTGCAGATAAATTTGCCTGGCATAGGGCGAACAATCTTTTCGGATGAAACTGCTGCCGGACTTCTTGCCAGTTATACAACTGCTGAAACTCATTCATTTTCCTTCCTCCTCACAGTGCAAAATTTAGTCTTGTTTCGTTTCTTTTAAAGCTTCGAGCTCAGCTTTTAATTGGTTGTGTTCCGCTTCTTTTTTCTTCATCTTGCGACGGATCCACCAGATGAGCATCAGAATCAACACGAGTAGAATCAATCCGCCAATCAAAAAGTACAACCATGTGTGATCTGATTCAACTGTAACATCCTGATCGTTATACGCTTTTGCAACATCCCGTTTGATTTCAAAATCCTGTGTGAAATGCCACGTTTTACCGGAAGATTTGGCAGTAAGATCCATCGTATAAATGCCCGGTTCAAACTCTTTCCCATCAAGTGCTGTCGGATAAGCAAATGTTGAGTTGGGCGCCATTTGCATACCTTTCTTTGAAGACTTGTAAAGCGCTTCTTTTTCGCCCTTTTTAGTAATCTTTGTATCAACAGACAGCTGGTTTAAAAAGCGCGCCTCTGGGTTGACTAGTGTTGCATTAATAACGTTGCGAGCATTGATTTGTGCCGGCTCTACTTCGGTCATTTTAAGATTTGGATCAATTGCAATATCGGTTTCTTGCAGCACTACGGCAACATTATAGGCATATAAGTTTTCGATTGAAAGCCCCTCACTATCTGTTTCTTCATTCGCTTCGTTCTTTTCTTTTTCCTGTAAGCTGATGCCGCCAACAAGAATGCCATCAAAGCTCTGTTCCGGCATAGTCAAATCCAATCTGACTTGAGCAGTACCTTGCTTGGGGACGACAACTTCTTTTTCCTGCAATTTTAAGATATCTTCCATTTTAGCTGGAATCGATTGATCGGGTTGGCTCTTGGAACCACCATATTCGACCACACCGTTCAGGTTTGTAACAGCCGTGTGGACATTCGAAATCACTGTTACATCTTTATTTGTATCATTGTATAGTTGGAGCGTCAGGGTTTGCTTTTGACTGGGGGCTACTTTTAAATCAAAATAGCTTTGGTCTTTGTCTTGCTGATTATCAGGCAAAATCGTTTCAACGCTAAAATTCATTGCTGCAGCTTGCACAGTGTGGCTCCTGCTTAAGCTCAAAATAGGGCTGATCAGCAGCAAAATTGCCATCAAGCCAAGAATCATTTTTTTCATAAGTTCCTCCTAGATGAATGGAAAAGAGAGGCAGGGAAGTAACTTTCTCCTCTGCCTCCTCCACTATTATTCTTTATGCTCCTGTTTCTTCGTTTTCAGGAACATTTTTCAAAGTCCATGTTAAGCTGGCAGAGTAGGATTTAGCCAATTTTTCTGTAGAACCCGGAACAGACAAAGTAACACTGTCCGTAGTTTTTTTCGAGCTATCAATGTTGGCATCAGTACCGAAGCGGTAAACCCAGGTTCCAGCACCTTCGCCTTCACCTGCTACTAGAAGTGTTTCTTCAACACCTGGTGTTAAAGTAAAGCTGCTCGTCACGGTTCCTGGTGCTGTCGAGGCTGAAATCGAAGCGAGTTCAGCATTATTAAAACTGATTGCAGCGCCTGTTAGAGATTCGCTTTCTGCTGTTTTCAGCTGGGCATTTTGTTTGATGCTCAATTTCCAGCCTTTCAATGTTCCACGATTGTCGGTTACCTGCGCATAGTTGGGTACATAACTACCGTCACTTAGCTTTTGAGCTTTTGCCTGATAGGTTTTATCTTGCGTTGAAATAACATTCTCTCCAAAATCTAAATTAGATGCATAGTCTAGGCTAAGCGGTCCGTTTGTTCCACCATCAGTTGGACTGTCATCTGGATTGACCGGTGTTACATCTTCATCGGGATCAAGAGGATTGACCGGGTTGACTGGCTCTGTGCTTGCCTTGAAAGTCACAAAAGCTTGTGTATCATGTACCTGTGTAATCTCATCCGCTTGAACTGTAAGGCTCCCAATACCAAGGGTTGTACCTAGAAGTAACACACTCGCAGTAGTCAGTTTGAATGTTTTCATTATGCTAATCTCCTTTTTTTTACCTGAATTTTTTGCTCTTTAGTTGTCATTTCCTGGAACATCTGTCAGTGTCCATGTTAGCTTTGTGCTGTATTTAGCTGCATCTTTCGGCGTAGCGCCAGGGATCGTCAGTGTAATGGCGGTATTTTTCTTCACCGTTTCGCCCTCTACCTCAACATCACTGATACTTCCAAACGCATCGACCCATGTCCCAGCTCCGACACCGTCTTTGGCATCCATTACTTTCGAGCTAGCGCCGCTTGGATCAAGTGTCACATCATAAGTGACTGGTGCTGTAGCTGTCCCGCTAGATTTCGCTGTGCCGTTTGTCAATTTGATTTCGGCGCCTGTCAAAGTACCGTTATCAGCAGTTGCATTCTTTAATTGGCCTTCTTGCTTCACATTCAGCGTCCAGCCAGCATTTGTGCCGCGTTTGTCTGATACTTGGATATAGTTTGGACGCGGATTGGTCGTATCTTTATCATTGTGGGCATCATTCCAATAATATTGTGCTTCGGCATAGTACGTTTGATCCGCACTGGAGATTTTATTTTTACCAAAGTCTAAACTGGAAGCGAAGTCAATGCTTAACGGACCAGCTGTGCCGTCTTCCGGTTCATGATCATCTGTAGATGGATCATACGGATTGACTGGATTATTAGGATCGGGATTGATCGGGTCGACTGGGTCTGTTCCGCTTTCATCGGGTACAAACTCCACGATTGCATTGCTTTGGAGTTCACGAGAATAATCTTCCGCAAACACCTGATAACTAACTGGTAGTAACGCACTCAAGGCAACTCCTGCTGCTACTGTGATTTTGACGCTTTTCATTATTGTTTTCCTCCTATTTTTCCTTTTTGATAGATATAGTAACCTGCGCTAAGGAGCACTAAACCAAGTAAAATCAAGCTGTGCTCTTTCGTATCACCTGTTTGTGGCAGATGCATAAACTCAGGAGAACTGACAGAAGCAGATTCCCCATTGATTTGGGTCGCAGGTGTAGGGACTTCATACGGTGTGTCTGGATGCCTTTCTTTATCTGGAGCTGATGGTTCATATGTGCCGTAAAAGCCGATCTGGGCATTGGATGAATATGGCTCGTAACTTTCAGCCTGAACAGAGAGTGAGAGCATGTATAAAATAAAGCTGAGACTAGCTATCCATAAAAATGGCCTAGCAATTTTCCTCATGATTCTTCCTCCTCTGTATTTGACGGCACCATTTGAAGTGCAAACTGAATAGTGCCATGATATTTTTCAGAACGCGCCGTACCTGGCTGAACATGTAAAATCAGCCCATCGTCAGTGCTCCCCCATTCTTTAGAAACATCTGTGATTTCTTTTTTAACTGATGTTGTTTTTTCATAAATCAGGACTGAATCTGTGGCATTTAACGTCGCGACTTCTTGTCCATCACGATAAAAGAATAGGCTGTCCTTCAATACATGACGCGTGCTAAATGAAGTTAATTCTTTGGATAAGCGCGCCGTGATCGACCACTTGCTTCCCTCTGGGCGGAAATCTTGGACAGTAAGAGCCTGATCCGGTCTTAGGCCATAAGTTTGTGGTTTTCCAGACAACTGCAATACATCATCATCAGGCAAAACATTCATTGGGGCAGAAGTTAATAAAAGCTGCCCTTTGTAATGGAAAGTCACAGTTTGAGGAGTCTGGCTAAACGTCCCACTCGCATTCCCTTCCGTTAAAACATAGGCGTAGCCATAAATATTAGGTGGGGTCGTCATGTAACTACTGCCTTTCATCCCGTAAAAAACTTTGGCTTCTTTGATCGGATCTCCAGCTTCATCTACATAATGAACCGTTACCATACAATCGTTATAGGCTAAATTTGCAATAGACGACTCTGAAAGCTCGCCAGTTTGTTGGTTTTTCGTGTAGACAGTGATTTTCGGGTTTGTCTTGCCACGCAGTTCTTCTTTTGGAATCGTATAGTGGTAGTCATAGCCACTATGAAGATACGCATAAGCAGTATTTTCAACGTAAGCAGCTTTTTTGATCTCCTCATTGTCAATCTGATAGTAAACTTCAAGATCCCCTTGATTCTGATCTTTTACTACACCTGAGATTTCAAAATCATCTCCGTAATATGGAATAGTTTCATTTCCTGTAGTTGCTTGATCCAAAACCAGTTCAGGTTTTTCCTGAATGGTATAAAAGGAAAGATTATAAGTCGCTGAAATCTTTTGTCCTTGTTCAAGCGTTACTGGCATCGTTTTTGCATATACCCCTGCATGAATGAGCGTATCTATATCAAAATTTTTGAAGGCAACCGTTCCACCCGCGGCAGAATCATTCTCAAAACCGGTTCCACTTCGGCCATTAAATGCTTCAGATGGTTGCAAAATAGTAGCTGCACCTGTACCCGGATAATACACGATACCAGCTTTCCAATTTGGAAATGGATTCGTTGTATTCGGGTTTTTAAAGTCGTAAGCTAACCGCACATTAAGATTCTTTTCCTCTACGTAAAGCCCTCGGTAATTCCCTGCATAATAAACTTCCCCTAACGCATGAGAGCTAGCTTCTGGGGCTAATTCTAACCCTAATATAGCTTCATTAGCAGATACAGCACTGATATTTTCCATATTATACGTCAAGCTTAAGGTCCCATCCTCATTTGGTTTAATCACAACTTCATAGTGTAAAGTTGGTTTCTCCTCTCCCGGACTGTAATTGATAAATGCTGGATTCACTGAATCAAAGCTTACTTTCTGCATTTCTTTTCCATTCTCAAGAGGTTTCAGATATAGTTTAAGATTTGTGATAGTGTCCATATTATTATAGGTAACATCAAATAAAGATTCACAAGTTTGTACATCTGAACTAGATAAATACTCTCTAGCAGCATGATAAATAGTCCCATTTGTTTGGATGAGATCATATTGTGGCACACCGAAAGCTGGAATTGAGCGCTCTTTCATATCATTCACTGGCTTTCCAATATCCTCACGATAACCGAAATAATATTGGATTTTCTCATTATTTACAGTCATTTCAGACATTGGGACTGTTGTCTGTTCTATCCAACCATCATCTGTTTCAGCATTTTTAACCACATGACTTTGCTCTCCCTGCTGAATCAAACTACTTTCTTCATTAGTATTTATTCCAGAAAATTCATCCTTTTCTTGTTGACCTTTCGACTGAACCTCTTTTTCACTTGTCTCAGATACATCTAAAGCAAGTGTCTGCTCCGTATCCATTATCTGAATGACATAGCTTCCTGCCCTATTTGCTTTTAGTCGAATTTCTGTTTGTTTGATTTGATTTTCTTTCCAAGTTAATGTCCATGTCTTTTCTGTCTGCTCAAGTGTTGCAGATTCTGTCTGTTTAAGCTCAGCAGTGATATTTTCTGGGAGAATGAACTGGAGACTTTTTCGCTCCTCCTGTTGATCTTGCACGTGAAGCATCACTTCTTCATTAACTTGACAAGTTTTTTCGGATAAACTCAGGATTAAATCTTCATCATTTGTTTCTTGTGCATAAGTGCTGATTCCTAAAGTTGAAATGATCATCATCAGGACAGTCAAAAAAATGATTCTAATTCTCATAGCGTCTTCCTCTCTCGTTAATACTTTGTAAATATGATAATTTCAAATAATCTTTAGGTTCAATCAAAGTCAGCAGAACACTTTTATATATTATATATTCACAAGTTCTTATTCAATACTTTTTTCATCTTCCAAACACTTCCTGCAAAAGTGTCCGACTCTCTTTTCTCTAAATTATTTATCCGTAAAACAATTTGATTCTCACAATTTCTATGCTTGATAACATTTTGACGTTTTATTCCCAGACACAATTCAGACAAATTTTCTTCAAAATCGCTCTATCTCACATTACTCTTTTCAGTTATAATTAATAATATATCTTACAAAAACAATGCAAAAGAAGGTAATATATTTGGCTGAATTAGAAAAAAATCTTCAATTAATCCCTACAAAGAAAACGATTCAAAATAGCCTTTTGGAGATTTTAGCTACTACACCGTTTGAAAAAATCACTGTTAAACAGCTTACAGCACAAGCATTCATTAGCCGTGCGCACTTTTATTACCATTTTGAAGATAAGTATGCCGTGCTCGAGGCTCTTGAAAATGAGTTTTTAGAAAAATTCAAGTCCATTCTTTCTGAAAACACTTCTTTCTTAAAAGAAGTACATGATGAAGAAGATATATTAAATCTTCTATATGAGAATACATTAAAAAATATGGAATTTTTTCAAAGAAATGCTCTTTTCCTAACACGGATCATGGGAAAAAACGGGGATCCTTACTTTTTTGATCGGCTGTATCAAATCTATGAAAATCATTTTATTATAGCTTTACCTAATAATTTTTCAGAATATCACAATCAGGATGTAAAAAATTTTTTGATCTTTATTACCAAAGGAATTGCTGCCACAATTGAATTTTGGATAAAATCTGACTTTGAGAAGAGTGCAGAAAATATGACAACGATCATTGTCAGCTATCTTCATTCCTCTCTCTTAACACTTGATCAACTTTATTCCCAATAAAAAAGATCTTCTACCTAAACAGATAGGCAGAAGACCTTTTTTATTTATGCTCTCACTTTTCTTGATCTATTTGCGTCCGGATCTCTCGGGCAATGCTTTCAATCGTATAAAGAGCTGGGAGCTGGGATGTAATATTTGCATCTTGGTACATTTCTTTATTGATATAGTAGGAAATATTCGCATCAGATAGACGTGCAATGGTCGATTTGGCACTGTTAGTAATGGAGACTATCTTGCATTTCTGCGTTTTCAGCTGATGAATATATCGGATAATATCTTCATTCTCACCTTCCACAGAAATCGCAATCATACAAATCTTATCTGATAGTTTACTCGATAAATGATAAAATGGATGATTAAGCGGGTCCTCGATATGCAAAGCCAGTGTAAATAATGATGAAAAATAAAGCGCCCCATATTCGGCAATGACGCCCGAAGCTCCAATTCCAACAAATAAAACCAATTCACTATCGCGTAAAATCGTAACAGCCTCTTGAAGCTGATTTTTATATTCCGACTGGGCAGTTCGTTTCAGAAAATCAATGTACGTCGTCTCATCTGACATATCGATATGAGCCATCTTTTGTTTTTCTGCATATAATTGCAATTTGACACGAAACTCGGAATATCCATTGCATTTAAATTTGCGGCAAAAGCGGAGAATAGTGGTTGTGCTGACATGAACTTCATCTGCTAAATCACGAATCCGCATATAAACGACTTTATCCAGATTGGCCGTGATGTAGTTATAAATTTCTAATTCTGTATCATTTAGTTCGATTGCCTTATCTAAAAAAAGCAAATGCTCACCTTCTTCATAATCATTCCATGTTTTATTTTACCATGTAACAAGATGTTACTCAAATGTGACAAATTCCTTTTTTGAAAATGCTTACCGTATCCAAAGCATTCTATCGTTTTTTTCTCATTCTACACGTATACTATTAGATATAAGAAGGATATGCGGCAATCAATTGGCGCACCTTATTTTGAATTATTGGAGGAATGGCGAAATGACAAAAGGTCTTAAAATTGCAACAATCGGCGGTGGCTCAAGTTATACACCGGAATTGATTGAAGGCTTTATCAAACGGCAGGATGAGCTTCCAGTACGTGAAATCTGGCTGGTGGACGTTGAAGCAGGCAAAGAGAAACTAGAAATCGTTGGTAATCTAGCCAAACGAATGGTCAAAAAAGCTGGTGCTGATATTGAGATTCATTTAACGCTTGACCGTGAAGCTGCCTTAAAAGATGCTGATTTTGTCACAACACAACTTCGGGTTGGTTTACTTGATGCACGGGTGAAGGATGAACGGATCCCTAATTCACACGGTGTTGTTGGTCAAGAAACAAATGGCCCTGGTGGGATGTTCAAAGGGCTTCGTACAATTCCTGTTATTTTGGATATTTGTAAAGATATGGAACGTCTTTGTCCAGATGCTTGGCTGATTAATTTTGCTAATCCAGCTGGTATGGTGACAGAAGCCGTTCTTCGCTACAGCAATCAGAAAAAAGTGGTTGGCTTGTGTAATGGCCCGATCGGTATTGAACGAAACATTGCAGAGACACTGGGTGTAGATCCTTCCGAGATCTATGTTGAATTTGTTGGCTTAAACCATATGGTATTCGCCAAGACAGTTTATTATCAAGGAAAAGATGTCACACGCGAAGTCGTTTTTAAAATGACAGAGGGCGATTCTGGTTCCAAGCTGAAAAATATCAATGCAACTGGCTGGGACAAAACCTTCTTGCGCACACTAAACATGATTCCGATCGACTACTTGCGCTACTACTGGCAAACAAAACAGCAGCTTGAAGATCAAGAAAAGGCTTATGCTGAACATGGTACTCGTGCTGAGGTCGTGAAAAAGGTGGAAGCTGAACTTTTCGAGCTTTACAAACAAGAAGAACTTGCTGAAAAACCAAAACAACTCGAACAACGCGGTGGTGCTTACTATAGTGAAGCAGCTTGTAACCTGATTAACTCGATTTATAATGATAAACGTGACATTCAAATTGTAAATACGCGCAATAACGGTGCTATTTTGGATATTGATCCTGACTCTGCTGTCGAAACAAACTGTGTGATCACGCGTCAAGGTCCAATTCCTTTAGCAAGTGGGCATCTGCCAATTGCAGCGAATGGTATTGTTCAGCAAATCAAATCCTTTGAACGTTTGACAGCGGAAGCAGCTGTTACAGGAGACTACGATACGGCTCTGCTTGCGATGACGATCAATCCGCTGACGCCAAGTGATGCAGAAGCACGGATCTTGCTTGATGAATTACTTGAAGCGCATAAGGAATATCTTCCAAATTTCTTTAAAAACGAAAAATAAATGATACAAATCCCCCGATAATTATCTAAAAGTAATCTATCGGGGGATTTTTTATGGAATTTAACGAGTAATCCATTCATTCGAAAGGATTCGGTTGCTATTTTGAAGAATCTTCTGATAAAGATTTGCTGTACACAAACGCTGCACGAAGGGTAGATGACTCATTACCTCTATAGAACGTTTTCTTACATCGTGTGCATCTGTGGCAACAAAATCAATGATTCCTTCACGTAAAAATAATTTACTGCTTTTTTTGGCTTTCTTGCCAAAATCTCCTCTCAAACTTCCTATATCAAGTTGTGCTAAGCTTCCAATTTCAAGTAGTTTCATAAGACTTAATGGCTCCTTTTGAAATATCTCATTTCGTTCAGGATGTGCAATAATTGGCACATAATCAGCACATAAAAGTTGAAAAAATAATCGCTCTGTATACTGCGGTACAGTATGTGTAGGTAACTCGATCAAGACATACCTGCTTTCCGCCAAAGGAAGTACCTGGCCATTTTTCAAATGTGTCAATAGTTCTCCATGTATTCGTACTTCCTGTCCTGAAAAAATAAAAAGTGGGATTTTAGCTTCGCTTAGTTTTCTATTCAAAATCTGACATTGCTTTTTTATCCGATCGCCCTCATTGTAGTAATTATTTTTCAAGTGATGCGGTGTTGCAATGATATTTTTAAGACCATGATCAACAGCTTGTTTTGCCATTTCTATACTTGTTGTCCAATTTTTGGCACCGTCATCTAAATCTGGCAGTATATGATTATGAATATCTACTTTCATTAAATCCTCCTATGCTAACCATTATTCGGATATAGTCACGGCTCGCCTTGTTAGCAGCTGATCTTTCGCATTATAATATTCGATGCTGACACGGTCTCCTTGACGTATTTTGTTGCCGATATAATAAGAGAAACGTCCATTTTTGAACGTACCTCCCCACGCTTGGGCACGACCATTGATAAAGACACGTGCTTTTGCGATGTTCCCTGAAAAACTGCCCGTAATGACAAGCTCTCCCAGTTTATAAAGGTCTTCTTCTGCCGTTGCGACAGATTTTGCGACCTTTACTGAGGTTTCTACTAACGCCTTATTTTCTGAAGAATAGCCTACTAATCGGATTTGATCATTTTCATTTACACGATTACCGATATAATAAGTAAAAGTACCATTTTGAAATACTCCACCTACCGAAATATAGCTACCATTAATGAATAGGCGAGCTTTTGTCATATTGCCTCTATAAGTTCCTGTTATATAATTCTCCTTTAACTGATAAGTTTCAGGTACTAATTGAGGGCTCGTTTGTTTCACTTGCAAACTTGTCCTGGCCAGCTCCCCATTTTCCATACTGTAACCAATGATTTCTACTGTATCGTTCTCTTTGATTTTGCCTAAGCCAATGTAATACGAAAAATTGCCGTTTTGAAAAGTGCCTCCCCATGCTTGTGCAATTCCATTAATCAAAACTCTGGCGCGAACGATCTGCCCTGTATACTTTCCTCTTATCCATAAATCTTTGGTTTCATATGGGTCTGGTATGAGAGCAGCTGTTTCCTTATTTTGTGCAAGTTTTATAGTTTGACGATCCAGCTCCTTATTTTTCTCATTATATCCGACTAAGATAATTTCATCTTGTTCACTAAACGCGTTTAAGTTTCCTATATAATAACGCAGCACACCTTCGTGAAAATCCCCACCCCATCCTTGACTTATACCATTTACAAATAATTGCGCCTTGATAATGTCCCCTTCATAAGTACCTTTTAGATACGTATCCCCTTTGTGATAATCAATGATCGCCATACTGCCTTTAGAAGGATTTAATCGATCTGGATATTCGCCTGCAAATTGATTGGATTCGATGACAAATTTCTCAACAGGAGGCAAATCAGGCGCACTTTCTCTTAAAAAGCGTGATTTCACATGAATATTCGATCCCTGACGCTCTGTAAACTGATTCTTCGTAATGAGGATTTGGGAAATGGGTTCCTGACCAAGAAAACTAAACACATACTGATAAGCACTAAGTCCATTTAATCGAACCTGATTATCTGTAAACGTAAAAGTGCCTACTTTTCCAATTGGAAAAACATCATAGTTCGAGGGTGCCGTATCTAAATCAAATTCGTTCCGAGAGATAGTGAGTTCATTAACCAAATAAGCGGTATTGTTTCGCCAAGCGATCACTGCAGGTCTTTCCGTTGTGCCAGTCGATTTTATTTGATTCCCTGTCATAATCAGTTTTTCAGTGGGGCCATTAACTGCAACAAATTTATTCAAAACATTAAACACATGATTATCTTGAATATAAAAAGTTCCTCCTTTTAAAACGACTCCCTCATCTGGTGATTCGGTCAACGCATCTTTATTGAAATCATTCTCTATAATTTTGGCAAAAGGAATCCCTAAAAGGTATAGACTGTTATCTACAACCGCGTTGAACACATTTTTACGGACTACACAATCAGTGACTTGCTTTCCTTGTACAATAATTCCTTGATTCACTCGTGTGAATTCATTATTTTCTACAAGATAATGATTGCCTGAATCTCCTTGAAAGGTCAAACAGCGATTCAATTCCGTATCTTCCTTTCCATATTGATAGCCGTTATCAAAGAATAAGTTTTCCCGCACCTGCACATTTTGACAATCCGTAAAAATAATGGAGCTATCTGCTGTATGATACCCATATTCTTTTGAATAGCCCGTAAACGTACAGTTTTCAACAATTATATCGTCATTCTGATAAAATTGTAGGGAACCTCGGCCGATTTTTTTCAAATCAAATGTTGTATGCGTGATTTCCAGTCCGCTCCTTCCACCTTTAAATGTTAGAAGGGAAGGTGTGCGTTCAAGAGTAGTTCCCTTAAACCCTGCCTCTATCAATGAGCCCGATGCATCTCCTTCAATGTTGCACTGCACATCCTTGATTGGGTGGTATACGACATATACAACTTCTGTTTTTGGGCGCAGATGAAGTGTACCTGTACCAGCTTCTTGGATTAGCGGCGCTAAATCTATCACTTCTCTATCCAGATCAGTTTTTTCAGCGGCGCTGCTCAATAAAAAGGGAATCTCAGCTAAACACAAAACAATCACCAGCAGGAAAACGAACACTTTTTTCATGACTCTCACTCCCTGTGTTTTTGAATAGTTTGATATAACTGATCTAACTTTTGGTAGTAGCCTTCTAAAGAATAATGCTGTCTAATTTTTTCCTGTGCATGTTGAGACATTTTTTGGGAATGCTCCAGGTTTTCAAAGTATTGCTGAATATATGCGACCATTTCATCAATCTGCCCTGCCTCTACTAAGAAACCATCCACTTGATGTTCGATCAGTTCTGGAATCCCGCCTACATTGGTTGACAAATTCGGAATCCCACATGCCATTGTCTCCAAAATCGCCATTGGAAGCCCTTCGTGATAAGATGGGAGAAAATGCAAACTGCTTTCTTGCAAAACTTTTTGACGAGTTTCTTGATCAATCCAACCACCTAATACAACATTCTTTAAATTTTTTTGTCGAATTTTTTTCTGTACAGCTTCAATTTCACCGTCTCCATATAAAATGAAGGTGATATCCGGTCTCGAAACAGCCACCTGCTCCGCCACTTCAAGCAAATCATAGCTGCCTTTTCGCAGTCCAATCCGACCAAGTGTTAACACTTTTTTTGTATTCAGCTGACAGCTATTTTCGTCTGGAACCCTTACTGCATTTTCAATCACTTGTATGTGAGTTGCTGTTAAAGATTGATAAAAATCCAACCAATTATTACCTAATACAAGCATATAATCCGCCCGATCAAATACCTTGCGAATAAACCACTTTTGCCATTTTGAGCTTTTCTCATAAAAAAGATCGAACTGCGAGGCATGCATATGAAAAAGACATTGACAACTGCGAGGTACTAAAAAAGAAAGGAAGGCTTTACGGTAAAAACTGCCTTTTTGAGCCACATGAAAGTGCGCAATCTCAATTTTTTGATTTCGTATGACAGAGCGAATAGATAAAAAGGCTTTCCATTGCACACACCATTTTCGCTTTTGTGACCAAGTTGACAAAAAAAACAAGCGATTACTTGGCGACTGATAATGTGCCTTAAAATTGGCTAATACCGTTGCAATTCCTCCTTTTTCCTTGGTATCTGGCCCAATCATCAAAATATTCATCTTTTTCCTCCACTATTTGTACTTTTTTATTGGCTGCACATTCTCAACTGATTTCCAAATCGTTATTCTTCTCACGCTTGATAAATTGATAAAGTTGTCTGATTTGTAAAGAGTAAAGTCCTGTTATCAAGAAGAGACTCAGCAATATCGTTAATGTATTCACCACGGCACTTCGAATAAAAATCGTTGAGAGAGCTATGACATAAAGCAGGAATGTTACGATAAAATGCTTTTTAATAGGAAAGCCCTGCCAAACAAGCATGGAAAAAAATGTTCGCAGCAGAAAATGGACAATATACACTGTTCCGGTTGCAATCGCTGCTCCTAGCGCGCCAAATGTCGGAACTAATAAAAAATTAAGCGACAAAGATACCACTAAACCTATACAAGAAATGACAATATTCAAATGGCTCTTTTTTTGAAAAGCAATTCCTAAACCGGTTGTTTCCCCCACAGTCATCATCAGCGGATAAAAACATAACATGGGGAAAATATATTGCGCTTCCGTATATTCTGGCGAAAGGATGAGTACAATCCACTTTTTAAACAACATCATAATAAGAAAGAGTACCGCTACTATAAACATGACCATATCACTAATATTTTTATAATAAAAAAGTGGCTTTTTCTTTTCATACCATTCATAAGCAGTCGGGATCCAAAAATTAGCAAAACTGACTTGAATGATCATTAAAGCACTCGCTACTTTAAATGCCGCCGTATAGAGTCCTAGGTCAGCAAAATCACCAAAATAACGAAGAAATAATTTATCCACAATTATAAACAGGCTATAGAGAAAAGTAGCTACCACAATCGGTAATGCAAAATGCGCCATCTTCTCTAGTAAAGCAAAATCTATCCGAAAACTTTTCACTTGAAAAATTTGTATATTCAACACTATTAATAACAAGTCCCCCAGGATCTGTCCAAAAAGCATGCCATAAACCACGGTAATAAAGGAGGCAGAGCCAATCCAAAGCGCGATAATTGTTCCAAGTAAAATCGTAAATTTTACTAAGATACTGTAAAAAGAAAAAGTGACTGCCCGATTCTCCATACGAGATTTTAAAAGTATGAATCGTTCAAATATCATAAAAAGAATGGATAGGGCCAATAAATAAATCGCATGTTGATACCGAGGGGAGGCAAATAACCATTCCGATACATATGAACTAAACAAAATTATTGTCAAAATTAAAAGCAGGCTATACGAAAGTGGTATGAGCATCGCATTTTGAAGCAGTCTCTGTTTATTTTTATAAGCATGAAACTCCCTCGTATAGGCTTGATCAAATCCCAAGTAAATGACATACATCAAAAATGTCTGGGCCAAAAAAAACATACTTGTTTTGCCATATTCCGTAGGTGTTAAAAAATAGGTAGTAATAGGGATCAAAATCAAATTAAGCAAAGCTGATCCTAACGATCCAATCGAAAATTGTCCTAATCGTACTAGTAAGGCTTTCAAAAATCCTCCTTCTCTCTTTTTAAAATAATCCCGCCACAAATGAGTCCCAACAACATGGAGGATAGTGCGGAGAATAAAACATGTCCTGCAAAAAAGCTATACACAATCGCAATGAAAAAAGCGATACTATAAATACTTCGGATCTTCTTTTGAACAGCTAGCCAGGAAAAATAACCAAGCGGCACCAGCAAAAGAAGTATTCCTAATAATCCTAGACTGAAAAAAGCATCAAATAGATCCATTTCAATCAGACCAAGACGACCGTAATTGACAATTCGATATTCGAAACCACTGCCAAAAAGCAACGTGAAAAAGGGATGGGGCGCTGTCGTAAAATAGTGCCAACTACCTTGCAAAAAATCACTGCGAGAACTTGTCAACAGGCGCAACAGATTACCATCATACAGATAATAGAAATAGACGATCCGATTATAAGTACCACTCACCATTTCCACAACAAAGGGCATTCCTCTTATAAGCCCCCAAGGAACCACACAGATACAGACGATCCATAGGCCGATTTTTTTTCGTATGGTAGTAAACGAAACACGAAAAAGTAATAATATGGCTAATATAAAAGTAATCAAACCGCCATAAAGAATCCCTGTTTTGGTGCCGACAAGTAAAAGGCTGAGCAGGTTGCCACTGTAAAGAAACAAGAGAAACAATACTTTTTTGTCCCATCGCCCTTTTAAACGCTGAAGAAGCTGCCACCCAGTAAATGTGATTGAGATGATGAAGGCAAAGGAAGTATCATTATTCGCGAAAAAATATCCTTTATATCCAGCATCTGAAGCATCATAAGTTTGATTCCCAACTCCTAAAAAATAAGGGACTAATAAGCCGATGGTAAAGAATAAACTTATGATAATAAAAATTTGTGGGTAAACTTCTGCAGTGATTTCATCTTTTCGTTGACATAGATAAAAAGGAATCAGTAGCCAAAGGAAGTATTTCATATAAACGGCCACATCTGCTTTTATCATGGAGAGACTATTTTGGTACAAAATGCTTTGAAAAAGAAACAAGAGAATATTTCCCAATAAAAAAAGTACTGTGATTAAAATAAATATCTCTTTGGGAAGCTTCTTCACAAGAATACTTCCTACCAAAAAAAACAGAAAAAAAGTTCGATAAAGAATACCTATGGGGATCGGAATACCGGTAGACAAGAAAAAGCCATTCAAAAAATCGATCACTGGAAAAATAACTGTTAAACAGATGAAAAAACGCATATTAAAAGTGAGTTTTGTCATCTACGCCTCCTTCTTTTTTCAGCTGCAACTAGTCTTAAAAATTTAAAATTCCCGATAACATAACGCTTCAACATTCTTTTTGGTTCCTGCAATAAACGAAATAACCACTCAAGTCCTAGCTTCTGCATCCAACGGGGCGCTCTTTTCGTTACCCCAGCAAGCACATCAAAACTCCCGCCGACCCCCATCACAAATGGCACTTGCATCACAGAAAGATACTGATTGATCCACAACTCTTTTTTCGGGCTAGAAAAAGCCACGAAGACAATATCTGGTCGACAGCGGCAGATTTCTTCTGCAATGGAAGCTGATTCTTCATCTGAGAAATAGCCATTTCGAAAACCAGCTACTTGCAATGTAGGGAACATTCGCCGATGTTTCCTTACAACTTTCTGGACTACCGTTTCCTGTGCACCGAAGTAGTATAGCCTCCACCCTTTTTCCGCTGCCTTTTCAACAAGTTTTTGAAATAGATCAATGCCTGTTACCCGTTCTGGAACCGGATACCCAAGATAGCGTCCGGCCCACACGATCGATTGTCCATCCGCATTGATCAGAGGTGAATGATTCACAATGTCTCGCAATGCCTTGTTTTCTTGCATTAAGTTAATTTTTCCAGCATTAATCACCACATGCTGTGTCCACTGACGGTCTTCAATAATTTCTTCTATACGAAGCAACGTTTCTTGCATGGTCAGCAAGTCCAAGTAGCTGTTGAGAAAGTATGCGCGCTGTTGTTTCATTATCAATAAGCTCCCTTTGAAAGGATCATGACTGCAAACGTCTTGGATATTATTTTGACATCGAATGAAAATGACATTTGTTCGATATAGTAAAGATCCAGCTCTACCATCTCTGCAAAACTTAATTCATTTCGACCGCTGACTTGCCATAATCCTGTACACCCTGGGGTTACGGTCAGCCTTTGTTTATCATAATTTGAATATTGTTTGACTTCTCTGGATAAAGGGGGTCTAGGGCCAACTAAAGCCATTTCACCTCTTATTACATTAATCAATTGTGGCAATTCATCAATACTTGTTTTCCGCAAAAATTTGCCAATTTTAGTTATCCGCGGATCTTCTTTCAATTTAAACATGGCACCTTCTATTTCATTAGCCGTTAAATATTTTTCTAATTGTTGTTCCGCATTACAAACCATTGTTCTAAATTTAAACATATAAAACGGCACACCGTCTTTGCCAACCCTTTTTTGTTTGAAGATGACTGGACTGTGCCAATCTGACAGCTTAATCAGTAAAGCAACAACTAGAAAAAGCGGTGAGATCAATAACACGCCAACTAAAGCAGCGTAACGATCTCCTCTTTTTTTCCATTTTATATAATCAAATTTCTTTTTTTTCCATAATCCCTTTGCTTGGCTCTGTTCCAAACTTCTCACCTCTTTAATAATAGTATTGATGATCTTGTTTGTTCTTTATCCCGTTTAAGATCCCGCCTACTATCTCCATCTGGGCTAGTTTCAGTTGTTTTACTGCTTGTCTTGCATGCTCTTTAGAAGTTTTCTGATAACGACAAACTAAAATGGCACCATCTACCACTTCTGAAAACACAAGCGCATCCGCAACAACTGTTACTGGCGGTGTATCAATAATAATCCGATCAAACTTATCCCTAATCGTCTCAATAAGCATTTTAAATATTTGGGAGCCCAATAGCTCATTTGCATTAGGCGGAACCGGCCCGCTCGTCAGCAATGAAAAAGTGTGTTGTTCTAGCTGACACGTTTGTTTGGCATCTTGCCAGCTAAGCTCGCCAGAAATAATATTTGTTAATCCCATATACAAATTTTTACCTAAATACCGATGAAGAGCTGGCCGGCGCAAATCTGCATCGATTAATAAAACCTTCTCCCCTCTTTCCGCAAATACTTTGGCGAGTTGAATGGAAATAGTCGATTTCCCTGATTCTGTTTCTGGTGAAGTAACAAGCAATACTTTTTTTCTTTGATGAAACATGGAAAAATCAATATTCGTTCGAATCAATTTAAGTTGTTCTTCCATGATTCTAGCTGATTTATCGACCATTACGATCTTCTCCTTCTTTGAAAATTTGTGCGGGTAAAAAGAAGTTGCTTGTTTTGTCCAACTTCTCCTAGGGCATTAATTCGCAAAATATTCTGCATCTCTTCTAAAGAAGTAAATGTGCGGTCTAAAAATAGACGAACAAAGGCAAAAATCATGGCAAGGACAATTCCGATGCATAAGCCTAACAGCATTAATAAACTTTTTTTAGGTTTGACGGGCGTTTCATCTTGATTCACTTCTGCACTGGACAAAGTCGTTACATTATTGACTTTCATAATTTTGGGAATTTCTTCTTGTACGGTTTTAGCTGTCTGATTTGCAATATTTGCTGATTCTTGTGGACTGCTACTCTCTACGTTAATCGTAATAATCTGAGAATCTGTCGAATTATTAACTTGTATCATTTCAGCCAATTCTTCTTCTGTATACGCATGATCAAGCTTCTGCTGTACGATATGAAGTATTCTTGGACTTGTAATAATCGCGCTATATGTGCGAACCATCTGGAGGTCGGCCTGAACTGACTGTGATTCTTTCGTTGTTCCTTGCGTTTGATCTGATTGATTAACGAGCATTTGTACATCTTTTTGATAAACGGGCTCGGCTAGAAATTGGACATAGAGAAACATGATCCCTAGTACCACGAGTATTATGCCAATTAACCACCATTTATCTGTGCTGATAACTTTGAGAAATTTTTTATAATCCATCGTTTTTTCTTCCATATCATGTCCTCTCATTGGTTTTTACATCGTATGTTGAGGGGATTCTTGCTGTATTTCAAATAAATTACCGAATGAAAAAGCCTGCTCGAAATATTCCTTATTTTCTACGATATTTCGTGCATCCAGTAAAACTGTCTGGTTCATGCCAGCAATTGCTACCGCCGGAATATGTTTGAATTCCCGGTGATCACATAGGACTAATGCTAAGTCACTTTTTTCCAAGGCAACTTGCAGTCCAGTTTCAATAAAAGCAGCCTTGACATAAGGATCATAAACGGAAATTTGATACTGTCCTTGTTTTTTTAGTTCTTCCATAATATGGACAGCCGGACTTTCTCGAAGATCATCTGTGTCACCTTTATAAGCCAGCCCCAAAATAGTAAGTCGTTTTCCACGAATTTTTTCCATTAATTGATGGATTTTTTCTATGGTATAACTTGGCATACTTGAATTTATTTTTCTTGCTTCTTGAATCAATGGCGTTTCTTTCGGAGCGGCTGCAACAATAAAATAAGGATCTACTGCTAAACAATGTCCCCCAACACCTGGACCTGGCTGATGAATATTGACTCTGGGATGTTTATTAGCCATAGAGATAACCTCTAGAGCATCAATCCCTAATTTATCTCCTATCTTGACGAGTTCGTTGGCAAGGGCAATATTTACATCACGATACGTATTTTCCATCAGTTTGGATAATTCCGCTGCGCGAACCGTGGAAGAAATCAATTCTCCCTTGACAAACAGCCGATAAAGCGCCTTTCCTTTTTCTGTACATGAGGGTGTGACACCACCGATAATACGGTTGTTATAAGTCAGCTCATGGAGAATCTTGCCAGGCAAAACGCGTTCTGGACAGTGAACAAGTGAGAGATCTTTTCCAATTACCCAGCCCTGCTTTTCAAGGAAGGGCTGAATGACATTTTCTGTTGTTCTTGGAGAAATAGTCGATTCAATCACAATCGTGTTGCCTTGAGCCAAGTATGGCAATATGCTTTTGACAGCTGCCTCTACATATTTCAAATCACAGCTCTTGTATAGATCATTGTTATTCGGAGTGGGAACAGCAATTATAAAAGCATCCCCTTTTTCAGGATAGAGACTTGCTTTAAAGGTTTGCTTTCTCAATACCTCTTGTAAACCTTCCTGAATGCCTGGTTCTTCCAGATGGACCTGCCCTCGATTCAGCTGATCAATCACATCGGGTATAATATCTACGCCAACCACATCTACTCCTTGTTTGGCAAACATAATGGCAGTTGGCAGACCGATATAGCCTAATCCTAACGTAATGATTTTCATAATTACTTGGACACATCCCATTCTGCCAGTTCTTTATCTGCCGGTTTATAAATCAATTTCGAAGCTTTTTGTCCTTCACCTAATGAGAAGTAAACCTTTCCTTCGATAGATTTTCCCGGTTCAATCTCGTCACCAAATGTAGCCAGCGAATCATCTATCTTCACTTCTTTTCCATCTTCTGTTTTAAGAATAAAGTCAATGGAGCCTAATCCTTTTTTACTTGAGGATACATTTTCACCTGATACAGTAAATGTATATAAAGTTTGCTTCTTCTTATCTGATACTTTTTCTGCTGTATCCATTGCTTTCACGTTCATTTTCAAATTATCTACTACGATCGGTTTATCTAAGGTATCTTCTTTTTGATTGTCTGTTTTATTTCCACAAGCTGTTAGCACTAGTAAAATGCAAACCACTAGGAGAAGCCCTGCTTTTTTCATTTAAATTACCTCACTCACATTCTTTTTAATAAGCAGCCTACCAATCTTCAATCAGTAAGCTGCTTATCAAATTAATTAGACGTTACTTTTACAGATTGCTGATCAAGTTGTTTACTCGCTTGATCGTAAACTGTGAATTTCACATCGTCTCCAGCCTTGATTTTATTGCCAACATAGTAAGAAAACTCACCATTTTTATAGGTTCCGCCCCAAGAAACAATTTTTCCATTGATACTTAGGCTTCCTGTATAAACATCGCCTGTATAGGTCCCGTTCAGATAGTTCTCCCCTACTTTATAAGCATTAGGCGTTACCTTGCCTTCCGTGTTAGCTTTCATTACCATAACTGATTGGCTATCCAACTGTTTATCGTTGCTGTCATAAGCATTGATAAGCACTGTATCACCAGTTTTGATCTTGTTGCCAATATAATAGTTGAATTTGCCATCTTTGAAAGTTCCGCCCCAAGCTTGAGCTACTCCATTAATATAAACACGTGCTTTTTTAACATCACCTGTATAGCTACCTGTGATTTCAGAATTTCCTAGTGTATAAATATCTGGTGCAATTGTTCCGCTTGTTTCACCAGCAGTAATATTGATAGCCGCTTCTGCTAATTTTTCGTTGACAGACGAGAAGCCAACTAGTTTTACTTCATCACCTGCTTTGATTTTATTACCGACATAGTAGGTAAAGTGACCCTCTCTGAAGTCGCCACCAATAGAAACAGCTTTGTTATTGATAAATAATTGTGCTTTTGTGATATCTCCGGTATAGTTACCCGTGATATACAATGAACCCAGTTGATAAGTGGTTGGCGTCAAGCTTCCTGTTTCACCGCTTTTAGCGATTTTTACTGCTTGTTCATCTAATTTTTCATCATACATTGTGTAGGCAACAATTTTCACATCATCGCCAGCTTTGATTTTTCCAGCCCCTACATAATAGCTGAATTTACCATTTGCAAAGCTACCACCCCATGAAACTGTTTTACCATTGACTACAAGACTGGCTTTCGCAACATCGCCTGTATACGTACCTGTCAGAGTAGTGTCTTCCAATTTATATTCATTTGGTGCAATCGATCCTTTGGAAATACTGTTTACTACTTTAATTGGTTGCAAGGATAGCTGTTTATCAGTCGCCGAATATCCTGTAAGTGTTACTGTGTCTCCGGCTTTGATTTTTCCTGCACCTACGTAATAACTGAACTTGCCGTTTTCAAAGCTGCCACCCCAAGAAAGGTTTTTACCATTAACTGTTAAGCGTGCCTTTGTAATATCCCCAGTATAAGTACCTGTGATATTGATATCGCCTAAAACATACGAATTAGGGCTGAGCGTTCCTTCACTTTCTACAACAGTAATTTTTGTTGTTTCGGAAGTATTTCCGGCTTTGTCTGTTGCAGTAATCAATAAAGTTGTCCCAATACTTTGTCTAGGGATCGTGACTGAATATTTTCCATCTTTATCCACCGTACCTGTTCCAAGTTCTGTACCGTCTTCTGTTTTTACAGAGATCATGGCATCTTTTTCAGCAGTCCCTGTCACTTCAGAAGAGCTTTCTTTTACTGCATTCACAGCTGGTGCATCTGGCGCAGTGATGTCTTTTACATTTAATGTAACTGGCTTACTGGATTGAACACCTTTACTAGTAGTCATTGTCACTGTATAACTTGGATCTAATTTATCTACTAAAATAGAGAATTTACCTGTAGAATCGACCGTCCCTTCGTATTGATAAACGATGGAGCCTTCAAAATCTTTCACAATAATTTTAAAGTTGGCATTGGCAACTGCTGTTCCAGAAATTTTAGTCGATTGATCTGTGATTTCATCCACGACTGGCTGTGGTAAATCTCCTGGAAGAACATGTTTGATCGTTTCAGCACCTGCTAGACCTGAACTTTTCACTTGAATAAAAGTAATTTTGCTTCCTTCTGCCTGAGCCGGCATATCAAAAGTGAATTTACCTTCTTCATTGACAGTTGTTTCAAGTTCAGTTCCATCTGGCAATGTAGCTTTTACCTTGTTTCCAGGTGTCCCAGTACCTTCAATTTTCACTGTATCCGTATAAATATCATTGACAGTTGGCGCCTCAGGTGGGATATTATCCGTTACAGTAGTTTCAGCCGCAACACTTGTTTTTCCTGTCGCATAGGTCACTACCTGCACTCGATCCCCATAATCTGGTGTAGCAATTTCTATTGAATAATTCCCAGTCCGATCTGTATTTCCTGTATACACTTTTTCTGATAGATCTGGTTTGATTACTTTTACTTGTACAGATACGGCTAGATCTGCTGTACCTGTAACGGAAGTGCTTGTATTTGTAACTGGATCAATCGTTGGCTGGAACAAGTCACCTTGACGTACTTGAATGGTTGTAGGATCACTAATATTTCCAGCAATATCTTTATTGTAGACTTTTACGTATTGCCCAACGATTTGGCGAGAAATTTGAAAAGAATAAGTTCCATTTTCCATTACCTTTCCTTCAAATTTCTGTCCATCTTCTGTTTCGGCAATAACTGTTGTATTTGGTTCCGCTGTACCAGATACTATATTTGTATCTGTATAAACAGCATTCGCCTTAGGAGCTGCAGGTGGTGTTACATCGGTATTTATGACGGAAAGATTTGTATATACGGCTGTTGGATTCAACCACAAACCATTTAGGAACCCATTCAATCTTCGTGCACCAATCGAAACTACATAATTGGCCGTATCTGCCGCTGTGAAAGTAAATGTTTTATTCCCTGATGTTTCACTAGTATAGATTCTTGAGTTGACGCCGTAGGTAATCTCTGGTGAAACTTCTGAAGGCCAAACACCAGCCTTATTGAGCTGCGTATCAACGCTAAATTTATAGGTTTCACCTTTCACAAGACTTAATTTCTGATTAAGTGAGCCTAATGTCCCCAGTACATTTGAAACTTTGAATTCTACACCATTCGTCACTTGTTTGGCACTGACATCATCCCCAAGGATAAAATAACCGCTTGAATCTTTACTCATTGAAGAAACCTGATTTCCTCCATAGATGGCATACCAATCATTAAAGCTTGATGCCCCCATTGAAAAATTGCTTCCATTTAGTATATTCACTGGCGTTACGGATGTGCTAGCAGATACTTCTGTTGCCGGCACAGCCACTGTGAACACTGATGAAAACAACAAACTCCCAACAATTAAAGACGTTGCTCCTTTTTTTACTTTCATTTGCATTACCTAATTCCTCCTAAAAGTTGATCTTACTAAATCTATCCTTTCACTCTCTAACTAACCATCTCTCACCCCCTACAATGAATCACTTAATTTTTTGATTCCGATCCTTAGCTCCTTCTTTTTTCGTAAGCCGCATTCAGCCAAACTTATAACTAAATTTCAATAATTTTTCTTTATCATTTAAATAGATTCCTTCTGCCGAAATCATCACCATTTGACGCATCTCAAGTGCTCTAATCAAGCGAGTCACACTTATTCGGTTGCAGTTGCAATATTTGGCAATCTTTACTTTCGTCATTTCTTTAGGAACAATCAGCGCATCAAGTCCAAACTCTTTTTTATTCAACTCAGCTACTTCAATCAATAGTTTTAGTATTTTTTTCCGAACATTCGAACTATTGTTTTGGAGTAATAATAATTCTTCTTCTGCTTTTAATGCTTTATCAAAAAACAAATGTGGCAATAATCCTTCTTTTTCCAGTCCATCAAGAACAATATTCCGATCAAATATCCTGAGCTCTCCATTTTTAATATTCTCAATATCTAAAACTGTATTTTTAGATTGAAAAATAATGTCTCCCGCTGTACATAACTCAAATTGAGATTCTCCATATTTATTTTTGATATTATGTGCAACCATCCCACTTTTTACAACAATAATTTTATTTTTCGGAATGACAATTGTTTCATTCCCCTTTAGTGTATGAGAATGATATTCGTACTTTTTTGAGATATAGTGTGAAAATGTTCCATATTCCATTACCTTCTCATGCAATGTGATAAAATCCATGAATATCTCACCTCCATCTTTATTCTAACACCTCAATTAAATCAAAATTACAATTATTTTTGCTACTTTTGAAACACATATAATTATTTTGTTCACAAATATTAAATATATTTGTTTATTATTCAAAAAAATATTTTATAGGACTTAATGTTTAAAAT
>NZ_CAJYCN010000012.1 GCF_913566895.1 Listeria ilorinensis | reverse complement strand
CTAGCTTAAAAACTAGTTTTTGATTCGGAAATGATTCTTCATTTCCTGCCCTATGAATTAATGGTGAAACATAATGTTTCATCGCTTTTTCATCTTCGTTTTGTTCAGTTTTCAAAGGTCATGAAATCGCAATTCCAAAGCACTTTCTTTTGTTTTTTGCGACTTTTAAATCATATCATTTTGGCGCTTATCTGTCAACAACTTTTTAAAAGTTTTTTTGACCACTATCCGATTCAAAAGTACTGAATCAGTAGCGCCGAGAACTAATATACCAAGTTTCTGAAGATAAGTCAACACTATTTATGCATAAAATTAAAGAAAAATAATCATTTTCCTTTTCTCAGCAGTTTGAATATCTATACTTATCTCTAAAAAAGCGAATGTATAAAATATTCATCCACTGATTGTGATTCCTAGAAAAACTGCCCCGCCTAATTTAGCGGAGCAGCTAGATGATTATTTATTTTTGTGATTTGGCTTTACATTCTGGACAGATGCCATAAACTTCCAACCGATGCTTGTTAATTTCAAAACCTGTGACATGTGCAGCAAAGTGCTCTACTTCGTCAAGCCCTGGATAATGGAAATCGACTATTTTTACACACTCGTTGCAGATGGCGTGATAGTGATTAGAGGTTGAGAAATCAAATCTACTTGATGAATCGCCATATGTCAACTCTTTGATTAACCCCGCATCTCGAAATACACGCAAATTGTTATATACTGTCGCTACACTCATATTTGGAAAGTTTCCTTCAAGTGCGCGGTAAATTTCATCTGCGGTTGGATGCGAATGAGAATTAATTAAGAATTCAAGTATCGCATGACGTTGGGGAGTAATTCGAACTCCGGTTTTTTTTAAGACATCTATTGCCTCTTTAAGATGAGCATTAGACACCGTCATGCACTCCTTTCTTAAATAGTTAAAAACTTGTCTTTCTTCTATATTACAGGAAACCCTGGTGACATGTCAATATTCCATCTACTAGTAACCCTTGCGTAAATCCACTTTATTAACAATCGGCAAATTTCGGCGAAGCTTTTCAAGACTCTCAAACCAAATTTCGAAGCTTCGATCTAGATAGCGTTCCGAATGCCCTGAAACATGCGGAGTAATTGTGATATTATCTAGTTCCCACAATGGATGATCAGCTGGTAGCGGTTCTTGTTCGAGCACATCTAAATAAAAGTGAGCCATTTTCTTACCTCGAGCCGCTTCAACTAAAGTATCCAAGGCAACCGCCGCCCCTCTTCCAATGTTAATAAAAACGGCTGATCGATTTACATGTTCAAAAAATCGCTGATCGTAAATATGCCAAGTCTGTTCGGTATTCGGCAAAACTGAAACAATGAAATCCGCTTCACTGGCTTTCTGAAAACCCTCTTTTAAATTGTAAACTTGCTCAAAATCAGGGAGTTCTCGGCCGCTTGTGTTGATACCAATCGTTTGCATGTCAAAAGCTCTTCCTAGCTGTGCGATCTTTTGGCCGATTGCACCTGTTCCGACAATCAGAAGCTTTTTACCGGCAAGCTCAGTAACGGGATGCGTGCTGTTCCACTCTTTTTGACGAGACTTTTCTGCAAAAAATGACAATTGCTTCACATGATCGAGCAAATAGCCAAAAACATATTCAGCCATGGGGACAGCGTGGATTCCTCGTACATTTGAGACGGTGATGGATCGCTTCAATATGGCTCCTTTAGGTAAATTATCCACACCTGCTGAAAATATCATCAGCCAAGTCAGTTTTTTTGCTTTAGTTATGACTACATCAGTCAGATCACCGCCATAAGAAATAATCGTATCCATTTCCTCTAACTGATCAAAGTGTGCCAAGTCTTCCGAATAAAAAGCTTCGATTTCTGGAAATTTATCTTGTTGCGCTTGTTTTAAATGTGCGGGTATCGGCATGGTAAACACAACTTTCATCTGCACCGCCTCCTTTGTTCCAGTGTATGACTTTTTTCAGAAAACAGCAATTAACTTGTACTGGTTACACATTGCTAGAATCCACTTTTTCGCATAAAATGGAAAAGACAGGCTTTATTATTGAGAAGGAGATGGAAAGATGAATCATTCAAAATCTGAAGAGCTCTATGCAGAAGCAACCAAGCATATTGTAGGTGGTGTAAATAGTCCCAGTCGTTCTTATAAAGGAGTGGGCGGCGGAATTCCGGTCACGATGGAACGCGGTGAAGGCGCCTATTTCTATGATGTCGATGGTAATAAATACATCGACTATCTGGCAGCATTCGGACCGATCATTACCGGCTTCGCACATCCGCATATTACAAAAGCAATCACACATGCAGCTGAAACAGGTGTCTTATTCGGCACCCCTACTGTTCATGAAGTCACTTTTGCCAAAATGCTGAAAGAAGCCATACCATCACTAGAAAAAGTTCGTTTTACAAATTCTGGTACCGAGGCTGTCATGACAACGGTTCGTGTAGCACGCGCCTATACTGGACGAGACAAGATTATCAAATTCGGGGGTTCCTATCATGGACACTTTGATCTAGTACTTGTAGAAGCAGGCTCAGGTCCATCTACACTTGGGACACCCGACTCGGCGGGTGTAACAGAAGCCACAGCCAAAGAAGTCATCACGGTTCCCTTTAATGATCTGGCTGCTTTTAAAGAAGCACTTGATGTCTGGGGCGATGAGGTGGCAGCCGTTTTAGTAGAACCTATTATCGGGAATTTTGGAATCGTGGGGCCGGAAGCGGGGTTCCTTGAAGCTGTCAACGAGCTAACTCATGCCGCAGGTGCACTTGTGATTTATGATGAAGTCATCACTGCTTTTCGCTTTATGTACGGCGGTGCACAGAATTATTTGGGAGTAACGCCTGATCTGACTGCGATGGGAAAAATTATCGGCGGTGGCCTCCCAATTGGTGCGTATGGTGGTCGAATCGACATCATGGAAAAAGTGGCACCGCTTGGTCCGGCTTATCAGGCTGGAACACATGCTGGAAATCCGGCTTCTATTTTAGCGGGGATCGCTTGTTTGGAAGTTTTACAAGAAGATGGGGTTTATGAACGGATGGCTAACTTTGGTGAGCAGCTGAAAAACGGCATCTATCAGTCAGCAGAAAAGCATGGACAAACCATTACGATAAATCAAATCGGCGGCGGCTTAACGGTCTTCTTTACTGATAAGACAATCAAAAATTATGCAGATGCAGATGCGAGTGACGGAGTGAAGTTTGGACGATTCTTTAAACTGATGCGTGATTTAGGAATCAACCTGGCTCCTTCCAAATTTGAAGCCTTATTTCTGACAACTGCTCATACACAGGCAGATATTGATGCAACACTTCAAGCAGTAGATGAAGCATTTCGACTGATGGCTTTGGACGACAAGGGTCAAAACTAACATCTTCTAAGCAGAGCATGTATAATGGAACTAACAAAAAAGATCGCTCAATAGAGAAAGGAATTACCTACTATGAAATTTGGAGCTCGGATAGTCAAAACCGGGATCGCGATCAGCTTGGCGCTTTTTATCGCCCAGCTTTTCCATTCTCCTTCGCCATCGCTTGCAGGTATTTCCGCAGTCTTTGCGATACAGCCTTCCATTTATCGTTCCTATTTGACGATTCTTGAACGGGCTCAGGGGAATATTATTGGCGCACTAATCGCGATTTTATTCGGACTTTTTATTGGCAACGATTTTATTTTGATCGGCGTTGCTTCCATTTTGTGCGTGGCACTGCTCATTCAACTTAAGCTGGAAAATACGATCGGCCTTGCTGTTGTAACACTGGTGATTGTGATGGATTCGCCGGGGAATGATTTCCTCGAAGTCGCATTGATTCGGTTTGGCACGATTATGCTTGGTCTAGTTGCTGCGTTTATTGTCAATTTGATTTTTATTCCACCGAAATATGAAGTTTCTCTTTTTCAAACGATTTACCATACCAATACGGAGATCATGAAGTGGATTAAGCTTAATCTACGCCATGCTGCTGATTTCCCCCTTTTGAAAAAAGATATGGAATGGATGCAAAAACAGATCACCCAAACGCGTAATACCTATCAGCTTTATCAGGAAGAACGTACGCTTTTCAAGAAAAATGCGGATCCGAAAGCTCGGAAGCTCGCCGTTTACAGGCAAATGATCCAATGCTCACAAAAAGCCTATGAATTACTGAAAATCCAGCACCGCTATGAAAATGATTACTTGCTTCTTCCAGCTGAGAAACAAGAATTGATCCGGCAACAAGTCGATTATTTGACAGACAAACATGAACAGCTTCTCTTGGCTTATATCGACAAAGTTTCCATCAATGTAGATTATGTAGAAGATCATATCAAAGAGGATCCGAAAGAATTACTGGAACTTTTCCTAAGTGAGATGAATGTACGTGATTTAGAAATCACGAATGATAGTGAAATGGATCCTTACCATCTCATGCGGATCGTCGCCAGTATATTTGCTTATCAGGAAACGATTGATTATCTGGAGAAACTGATTCACAGCTTCAAATTGCGTCATAAAGAGGCCAATAAGATCGATATTAGCGTAACGGAAAATAAATAAAAAACAGGTATCTGCTCTTTAAATGAACAGATACCTGTTTTTTTAACGGTATTCTTTGTACTTTTCATACCAGATATCGATATAGTCTTTCGAAAAAGGACCTTTCTTATCGAGAATCCAGTGACTGAGGATGTCAACTTGATGGCGCAAAATACGATCGATGGAGTCTGGATACTTCATTTGTCTGCGATGTTGCTCGTATTCCCCTTCATCCAAAAGATGGAAGCGGCCATCTGGGAAAACCTTGATATCAAGATCATAATCAATATACTTAATCGCCTCTTCGTCTACAGCGAACGGTGTCCCCAGATTGCAGTAATGGTAAAGACCATCTTCACGAATCATGGAGATAACATTAAACCAGTAATCACTATGGAAATAGCAGATTGCAGGCTCGCGTGTCACCCATTTCCTACCGTCTGATTCGACGACAAGTGTATGATCGTTTCCTCCGATAATCACGTTTTCACTTGCTTTTAATACAATTGTTTTCTTCCAAGTACGATGAAGTTTACCGTTATGTTTATAGCTTTTGATTTGTACGATTTCTCTTTCTTTAGGCAGGTACATCCTCTATCCTACTTTCTTCATGTACTTCAATACCAGGTTCACCGTATATTATAACACATGAATGGAAAGAGGTGAAAATATTACACTGTTCCTTTTCAAAACACTTAGACAAGCAACGTGCGACCGCCATCTACAACAATCGTCTGTCCGCGGATCATCTTTGCCTCATCACTTATCAAAAAGAGTACTGTATTCGCTAAGTCTGCAGCTTCGACCATTTGCCCAGCTGGTGTATTTTCTGCTGCATCTTTCAGCATTTCCTCGCGATTTGGAAAATGTGTAAGCGCATCTGTATCGATTAGCCCACCTGAAACAGCATTGACAGAGATTCCTAGCGGTGCCAGTTCTACAGCCAGATAACGGGTCAAATTTTCAACAGCCGCTTTTGAGACACCTACTGTTGTATAGTTATTCAAATAACGGATTGCACCGATCGAACTGATTGCTACAATTTTTCCACCGCCTTGTTTTTCCATACGTTTTGCAGCTTCTTGCGCCGCAAAAAGCAGTGCCTTTGCATTGATATCCATTGTCCAATCCCAGTGATTTTCTTCCAGTTCCATTAGTGGACGCAATACGCCGCTTGCTGCATTATTAATAAAGACATCCAGGCGCTCAAAAGTCTGATCAAATTGGCTGAACATTTCTTTGATTTTTGTCACATCACCAACATTGGCGCGATAGATCTCGCATCTACGGCCAAGTGCTTGGATTTCTTCTTGGACGGCCTCAGCTTTCTTGCGGTTTCTTGCAAAATTCAGCGCAATATCATAGCCTTGTTCGGCTAATCGAAGTGCGATTTCCTTCCCTAATCCGCGACTGCTCCCCGTAATAAACGCCACTTTCGTCATTTTAGATTTCCCCCTTTTGTTTTAAGAACGCCTGCCAAACTTTTTGGTAGGGTACTGGAAAGGCATATTGAGCCATTTCCGATTCGTTCATCCATTTTACTTGTTCTGTATGAGCCTCCGCAACTATTTTTGCCTTATAAGCATCCATTTCCCATACTAAATGAGAGAAAATATGTCGAATATGAGTAAACGGCTCTTCTTGCCATTCAAGATCCAATCCATACTCCTTTTGAAAAGCCAATCGAATCAATTCTGGATGATCTAAAAGACTACTTTCAATCGTTGGAAACTGCCACATATTGGCAAGTAATCCTTCTTCTGGGCGTTTTTCGACCAATAACTGATTGTCTTTTTCAATAATCATGGTAATACGCTCAATTTTTTTCGTTTTGATTTTCTTGATTTTAACAGGATAATCTGTTTCTTTGCCATGGGCATGGGCAGAACAAAATTCTTGAAGTGGGCAAAGGAGACACATGGGATTTGTTGGTGTACAAACTAAAGCACCAATTTCCATTAATCCTTGGTTAAAAGAAGATGGATCATCAGGATCAATGAGTTGATAGAGTATATCTTCAAAAATTTTGCGTGTCTTAGGTTTCATAATATCATCAGAAATTTCAAAAATACGCGAGATTACTCGCATCACGTTTCCATCTACAGCTGGTTCTGACAACCCGTAAACGATACTTAAAATCGCTCCTGCTGTATAGGGACCAACGCCTTTTAAGCTTAATACGTCTTTTAAATTCTGTGGCATTTCGCCTCCAAATTCTTCTATCACTGTTCGCATGCCAATTTGCAAATTGCGAACACGTGAATAGTAGCCGAGACCTTCCCATACCTTTAAAATATCAGCTTCTGCTGCATAAGCAAAGTCTGCCATTGTGGGAAATTTTACCATAAAACGTTCAAAGTATGGGATCACTGTGTCGACGCGTGTTTGTTGAAGCATAATTTCTGAGACCCATATGCGATATGGATCTTGATTGAGCCGCCATGGCAAGTCTCGTCGATTCATTTTATACCAGCCAACGAGGGCCGTGCGAAAAGCAGTAATTTTTTCTGGCGTCATTTGTTTCATTAGATTTTCAGTCATTTTCTCACCGTAATTCTCATAGTTTTTTAATGTGTAGTTATACGCAATGTGTAGTATAATTGATACAGGGAATAGATGAATAAGCAAGACTTTTTGAGTCCTGTTCCATTGTACTTAAAAATGCTTGCGTTGGGCAATGATTTGCTCAAATTCACACCCTTTCAGCAAAGAAATCATCAAGTTGTAAACACTCAGAGGAGGAAGGCTTTTGGACACTGGCACTCACGTTGTTATGGGGATTGCACTCGGGGCGCTCGCTACGATTGATCCCGTAGTTGCAAGTAGTTCTCACGCCGCAGTCGGTATTATGACGGCGACAATTATTGGTTCTCAGATTCCAGATATTGATACTGTACTAAAACTTAAAAACAATGCGGACTATATCCGCAATCATCGCGGGATTACACATTCCATGCCGATGCTTGCCATTTGGCCGCTACTCATCTCATCGATCCTTTACTTGTTCTTTCCGCAAGCAACCTTTTTACACTTATTGTTATGGAGTTTCATTGCGGTTGGACTGCATATTTTCGTAGATATCTTCAATGCCTACGGAACACAAGCGATCAGGCCGTTCAAGGATACTTGGGTGGCATTCGGATTCATCAACACATTCGACTGGTTTATTTTCGGTTCGCATGTGGTAGCCATTGGGATTTGGCTGTTAGGTGCCCCTGCTGGTCCGACATTCTTTACGCTTTATGGCATTTTAGTTTTCTACTATCTCGCAAGATTTATTACGCAGCGAATGATTCGGCGCGTCGTTCTCAATCTGATTCCAGATGCGGAGGAAGTGATCATCGCTTCAACGATCCATTTCTTCCAGTGGCGCGTAGCTGTTACAACGAAGGAACATTACTATGTAGGTCGGGCTTTCAAACGGAATATCTCAATCTATGAAAAATTTGATCGTCTTCCTGTTCCGGATAATGCAATCATTCGAGCTGCTAAAAAAGACAAGAATCTAGCCGCTTTTGTTTCTTTTTCAAAAGTGTATAACTGGCGGATCGAAGAAAAGATGGATGCCACCTATGTGACATTTACTGATCTGAGGTACCGAAGCAATGGGCATTACCCATTTGTTGCCGTCGTTCGTCTAGATGATGATTTAAATATCCTCTCATCATATACTGGATGGATTTTCTCTACAGAAAAATTACAGAAAAAACTCATTCCCGCAGTGGTTTAACTTTTACCTCATAACTAAAAATTCCAAGCATCTTTTACACAGATGCTTGGAATTTCTTTATTTTCCGGTACTACCAACGCCGCCCATTCGCGCTTCATTTTGCACGACATCTTCGTCAGCCACAAGATATTTACTAAAAATTCCTTGTGCGATACGCTCCCCTGCTCCAATTTCTACAGAATTAGTGGTTATATTTTTCATAGCAATCCCAATATTGCCGTCATTGCCAGGATTGCTGTAGTAAGAAGCATCAATGATTCCAGTCGAATTCGACAAAATAAGTCCTCGTTTGATCCCAATGGATGAGCGCACAAAAATACTTAGCACCTCATCTTCCAACATATATGCTTTAATATCCGTCCAAAAAACATGTTGTTCTCCGGGTGCAAGGATGACTGTTTCATTGGAAAAAAAATCATAACCTGCTGAGCCTTTATCACTCCTTACAGGCAGCTGAATAGTCTCTCCCGGAAATTTCCGTTGCTGTTGTGTAACGATTTCAAATCCTCTTTGTTTCATTTTTTATCCTCACTTTTCTTTTTAGGTTCTAAATGGTGCAGCTTGTCGCCATGAATGGCAATTTGTTTTTTGACATACTCACAGGCGTATTCCTCCCCGCGATATGGATAACCTGCCTTGGCATAGGAGCTTTCAAAATCACTCCACAATGATTCAATCCATAGAAGTGCCTGTTCTTCACTAAGCTCTGGATTTTTTTCTAAAAGCAGGGCAGTCAATTCTTCTACATAACGATTCATTCTTCTTCTCCCCCAAAACGAATTTCATGCTCACTTATGTAAGAGCTAATCGTATCATAAGAAAAGCCTTTTTGCATCAATGATTGGATGATTTTTTGTTTTTGTTTAGCTGGCTCAAAGCGGGCATTTTTTCGGAGCAGCTTGTCAAATTGCTGACCCAGCAGATCCGCTTCATCACGAGGCGCTTCTTGTATAACCTTATCCGCCAACTCTTTTGCTGTCTCAACTGGATAGCCTTTTTGCATCAGCTCGGTCGTAATTTTACTCGCAAGTCGCTTTCCTGTGAGTGACCTGCTACGGCGTAAAATTTTTTGTGCCAATTTTTGCCCGTTTTCTATCAGGCTTTCCTTATCGTATGCTTCAAGCGCCGTTTCAATATCTTCGCGCGTAATGCCTTTTTCGATCAATTCCCGTTCGATTTGCCCGGGACCTTTTTGCGTAGTATTAATCTGCGTCCGTGTATAAAGAAGCGCGAATTCCTGATCATTCACATAGGACATTTCGCTGAGCTTTTGAAGGACTTGCTGAATAACGGTATCCGAGAATTCATATTTGCGCAAATGCTGGCGAATTTCTTTTTCAGAGCGAATCCTACTCGAGAGGTAATGAATCGACCGATTGAGAGCTTGGCGACTCGTATCTGCCGCCTCTACTTCTACCAGAAATTCTTCCGTGACTTCCTTGTCTTTAAGGAGTTGAAAACGAGCCAATACTTCTTCATCTACACTTAATCGATAGGCTCCGTCAATGTAAAGGTTATAGCGCTCCTGATTACGCTTCCCTTGACTGATGGATGTAATTTTCATATTTGAAACCTCCTTTTTCTATGATACCGCAAAGAAGCGTTTTAAGACTAGCTAAAAGGGAATAAGCTAAAGGAAATGAGGTGATGGTGACATGAATATTTTGCTTGCAGGTGGCACAGGTTTTATTGGCAGTCATCTGGTTCATGACTTTGAAAAGCAAACTGACCATATCTATATTTTAACACGTCACAAACAGAAAGATTACGCAAATGTCCATTTTATTGAGTGGCTGCAGGAAAATGAACCGCTGCCCAATCTCTCTTCTTACAAAATTGATGCTGTAATTAATCTGGCAGGAACCTCTTTGTCAGAAGGACGGTGGACAGCGGAACGAAAACGCGAGATCGTCACAAGTCGTATCACCGCAACATCTGCACTTATTGCGATGCTCAAGAAACTTGAAGAAAAGCCTCAGGTATTGTTGAATGCCAGCGCAATCGGTATCTATCCACCATCCCGTTCCGCCATTTATCTGGATACAGAAGTTTGCGAAAAAGATTATGATTTTCTTGGGCGAACAGTTATTGAATGGGAAAAAACAGCAAGTGAACTGACCCATTATGGCATGCGGATCGTTTATCTGCGTTTTGGAATGATTCTCGGCACTGACGGAGGTAGTTTCCCGATGTTTGAAAAAACTTTCCAAAGTTTCCTTGGCGGGCGCTATGGTAGCGGCAAACAGTGGTATTCATGGATCCACATTGATGATGTCGTTCGAGCAGTGAAGTTTATTTTACAGACACCTGAGCTTAGTGGCGGAATCAATCTGACAGCTCCTCATCCGGTTCAGCAGAAAAAGTTCGCGGATATGCTAGCGAAAAGACTCCACCGCCCATCGAAATTACCTATTCCAAAAGCTGCACTCAGGCTAGCACTTGGAGAAAAAGCGCAACTGGTTCTTACCGGACAACGTGCTTATCCTGAGAAGTTATTAAGCCACCATTTTGAATTTCAGTTTCCCACTTTAAGTGATGCGCTGGATGATTTGCTTGAATAATGTCGCTTTTTAGTACATGCAACCGTCATATAAAATAGAATAAAAGAACCATGAATTAGGCGATGACCATTTCAAAATATGGCTCTATTGCTGAATTTTTGGTTCTTTTATTGTGCCTCATGCTTTTCATCATCCTCAATTATTTCCAGTGCTTGTCCTTTGTTATTCCTATTTTAACATGTAAATCTGCTTTCAACTATTTGGATTTATAAAGTAAAAAGCGACACTCTCCGAGAGCGTCGCTTTTTGGAATGATAAATTTTTAGCTGGTCTGTTAATAGAAATCTATTAATAAAAATGATAAATTCCCAATCAGTTATTACGCATTTTTTCTATTTATCCTGCCCCTGATCCAGTTCATCCAATGGGATTTCCAAAATCATTTGATTTTTGGCAAGCGGGCGTTTTTTCCCCACGAGAAGCATTAGCTGGATCATCGTAAAGGCAATCGAGCTGCGCTTCCTGAAAGCCACATATTTTTGCACCCATTCGTTCACATATTTATCTTTATACCGGCGCAGACCTTGAAAGCCATAAAATCCTTGGCTATAGCGGTACACGAGCCCTGCCAGTCGTTCGCCAAGAAAAGCAAATTTTGTTTCACCAACATTGGCAAGGGGCGCCATTCCAATATTAAAGACCCGATAGCCTTCACTTTTCGCTTTTTCAAACAGGTTGATAAAGAGCACATCCATAATGCCACTTGGTGCATCTTTTCCGTAGCGCATCAGGTCGATCGATGTCATTTGATCATTATACGCCGGCATTAAAGTGGCAAAAGCAACGATCTTTCCTTCTGGTTCTCGAATGACGGCAATTCCCGCCTGCTCCAAATAATAATGATCAAAAAAACCGAGTGAAAAGCCTTTTTCTGTCCGACCATCCAGCCATTCATCTGAAATTTGCCGCAGCGCTTTCCAAGTTTCAGATGAATAAGGAGCTTCCAAAATCTCAAATTGATATGATTCACGCTCCATTTTATTCATCAATGCCCGTTCGCCTTTTTTCTTCTTGCCGGAAAGCGTGAAGTTTTCCACGTCAACAAAACCTTCTTCACCCAGCTTGATAAAGTCGAAACCCAGCTCATGAAGATAAGGTAGCATATCTCCTTTTACCTCATAAAATACAGGTCGATAGCCAAATTTATCTGCAGTTTCCATGACTTCAAGTACTGCCTCTTCCTGCTTCGAAAGATCTCCAGTCGGCTCACCCATAATCACCATTTTGTCCGCAATGATGCGAAAGGCAAATAGGACGCTCCCCTCCTGTGCCCAAAATAGCAACTTATCTCGCAAAAAAATCGTGTGGCTGACTTCATTGCCCCCCCATTTCTCTAAATGTGCGCGAACTCGTGTCGCTTCAAATGGTGAACCCAGTTTGTCTGGTGAAGAGGACAAATAGATATAAATCACGACCAAGCAGATGACAGCAATAATCATCCCGATAAAGCCCGTTACCCAAATATGCTCGGAGGCGATCGCCAGATATTCAGGGATTTGTTTTTTATGCGGGATATTCGGTGAATTGTAAATCCCGATCACGACATATCCTGTCAGGCACGCAAGGAACAAGCAAATATCAAAAATAATCTTACTCCACGTATAGACAAATTTTTCGCGGTAAAACTCATTGCGCGCCAAGTAGACACATAGTAATACGATGCCAAGAAAAATGGCTTGCTTAATGGAAAACACCCGTGCCAATGTATTAAAAATCGCACAACCAAGTACTACCACTGTGGTAAGATAGGCTTTTTTCGTCTTACTCTCAATTCCTCGGGCAAGTCCAAGCAACAGAAAGCCAAAGGCCACATTGGTCACTTGCGAAATAAATAGGAAACTGAATGGTAAAAGTTTGTATAAAAACGGCACATGATAGATTGCAAAAGGCAATACCGAAGATAAAATCAACATGAGACCGCTAAAATAAACGAATAGTACTAAAAATCGATGCGCCAACTTTTGCAAGAAGAGATGGGGCAATCCTTCCAAATAATCATTAAATCGTTTACCAGCTTTTAAAATAAAGCAGAGAATCCCCACTAAAAATGGGATAATGTAGTAAAAAATACGATAAAAGAGCAGCCAAACGAGTGCCAATTCTTCTGCAACACCCAGTTGTCCAAGGCCATATACCATCACAAGGTCAAATGTTCCAATCCCCCCCGGAATCATAGAAGCGACCCCAATGACAGAGGCAATCACAAATAGCGGAAATACTTTGAGTAGGTCAACCGGTTCATTCATTAAGAACCCGATGATTACAAAGCACCCATAAGCAAACAGCCACTCAAAAATTGAGCCACCAATCAATACCAGCTCTCGTTTAAGTGGAAGGTCCACAAATAAAGACTTGCTTTTCCACTTAGTCATTGTAAAAAGGATTGGAAAATACAGCCCTCCCCCGAGCAACCAAGGCCAATAATTCCGGAAATGGTCAGCAAAACCCGGGATCGGCAATGTCGCTAGCCCTACAAGGCAAAAAATCGACAAACCTGATACAAGAAACAAGGCAATTTTGGAAATCGCTAAAAGTATTTCTTTATGAGAAGCGTTTTTTCCATAAAAACTGGCACGTAGTGAAGCACCCAGTACACCACCAAAGCCGCCGATATTGGTAAATGTATTTGTAATCCAGCCAGACATGATAATATGTGAGACGGGAAATTTGCCCGGAAGCAGCTTGACAATCATAAAATCATAGACAAGCATAGGTGTAACGGCCAGTAAGCCGACAATTAGCATGATCAGCAAACTTTCCGGACTTTGACTGGTCATGTTTGTTTTTAATGACTGATAATCGATCCCTGTCGCAATATTGATGATTTCATAAATAACGAAAGCTGAAATCAGAGAGACAAAGATAATTTTAACGATTTTACTATTTTTTTGGAACCACGCATACAATTGCAGTAGTTTATCTTTCATTTTCATTTCTCCTTTAGTTCTTTCCAATAGCCTCCCTTAGCTATCCTGGCTTGTTTAACGTTTCCCGATTCTCTTTCTGACAGATGGAATCATAAGAGCAATCACAGCCCCGATCCCTCCGCTAATCGTATTTAAGATGATATCATCTATATCAGTGGAACGCTCAAGTGGAAGTGTCATACCACTGAAGCCCGTGATCAGCGTTGTCTGAATAAATTGAACGACCTCGATCCCACACGAAGTCAAAAAAACGACGAATATTGCACTACGCACACGTTTGACGATTTTAAAATAAAGCAGAAAAAAAGCAAGCGGTGCAAGCATAAGGATGTTTCCAACAACCTGTACAATCGTCGGCATGGTTGGTAGTGCCTGTCTAAAGGTATTTTCAATGGTTGTAAAAGGCACTAAATTGATCAATTCTTTTTGAATATGAAAGTCACCTGTATATGTGCTGCTAATAAAATCCCCCACAGCGATATAGGAAACTAAATGATGTAAGATAAAGATATACAAAATAAATACTGCAAACCAGATAAAATCAATCCAGTTTCTAAGTTTAGCGCGTTTTGTGAGCCAACTAGTAAATAAAAAAAGGATCAGCCCATTAGCCAAAGAGTTGACCAGTTCAGTCTGACTGCCGAATTGAAGGGCTAATGTCACGCCATATGCCATATAAAGCAGCGGAAGACATAGAACTAAGTATTTCAAACGTTGGAGATTCAATTTTGTTTCACACGCCTTCCAATTAGTGTTTCAAGCCTACTAATAGTTTAGCAGATACCCCTTTGAATTGAAAGCTAGATCAATACTGCCACAGCTTACATTTTTGAAAGTTTTGCATCTGGTCAAAAAATTACTTTTTCCGCTTGACCTTAACGCAGCGTAAACCTTTATGATAAAAATAGAGGAGGAAATCATATGGACTATACAATACAAAAAATGGCGCAGCTGGCAGGAGTCACAACGCGGACACTCCGCTACTATGATCAGATCGGATTATTAAAACCCGCTCGAATTTCGCCAAATGGCTACCGAATATACGGAAAGCAGGAAGTGGACCGACTCCAACAGATTTTACTGTATCGGGAGTTGGAGCTTGGTCTGGAGAAAATCAAAGAATTGCTAGACGATCCGTCGTTTGACCGCAAGCATGCACTCCAGAACCATCAGCAAAAACTCCTCTCAAAAAAAGACCGGCTGGAGCGGATTATTGAACTTGTTGACCGTTCGATCCAAGCCGAAGAAAGGATGATCATAATGACTGATCAAGAAAAATTTGACGCTTTTAAGGAGCAACTTTTGGACAAGAATGAAGCAGCATACGGAAAGGAAATCCGTGATCGTTATGGTGACCAGACTATCGAAGCCAGTAACGCCCAGCTTATGGGGCTTTCAAAAGCCAAATTTACCGAGCAGGAACGCTTAAACGAAACTTTACTCGCAGTACTAAAAACTGCGCTTGAAGCTGGTGATGATGCCCATTCGAAAAAAGCACAAGAGGCAGCCAAGCTCCATCAAGCCTGGATCCGTTTTTTCTGGCCAAGTTATTCCAAAGAAGCACATCTAGGTCTTGTCGACATGTATGTAGCAGATGAGCGCTTTCAAAGCTATTATGATGAGCGCAGCGGTATCGGTGCAGCGCAATTACTGAGGGATGCTGTACAACTTTATCTAGCAGAATAATTTTTATCCAGCTCGCATTATTTAGGCGGGCTGGATTTTTTTACTTTTTCAGAAAGTATGATACGCTTTTAACATCCCTATTCTTAAAGGAGTGATAAAGATTGACAAACAAGCAAAAAACAGATAAAAAGCTGCTGCTTAAAATCACTTTATGGGTGATTCTTGGTTTGGCTGTCTTTGATGGCGTTATTATCTGGGCATTAATGCAGTAGCCAGTCGTATCGACTTTTCTGCCATTCTAGTGTAAAATTATAACAGTTTTGTACTCCAACTTTATTTAGAAAAGAGGCTTTAAAAATGCGAAAATGGCTGCTTATCTGCCCATTTTTATTTATTCTCGGCGGTATCCCGTTTTTCAATCAAATCGAGCCTACCATTTTTGGTCTACCTTTTGATTTGGTATGGATTACGAGTGGCGTTATTTTTTCTTCCCTTATTCTTGTGATCCTCTATCATCTTGATCCGCGAAACAAAAAGGAGGAAAAATCATGATCATCGCCTCACTGATTATTATGCTCTTTTTCATTTTAACACTTACGATTGGTATTCGAGCACGGAAAAAGCAAGCCATGACGCTTGAAAATTGGGCGGTAGGTGGTAGGAGTTTCAATACGGTTTTTGTCTTTTTGCTGACTGCTGGCGAAGTTTATACCACATTCTCTTTTCTTGGCGGCAGTGGCTGGGCCTATTCAAAAGGGATTTCAGCTGTGTATGTGATGGTTTATATCGCGCTCAGTTATGTCACAAGCTATTTTTTGTTGCCACTAATTTGGCGATATGCTCATGAACACCGGCTCGTTTCACAATCGGATTTCTTTGCAGCTAAGTATCAAAGCCCCCTTTTAGGAATCCTTGTAGCCCTGATTGGCGTGATTGCGATCATCCCGATTGTCGTCATTCAATTAAAAGGTCTGTCGATCATTGTCTCTGTCACTAGCTATGGCATGATTCCTGCGAGCGTCTCAGTTATTATTGGCACACTGGCAATCATTTTGTATACGGTTATCTCTGGAGTCCGTGGAACAGCTTGGGTGGCCGTTTTAAAAGATTTGATGATTCTATTTGTGATCGTTTTTATGGGAATTTATTTGCCGCTTCATTATTTTGGCAGCTACGGCGAGATGTTTCAGCAGATCAAACAGGTCAAGCCGGAACTGTTAACTTTCCCAAATGAAACTTATTCGGTCACTTGGTTTATTTCGACTGTTTTGTTCTACGTTCTTGGATTTTATATGTGGCCACAGGTTTTTGCCTCTACATTTACGGCTAAAAATGAGCGGACATTCCGTAAAAATGCTGTGATTAGTCCTCTTTATACCTTAATGCTCTTATTTGTTCTTTTTATTGGTTTTACAGCAGTTATTCAAGTACCAGGTCTATCTGACAGCGAAAGTGATCTGGCTTTACTTAAACTGTCCGTCCAGTCTTTTAGTCCATGGTTTGTCGGTTTGATCGGTGCTGCTGGAATGCTTACGGCCATCGTGCCAGGCTCCATGCTTTTGATGACAGCCGCTACATTGCTTTCAAAAAATATTCTTTTCGGGTTGAAGCCCGACTTTAACGAACAAAAAGTTACCCGCTTATCAAAACTATTCGTTCCATTGCTCGGTGCTGTCGCTTGTTTTTTGGTATTTTACGATTCCAGCGCTTTAGCACAGATTCTTCAAGTTGGCTATAGTCTGATCGTTCAGCTTTGCCCGGCTCTATTCTTTAGTTTATGGAAGCGGAATCCTATCACTAAGCAAGGCGCTATTAGCGGAATGATTGTGGGGATCATCTGTGCGCTTGTGGTCAGTCAGAACAGTATGACGATGAGTTCGATCATTCCAAATCTGCCTAGCTATTTACAGGATATCAATATTGGTTTTGTTCCGCTTTTGATCAATTTGGCCGTTACGCTTGTGGTCAGTCTGTTCTCGCGGAAAATAGTATCAGAAAATTTGAATCAGCGGCGCTAACCAACTTGTCTATGCAAAAAGCAGTATCGATACCAATCGATACTGCTTTTTCTATTCAAATATTGGTCGAAACTTGATCCCAGTCTTCGCCTTAACCAATCAGCCAGTTAAGCACACGAATGCCGTTCAAATGCCTAGCAGTGAGCTAATGATTTAATCAAGATTCTACACTGGCCTAGTCATCTTGGTCGTCGTCCTCGCTAGGATTTCTCCATCTGCTAATCATTATTTATAGTTTCTACGTTTTAAAATCGTGACGGATTCCGTATGTGCAGTCTGCGGAAACATGTCCAAAGGCTGAATTGAACGGACTCGGTAACGTTTATCAAGCACAGCTAAATCCCGAGCCAATGTTGACGGGTTACAGGACACATAAATCAATTGTTTCGGTTTTGTTTGCATCAATGAACGAATCAGTTCGTCATCCAGGCCAGTGCGCGGCGGATCAACCACTACTGCATCCGGTTCATAGCCTTCCTGCTGCCATTTCTGAAAGACGGTTTTTGCATCGCCAACTTCATACTGCACATTGTCGAGCTGATTTTTAGCAGCATTTCTGAGAGCATCTTCAATAGCCTCTGGTATCGTGTCCATCCCACGTACTTCGCCGGCAAACGGCGCTAACATCAACCCAATTGTGCCTACCCCGCAGTAAGCATCCACAATTTTCTCCTTACCTGTCAATGTCAGTGCATTTTTTACTTCTTGGTAAAGCTTTTCGGTCTGTGTCGGATTCAATTGAAAAAAAGCCCGCGCCGATAAATCATATGTCATTTCACTTAGTTTTTCGGAAATCGTCTCTTTACCCCATAATAAAACCGTCTCTTCGCCAAAGATACGCGCCGTATCTTCTGGCTGCCGGTTTTGCATGATCGACACGATTTCTGGATGTTTTTCTTGAATGATCTTGAGCAGCTCATCAAGATGTGGAATCTCAGCGGTCCGTGTGACAAAGACAAGCTGCATCTCCCCAGTCTGGACGCCAATCCGTGTGACGATCGTCTTGATGACTCCGGTCCCCTTCTTTTCATGATAAGCCGGGATGTGAAGTATGTTCAGCGCTTTTGTGACCGTTTGTGTCAGCTCCACGGTCTGCGGTTCTTGCACGAGGCAGTCATCAATAGGGACCAGTCGATGCGAGCCCGCTTGAAATAAGCCACTTTCAAGTTCCCCGCGCGCATTCATACGTGTTTGAAATTGGTTTTTATTTCGATAGCGGAATGGCTCATCCATACCGATCGTTTCTTTTATTTTTACTTTTCTCAAGTCAAGTTTCGTATATTTTTCAAGTGCCTGACGAATCAGGTCCTGTTTGAATACTAGCTGGGCTGAATAAGCTAGATGTTGCAATTGACAGCCACCGCATACCTCATAGACTGGACATGGCGGTGTAATTCTATCAGAAGAAGGTCGCTCGATTTTCTGAAGTTCAGCCTCCGTGTAGCTCATTTCCGGTCGGGTCACCAGTGCTGTTACTTTCTCGCCTGGAAGCGCCCCTTTTACAAAAATAACTTGCTTTTGATAATAACCGATTCCCTCGCCATTAATCCCAAGCCGCTTGATTTCTAGCGTCAGCTGATCGCCGTTTTTTAAATTCGTTCCCTTCACCTTGCCTGCCTCCATTTCATATCTTTTTCATACTAGCAGAAATATGTGTATTTGTCACTGGCGCATTGTACTTTTTGGAAATAAGGGTATAATTAAGAATTGTTATTGGTTGAAAAGAAAGGGGCCGCTTACCCAATGGCTTTGGAAGGAGAAAAAAATGTGATTGTACTTGCTGGAATGATTGGCGCTGGAAAAAGCAGCTATACGGAAATGATTGCCCGAAATCTAAACTCGACGGCTTATTATGAAAGTATCCAAGACAACCGGATCTTGGAGAAATTTTATGACGACCCAAAACGCTGGGCTTTTGCGCTTCAGATTTATTTTTTAAATACACGTTTTCGCAGTATCAAGGACGCTTTACAGGATCAAAATAATGTACTTGACCGGAGCATTTATGAGGACGCACTCTTTACGCAAATCAATTTTGAAGAAGGGAATATCTCAGAACCGGAAATGGATACCTATTTGGATTTGCTGGATAATATGATGGAAGAACTGGCCTTTATGCCAAAAAAATCACCTGACCTGCTGATTTATTTGCGTGGCAGTCTGGATACAGTCTTAAAACGCATTCAGTTGCGTGGTCGGCCGTATGAACAGACTGATTTAAATCCAGGGTTACTTGATTATTACAAACATCTCCACAGCCGCTATGACGATTGGTTTCATTCCTACGATAAAAGTCCTACACTTGTGATCGATATTGACAAAGTGGACATTTCACGACCGGAAGATCAGAAAAAAGTGATGGAGCTGATTCTTGCAAAATTAAAAAACATCCGCTCGGCAGAATAAAAAAAGCAGCGTAACGGCTTGAAATCCGTTTTGCTGCTTTTTTAATTGATATCGCCGACTTTTTGCTTCACTTTCATCAAGTTGATTGTAGCATTGAGCTCTCCGCCAGTCATTAGAATAATCCCTGTAATGTAAAACCATAACATCAAAACGATAATCACACCGATACTCCCGTAAGTAGCCGAGTAGTTGGCAAAATTATTCACGTAATAAGCAAAACCTAATGAGGCTACCGACCAACCGACTGTAGCAAAAATCGATCCTGGAAGCACACCGAGAATATGATTTTTTTTAGCGGGAGCCACCCAATATAAAAAGGTAAAGACAACAAAAATCACAATGACCGTAACGACCCAGCGAATGTTATTCCAAAAATCAAGTACCTCTTTGGAGACATGTAGATGGTTAAAAATAAACATCCCGATCTGCTGACCAAATACGAGTAGTAAAAGTGTACATGCGATTGTACCGATCATTGCTAGTGTAAAGACGATCGACAGAAACCGCTTAATGAAGTAATTGCGCCGATCCGTCACGCTATACGCTTTGTTCAGCGCTTTTGTAACAGCATTCATCCCATTGGAAGCCGACCACAACGTCGCCAAGATACCGATTGACAAAAGACCCCCATTCCGGTTCGAAAGCAAATTATCCAGATTCTCTTCTAAGAAAGAAATAATCTGTTCAGGCGCAAATTCCTGGATAAGATTAAAGACGGAATCACGGTCAATATTTAAGTATGCGAGAAGTGTAGCAGCAATAAGGAGCATAGGAAAAATCGAGAATAACATATAATAGGCGAGCTGCGCGGCATTACCGGACACATCATTTTTTCCGATTCTACCAAACAGCACCATCGTCAGCCGATATAATCTGCTTCTTGTTATTTGTTTGAAAAACTTCATGAAAATTATCCCCCTGTTCTGTTTGCTTTTCCCTCTTTAAAAGTGTACCAAACGCTCCGACTCGTGACAAGTAGGAAGAAGATATGATAAAATCGAGCGTATATCTTGCAAAGGAGCTTCCAAAAAATGAATTTGAACGAACCCTCTCAACAAAATACAGATTTTATGTTAAAAGAAATCACCGATAAGTTAAAAATGGTCAACTCAGGAGTCTTTGAACATGTATCCGTTGAAGCGATCCATTATGAAAAACTGGTAGAACTCTACCAGTTGATCAAACGTAAAAATAGTTTCAGCACGCGTGAAATGCAACTGTTTGCGGAAGAATTACGTTTGATTCGCAAAGATTAATGCGTATTTAAATAAGAAACCGCAAAATCGATCAGCCCACGCATGGGATAAATTTTTGAGGCGGCTCCTGCTATATGAACGGTGCAGGAGCCGTTTTCTTTTTCATATGCACGACCGATCTCAATAAAACGATCACTGTCATAGGCCGCTTCTTCGAATGTTTCGGTTATACGGACGCCATTTTTTAACAATACCGCTTTATTTTGACTGACAGGGATCCTCTTCGAACGCTCTTCAGCCAAATGAAGAGATGTATTGCGATCATTATCCACACCGAACAAAACAATTTTTGCTTGGGGGAACGCATATAATTTGGCTAGTGGCGAATTCTCTCCCAGACCATGGGCAAGCGTCTGCCCTTTTGTTAGGTAATCAGCATGCTTGCCCCAAGCAGTTAATGATAGAAATGGGTGGTTGCTTCGTGCAACATCTGGTAAAGCTCGAAAAGTTTCCGCTACGACCCCCATATGAAAGCACGGTGTCCGATCTTTATCAAATACAGGCATTTCTTGCCAAATCTCCTCCCACCATTCTTTCGGAACAGGAGGATTTTCCCAAGTACTGGGATCTGTCAAACCGCTTGTTTGTGAAGGCATCATCAAGTTCCCCTCTTCTGTCAACGTTTCTTGAAGAGCATTGATGAGTGCGATTGCTCCGCCGCATATCCACCCAGCCTTACTCATCGCTGAATGAAAAATAATAGAATCTCCTGCTTGAATGCCCTGTTCTTGAAATTCTTTTTTTAAACGCGATACGGTATAGGGATGCTTTGTTTTCCAAATGGCCAATTTTTCTCCCATTCCCTCACCCTCCATTTCATAAAAAAAGCAGGCAAAAACGGCCGTTCCGCTCATGCCTGCTTGCTGTTTGTTTTCAGTCGTTTTCGCCTTGGTAAGTCAGGATTTCCGGACCTTCTTTTGTAATCGCAATCGTATGCTCATACTGCGCTGAAAGAGAACCGTCAACGGTCCGAGCTGTCCAGCCGTTATCATCCATCTTAGCTTTCCAATCACCAGTATTGACCATTGGTTCAATTGTGATGACCATCCCCTCTTTAAGACGAGGACCTTTCCCCGGCTGACCATAGTGTGGTACTTCTGGTTTTTCATGCAATGTTGGACCAATACCGTGTCCGATAAATTCCCGTACGACAGAAAGCTTCTCGCCCTCTACATAAGTCTGAATTGCATGACCAATATCGCCAATCCGATTGCCCACTTGTGCTTGTTCAATACCCAGATAAAGCGATTTTCGCGTTACTTCCATCAAGCGTTCTACTTCATCACTTACTTTGCCTACACCATAGGTCCAAGCAGAGTCAGCAAGCGCACCGTGAAAATTCACGACCATATCGACGGTAATCAAGTCTCCTTCATTCAGAACGGTTTTGCGCGGAAAGCCATGACAAATTTCATCATTGATGCTTGCACAAATGGCATATTCATAGCCTTCAAAGCCTTTTTGCTCAGGTATAGCTCCATGTTTGCGCAGAAATTCATCTGTGAAAACTTCTAAATCCCAGCTTGTAATACCGGGTTTGATTAATTTTTTAATTTCTTTATGCGTTGCAACTAAAATTTCACCAGCGCGTTTCATCTCATCAATTTCGCGGCGTGATTTAAGTGTAATCATTCTATTCAGTCATCCTCTCCAAAAATTCCACTAATAATGATTATACCTCTAAACAGCGAGATTTGCTAGTAAAAGTAAGAATTTATGCGCCTTCTCTCTTTCAAATTCTTAAAAAAGGTTGCAGATTTCGCCCAGACAATTATAATAGAAGTGATAGTGAATTCTTTTACAGAAGAAATCACGTGTTAGAACCTATAAATGAATCAAAAATTTCAGAAGATGGTGGTTAGAACATGTCAAAAAAAGTAATGATCGTTTATGCAAGTATGACAGGAAATACACAAGAAATTGCAGACATTCTTGGCGAAGAGCTTGAAAAATATGAGATCGAAGTTGAAATCGAAGAATGCATCTCCGTCGAACCGGAAGAACTGCTTGATTATGATGGCGCGCTGATTGGCGGTTATACGTATGATGACGGTCAGCTTCCAGATGAGTTTGTGGACTTTTATGAAGATATGGCAGATGTAGATTTCACCGGTAAAGTTTGCGCCTCCTTTGGGTCTGGCGATACGTTCTATGATGAATTCTGCTTAACAGTTGATTTGATTGAACAGCGTCTAAAAGAAAAAGGCGCGACGGTTCCAGTGGCCGGACTAAAAGTCGATCTTGACCCTGATGAAGACGACGTTGTTCGCGCTGAAGCTTATGCAAAAACATTTGTCGAAGCACTGAATGCCTAATCCCTGCGATAAACCAGCTGCCCTTTGCAGCTGGTTTTTTGTGTCCTTTATGCTACAATAAAAGGATAGGAAGGGAGGCTTTTTTATGAGTGTTAAATTGAATAGCCAGAATCCAAAACGCAAGATACCTGTTAAGTTGATTATTAGTGCTCTTTTAGTTATTTTGATTATTGTTTTTGCAGCAGTAAATGCAGAAAATGTCCGCGTGAATTTTATTTTTGGTTATGCGGAATTCCCGCTTGTTTTGATCATCTTAGGCTCTGCTTTAATCGGCGCCTTGATTATGCTCGGATTCAGTTATTTCAAACGAAAATAATCCGGCAACCGTACCGCTCTACTAGGCGGTACTTTTTTTATGCAGAAAGACTCTGTTTCCTATGAAAATTTAGTCAATTCTTAATTAATCGATTGCTTTCGCCCCCTTTTTAAGCTACTATTATAATGTTGAATTTAATCAGGTAGGAGTTGTAAATATGACAACATTTAATGAAAAATTAGCCAAATATGCTGAATTGATCGTAAAAGTGGGCGTCAATGTCCAAGTTGATCAAAAAGTAGTAATCTCAGCAAATCTTGATGCGGCACCGCTTGTTCGGCTTATTACCAAATATGCCTTTGAAAATCAGGCGAAGGATGTCATCGTCAACTGGAATGACGAAGCAGTGACACGCGAACGTTATGCTCATGCACCTTTGAGCGTATTTGAAGAAGCACCTGAACATCGTGCTAAAGAACGCACGGAGCTTGCTAAAGAAGGCGCATGTTTTATCTCCATCGTTTCTGATGATCCTGATCTTTTAAAAGGTGTGGACGGTGAAAAAATTTCCGCGAATCAAAAATCAATGGGTAAAGTTCTTACTGAATTCCGCGAGCTCATGATGTCCAACACAGTAAGCTGGACAGTCGTTGCAGCTGCTTCTTCTGGATGGGCGAAAAAGGTCTTCCCGGATAAACCAGAAAACGAGCAAGTAGATGCACTTTGGGACGCTATTTTTGAAACAACACGTGTTAATACGAAAGATCCAGTCGCTACTTGGAAAAATCATGATGAAACACTTAATAACAAAGCTAGTGAATTAAATGATAAGCAATTTAAAACACTTCATTATCAGGCGCCAGGTACTGATCTTTATATTGGTCTACCAGATGATCATATTTGGGTAGGCGCTGGAAGCTACAATAAAAAAGGCCATGAATTTATGGCCAATATGCCGACAGAAGAAGTATTCTGCTGTGCAGAACGTAACCATGTTGACGGCTATGTATCTAGTACCAAACCTCTCAGCTATGGTGGCAACATTATTGACAACTTTAAATTAACATTTGAAAACGGACGGATCGTAAACGTCGAAGCTGAAAAAGGACAAGAAATTTTGGAAAACCTGATTGCAACGGATGAAGGTTCCCATTATTTGGGTGAAGTGGCACTTGTACCGGATCCATCACCGATCTCACAAAGCGGCATTCTCTTTTTCAACACCCTATTCGACGAAAATGCTTCCAACCACTTGGCAATCGGAAGTGCATATGCGTTTAACATCAAAGGCGGCGAAGAAATGAGCCGTGATGAATTGGAAAAACGCGGTGTCAATACCAGCCTCACGCACGTTGATTTCATGATTGGTTCTGATAAAATGAACATTGACGGTATTACGAAATCAGGTGAAACGCTCCCTGTTTTCCGAAATGGTGACTGGGCTTTTTAAAAAATGCGACACAGCTATGCCTTTTGAAATTGTCCTAGGTTGGAAAAGCCCTTGCGCACCGTGCGTCTAGGGCTTTTTTATCCATCTGTATCAACAGAAAGAAGGGACTTACGTGAAATTTAAAACTTGGGACATCAATTTAAAAGTCAGGCTTTTCGGGGAAGCGCTGCTAGATATTTCTTTTTGGACGGTCTTCCCCTTTTTGACACTTTATTTTTCAGAAGCACTTGGGCGAACCCTGACGAGTATGCTTCTAATCTGCTCACAAATTCTTGCTGTTTTTGCAGCTCTTTTAGGTGGCTACTTCGCCGACAACTTCGGACGAAAACGCATGATGAGTATTTCTGTTATCGGTGAAGGCCTTGGTTTTTTCATTTTTGCAGTTGGCGCAACCGACCTCCTGCACTCGCCCTATCTTAGCTTTTTCGGCTTTACGTTGGCCAGTATTTTTATGTCATTCTATCAACCGGCAAGTCAGGCGATGATTGCTGATGTCGTATCACCAGAACATCGTAGCCATGTCTATTCGGTCTTCTATATGATGGTCAATATTGCAGTAGTTATTGGGCCTGTTATGGGTTCGATCGTTTTTCATGATTTTACAGTTCAGACGCTTCTTACGATCACGGCTGCCGATTTACTGCTCCTTTTCCTTCTGCAAAAATTTGGCCACGAGACGGCCCCTCTTGTCATTCAGCCAGAACTGCGAGCTTCTTCTGCTAGAAAAAATATCTGGGGGGTTCTAAAAGAGCAGCTTGCGAATTATCAGTTGATTTTTAAAGATAAAATTTTCTTCCTGTATATTATTGCCGGAATCATCATTGCTCAGTCGTTTATGCAGCTAGATCTGCTTTTCCCGCTCTATATTCAGGAAGTAATCGGGGACACATCTTTCCTTGGTATAACGATTTCTGGTGACCGGTTATTCGGCGTCATCGTTTCAATCAATGGTTTCTGTGTGGCACTTTTGACCGTTGTTGTCACGCGGCTGATGACACGTTATAAAGAAAAATTCGTCTTTATGAATTCTTCGTTTCTTTATGGTATATCAATTTTGATGTTTGGATTATTTACCAGTGCATGGGGTGCGATCTTAGCTATCATTCTGTTCAGTTTTGCAGAACTCATGACTGTCGGTATCCAGCAGAATTTTGTCTCTCAGTTAGCTCCTGAAGATAAACGTGCCATGTATTTCTCAGCTGCCGGGCTTCGCTATACGCTTGGAAAAGTGATTGCACCACTTGCAATTACGCTCTCTACATGGATCGGTTATTTCAATACATTTTTAATCATTGCTATCTTAGCTTTTATCAGCGGGATCATTTATTATTATATGTATGTGCAATTTGAAAAAAGACAGCAGCTTCAAAATGGTCGCGAGTAAATGACTCGCGGCTTTTTGTTATTACTTTTTTTACGAAAAATTTACGAATAAACCGAAAACACATGAAAATACTTGAGTTTCTTTATAATTTGATGTCAGCCTTGTATATTGGTTTTCACTTCTCCTGAAAAACATTATACTGATTAATAGGCAGCACGAACGGCAGGAAATCATGGATAAAGAAAGCAAGGTGTAAAAATGTTTGGTAACACGACTATTGGGATAGATCTCGGGACTGCCAATATCCTAGTTTATAGCAAGTCCAAGGGAATCATCTTAAATGAACCTTCCGTTGTAGCACTTGACACAAAAACGAAACAAGTCTTGGCAATCGGTCAGGAAGCAAAGGAAATGATCGGCAAAACACCTGCATCGATTGTGGCCGTTCGCCCCATGCGTGACGGTGTGATTGCAGATTTTGATTTGACCAGTGGCCTTTTACGAGAAATTATGCGGCGAATCACGAAAGAATCGGGTGCTAATTTTAGAAAGCCGAATGTTGTAGTCTGTACACCCACTGGCGCCACTACAGTCGAACGACGAGCCATCCAAGATGCCGTCCAATCGATGGGTGCCAAATCCGTCGTCCTCATTGAAGAGCCTGTTGCAGCTGCAATCGGTGCAGACCTCCCAGTTGATGAGCCTATTGCGAATGTGATCGTAGACATCGGCGGCGGTACCTCTGAAATTGCCATTATTTCATATGGCGGTGTTGTTTCTAGCACATCCATTCGAACTGGCGGCGATCACATTGATGAGGAGATCGTTCAGTATATCCGCAAAAACTATAATGTACTGATTGGAGAGGCAACCGCTGAACGTGTCAAAATGGAACTTGGTTATGCCCCGATTGCCCATACTGAAATCCACTCAGACATTCGCGGCCGCGATTTACTGACAGGACTTCCAAAAACGATCACGATCTCTTCTACCGAAATCCAGACAGCCATTGAAGAAACACTAAATAAAATTCTGGAAGCGATCCGAACGACCCTTGAACAGTGTCCAGCTGAACTCAGCGGCGATATTGTCGACCGAGGTATTGTCCTTAGCGGTGGCGGATCACTGATTCACGGCTTTAAAGACTGGCTAATCGAATTAATTGATGTTCCAGTACATATGGCGCCGAATCCAATGGAATCCGTTGCAGTCGGCACCGGTCGCTCCCTTGAATACATCGAGAAACTCAATAAAACTTTGAAATAAGGAAAAATCCGTGCCTCACTACTGGCGCGGATTTTTTACTACTTTTCGTGCTAACAGATGTTCTTAGTTATTTAAATCATACAGAGATGATCCTTGCAGGGGCAAGCATGAAAAAACAATTAGTAATTCACATAAAGAAGTTGATTAAACATATCAATAAGCTGAAATAAATTGGAATTATTGGATTTTAAGATAAAAACTTTCCTACTTTTAACACAGGTTATTGTCTAGTAAATCAAATGGATCTCACAAGAAACAATGATAATAAGTAAACTGCTAAATAGCATTTTTCATAAAAAAATAAGGATCCGCTTTTTAGACAGATCCTCTTTTTCTTGATTTCATTTTTTCTTAAAACGTCCCCTGCAGGAATCGAACCTGCACTTAATCCTTAGGAGGGATTCGTAATATCCATTTTACTAAGGGGACACGAGCAAAAAACATCAGCGAGACTATTTTACCATAGAAAAAAGGTCTGTGACAATGAAATCTTTTTCCGCCACAAAAAAAGTTTGAAGCGCATAGTCTTACTATGGCTTCAAACCTTCCAGCTTATTTTTCGATTAGGCGGAAATGCTGCCATGGACGAATTTGTTCCAACAAGTAGCGTTCTTCTGGAATAATCCGTGCCACGATATTCGTATTACCTGAATTATCCATTGTTTGGAGTGCCACTTGCATTTCGCCTTTATAGCGTTCATAACCGTTATTATCCACTGTTACATCGCCCAGCTCAATCTGTTCCGTGTCATGTGCCGGAAAATCAAACTGTTTGAAATGAACACGTGTCATCGTCGAACGGATCACATAAGCAGAAACATCCCCACGATTGAAATGTTTTTGCGTCAAAACAAGTTCTTTTTCAACATCAGTAGCGTCCGGTAAGAATTCTACTCGTAATGTCAGCTCGTTACGGTTAAGTTCCCCTAAAGCTTTTAATTCTTCTTCCGAGGCAAACATATTTCCAACAATCACATCATCAATCAATCCTGTATTCCAAAGGTCTTTTGCCTGAACCACGATATCTTGACCACGATGTTCTTCAAGTGTTGGTAAGCCGCCGTCTACAACAAACCACGGGCCATATTCGCCACTATTTGAAGAAACAAAAGCAGCTGTCCGCAGATTCATATCCTTGAACTGTTTGCTTGTTTTCAGGAAATGTTCGCGAGACAAAGCTGTATAGCGACGTGGATAAAAATTATGACACCCGATGATATTGGCTACGTTGGCTTGATAAGAAAGAATATTATCGACATATTTTGTACCGTTACTGATATTCAGTTCGATCATCAAATCATTATCATCAAAACTCATCGCTGCTTCTTCCGACCCAGAAAAGCCTAAGTCAAGCCGCAAACCGGAAAGACCGATCTCTTTGAAACGATCTAGTTCCTGGTATGTGATATTGAGTGATTCAAAAACAGTTGGGTCAACATCGGCAATTACTTCAAATCCCAGCTCATTTGCACGTTTACAAATTTTTTCCAACTTCGCAAATTCTTCTTTATCATTTGCAGAAATCAAGCAAGTAAAAATTCGGCTAAAACCATATTTTGCCGCTGTTTCAATGTAATTCATCGATTCTTCAAGTGAGACATGTTGCGGAAAAACAGAAATCCCTAATTTTCTCATCAAAAATCATCCTTTCAAGCGACTGACTTATTTGCTCCGATACAAATCAACAATTTCTTTTGCCAAGTCTTTAAATGTGATCGCATTCATTAAATGATCTTGTGCATGCACTAAAAGAAGCGATACTTCTGTTTTTTCGCCACGCGCTTCTCCTTGAATAAGTGCTGTTTGCGAATGGTGAGCTTCAAGAAGCGCATCCTCTGCAAGTTTAATTTGCTCATCTGCTTTTTCAAAGTCACCTTTTTTGGCAGCCTCGATTGCTAACATTGCGTCGCTTTTAGCATTTCCACCAAATACGATCAAGCTCATAATTGTTTGTTCTAAATCCATTTTTTGACACGTCCTTTTCCATAATTAACCGTCAGATCAGTCTCTCATCATGAATAATGCCTGATTCAGCACTTTTTCACCATCCATCGTACCATAATCAATTCCATCAATAATGGCAACTGGAATTTCTAGAGATTCCATCTTCCGCTTTAAGTTTTTAGCTAAATACCGAACTTGTGGTGCTAATAAAACGACTTTTACACCCTTTATATTTTTATCTACGTCCGCCTCGGCCACAGCCAGCACAGAAATATCTAACTCTTTAGCTGCAATAGCTTCCTCCATTTTCTTCACGAGCAAACTTGTGGACATACCGGCTGAACAAATGAGCATAATTTTCTTCATTTTCTTCCTCCAAGTTGTATTTCGCCTTACGCGATATATTATAAGCAAGAATCATGCCAAAATCAAGGTTAGCTCCATGCGGTTCCTACTCTTTCACGCTTACACATGTAAAAAAATAAGTGTGTAATCCCTACACACTTATTTTTTTAGGCTTCTGATTCTTCACCGACTTTATTATTCAACATCATCTGTGTCAAATACGCAATTTCTGACTGTGGGATCGTGATATCATATTCTTCTTCTACATTTTCCATCATTTGCTGTGTCACTTGCATTTCTACAATATGCATTTTAGCAAACTCACTTAGATCAGGAAATTCTCTGTCTACGGCTCCGAGTTTTACCCGTTCAATCAGGAAGGCTAGATGAAGAATCATCCCAATATCTACACCGGGTTCTAAAATAATATTCAGCTGCAGTTGCAATTCAGAAATCACTTTCCGCAAGAAATATACAAGTTCTTCTGCTGAACCGACTGCTTTTAGATTACCATCAAGTGAAGCAATCAGTTTTTCATATGGCACCTCATCATTGATGATCCGTTTAACAATATCCAGACCACCTTCTGAAAATACTTCGATCGCACTGAAAAATGGAATGTCACGATATTCAAATTCCACGGATCCCATGATCGCCAGAATATTATATTCTTCCATCAGCTGATCGATCCGCTCGCGAAAGGCTTCCTTATGCAGAAACTGTAGAACCACAATCTCGACTTTACTGCTGTCAATCACTGGGGCTACACGAGCACGCAATTTTTCGGCCACACCTTCTCCTGTAAAACAGGTAAAGATCACGGCATTTTTAATTGGCTTAGCCCGAAGTACATGCGCCTTATATTTATTTTCAAATAACTGCTGACAGCTTTGATAAATATCTTCGAGGCCACGCCCGAGTGAAGCCTTGCGAATTGCTTCAAGCACAACAGGCGTACTGGCCATCGTAACAGTTTTCGTCCGAATGCCCATTTCCTCAGTCAGCATATTGCCAAAAGATGTCAGTGAGCCCATATCAGATAAAATCAGCACGCCTTTTTGCGGATTCAAGGTGGCCACTTTTTGTTTGACTTTTTCATACATGGATTTAACTTCCATCGTGAGCGGCATATCCATGGCGATCCCACTATCAATACTGAGCAGTTCCTGAACCGTTTCGACCATACTGGTTGCTGTGGAGCGACCATGCATCATCACAATAACTTCTACTTGAGATTCATTATCATACATTGATTCGCCGACTTCTTCTGTTAAAAACATCGTTAAGAAGCCGATCTCATCAAATGGAATCTCAATCGCCAGCGACTGCTCGATCATCGAAGAAATATCAATTGCTGCTTGAAATTCTTTCGGATATTTTTTGCGGACGTTATTGAGATCCGGATGAATGATATGTTTTTGCTCTCGAATCCGTTCAATCGTGCTCTGCAAATGCAGCGAAAAAGCAAAGCGCATCTTATCATTATAGCTTCTTCCTAGGCGTTTTTCAGCCATTGTATAAACTTTTTCTGTAATGTCCCAGATTGCCGGGTCAATGATTTCTTTAGCTGTCTGCTGAGTCGGAAGCTGTACCATATAATCATGGAAATACTGATCGACATCGATATAAAGCTCTTCTTCCAGCTCAGACTGGTCTTTGCCTTCTTTTAACAGTTGTTCTGCTTTCTTTTGGATTGCCTGATAGACATCATCCACTTCAGTCAACTGAATGTCAGCTTCTTCTGTCACTTCCGCAAATTTAAAGATTGTTTTGTTCACATCAATCAGACGATTTAATTTTTCCGGTTCATCCTTCATATGCAAGAGACCTTTTTGGACGTGAATCGGCAAATCATCCTGCTCGATCAGAATAAAATTCGCAGTTTTGGTTTTATAATGCAGAAATGCCTTCGCGCAGGCAAGTTTTAGGTCGCGCTGCAATTGCCCGACATTCGCACTGGCATGATAAAGTAAAAACGCGATCAGTGCTTTGCGATGTACTCGAATCGTTTGCTGTAGCCTAGTTGCTTCCTGCCGCAGAAAAAAATCGATCAGCTGATAGCGTTCTTCCAGATTGCGTTCTGAAAGCGGCGGCAACGTAATCGTCATCGGAATTCGGCGTGTAAATGTTTCCAGTAAAAAATTATCGGGCGACTCTGTCGTGGCACCAATAATCTGCACCTGCGCATGATGAACGGCCGAACTTTCACCGAGTGGCCGATATTCACCTCTGTCAATGAAAGTGAACAGCATTTCCTGCCCTTCTGGCGGCAAACGATGGATCTCATCTAAGAAAAGGATCCCACCATCTGCTTTAGCAAGTAACCCCTCACGCGTTTCTTCTGCCCCCGTATAAGCGCCCTTGATCACTCCAAAAATATGACCAAACAAAAGCTGTGGATTTTGCGCATAGTCCGCACAGTTAAACGATACAAACGGCGCTGTCCGCGGAATCATTTCCGACTCACGGGCAAATTGATACATACATTCGGCAAACAAGGATTTCCCTGTTCCTGTTTTTCCTAAAATAAGCGTATGCAGACCATTCGGTGGATAAAGAATCGCAGCTTTTGCTTGCTGGATGCTGACTTTCAAGCTTTGATCCGAACCAATCAAACGATCAAAGGCAGATTCCTGTTCAAGTGGCTCTCCTTCCGTCTACTCTGTTTGAAGCGCTTGATACAAAACGGGTTTCCCAGAAAGTTTTTCAATCCGATGCTCTTTAAAAAGATCATTCAAATAACGACTGGCATTGGCCCGGTCCATTTGGAGGGCATCCCCGACCTCACTTGCAGAGATTTTTTTGCCAAATTGGTTTAAATAGCGTAATACTTCTTCTTTTCTACTTGGCATACACTCGACTCCTTTTAACCCCTTGTCCTCTTTATTATAACCATTTCTCTTGAAAGGACGCAATATAGAAGCAGCAGATGTGACCGCTTCTTTCCACGTGGTAAAGCAAAACAGGAAAAAGGCGGGATATTATTTCTCCCGCTTTTTGTGTTTACCGCCTGATCGATGCGGCTGCTCCTTTTTTGGATGTATTGGTTTTTTTTCTGGCATTTCAGCTGAAAGTGCGCCTTGATAAAAGCGAATCTTTTCACCAATCAAATGCTGTTCTTTCAAGTACTGTTTTAAAATTCGAATCTCGCGTGCGTTCACAAAACTGATGACAGTTCCTTGTTTCTCCATTCGACCAGTTCGCCCTGAACGGTGGATATATTCTTTTTCATTATTCGCCAAATCATAGTGGATCACATAAGGAAGATCTGGGATATCCAAGCCTCGTGCGGCAATATCTGTCACGATTAGATAAGTCAACGCGCCATCTTTAAAAGCCTGCAAAACTTTCTGACGCATTTCTTTTGGAACCTCACGATGAATCCCTGCTGCCTTCACACCGTCAAAGGTTAGTTTTTCAAGCAAAATATCCATACGCGCCTTATCCCGAACAAAGACAAGCCCGCGCATACCTGCCACATGACTGATGCGTCGCAGCAAGATCGGCTTTTCGCGGTTTTCTACTTCCATAAACTGATGCTTGACTTGTTGGCGTGCTTCTGGTTTCGCTTTTTCCTCGAACAGCAGCGGCTTTTCACTCAGCTGCGCAAAAAAACGGTCGGCTGTCTCAAGATGGGTAGCAGAAACCAGCACGAGTTGACGATCCCGTTTCGCGCTTTGGACGATCGCCATGGTAGTATCAAAATGATCTTTTGAAAGGAGCTCGTCACATTCATCCAATGTAATGGTGTGAACTTCATGCATTTTGATCTTCTTCTGCTGAATCAGTTCTTTAGCCCTTCCTGGTGAGGCTACGATGATCTGTGGTTTCTTTTTGAGTTTTTCGATCTGCCGTTTGATGTTGGCGCCACCAATCAGTGGTGTAACGGTGATTTCTTTATCTGTCAGCCAGCTGCGGATGACATCAGTAATTTGCATCACAAGTTCATGACTGGGGGCTAAAATCAACCACTGCAATTCCTTTTTCGCTGTGATTTTTTCTAATATTGGTAACGTATAAGCAACTGTCTTCCCAGTACCTGTCGGCGCGATGGCTAAGACATTTTGCTGTTCTGAAATGGGTTGATAAATAGCTGTCTGAATCGCAGTCGGACTGCTGTAGCCATGACTTTCCCATAATGCTTTCCATTTTTCGTTCATAATCGGACTCCTTTTCTGCTTCTCTACTCACTATAGCAAAAGAATGTACTTCTTGCTAGCCGAAATCATCTCTAGCTTGCGGACATAAATCAGCAGAGAGCAAGTTCTTTACTCTCTGCCAGTCCGTTTATTTCTTTTCTACATCAAACCAGATATCGTTCTGATGCCGAAGTTCATTGGAAACGCGCAATACTTTAAGACTCAAATCTGCTAAATATTCATAGCTGTCTCGATCCTTCTTGGTAATGATGCGGGCAAACTCTGCCGCTTCAAACTGCATATCATTTTCGATGATTGGCTGAGCTAGCTCCTCTGATGCCGAGCCATCATGTGCTAAAAAGCGGATCGTTTCAATTGATGTCAGCGGATCAATCCACAGGGTGCCTTTTTCACCATAAATCTCACTTGGCAATTTAGATGTACTGTTTTTGCCTTGATTGATTGTTACATGAAAATCAGGGTAGGAAAGAATAATTGGCCCTCCCCCGTCAACACCTGTCACGATTTTTCTGGCAAAGTACTGGGCACTCTCTGGTTCTCCAAACAGAGCAATCGCTGTGTAAAGCGGATAGACACCAAGATCCACAAGAGAGCCGCCTGAAAAACGGAGCGAGAATATATTAGGCTCTTCCCCGGCCAAAACTGCATCATAACGGGAAGAATATTTCATGTACGTCAGCGTAGCACCATGCAATTTTCCAATTCGCGGCAAATTTTCCTGAAGCCGTTTAAAGTTTGGTTCCTGCATATGTCGAGCCGCTTCAAATAAGAAAACACCCTGATCCCGGGCAACTGTATGCGCATGTTCCAGTTCTGCTGTGGTTGAAAAAATCGGTTTCTCCACAATCACATGCTTGCCAGCTTCCAGTAATTGAATCGCGTGCTGATAATGAAGCGCATTTGGCGAGGCAATATAGACTGCATCCACCTGGTCGCTCGCTGCTAATTGTGCGATATCTTCAAACAAAGCCACATCACGGTGATATTTTTCGGCAAATTTGGCTGCTTTTTCTAGCGTACGTGAGTAAACCGCGGTCAATGTCCATTTACCTGAATTCTCTGCTCCCTCAATAAATGAATCCGTAATCCAGTTTGTCCCCATAATTCCAAGTCTTAACATGTTTTTGCCTCCTTTTTAGCGGCTTATAATTGGCGGATTAACTGAGCCACCTTTAATAATGGACGTATAAATAATTTCATTATCCGTTGGTTCATTATGTAATAATTTCACCAGTTTTTCAGCAGCCACACTGCCCCATTTATATTTTGAATAGTCAACTGTCGCCAGTCTCGGAGTCAGATACTCGCCGATATCACGATTATCAAATCCAATAATGCGTACATCTCGGCCAATTTCAAGTCCTGCTTTGGTAAAATAACGATACATCCCTATCGCCATATTATCATTTAGTGAAAAAATCGATACCGGTGCCTTCCATTCAGCCGCAATTTGAGCTGCGGCTTGTTCACCAGATGATTCTTCAAAGTCACCTTCAATTACATGGATGCGATCACCTTGCCGTTCGAAACGTTTAAGTTCCTGCAGTGCAGTTTCCAGACGAACCTTTCCATCAAAGGAATTCGGCGGACCTGTCAGCACATAAAAGTCCCCATGAAAACCTTTCTTGAGGTAATCCACTGCAAGTGTTGCCCCAGCTCGGTTATCTAGTAATACTTGTCTGATATTCGCATGTTCAATTTCGCGATCAAGGACAACGAGCTTATGACCACGATCCGCATAATTCTTCATAGCTTCACTGGTGAAAGTAGCATCCAACACAATCGCTCCATCAATCATTCGCTCTGGAAGAAAGCGCTGTGCTTTTTCCCCGCTGCAGGCAATCAGTTCGTAATCAAGTGCACGGAGAGTCTCTCTAAGTCCATCTAGAAGCGGGCCATAGAAAGCGCCGCCATAATTGGCCAAGTAAGCACCAATAATCTTTGTTTCCCGTGTTTTTAGGGTCCTAGCTGCCATATTCGGAACATAATTCAGCTCACTCGCAATTTTCAAAATCCGTTCGCGTGTTTTCTCCGTTACTTTAGGACTTCCGTTGAGCGCGTAGGAAACCGTTGATATGGAAACGCCGGCCTGTTTTGCTATGTCTTTAATCCCTACCAAATAAATCGCTTCCTTTCGCCTTTTTCTTCTATTATACAGGTTGAGCAGATTTGTCACAATAAAAATCATAAAAACGTTTATATCAAGTTTTTCCCCCTTACACAACGATTTCTAAATATAACCCATTGATTATATAACCTAAAAGTTATAGAATGAGTTCTGGAGGGATAGGATGAATACTTACAGTGAAATAGAACAAGTATGTAAATTATTAGCTGACCAAACACGTTTAGAAATCTTGACCATTTTAGCGGATAAGGAGATCTGTATCTGCCAGCTTGTGGATTATTTTGATATTTCTCAGCCTGCTATCAGCAAGCATATAAAAAAACTGAGAGATAATGGTTTGTTAGTCGAAAAAAAACAAGCACAATGGAAGTATTACAAACTTAATCAAGACTATCCCTATTTTCATTTGATCGAACAAGTGATTGCGCTTTGTCCACCTTCACCTGCAATAAAAAGCATTTGTTCATCTTAGAGAAAAAAGGTACTGATTAATCAATGTTTGTTTTTCAAACAAAAAAAGGAGCTTTACTATGTTAAAAATTGCTTTTGTCTGTATTCATAATTCTTGCCGTTCACAAATTGCAGAAGCCTTAGGCAAAAAATATTTAGCTGAGATGGCTGAAGTCTGGTCAGCTGGAACAGAAGAATATCCTGAAGTAAAACCGTTGGCAATCGCTGTGATAAAAGAACATGGGCTTGATCCCAGTAAACAACATCCCAAGTTGTTACAAGATATTCCAGAAGAGCTCGACATTCTGATTACAATGGGTTGCGGTGTCAGCTGCCCGACTGTCCCAACCAAATATCGGGAGGATTGGGGATTAAACGATCCAAGTGGTGGTCCAATCGAACAGTTTAGAACGACGCGTGATTTGATTGAAGCAAAAATCTTGGAACTAAGGGAGCGTATTAACCGAAATGAATTTGATTTTTGAAGGGATACACCAGGAGTTATCTAAATGAAACAGCTTGATATGACGATAGGAAATGAGAAAACCTTACTGTTGAAGCTGGCTTTACCCATTATTGCTTCTAACTTTATTCAAACAGCATTTGGAATGATCAATATGGTCTGGATTGGCCGTCTGGGAGCTCAGGCAGTCAGTGCAATCGGCACAGCCAGTTTTTTTATCAATTTAGCAGTGGCGCTTTCGACTCTGGTAGTGATCGGCACTGGTATACGAATTGCTCAGTCGCTGGGATCTGGAAAACATGAAATAGCTGCTCGTTATTTGAAGAACAGCTTATTTTTATCTGTCCTGCTTTCTATCTTATTCGTAATGATCATGGGACTTTTTTCAGAAAATCTCATTCAATTTTTCAACCTCAACGAATCATCCATTGAGCATATGGCGGTGGATTATCTTCGCTGCTCTTTGCTTAGCATTCCTTTTCTATTCTTATCCAGCACATTAACAGCTGTTCTGACTAGTTATGGAAATACCAAGTTGCCGTTCCAAGCCAGTGCAATCGGTTTGTTGACAAATATTCTCTTGGATCCCCTATTGATATTTGGGTTTGGACCCATTCCTGAAATAGGTATCCTCGGAGCTGCTTGGGCTACAAATATAGCCAGACTACTCACATTTTTCATCATGTTGTATTTCGGTCGTACATACATTGCAGCATGCTTTAAGCAACCACTATCACTGAAACACATGCTTGAAATTAGTAAAATGAGTCTTCCCGTAACCTTGCAACGAATCATTTTTATTCTTATTTCTATTTACATGGCAAAAATCATCGTGCACTTTGGCACAGAAGCAATCGCTGTTCAAAAAATCGGTGTACAGATCGAATCCATTTCTTACATGACAATTGGAGGTTTACAAGGTGCAATTGCAGCATTTGTTGGTCAAAATTACGGCGCTAAACGCATGGACAGAGTTCAAACGGGTTTTCATTCGGCTTTAAAACTTGTCGCCGTTTTTGGGAGTATGATCTCATTATTGTTTATTCTTTTTCCAAAACAGCTTTTTGGTCTCTTTATTGATGAAACTGCCATCATTGATATGGGGGTCGGTTACATGCAGACATTAGGATTTTCCCAACTTTTCATGTGTATGGAACTATTATCTGTCGGTGCCTTCAATGGTATCGGCCGAACTTATGCTCCACCAATTATTTCGATCATTTTTTCAGCTGCTCGAATTCCGCTGGCACTAGTTCTCTCAAACTTTATGGGTTTGGAAGGGATTTGGCTTAGCATTAGTATCACCAGTGTGTTTAAAGGGCTGCTTCTGACCGGTTGGTTTCACGCGATTGCCCATAAATTGGCACATTCTCCAAAAACGATTTCCTCAAGCTAATTCTCCTTTCAAAAAAATCAGCTATCTGCCGGGATCGCTCACTCAAGCATCGCACGGGTCAAATAGCTGATTTTTTATTGGATACTGCTTTAATAATGGCTCATGCGCCCATATTCACGGCAAAAAGGTCTCATTCATCAAGTAAAAATCAACTTCTCGAGCCGCTTCACGACCTTCTGCAATCGCTGTAACAACGAGGCTTTGACCATGTCTGGCATCTCCACAGGCAAAAATTCGTTCCTCGGTAGTTCGGTAAAAGCCCTTTGCTGCATCGATTGTGTGGCGCTCTGTTTTTTGAATACCAAAATTATCAAAAATATCACTTGTTGTACCAGCAAAGCCAATCGCAATCAATACCAAATCTGCCGCATAAAATTTTTCTGTACCGGGAATATCTTGATATCGATGTGGATTTTCTGGATCTGGTTCCACATCTACAGCATACAGTCCTTTCAGTTCACCGACTTCATTTTTCTCAAAACGAACGGTATTAACCAAATACTCGCGCGGATCATGACCGTAAACTGCTTCTGCTTCTTCGTGGGCATAATCCATTTTAAAGGTGCGCGGATACTCCGGCCAAGGATTTTGCTGTTTTCGAAGTTCCGGCAGCTTTTCTTGGATCCCAAACTGGCGAATAGATTTTGCTCCTTGCCGCAGAGCTGTTGCTACACAGTCAGCACCCGTGTCACCTCCGCCAATGACAATCACATTTTTGCCTTCTGCCGAGAGTGTCTGCTTCCCGGCATGATCCAAATTGTCGATCGTTGCCTGCGTAAGGTAAGGAACTGCCATGTGGATTCCTTTAGCATCACGTCCTGGAATATGCACATCACGCGCATTACCAGCACCTGTTGCTAAGACGATCGCATCGAATTGCTCTTTCAGTTCGCCGACCGAAATATCAATCCCAGCCGCCACACCTGTGATAAATTGGACACCTTCTTCAGCCAAAAGGTTGACCCGTCGGGTGACTGCTTCTTTTTCAAGCTTCATTGTTGGAATCCCATACATCAGAAGACCGCCAAGACGATCACTTTTCTCGAAAACAGTGACACTGTGTCCTGCTTTGTTCAGTTGATCGGAACAGGCAAGTCCGGCTGGTCCGGAGCCAATTACAGCTACTTTTTTGCCAGTTCTTCTAAGCGGCGGTTCCGGTTTGATCCAACCTTCTGCGAAACCACGGTCAATAATGGCCTTTTCGATCGATTTAATTCCGACAGCTGGGTCATGGATGGCTACTGTACAGCCGCCTTCACATGGAGCCGGACAAACACGTCCGGTAAATTCCGGGAAATTATTTGTCTTTAAAAGTAAATCCAGTGCTAGCTTCCAATCACCTTGATACACAGCATCGTTCCATTCCGGGATCAGATTGTGGAGCGGACAGCCGGAAACCCCATTCTTGATTTCCATTCCCACACTGCAAAACGGAACCCCGCAATCCATACATCGTGCCGCCTGGAGCGTCAAGTCTTTTTCAGGCATCGGCAAACTATACTCAAACCAATCGCGCGTCCGTTTCTTTGGATCACGATTTGGCGTTTGGATGCGTTCATATTCCATAAATCCTGTCGCTTTTCCCATCTTGGTTCACCTCACCTTTCCTACTTCGCCACCGGGCTTAAAAGTTTGCCGTCTTTATGCTCATAAAAAGCTGTCAGTTCAGCTTCATCATGTGTTTGACCATGCGTTTCCAACGTTTCGATCCGTGTCATCATCAACTCATATTCATGTGGGATCACATAGCGAAAATGTGCTTTTTCCATCTCCCAATTTGCCAGAATCGCTTTAGCAAATGGGCTGCCTGTATAGGCTGTATGGTTGCGAAGCATTTTCAGCAGTAGTTCTTCCTCACGCACCGACTGGACGGAACGAATTGAAACGAGTTCCTGATTGGTTTTTTGACGAAAAGCAGCTTCATCTGGTGCATAAACATAAGCGACTCCACCTGACATCCCCGCAGCAAAATTATCGCCAATTTCACCTAAAACGACCACAGCTCCACCCGTCATATATTCACAGCCGTTATCGCCGATTCCTTCCACAACCGCCAGAGCTCCACTATTTCGCACAGCAAAACGCGCTCCTGCAGTCCCGTGCATGTAAGCCTCTCCAGAAGTGGCTCCGTAAAGTGTCACATTCCCAACAATAGCTGATTCATGTGCCGTGACTGGAGTTTTTGGATCATGGGTCACGATCAGTTTTCCACCCGACAAACCTTTTCCAAAGTAATCATTGGCATCGCCTTCCACTCGAAGTGTCATACCCTGTGGAGTGAAGGCTCCAAAGCTTTGTCCTGCCGCTCCGACAAATGTCAATTCGATGGTATCTTCTGGTAAACCTTCTGCTCCATATGCTTGGCTGATCTGTGAGCCAGTAATTGTTCCAACAGCCCGGTCAATATTACGGATTGGGAAGCGTCCAGTCACTTTTTCTCCCGCAGCAAGTGCAGGTGCCACTACTTGTGGTAATTTTTTTAGATCCAACGTTTTTTCTAAATGATGATTTTGTTTTTTTGTACAGTATTGCGTTTCGGCCAAGTAAGTCTCATCCGTATAAAGCATCGGTCCAAAATCAAGATATTTTGCTTTCCAGTGTTCATTTTTACGTTCATGCGTTGTCAGATACTCCTTGTGGCCAATTAGTTCATTCAGCGTCCGGAAACCTAATTCTGCCATCAGTTCACGCATTTCATCCACAATAAAGTGGAAGAAATTGACCACATAGTCCGGTGAACCTTGGAATTTTTTCCGTAGTTCTGGATTTTGCGTGGCGACACCCACTGGACATGTATCCAGATGGCAGACACGCATCATTACACATCCTAGTGTTACAAGGGGTGCTGTTGCAAAGCCGAACTCTTCTGCACCGAGCATTGCAGCTACAAGTACATCTTTTCCGGTCATCAACTTGCCGTCAGTTTCTACCACGACTTGATTGCGCAAACCATTGAGAAGCAGTGTCTGATGCGTTTCAGCAAGGCCGATTTCCCATGGGACGCCGGTATGGCGAATGCTACTGCGCGCCGCTGCCCCAGTACCGCCTTCATAACCGCTTACCAGAATGACATCTGCGTTACCTTTTGCAACACCTGCCGCAATCGTCCCGATGCCTGTTTTTGAAACCAGCTTGACATTGATACGCGCTTCTTTATTCGCATTTTTCAAGTCAAAAATCAGTTGTGCCAAATCCTCAATCGAATAAATATCATGATGAGGCGGCGGAGAGATCAAGCCGACACCCGTGGTCGATCCCCGGGTTTTCGAAATCCATGGATATACTTTTTTTCCTGGAAGATGACCGCCTTCGCCAGGTTTTGCCCCCTGCGCCATTTTAATCTGCAGTTCATTGGCATTCACCAAATAGTGGCTAGTGACGCCAAAACGGCCGGACGCAACCTGTTTGATGGCACTTCTTCTAAGATCGCCATTTTCATCGGGCGTAAAGCGAGCAGGATTTTCGCCGCCTTCTCCGCTGTTGCTGCGTCCACCGATCCGATTCATCGCAATCGCCAACGCTTCATGTGCCTCCTGACTGATTGAACCATAACTCATCGCACCCGATTTAAAACGTTTAAAAATCGCCTCTTTTGGTTCCACTTCTTCAAGCGAAATCTTGGGCCGATCACTTTTGAAAGTTAACAACCCCCGTAAGAAAGCATTATTCTGATTTTGCATCAAATCCGCATATAAATTATAGGTTTCGCGGTCATTGGTTCTAGTAGCCTGCTGCAACGAATGGATTGCCAGTGGATTGTAGACGTGATATTCACCATTGGAGCGCCACTGGTATTCACCGCCAGATTGTAGCGTGAAACTTTGATAACCAATATCATGGAAAGCCTCTCGGTGTCTGAGCCATGCTTCTTGTGCGATCACTTCAAGCGGGATCCCTGAAAGCTGGCTGGCCGTCCCGCGGAAATAGCGGTCGATTACCTGTTGACCGATGCCAATCGCTTCAAAAATTTGAGCTCCTCGATAACTTTGGATGGTTGAAATACCCATTTTAGACATAACTTTCAAGATACCATCTGTCACAGCTTCTAAATAACGTTCTTCAGCCTCATCTAACGTAAAGCCCTTTATCCGCCCTGTACGAATCAGTCCATCAAAAGTATCAATCGCCAAATACGGGAAGATCGCATCCGCCCCATAACCTACCAGCATAGCCGAATGATGAACATCTCGCGCTTCAGCTGTTTTGATAATCAAACTAACCTTTGTTCTTGTCCCTGCTTGGATCAAATGATGATGGACAGCACTGGTTGCAAGAAGCGATGGAATCCCGATTCGTTCTGGATCAACCCCCTCATCACTTAAAACGATCAGCTCAGCACCCTCTTCAATTTTACGATCCACTTCAGCAAATAGGTCTTCAAGGCGCTTATCAAGATGGTCACGTTCTGCTTCGGTAAACAGAATATCAACAACAGCAGTAGGATGGTCAAATTTTTCCTGCAACAGCAAGGCCGCGTATTCCTTTCGGGAAAGCATTGGTGTTTTCAAGCGGATCCGGTGGGCATTCTGAGCATCCGGCGCAAGGATATTTCCTTCATTGCCTAAAAGTGTCATTGTCGAAATGACCGTCTCTTCGCGTAATCCATCAATCGGCGGATTGGTCACTTGCGCGAACAGCTGTTTGAAATAATGAAATAAAAGCTGCGGGCGATTGGATAAAACTGCAAGTGGCGCATCATACCCCATCGCCCCCATTGGATCTTTTTTCTCCGTCACCATAGGAATAAGAATCTTGTTCAGCTCATCCTGTGTATAGCCAAAAGCACGCTGCTTCTTAAAGCACTCTGCTTTCGTTGGTGGCTCGTAAGCTAACTCCGAAGCAACCAGTTCTGCCACCTCCGTTAGTTCCTGGTTCAGCCACTCTCGGTAAGGCTGTGCTGTGGTTAGCTGTTCTTTCACTTCTTGGTCGGAAATGATCCGTCCTTCTTCCAAATCAATCAGCAACATCTTGCCGGCGCCAACTGTCTCTTTCCGAACGATCTCTTCTGGGTCAACAGGTACGACACCTGTTTCGGATGAGTAAATGATTGTGTCGTCCTTTGTCAAATAATAACGAGCAGGACGCAAACCATTGCGATCCAAAATTGTCCCGATCACACGGCCATCAGTGAATGAGATCGAAGTTGGTCCGTCCCAAGGTTCCATCAGCGTCGCATGATACTCATAAAAGGCTCGCTTTGGATCAGTCATATTCGGATTTTTGTCCCATGGTTCAGGGATTAGCATCATAGCAGCATGCGGCAAGCTCCTTCCCGACTGTACAAGAAATTCCATCGCATTATCAAGTGTGGCTGAGTCACTGCCGCTTTCATCAATAATCGGTAATAGTTTTTCAAAATCATCGCCAAAAGCAGCCGTTTCTGCCCTTTTTTCCCGCGCTTTCATCCAGTTGAGGTTGCCACGCTGCGTATTGATCTCACCATTATGGATCAAATAGCGATAAGGATGCGCTCTTTCCCAGCTTGGAAATGTATTGGTTGAAAAGCGTGAATGTACAAGTGCAAAGGAAGAAACATAGGCTGTGTCTGCCAAATCTAGATAATAACGATCAATCTGTTCTGGTGTCAACATGCCTTTAAAAATAACCGTTCGCGTTGATAAACTTGGAATATAAAAGGTTTCTGTTATTTCATCTGCTTGGACAGCAAAATTTTCGATTTCTTTGCGAATGACATATAATTTGCGTTCAAATGCTTCTTCACTCAAATCGGGATCTTTTGCCACAAACAACTGATAAATTGCCGGCTCCGTTTTACGTGCCCCAGCACCGATTTTAGTAGGATCGGTTGGCAGTTCCCGAAATCCTAAAAAAGTTTGTCCGTACTCATCGATGAACGTCTCCGTTTTTTTCATTAAAAGTCTTCTTTGCCCCTCATCTTGGGGAAAATTGAACATCCCTACTGCATAGTGATATTTTTCAGGTAATTCAATCCCGATTTCAGCTGTTTTCATTCGAAAAAAATCATCTGAGATTTCAAGTAGGATACCTGCACCATCCCCTGTATCCCCTCCAACTTCTCCGCCACGGTGTTTCAATTGGCAAAGCATATGAATCCCCTGCTCCACAATTTTATGCGTTGCACGATGCTTGATGTTCGCCACAAAACCGATGCCACACGCGTCATGCTCATTACTCGGATCGTATAAACCATGTTTTTTAGGTAAGCCATTATTTCTCATTTTGAAAACCTCCTAATAAGCACCCGCGTTTCGTCGGAATAAACAAAATAGACAGAAAATTAACTTCTGGTCATTGATTCCGCGTTTGCCAAGTACCGTCCTTTGTTACCTTATGTGTAAGTTCTATTTTATTCCTTTTCATTTATCGAAACAATATATATAATAGAATAAAACAATCTCAAATCGAGAACGAAAAGAGGATCTACATGGAACTTCGCCAGTTAAAATATTTTATGGAAGTTGCCCGAGTTGAGCATATGACCCAAGCATCTGAGAATTTACATGTCGCCCAATCTGCCGTCAGTAGACAGATAACAAAACTGGAAGATGAGCTAGGCGTTCAGCTTTTTGACCGAATTGGCCGCAATATGCAGTTGACTGCTGTCGGCATGGATTTTTTACAACAAGCCAAAATCGCACTGAATGAACTTGAAAAAGCGGAGGCGCTTGTTAGTGAATATACCGATCCAGCCCGTGGAACGATTCGTGTTGGTTTACCTAATTCGCTCGCCACCAAAGTATTACCAGCTGTCATCTCTGCTTTTCGTGCTGAATATCCCGATGTCACTTATCGTTTTATGGAAGGTTCTAATGCTGAACTGATGCAAATGGTTGCACGAGGTGATCTGGATCTGACTTTCCTTTCCCCTGTCCCGACTGAAAATGAAAAAATCGCGCCAACACTTCTGTTTGAAGAAAAGTTAAAACTGATCGTACCACATGAGCACCCGCTTGCTGAAAAATTCAGTGTTTCACTTGAAATGCTTCGTGATGAAAAATTTATTCTTTATCCCGAGGAATTCGATCTTTATAAAATTGTTACGAGCTGCGCAGAAAAAAAAGGCTTCAGACCGAAGATTGCTTTTTCCAGTAAAGATTTTTATACGATTCAAGGCTTGGTAGGTGCTGGTCTCGGCATTAGCATCTTACCAGAAATGATTTTAGATGGTGCAATCTTCAAAGAGACAAAAAGCATTCCTTTAACAAACAAGGAATTGCGTCGATCAGTCGGGATTATTACCACTAAAACGCGCACACTTTCCCCTTCTGAGAATCTTTTCCGTAAATTTATACTCGCTTTTTTCTCCAAATAAAAATCAGCAGCCAAGTGCCGATGGTTCGCGGCATGCCTTGACTGCTAATTTTTTTATTCTGAAAATGCGTCCGGATACTGGATTGTTCCGGTCATTCCTTTCAAACTGTCTGGATATAGCTCTAACAGCAGATAATTTTCTTCAGGTACAGCAAACGGTGCTGGAATCCCAAAATCCGTTGAAGGTCGAAAGCCAAATTTCGGATAATACGCTGCATGTCCAAGCACAGCTACAGCTGGATAAGCTTTTTCTTTTGCCAGGCGCAGTCCTTCTTCTACCAGTGCGCTTCCGATCCCCTTCTTTTGACGAGCGGGTCTGACTGCAAGCGGCGCCAGCCCCAAAATCAGCCGCGTTTCATCGGCAGTCTTCCATTCAAGCTCACTTAAAAGCAAGTATCCAGAAAGCGTCCGGTCATTCCTTTCAGCCACAAGAGACAAAGCTGGTTGATAATAGGCCGTGGCGCGGATCCGCTCGACAAGATCAGCTTCTTCTTGGCGCCCAAAGGCTTCTGTCAGAATTTCCCGAATCTGATAAATTTCATCCATTTGTTGTTTTCTAATTCTCATTGATTTTGGTCAACTCGTTTTTGTGCCATATAGTCTTCGAGTTGAATCATAGCCTGATAGACCACTTCACTCGTGATACCTTCTCCCATCATATGGATCGTTTCACCCGGCTCAGTCGCTCGCTCAGCAACTATCTGAAGCTCCTCGGCAGAAAGATCGCCCATCTCCATATCAAACAAAGAAGCAGGCAAGCCTAGCTCCCGGTAAAACGGCAACAGTTGCTCGATTTCCGCCCAGTTCCCTTCAATCACCAGCTGTACAAGAATCCCATATGCGACCTTGTTGCCATGTAGAACGCGATGAGAAGCTTCCTGCGTCGTAAGTGCATCGTGAATGGAATGTGCGCCAGAAGTTCGACCATAGTCATCGCCGAAACCGCCTACCATCCCGCCAATCATAATATTCGTTTCTACTGTTTTAACAAATGCCTCATTGAGCTGTCCGGTCCGCATCGCTGTCAAAGCCGCACTACTAAGTGCCAACAGATTATCACGGCACATTTTTGCCGCAAAATAAGCTACATCGATCTCAGCTGAACTTTTTTCCAACTGTCGAATAATGACATCTGCTTCATACCACTTTGCAAGCGTATCTCCAATACCGGCCACCATAAGCTCAAACGGCGAATCCAAAATGACTTCCGGATCAATCAAAACCAGGGCGTTGCTTCTTGGAAAAACATCGTATCGCAGCATTTGTCCCGCCTCGTTATACATCACGCTAAGCGGCGTATAGGCTGCACAAGTCGCTGCTAAAGTCGGCATGATGATCGCAGCAATCCCCAGTACATGACAAGCCGCTTTTACAACATCAGCTACTTTGCCACCGCCGACACCAATGATCGCCTCACAATTTTCTGCTTTTACAAGTGCTACCACACGCGCTACTTCTGCATCTGTACATTCAAAATGGTACGTATCAAATACAGCCTCTACCTCATTCAATTCAGGAAATTTCGCCTCTGCTACCCGCCAAGACTTTTCACCATGTAAGACCAGTACTCGTTTTAACAATCGACGCTTTAAATGCTCTTCAAGTGTTTTCCAGCTTCCTACTTCACATACATATTCCTGCGGCGCACCGCGTACTATCAATTCTGCCATTTTGTCAAGTCCCTTCATTCATGATCTTTTGCCACCAATAAATAATTCTCTAGACATTCAAATTGAATGGTTACGGTGGTCCCTTCTCCCTCCACCGATGCAATCCGCATTGAATGGCTGAGTTTACCTGCCATCTGTTTGGCTAAATAAAGCCCCATACCGGTCGCCTTCTTTTCCTTTCGACCGATTGCGCCTGTAAAACCCTGCTCAAAAACACGCGGCAGATCTTCTGATGCAATCCCACGACCATGATCTTGAATGTGCAGATCAAGCCTTTCTTGTGGTGTTTTTTCACACCAGATCTTAATTTCACTGCCAGATTCGCTATATTTTAGTGCATTAGAGATGAGTTGATCCAAAATAAATCCTAACCATTTTGAATCTGTTCGTACGTCCACGTCTACATCTTCCAGGGCAATCCGCATTTTTTGGGAAATAAACAACTTAGAGTGGCGTTTAACGGATTCGCGGACGATTGTACCAAGATTCTGTTCCTGAATAAAATAATCCTTTGCAAAGGTATCAAGTCTTGAAAAATATAAAGCCTGCATAACTAACTTATCGATTTGGTCCAGTTCCTCATCAACTTTTTTGAAAATCGTCTGACTGTCATTCAGATCTGGATTTTGGATCAACATTTTGCTAGCCACGACAGGCGTCTTCACCTCGTGCACCCAGTATAAAATGAAATCATGGTATTCCTGTTGTTTATCCTGCAGCTGACTGATCGTTTTTTGCTCTTCCATATGCTTTTTGCGCATCAACTCATTGAAAAAAGCTTGTTCATTGGTGCGCGGCTTTGGCAGTAGCTCAATGATATTTTCCTCGATCTCGCCATCTACTAATTCTCGCATTTCTTTCCAGTATTGATATTTAAAACTAAAGCCCAGAATCAAATAAAAGATCAGAAAAAGAAGCATGAACAAGAATAAATAGATAAAATTATCCAGCGACAAACGACTGTTAGGGTCAATCGTAATCAAAAGTCCCACAAAAAACATCAATGTAAAGAAAAACAGCAGGAAAAACCGTTTATCTTTCAAATAACGAAGCAAATCCATAGAAAAGGCTCCTTTCTATTCGGTTACTTCAAGAGGAATCACAGCAAATTTCCGGAAATCGAATAGACCTTGATCTGTTAATTTCAGTTCTGGGATTACTGGAAGGGTTAGGAAAGAAAGTGTCAAGAACGGATCAAAGCCTTCCGCCTCACTAATGGAAGCAAAAGCCTCATCCAATCCAGCAAGTGCACTTTCCACGGCTTCATACGGTTGGTCACTCAGAAGTCCACCAATGGGAAGCGGCAGATCTTTCAAAATCTTACCATCACTTACAACGGCAATCCCGCCACCAATCTCAGTAATATGGGCAATCGCAAAAGCAATATCTGCATCATTCGTACCTACCGCCACAATATTATGAGAATCATGTGCCACTGTTGTTGCAATAGCTCCTTTTTTCAATCCAAAACCAGTAACGACAGCCACACCTACATTTCCGGTTGCCTTATGCCGCTCTACAACGACCATTTTCGCAAGATCTTTTGCAGGATCCGGTTGGAAAAGCCCATCTTTTAACGTAACTTCGCCTTGAAGTCGTTCCGTAAATAAACTGTTCGGTTGCATGCCAATCAAATGAATATGTGTACTTTTAAGCGGCAATGCCAAGTCTTTTTCTGTAAATGTATGACAGATTGCAGGAGATTCAAAACGCATTCTTCTGGTGCGGTTAAAACGTGTCTCGATCCGCTCGCCATCCTCCACAACCACTTCACCGCGTTTCATCACACGGGAAATTTTGACTGTCTCAAGATCCCGTAAGAAAACGATATCCGCTTGATAGCCTGCTGCAATTGCACCTAGATAAGGTAGATTATGGCAAGTAGCGGCATTGATCGTCGCCATCTGGATTGCAGTAATTGGTTCAATACCATTTGCAATTGCAAGCTGTATATTATAATTAATCGAACCTTCCTCTATCAAATCAGGGATCAATTTATCATCTGTGCAGAATGTAAATCGGTGACTATTTCTTTCCGTGACTGCTGGCAGTGTTTGAAGCAAATCCCGACCAACTGTCCCTTCACGAAGCATAACAAACATCCCGGCTCGCAGACGATCGAGCGCTTCTTCTGCAGTTGTACTTTCATGATCAGTTCGAATCCCCGCTGCCAGATAGTTATTCAAATCCAAGCTAGAAAGCCCGGCTCCGTGTCCGTCAATGCGACCGCCCTCCCGTTTAGCATCAATAATTTTCTGTAGAATGTCCTCGCTACCAGAAGCAACCGATGGAAAATCCATCACCTCTGCCAAGCCAATCACCTTATCATGCCGATAAAGTGGTTTTAACGCCTTGGCATCCAGTGTCGCTCCATTATTTTCCATTGGAGTCGCAGGAACCGACGACGGCAGCATGACAAACATATCGAGCGGTGCCTCTTCCGCATCCTCCAGCATAAATTCAATACCACTCGTTCCAGCCACATTGGCAATTTCATGCGGATCCGTTACCACCGTCGTCACACCATTCGGCAAAAGCACCCGGGCAAACTCATGGGGTGGCACCATCGCACTTTCCACATGGACATGTGCATCTATAAAACCGGGTACCAAGTATTGACCTTTGGCATCAATGATTTCTTCAGCCTCTTCAAATTCGCCAATCCCCGCGATATAGCCATTTTTTATGGCAATATCCTGATGCATCACTTCTCCAGAAAACACATTGACAATCCGGCCGTTCGTAATAATGATATCTGCTTTACCTCGATAATCACTCACAGCAATCCGTTCTTTTAATTCTCTTACATTTTCCATATTGTTGTTTGCCTCCTAATCATGAAATCCTTCGTCTGTTAGATAACCTATAGCAGCTTCTCTCGTAGGAAAAACGGCCTCTACATTTTCTCCAGTATAGATGATCCACATTTTATTCTCATAACTGAGCTTCAGTGCATCTCCATTCCGATCTTGATACCATTCGTGAAAACCCTCCTGATAAGGATCTCCATCTGTTGAAAGATAGCGGATCGCTTCTTTTAAAAGGTGGGCAATCTCATTTTCAGAGAGATCACGAATATTCAAATAGCCTTCTTTATCCAGATCATCACTTTCTAAAAATGGGGCATACAGCCAGGCATTACCATTAGGATGCAAATGTTTGATGATCAGCGTCTTTTCGCGCTGACTGCCTTCAAAGTGATAATTGAGGCGTCCCATTGAGACGGATTTTTCTTCCAGTTCATCAAAATGAGCAAAAATTTGCTGTTTCTGTTCAAAAGTTAACATGCTATTATTTATTCCTTCTTTCTGATATTTTCATTATCTAACAGCTGCTCAGCAAGTTCTGGCAACCAAGTATGTAAGTCTAAAAAGGTAAATCCGGCCTCTTTTGCTTTTGTTTGATCTAAATAATAGTCCTTCTCTGCTGAAAACGGTGACTCATCAACTTCTTCCGTAACCGCTTCAATGTGCGCTTTTTTTCCCACAACCATTTCCAGCCTTTCCATCAATTCAGCGAGCGTATAAGTACCCTCAGAAGCCGCATTAATCGGACCAGTCAAATCGGAATCTGTTCCTAGCCAGAGTAGAAAACGTGCTGCTTCATCCGAACGAATAAAGCAGATTCGCGATTCCGGTTGGCTAATGCCAATTTCTTCCCCCTGCGCAATGTGTTGTAAATGAAAAACAAGGCGTTTTGTATAATCATCCGTTCCCAATACAATTGGAAAACGTACAGCTGCTACCGGAAAGTCTGCTTTTTGGAAAAATACTGCTTCAGCCAGTCTTTTCCCTTCCCCATAATCAAAATCTTCTTCCTCACCTGTTACAATTTCATAATGCCATGGATCAAAGTCCGTCTCCTGCAAAGCTTTACCTTTTAAACCGTAGACAGACAAAGAGGAAGTAAAAATATAACGAACCTGCTGTTTTTTAAATGCCTGCACGGCGTAAAGTGCCTCTTGTGGCGAAAAACAGATATTGTCATACACAAGGTCAAACGGCTTTTGCGCAAGACTGAAAATCTCATCGCGATGTTTCCGATTCATTGAAATATGCCGAACATTTTCCGGAAAGCTAACCGCGGTCTTCCCACGTGTCGCAACCGTTACATCATGACCTTCTGCCGCCAAAAGTTCTACGAGCCGCTTTCCAAAAAAGCGAGTCCCACCAAAAACAAGTACCTTCATTAGAACAACCTCCTTCAGTAAATCTAGAAAAGCAGGAAGCACTTCTCTCCTCATTCGAAAGAAAAACGAGCGCTTCCTGCATGACTATTCAATCATGTAGCCCTGACCTTTTTTCGTTTTAATAAAATCTTGCAAACCAATCTCCGCCAGTTTTTTACGAATTCTTACCACATTGACTGTCAGCGTGTTGTCATCTACAAAACTTTCATCTTCCCAAAGCACACGCATGATCTCTTCTCGGCTGACAATACTGCCTTTTTGTTTCATCAATTCATATAATATCAGAAACTCATTTTTTGTCAGTTCTACTTTTTCATCTAAATAAGTGAGCATATTCGTATCGATATGCAAAAAAACATTGTTATGTTCGATAATATTCGGTTCTTCTAAATCTGCATAGGAATAGGTTCGTCTAAGAAGTGCATTGATCCGTGCCATCAAGACGTCCAAATCGACCGGCTTTTCAATATAATAGTCGGCGCCCATATTCATACCCATGATCTGATCCATCCGCGAATTGCGCGAAGACAGAAAGATAATCGGCACATTCGAGACCTCCCGAATCTGATTACACCAGTAAAAGCCGTCAAAATTAGGCAAATTGACATCCAAAATAATCAACTGCGGCTCAAATTCGAGAAATTCATTTAAAATATTACTGAAATCATTCACAGGGCGCACATCAAAGCCCCATTTAGCCAGATGCTTTTTGATCGTATCACGAATCACCAGATCATCTTCCACAATGTATACTTTGACCATCTTTTTTCCTCCAAATCACTTCTATCTCTATTTTAGCGGAAAAACAACCGCTTGAAAAGCTACGGCCGATTTCGCAGCACAATTTTTGTGTAATTATGAATGCAGAGCCAGTAATATATGCCGTAAAACAGACAATAAACCGTACATACGATCATAACCGGCATTTTGATTTCATATTCAAAGTTGATACTGAGATCCACCATTGCCATTAAACTGTGTGAAAGCCCAAGTATGAGTGGAATGATAAACATCGGTATAATTTGTCGAGCCACCGTCATTTTTAATTCTCGTTTTGTAAGCCCCAGTTTAAGTAGCGTTTGGAATCGTTCACGCTCCTCGACAGCTTCTGTAATCTGTTTAAAATAAATGATGCTTCCGGTTGCCATAAAAAAGATAATACCGATAAAAGTTCCAATATAAAGGAATGTCCCCATATAAATAGAATACATATGATAATTCGAGTAATAACTGGAAATGTTCTCGGACCAGAAATTAGGCTTTCCATCTACAATTACCTGTAATTCATACGTCAAATCCTCCGCACGATCTTCATTGGTCACATCATAACTGGAAATGCGCTCAGGCTGTTGATTTTTTTTCAGGATTTCATAGGTTTTATTATTCACCACGATTGTAGCAGAAGCATAGTTGTCATTATAAAGGGGATAATCCCGAAAATCTGTTATTGTAAAAGAAAAGAGCGGCTGACTATTTTTGTCGGCGAGTGTATAAGGGATCTTTCGATAATCCACTTTACCGTCTCTTTGCATCTGATGATCATATTGACTAATCAAGATAGCTTCGTCATCAGCGATCGATTTAATTTTTGCATTCATTCCCCCTTCAATTTCGTTCAGTCTGTTGAATTCATTCATGCTAATCACCGAAAACTGAGCCTGGTTGACCCAATAACCCCCGGGAACTCGCACGCTATCATCTAGCAAACTCAAATTGATATATTCACTGTGGGTTTTATAAAGAAGATTATGATCCGTGGAAGAGCGAACTGCTTGATCCACTTCCTTTTCTTTTTCATCAGAAAGATTTAAAAACTGATAACTGACCGGATTATCACTTCGAACTTTATTCAGCACAGGATAATATAAACTGCTCATACCTGCAATGATCGTCATCGTTGCTGCGCTCAAGATCGCGATCATCGCTAGTGTATTTGCATTATGTTTGATTCTATATCGCAAGGAAGAGAGAACGAGCATATTGACACCACGATAATAGGTTGGATCATTAAAATAGAAAAAACGGATGATTGCCGGTACCCCGTAACGGATGACTACCCATGTCCCTAACACAACACCAATCAAAATGAGCGCTATTGTTTCAGTACCGCCTAAATCTGACCAAAAGCCGCCCCCGATTGGTTGACAAGCAAGGAAATAACCAAAGCCGATCAATCCTAGTCCAACAATCGACAGAATCAGTGATCCACGTGGATTTTTCTTCTCCGCAACTTCCTTCTGAAAAAGGCTAATCAGACTGCTCCTGAAAATAAAAATCAGATTATAAAGCGAGACAAGCAGCATAATTCCCAAAAAAACCATGCTCGTGTCTAAAATCGCTTTCCCCGAGATCACGATTCGCGTATCCACATGGAGATCTACGACCCAAAAGAGTAGCATTGTAAATAACTTTGAGAAAAAAATCCCAGCTAAAATTCCTGAAATCAAGGCAAGCAAGTAGAGCAATACATTTTCAAAAAATAGTAAGAGTGAAATTTGAATTTTTCGTAAGCCCAGTAGTGAATACATGCCGATCTCTCGTTTTCGTCGTTTAATAAAATAGCTGTTTGAATAAAAAATAAAAAAAACGACAAAAAGAGCGAGTAAGAGCGCTTCTGCAAAAAAGAGGGCTGATCCGTACAGCTCCCATTTTTTAAAAATCTGATCAATCAGCGGATAATTAGCAAGCGTCATAAAAGTAAAAAATATTACCACGGACACGACCACTGAAATAAAATAGATTAGATACTGACTGAGGTTTCGGCTCATCGAATGAAAGGCAATCTTAAAGAGGGTCATCCAGATCACCGCCAAGCATGACTAAAACTTCCAAAATCTTATTAAAAAATTGTTTGCGGTTCATTTTTCCACGATAAATTTCGGTGAAAATCTCCCCATCCTTGATAAATAAAATCCGCTCACAGTAGCTGGCAGCAAACGCATCATGCGTGACCATCAAAATCGTTGCATTCCGTTCTTCCTTAGCGGCTGTCAAACTTTCGAGCAGATTCGTTGCCGCTTTCGAATCAAGCGCTCCTGTTGGCTCATCTGCAAAAATCAACTCTGGCTCAGTAATCAGCGATCTGCAAACAGCCGTTCGCTGCCGCTGCCCACCAGAAAGTTCAGTTGGATATTTATTTCGTAGATCATACAGTCCAAACTGTTTAGCAAGTAGCTTAAATTTTTGGTTGATTTCTTCAATGGGTACCTTGTTTAGCACAAGTGGCAACACAATATTATCTTTTAACGTCATCATATCCAGTAAATTATAATCCTGAAAAATAAAGCCGAGCATATTCCGGCGAAACAACGCTACTTCTTTTTCAGTCATTTTAGACAGTAAACGACTGCCAATTTCAATTTCTCCACTTGTCGGTTTGTCGATCGAGGATAAAACATTTAACAAAGTCGATTTTCCGGCGCCCGAGGGTCCCATTACACCAACGAATTCTCCCGGATAAACTTCCATTGAAATGCTGCCAAGTGCTGGAAAAATATTCCCTTTTGAACCATACACCTTACGTATCTTTTTCGCTTTCAGCACCGGTTCCATAGCTACGCTCCTTTAAATCACTTTTTGCTTATTTTACCTGAGTTTTACCTATTTGACCATAGTCTATAGTCGTATCTTATAAAAAAACCGAAAGTAGGTCAGAAAAATCCACTTTCGGCTTTCAATAATTATTTTTGCATTAAAGTGAAGCATGATGCAAATCCTCTATTCTTAGCTCTATCTCTTCAAAATGAGCAGCAGCCTGAATGATTGCCGCTTGCAAACTTTCTAGGCTGTCAGCCGTATCCATCGCCAGAATATCAAAGGCAACTTCTTGCTTTCCCGCTATTTCCGTATAAATCACTAAACGACCTTGAGTAAAAAATGGAATGCGCGGTTTGATGATCTCAAGAGCCGTCATTGCCTGATAGCTTTCAAAATCTCCCCGATAGCTGATCCCTTTATCAGAAAGTTCGATTGTGGGCATCACATTCAACAGCTGTGCTCCAGGTCGAATGACACATATCACAAATAAAAAAATGCCTAATATCAACCTTTCCATATCGTTGATCCCTTTAATATGGTTGAAAGCTAAGAAAATGAAAATGCCAAGGGCTGCCCATAAACATAGGTTAGAAAAAATCAAACGACGGTTCACAAAAATCTTATATGTATTTTGTTCCAACTTTTCTAAATCCATAAATCGTCCCTTCTTTGAACATGATACTTCTATTGTACACGGTTTCAGTCTACAAAGAAAGACTAAAAATACGAAAGATTTTATTTTCACTTTATTTGCTTAAAGAATTGAAGCACGTTATAATAGAAAAAATTCATTGACGTTTTATTCGAGTATGCTATAATTACTTTAATACTTTTAAGCGGTAAAACAAAAGGAGGAGACTATCATCGAAAAAGTCATACTGATTGGTTTCATGGGCGCCGGCAAAACGACTGTTGGCGAATCTTTGGCACGAAAAACAGGCCTGCCTTATCTTGATATTGACGAAGAGATCGTCCGTGAACAAGGCATGCCGGTAACTGAAATATTTGCTCGATTTGGTGAAACACGCTTTCGGGAGCTTGAACATGAAAAATTGAAAGAACTTGCTGAAACAAGTGCCATTATTGCAACAGGCGGCGGCATTATTTTGAACCCGCTTAACCGCGAAGTTCTTGTCACACATCCAGCCCCTGTTGTTTATCTTGAAACGGATCCACATGTTTTCCTCAAACGTTTAGAAGGCGATACCAGTCGTCCGCTCGTCCAATCGAAATCCAAAGAAGAGATTCAAGCGATTTTTGAACCTCGGATTCCGCATTATCAAGCCTGTGCGGATTTTATCATCAATACAGATCAATCCACCCAAGATGAACTCGCCGACCAAATTATCGCTTTGCTTAAAACCCCAGACATTTCTGCTCGTAGCTAATCACTGCGGGCTTTTTTATTCTTTAGGATGCTGATCTTCCATATATTGATAAAGAATCAGTTCCATAATAGCGATTGTTGAGATCCGCGATGTGATATCCAGATTATCCAACTCGATTTCATCTGTAAAAATATACAAATTAATATCACTTAAATTTTGAATAATATTATTATCCGCCCCAGTTATGGAAATTAGCATTGGCGGCTGTTTTCTACTGCGCAATTTCTGAGCCGTTTGAATCAGCTCAATATCGTGCCCGCCGTATGTAAGAATAAATACCAGATCTTCCTTCCCAATATGCGGCAAAACTGCTTGCCGATACTGATAATCTTCCGGGAATTCCACCATAAAACCGCTCATCGTATACAGATAACGGATATATTGAGCTGCGTGTTTACTGAGACCTTTGGCAAATATATAAATACGCGGCCGGTACATCAGCTTCCGTGTGATTTGCGTCAGCTTGGACGGCTCTAGAACACGAACAGACTCTATAATATTTTTCAGATACTCTTCCCGATAATCTTTTTGTTCCACAACAAAAGGTGAGGGCTTTTCCTCTACCTTTCCGAGCAGTGTAAATTTAAGTACTGTGGTAAATTCACTATAGCCTGTAAATCCAAGCTTACGGACAAAGCGTAAAAAAGTCGTAGTCGAAACAAAACATTCTGCGGCTACTTCCCGTATACTTTGGTTTTTGATTTCATTCATATTTTTAACGACATAATCGAAAAGGATTCGTTCATTGCGCGTCAGGGTCGCAATATTTTTGCTGGAAATTTCAAAAAAGTCCATGATAGATTCTCCTTTTATCGAGCCGGATTCTGATGCTTGGGAATATGTTGCGTGATGCAGTGGATGTTACCGCCACCGAGCAGTATCTCACGTGCCTGCATACCGACGATTTGCCGGTCAGGATATAAACTTGCCAAGATCTGTCGCGCCGCATCGTCCATTGGATCATCAAATAAAGGAAAAATAATCGCCCCATTTGCTGTATAATAATTCACGTATGAAGCGGCCAATCGATCTCCTGGCTGCCTAGGGAAGGTGCCATTGATGGCTTCTACTCCCTCACTTTCTTCTTGCGTAATATGTACTTGTTTAGGCGTCTTTAATTTATGTACTTGAATGAAACGCCCCTGCGCATCCTTTTCCTGTTCCAAAATCGATAGGCATTCTCTAGAAATCGCATACTGTGGATCACTTTTATCATCCGTCCATGCTAAGACAGCTATTCCTGGCGCCACAAAATTAAAGATGTTATCCACATGACCATTTGTCTCATCCAAATAAAAACCATGCTTCAGCCAAATGACCTTCTGCACATTAAAATAATTTTTTAAAGTAGCTTCGATTTCCGCTTTTGATAACTGACCGTTTCGACCCTCTGAAAGCAAGCACTCTTCTGTTGTCACAAGCGTTCCTTCGCCGTCCACATGCACCGAACAACCTTCCAAGATAAAATCTGGCAGCGAATAATAGTCTATTTCTTCCAGTTCGCAAATTTTGACCGCCATCTGATCATCTTTATCCCAAGGAAAATAAAGGCCATCTAACAGCCCTCCCCACGCATTAAAACGCCAGTCGACCCCGCGCATCTCTCCTTGTTGATTCAACAAAAAGCTAGGACCATAGTCTCTAATCCAAGCATCATTATTACTCATCTCCACCACACGGATCCGGCTTGTCAGCATGCTTCTGGCATTTTGATACTGCTTTTCCGAAACAAGCATTGTGACTGGTTCAAAATCCGCAATCGCTTCTGCTACTTTCGCATAACTTTTTTGTGCTGGTTTTCCGCCAAGGCGCCAATTGTCCGGGCGCTCCGGCCATATCATCAGGCAACCAGCATGCGGCTCAAACTCTCCCGGCATATAAAATCCATCCTCTTTTGGCGTACCACTTAAACGTATCATCCCGCGAATTCCTTTCCCAAAAAGTAGTTTTCCCCACTATTATATACTAGAAATAGCAAAATTCGAGTACATGACCCGAATTTTGCCTATTTTTATTGCATTGTCAAAACGGTTCCTGCCTCTTCCTCGATCAACTGGCAGATATTTTCTAACGACGTAATGATTGCTTTAGCTTCCGGCTTGAATTCCACAAAAGCTTTTGCCGCTTCGATTTTCGGCAACATACTTCCTTTTGCGAACTCCCCCGCTTCCATATACCCTTCGATTTCGCTCACCGTCACATGACCCAGTTTTTTTTCATCTGGCTGATTGAAATGAATCGCCACATGATCGACCGCTGTTAGAATGAGGAGTAGATCCGCATCGATTAACTCTGCTAATTTTTCAGATGCAAAGTCTTTATCGATTACAGCTTCTACACCGCGCAGTTGACCAGCCTCTTCTACTACTGAAATCCCGCCGCCACCAGCAGCAACCACGATGACACCACTTTCAACTAGCGTACGAATTACCTGATGTTCTTTGATCGAAATCGGCTTAGGTGATGGAACAACTTTCCGGTAACCACGTCCAGCATCTTCTTTGAACACAGACCCAGATAAAGCTGTTTCCGCATCCGCCTCTTCTTTTGTCAAAAATGGACCGATCGGCTTCGTTGGTTCTTTAAAAGCAGGATCATCCGGTGAAACGACCACTTGAGTGACCAGCGCAATCGCCTCTTTCTGGATGCCTTCTTCAATTAGTACTTCATCAAGCGCTTTTTGCAGCCAATAGCCGATGCTCCCTTGCGTCATTGCCACACAAGTATCAAGCGGCATGGCAGGATTTTTAAGTGAATTTCCTGCTTCCTGTTGCAGCAAGAGGTTGCCGACTTGCGGGCCATTCCCATGAGAAATGATCAATTCATCCCCATTTTTAATAAATGCCGCCAAATGCCGAGCGGTTTTTTTGAGTGCTTCTTGTTGCGCATTTGCACTGGCATCATCTGAAAGAATCGCATTTCCACCAAGTGCGACCACGATTTTTCGTTTTGTCATCGCTCATTCTCCTCCTTAAGCTTTCGGAACCTGCTGCGTAATGCAATGGATATTGCCGCCGCCAAGTAAAATTTCACGTGCCGAAACACCAACAATCTCTCTTTCTGGATAAAGTTCAGCTAGTTTTTGTTTCGCTTCTTCATCTTTCGGATCGCCAAAAAGCGGGAAAATGATACCACCATTTGCGGTATAGTAGTTGATGTAACTTGCTGCCAACCGGTCACCTTCCATCCGAGGCAATGTGCCGTCCACTGCATCCACACCCTCACTTTCCTCTCTTGTAATCAAAATAGGTTTTGGCACATGGATTTTATGCACTTCAAGCTTCCGGCCTTTCGCGTCCGTTTCATTTTCCAAAATATCAAGACATTCCTTGGAAATTTCATATTGCGGATCATTTTGATCATCCGTCCATGCTAATGCCACCACTCCTGGACGTACATAGTTCAAAATATTGTCCACATGCCCATTGGTTTCGTCTAAATAAATGCCCCGTTTCAACCAAATAATTTTTTCAAGATTCAAATATTCTTTCAATACCTGTTCGATTTGTTCTTTAGAGAGCTGTGAATTACGCCCTTCTGACAACAAGCATTCTTCTGTTGTGATCAGCGTTCCTTCGCCGTCCACATGAATCGAGCCGCCTTCTAAAACAAAATCAGCCAATCGATACCGATCGCGACCTTCCAATTCACAAATTTTTTGTGCTACTTGATCATCTTTATCCCACGGGAAATACAAACCGTCAACGAGGCCTCCCCACGCATTAAAAGACCAGTCGACCCCGCGCAATTCGCCATTATCATTTTTCACAAAAGTCGGTCCACAATCACGTACCCAAGCATCATCACTGTCAATCTCCACAACCCGCACTTCATCTGGAAGCATGTAGCGTGCATTGACATACTGTTCAGGGCTTGCTCCCACTGTCACTTGTTCAAATTTTGAAATAGCTGAGGCAACATCTACAAAAACTTTTTGAGCTGGTTTTCCCCCAAAACGCCAATTATCTGGACGTTCGGGCCATAAAATATAACACCCCGTATGTTTTTCAAACTCGCCAGGCATACGAAATCCGTCTTTTTTCGGAGAACTATCGATCGTTTTCACTTAGAACACTCGCTTTCTTTTTCTTTTTTCCAGCAGTCGCAATACATATCTCACCAATTATCACACAGGCAACCGTCCCAATCAAAATCGGGATTTTCTCACTAAGTTCAGCAGTTGAAGTGTTGAGCGGAACCGCTGAGCAAATCAGGGTAATGACAAGCAAGATCATTGGAACAATTGTGAGAATGGAAAGGAATACTTTTCCACCCGGCACTTTAAACGGACGCTCACGATCTGGATCGATTTTCCGGAGTTTCAAGAAAGCCGGGAACATCATAATGTAAGAACCTAGTAATGCCACAACATTTAGTGCGAAGAATGCCCAGAAAATGTCCTCATTCGGAATGATCGGCGCCACAATAATCAGGGCAGAAGCCACGATCCCATTTAAAACACTCGCGCCAATAGGCATCTCATTTTTCGGATTTGCTTTTCCAAAAATTCCAGGAAGATCATGATTTTTAGCAGCATAAAGCGCCACATAATTCACACCAAGCGCCCAAGAAATCAAGTTCGCCATCAGCGTAAACATAAACATCAAGCCGATAATTATCACAAATGGATTGATTGAACCGATTAACATAATAAAGCTGTCAATCAAGCCCCCCGAAGTCGAGAGCTCACTTGTTGGAATCGCCGCCCCCATTCCGAACGCTGCTAGCAAGTAGAAGAAGGCGATCAAAACGCCACCCCAGATCAGCGCCTGCGGAATTTGTCGTTTTGGATTTTCCATGTCGCTCGCCATCGTTGTGACCACTTCAAAACCTAGAAAATTAAAGAGGATAATAGAGATAAAGGATAAACTTTCTGCATCAAAGCTTGGTAACAATGCTTTTCCAGAAAAATCATTTGCAAGCCCTTTCGTTGCCGCAAAATAAATCCCCAGTGCCCCCAAGCTCAGCATAATAAATACCTTGCAAAATGCGGCAATATTCAGTACCCATTTACTTTCACTTACAGGGAAACAGCTAATAAAGACTACCAGCCAAACAAAAACGAGCTGAATCGCAATCGAAAGTGGCGTACTAAAATGAAGCTCGAAAATCTGTGTAAACACTTCCACAAATAAAACGGCCAAACTAGCCATCCAAATCGGATAGTTGATCCAGTATAGCCAGGCAACACGCGCCCCCCATTTTCCACCGAATGCCCGTTTAACCCAGTCATAGATCCCACCTTCATCATCATAGGTTGTCCCTAGTTCGGCTGAAATCATTCCATATGGCAGGAAAAACAGAATTAACAGGGCGATCCACCAGAAAAATTGTGAAGAACCGATCGCAGCAGCTGGTGCCGCCGACTCTACAACCAAGATGACACAAACCGCCATGAGTACAGCATCAAATAAACGAAACTTTTTCTTTTTCAAATTGCCCACTCCTTTTTAAGTGGGGGAGGAAAAAGCAATCCGCAGCCTTTTTTCCTCCTCCTTTACCAATTATGCGATCCCTGGTGCATCTTTCAAGAATACAGCTAATTCACCGTCTAGATATTCATGTAAAGCCCCTGTTTCCTCGCGCAAAGTCGGAAGCATGAAATAAACAAGTAAAGCACGCATCGCAGTCAAACGATTTTCCGCTTCATCCAAAACGATCGAATAATCTGCATCCAACACTTCGTCTGTCACTTCTTCCCCGCGAGTTGCTGGAAGACAGTGCATGAATTTCACATGTGGGGCTGCTTTTTTTATCAACTCTGCATTGACTTGATATTTTGGATAGAACACATTCATCCGTTCTTCTTCAGAAAGTTCCGCTTCATATAAACCGTACCAAACATCTGTATAAATAAAGTCAGCATCTTTAAGTGCTACATCCGCATCTTCCGTCACTAAGTAGCTACCACCAGAAATCCGGCAATTTTCTTCAGCAATTTTCAAATGTTCCTCGCGAAGCTGGAAGCCTTTAGGACCAAATTGAACGAAATCCATCCCCAGTTTCGTCGCCATAAACATCGTGGAAGCACAAACTTGTGTTGCATCCCCCACAAACACGATCTTACAGTCTTCAATGTTTTTACCGGCTGGCAGATGCTCAAACATCGTAATCGCATCACCAAGTTCTTGTGTTGGGTGATTGTAGTCGCTCATGCCATTAATCACAGGAATCGAAGCTGTTTCTGCAAGTTCGACCACCGTATGATGCCGTTCAACGCGCGCCATCAAAATGTCGACCAGTCGAGAAAGAACGCGAGACGTATCACCGACCGATTCATGCCCGCCAAGTTGAATTTGACCAGGAGCCAAGTACTGCGCGTGTCCGCCAAGCTGCGTCATCGCCGTTTCAAAAGAGACACGCGTCCGAGTGGAAGACTGTTCAAAAATCATTCCGAGCGTTTTATGTTTCAAAAGCTGTGGATAATGTCCTTTTTTGATAGACGCTTTCATTTTTCTGCCTAATTCAATCATGAACAAAATTTGTTCTTTCGAGAAATCTTTTGTATCAATAAAATCTTTTTGCCAAGTCATGTTTTCACCTCATTAAATTATGGTTCATTGCTTGGGCATACTCGAGTATTTCCTTGCCACATGCTCATCATATTACAAGTCCCTCGAAAAAAATACCCTTTTTGGCGGTTTCGCAACGAACCCTTTCAAGCTGTAACCCGTTACATTTTGGGTAACAGGTTAACGAGAAAACTGATTTCACAAAAAAAGACGACTGTTATCATATATGAGTCGCCCTTCTTATATAACAATTTTATCCCTCTCAAAAATCTTAAAAGCACTGCCTTATCTCTATTTTCCGAGATTTTCATTTATTCTCTTACCCAAAATCTTATCATGCGGCACAAGCAAGCATTTTTCGATTGCTTTCCAGTACGTTTCATATAATTGTTTTTGCGCTTTCCCATAATTTTCACTTGTATCAAATTCCCAGTAGATCGCATAACGAACGCACTTTACAATTCGCGTAAGTTGATCAGGCGGAAGTCCCTCCTTAATAGTTTGCATTTCTTTTATATAGTGTGTACGCTCCATAAAGCGGAGCAATTGGCATCCGTCCATAGCTTTCATCAACCTAACAGCATCTTCCATCACTGCTTCAAATTCGTCCGTCTTAGCTGGTTTTACCTGATAAATACTTATTTCTGAAAAAGACATGTTTTAACCTCCCCGATTTATTTTTTCATCTGGCTCCTGTACTTATATACTTCTTCCATATATTTCTCCAAAAATGGCCTCAGCTGTTCTAAATCAGCTATTCCAGCAAACTCAGCTTCCTGACGTCCAAAATAATTTTTTAAAGAACTGAAAAATTGCCCCTTCTTCCACGATAATGTGACCGTATGATTGACACTCGCCTTCCCATCAAGTTCCAAAGCAAATTCAAAAATCTTCTGACTGCAAAAATGGGCATTCTCAATCAATTTATTCGCTGATTCAGGATTTTTTCTAATCTGCATATCGAGCGAATGAGCTGTCATAATTTCAGCATTTTCCATTGGTAACGGCAAAAATGGGTGTTCAGAGGTCAATTCTTTTCCCAGTAAGGACTGCTCCGCTTCTTCAAACCAAAATCCACGTGCAATCACCTCGACAAATTGGTCGTGAAATGAAAACAAATAATGCTTGAAATCCGTCAACATATCTTTGACGTTTCCACCAAACTCGTACGCATCCTCGTAGTACTTCTTTTCATAAGCATAACGTTCCTTTTGCCAAACAGAATTTTCTACTTGGAAAACCCAATTTCCTTGCTCTGCCAAAGAATAATCAAATTCGTAAGGCATGGTTTCTCCACGACAAATTTTTATCGCATCCAAATTTTCAAAAGTAATTCGCCCGTATTGATTATCCCGAGTGATAAAATAGATCCCCGTATGTTCGCCATAAACGACTTCAGGACTTAAAACAAAATCTGCCACTAGTGGGATGTTTATAGGTTTGACTCCCTCCATATCTACACTCCTTTAAAATCTTATTTTATACATTTGCCTATATTTGAATGACAAAAAGATGATGCTACTTATTCTCCATTAGTACTAGTTAACTTTCGGATGAATCTGTTTATATTCGTGAATGTTATATTGATTGTTATCACATATTGCGATCATACACGCTTCATAAAGGTTATTTTCTAAAAAAGTTTCTGTTTTTAAAAATTCTATTACCTCTAATGCTTGTGGAAGTGGAGCCGCTGACTTTAAAAAGATTGCCATCGTCATATATTCATTCTCTATATAATCATATCCATCATCACTCAATTGATTGGAAGTCAGTTGAATTAACCGATCGGGAATCACATATCGCAAATCCGGATTTGGATTTTTCAATTGATCTGGCCTAATCATGATAACAATACTCCCCATTGTATTCTCCTTGCATCTTTACGTATTAGACTATCCACCTCTTTATTCTACCTAAGTTGTCTCTATAACACAAAAAGCACCAGACAACCTCGTCTAATGCTTTTGTATTTGTTACATATCCAGTGCCGTTCCCCCACTCTATCTCAATCACAACTGACACCAGAATATAGTTTTCAATCCTCTTTTTCCTAAATCCATTCTCATCCGTATCAAATACTGCATGCGGTGAAAAATATTTAAAATCAAGGATTTCTAGTAGTTCCGTCTTTGTAGCCTTACTACACACTCCACATGCGTCGTCATTGGAAACATGTCCACTGGTTGGACATCCTCAGCCACATACCCGCCGCCAGCCAAAATCTGCATATCACGAGCAAGTGTCGCCGGATTGCACGACACATACACTACACGCTTCGGCTGCATCTCTAAAATCGTCTCCAGCAACTGCTCATCACAACCCTTGCGTGGCGGATCGACAACAAGCACATCTGCTACAACGCCTTCCTGATACCACTTCGGAATGACCTCTTCCGCCTTGCCAACTTCAAAGGTCACATTATCTATCCCGTTGAAAGCGGCATTTTTACGTGCATCCTCAATCGCCTCAGGAACGATTTCCACACCATACACATGTTTTGCCTGCTTCGCTAGACAAAGTGAAATCGAACCAATCCCACAATAAGCATCAATGACTGTCTCCTCACCAGTAAGCCCTGCTCGATCAAGTGCCTCCTGATATAATCGCTCAGTCTGAACTGGATTCACTTGATAAAAGGAACGGGCAGAAATTTCAAACGCAATCCCATGAATCGTATCGACAATTGCCTCTTTTCCCCACAGCACCAGTGTTTTCTTGCCGAAAATCACATTTGTCCTATCCGGATTGACATTTTGCACAATTGAAACCAGTTGCGGAATTTCTGCCTGAAGACGTTCTAAAATAACTTCTTTATAAGGAAAATTGGCTTTCCGGGTCACAAGAACAAGCATCAGCTCTTGATTCGTGTAGCTGCTCCTAGTCATGATATGCCGAATGTCCCCCCGGTTCCGTTCCTCGTCATACGGTTCTAAGCCATATTCAGCAAGTATCTGCCGCGTGGTTTGCACTGCCGCATCATTTTGCTTATTTTGAATCAGACATGTATCCATATCGATAATTTGATGGCTCCGTTTTTGATAAAAACCAGCTGCCAGTTTCCCATCCACATAGCCAACTGGTACCTGTGATTTATTCCGGTAGTAAAACGGCTCACGCATGCCGAGTGTTTCATGCACCATCACATCTTGCTTGCCGATCCGGCGCATCACTTCATAAACTTGTTTCTGTTTGAACGCAAGTTGACCTGGATATGATAAGTGCTGCAGCTGGCAGCCGCCACATTTCTGATAAACAGGGCAAGGCGGCTCCACTCGATCTGCACTCGCCTCAAGCAGCTCCACTAATCGACCATAGCCAAATTTTTTACCAGCCTTTACAACTTTAATTTTTACGCGTTCGCCGGGAAGCGTGTTCGGTATGAAAAGCGGATAACCATCAATTTTAGCCACACCGCTCCCTTCATGTGTCAAATCAATGACTGAAAGCTCGATTTCCTGATTTTTTTCTACTACATGTGCCACCTGTCTCACACTTCCTCCCAATTTGTTTCAACAACTCATTATAACGGAAATTCCATTAAAAAAACAGAGCCGTTTCCAGCTCTGTTCTATTTCATCACATATTCAATACCGACTGGTTCTGTTATTGTTGCTTCTTTCATATTATTCAAGAGAAAAAATGCTTTTTTCGTTACATTGAAATCATAGTAAAATTCCTTTGGATAGGCTGTTACATGTTGATAAGCTGTTTCAAATTGGTCGTCAACTGTCACACCTTGATCCAAAATATCAAATTCAAATGCCTTTGCTGCATCTTTTGCCATATCATTCGAATAGTCGGTCGCTAAAGAGTTCTTTACAATTACTGTTTGTCCACTTTGCTTTAACGGCAGCGACTCTTTCCCACTATCGATTTCACGAATTCCACTTTCGATCTGATAATCTGACATCCCTGCATGCGCATGACCAGTCGGATAACGATATTTACTATTATTGAAATACTCAGAGACCTTATCTGCAAAAATCAGCAATCGATATTCTTTGATATTCGTAAACTGGTCATTTTCATCTGCTAGTTGTTTCAAATAATTTGGATTCGAAGTTTCAAAGACCAGATCCCCAGAATTTGTGACAGAAATTTTTGAGTCCCTCGCCGGTAAATTCACAAAAATATTCTCTGTTAATGGAAGAGGGGTTTTGGTTGCCACCCACGATTTATTACTCTCAATAAGTTCAGCCTGGGTTACTTTGGGTGCAATTTCCTTCGCCTGGACTTCCCAAAAAACGATCCAAATAACCGCCGCCAAGACAAGAAGGACTGCTAAAATGGCTACTATTTTTTTATTCATCAGGGCTCGGAGCAAGGATTTTCACCCACTTTCGATTATTTCGAGGCTTCATTATTATAATTCTTTGATAGAATTTATACAATCCTTTTACAAAAAAGACAACTAATTTACTATTTATTTCTATTACTTTTTTACTTGCTGTTTTCTGTTGTTGCGCGTAAAATTTAGTTTGTTGTATAGAGAGGGGACAAATAATGAATATATGTGTGTATTGTGGCTCAAATCCAGGAAAAACAAGTCGATACTCAGAAAGTGTGACTCATCTTGCACAAACTTTAAGCAGTGCTGGACATGATCTTATTTATGGCGGTGGCAGATTAGGTCTGATGCGCGTCATTGCAGATGAGATGCTCGCAGCTGGACGACATGTGACAGGCGTGATGCCAAAAGGACTTTTTCAAAGCGAGCTGGTCCATCAAGGATTGTCTGAACTGATTGAAGTTAGCTCCATGCCGGAAAGAAAAGCAGAAATGATCCGTCTCAGCGATGCATTCATCGCCCTCCCTGGTGGGTTTGGTACACTGGAAGAGATTTCCGAGGTACTTAGTTATGCGCAACTTGGTCTGCATCAAAAACCAATTGCTTTTTTTAATATAAACGGCTTTTATGATCCCTTGATCGCTTGGGTAAAACAGGCTATTCAAGAAGGATTTATTCCCGCTGGTCAAGAAGGTTTATTTATCAATACTGATTCTCCACTTGAATTAGTCGAACAATTAGCTTACTATCGCCAACCTGAAAAAGTTAATAAGTGGCAGGAATTAGAAGCCTAAACAGAAAAATTGCAGTTCCCATAACTTGGAAACTGCAATTTTTTAACATTTCTTATGTTCAATCTCTCTTACTTTGTCATCATTATATTCATCCACAAAGTAAAGAGGACGACGTTTTGTTTCATTGAAAATCCGGCCTAAATATTCGCCGATGATCCCTAACGAAAGTAACTGAATTCCACCTAGGAACAAGATCACGATCATCAGTGAAGGATAACCGCTCACATCTGCACCGATAACAAGCGTCTTGATAAATACCCAGATCATAAAAATAAAGGCACAAAGTGAAACGATACTCCCAATGATGGCTGACAGTCGAAGCGGTCCAGTTGTAAAAGAAGTGATCCCCTCAATCGCTAAATTAATCAATTTGAAATAATTCCACTTTGTTTCACCAGCAGCTCGCGGATCACGATCGAATTCGATTTCCTTCTTATTATAACCAATCCAGCTGAACATGCCTTTTGTATAGCGCTGTGTTTCCCGTAACATCCGCAAAGCTTCTACTGCTCTGCGGTCAAGTAGACGGAAATCCCCTGTATCCTCTTGAATAGGGACACTCGCCATTTTTTTCAGCAGTTGATAGAATTTTTTAGACGTGAATTTTTTCAAAAAGGTCTCGCCTTCCCGAGAACGACGCTTTGCATATACATCATCATAGCCTTCTTCCCAGTACTGAATCATTTCAGGAATAAGCTCCGGTGGATCCTGCAAATCGGCATCAATAATGACTACTGCATCTCCTTTTGCATAATCAAGTCCAGCAATCATCGCGGTTTCTTTTCCAAAGTTACGGCTAAGATCCACGAAAGAAACTCGTTTGTCTGATGCCCGGAATTCTTTTAAAATGTCAAGTGTACGATCTTTACTGCCATCATTAATAAAAAGATATTCGAATTCATAATCAGGTAACTCACCTGTCACACTATTTAAGCGCTCATATAACTGACCTAGAACATCTTCTTCATTATACGCAGGTATTAATATTGTAACTAATTTCATTCTTCAAGTGTCTCCTTTACTAATCGACTCCCGTTAATTCAATTCATTTTAACATAAATAGGCAAACTTGTGAATAGGTAACATTTTCATTACGGAATATCAATCGATTAATATTTTTGCAAAAAAAGACTTTTAATTGTAATAATAATCATGCTATAATATTTACAGCCATAGCTTATACTAAACATAGAGGTGTATATATGAAATAAAAAAACGGGTTGTCTATTTGTTGGCCTTTTTACTACCAATGCTGGCAATGACTAGTATCTTTGCATTCCAACAATTCCATCCTTTCGGGGATCGTTCTATTTTTGTTGTAGATTTATATGGGCAGTATCGCTCTTTCTTCTATTATTTTTATGATTTTTTCCATCAAACTGATTTTACCTTATTCTCATGGGAAACAGCTCTAGGGATGAATCAGGCGGGCATTTTTTCTTATTATTTGAGCAGTCCATTTAATTTTCTTTTACTGTTTTTCAGTCGAGACCATCTTCCTGATGCGATTGTTCTTTTAACCATCGTCAAAATTGGCGCTGCTGGTGCCACGATGGCTTTTTATCTAAAACGACTCAAAACATTCTCTTCAGATGTTGTTGTCGTCATGTTTTCACTTTGCTATGCATTAATGGGGTATGCCATGTGCTATGCACAAAACGTGATGTGGCTGGATGGATTGATTTACTTGCCTTTAATTCTTGAAGGTGTTGAAAAAATCATTCGTAGGCGTTTCAGTGTACTCTTTGTTTTAGCACTTGCACTCATGTTTATTTCTAGTTTCTACATATCCTATATGGTAGGCGGGTTTGTTTTTGTTTACTTTATCATCAAGATGCTTTCTAAAAAAGTAGAATGGCGTAAGATGCTCTCCTCTATTGTTATTTTCCTGAGTAGCACACTTCTTTCTCTGGGAATTTCTTTTATTCTGTTTCTTCCTACGCTTCTTCAATCACAAACCATTCACAAAAATGATAGCCATTTCATTCCAAATGCACAAGGTATCTTGCGGATTTTAGCAAAATTTTTCAACGGAACATATGATTCACTGATTACTACAGGCAATGCCCCATATTACGCAAATATTTTTTCCGGTATTCTCGTTATTATTCTATTGCCAGTCTTCTTCTTATCTAAAAAGACTAAGTGGCGGGAAAAGATTTGTTTTGGCGTACTTGTGGCACTCTTTATGCTTAGTTTTAAATTTGGGACTCTCAACCTGATCTGGCACGCAATGACACAGCCGACATGGTTCCCGTATCGCTTTTCATTTCTTTTCTCATTTACAATTATCGTTATGGCTTTTATTCTCTTTCAAAGATTGGATGCCAAAGACCGTAAATGGATCATCTTGTCCTTTATGTTATGGTTCTTGCTGTTGATCGCAGAATTTATTTTTCAAAGCGGAACGGTCAATCTCAAGTTATTCATTGGGAATGCTTTGCTTTTAGTAGCTTTTACAACCGTCCTTTTACTTTTGCTTACCTATCCTTCCAAGCGAAAATTACTGACACTTGCTCTTGCATTTCTTGTTTTTGCAGATATGACCAGCAACGGTTTACTAATATCGCGAAAAATCAATAAACAGTTCACTTATAAAGACTATGAAACAGTTGAACTTGATAAAAATGTAAGCAACATTGTCAGTAATATTAAAGAAAATGACAAAAACTTTTATCGCATGGCTTTGAATTTTAATAACTATGATAATAATGGTTACCTTTATCAAGCAAATACAATCTCACACAATAGTTCTATGCTGTCGGAAGATCTTGCAAAAACGATGCGTCAATTTGGCTACAGTACACAGCCTGAAAATCGAAAAATCCTGTCGAATGGCGGAACACTTCTTAGTGATAGTATTTTAGGTATTAAATATCAAATTGATACAACAAACTATGTACAGGGTGACTCAAAAAAAGTCGGCGATTATTACGTCTATACGAATCGAAACACCTTGCCACTTGGCTTTTTCATTGATACAGCCGCTGCTGATGCTATTTCTGCTTCAATTGATACAGGGCGTGCTTATACAAACATCATCAATTCCGAAAAAAATATGGCTCAATTGATTGGTGATCATCAAAACGAGATTGTTACACAAGTCAAACCAACTCAAATTGTTGAAAAAGAAGGTACCAAGAAAAAAAATGGAACCAAGGTGGACTATTATGATACCATCTATTATTTACCTAAGATTTCTCCACATAAAGTTCTTTACCTTTTCTCTTCAACTAATTTATATAATTGTTCAGATGTATATTTCAATAATCAATTTGTCTATAGCTATCCAATGAGAGGGATGACGGATGGCGTTGCAAATGTCTCAATGTTACAATCAAATGTAACAAAAATTACTTATCGAAGTTACGGTGAGCGTGCGACGTACCCTGTTCAACAATTTTTCACTATCGATCCTGCCGCTCTTGCCAAATACACTACTGCCGCTCAAGAAACAGGCCTTCAAAATGTGAAAGTAGATAACAGTTCCCTTTCAGGCACAGCAAATAGCAAAACTGGCGGAACGATGATGTTGACGATTCCATATGACAAAGGCTGGCGCTTCCAAGTCAACGGTAAAGATGTCGAGACGACAAAAACAGCCGGATACTTTACATCAATTGAAGTGCCAAAAGGAAAAGCTGTGATCACAGCAAGTTATCACGTGCCTGGTATGCGAGTCGGGCTTGCTGTTACGCTGATTTCTCTACTAATCCTTCTTCTTCTCTACATTCGTGAGCGGCGTCGCATCCTTGTGGCGCACCGAATGTTGACAAGAAGAATTCGCTGATCACTAAAAAAAGATGCAAAACCAGTAACTTGGTTTTGCATCTTTTTTATTGATCGATCGTAAATTGCTCCTCATATTTAACATCCAGATCAGACGCTGGAATCTCCTCCACGTTTGCAAAGAATTCAATATGCTGATTCAAATTTTGGAATGTCATCGGTGTTTCTCCCCCGAGCTCTCCATCCAGATTGATCAACATTTTCTCTTCGGATGTAACCACAACTTTTTCAGATTTAACGTAAATAACATTGGGTTCTTTAATATGATCACCGCGTATAGCCAATGTAATAAGACGAATAAATTCAGGTAAGTTTACCTTTTTAACCACTATCAGAGAAAATTTACCATCATCCAGCTTAGCATCTGGAGCAATTTTTTCAAAACCACCAATCGAGTTAGTCAGCCCCAGCAGGAAAAACATGGCCTCTCCTTCAAAAAAACCGTCATCATATTCAATTTTCACCTTCGTTGCCTTAAAAGATGGCAACATTTCGATTCCTTTTAAATAATAAGCCAGCTGCCCGAGCATCGTTTTCAACTTGCTTGGTACATCATATGTCAGTTCTGTCAAACGACCGCCGCCGCCAATATTAATAAAATAAGTATCATTTGCTTTTCCAATATCCATAGCCACACTTTGACCAGCAGCAATGATTTCTGTTGCCTTGATCACATCTCGCGGAACATGGAGCGCACGAGCAAAATCATTCGTCGTCCCAGTCGGGATAATCCCTACTTTGGGACGAGAAGGCTGCTCAGCAATTCCATTAATCACTTCATTGATGGTACCGTCGCCGCCAGCAGCAACCACAAGATCATAGCCATCTGCTACTGCCAGTTCGGCTTCTCGCTTTGCGTCGCCAGCTTCTGGGGTCGTTGCATGGGCACTTGTCACATAGCCTGCATTCTCTAATATTTGCAAGACATCCGCCAAGTTTTTCTTGATCAGCTCTCGACCAGAAGTTGGATTATAGATTACGCGAGCTCTCTTCTTCATTGCTTTCATCCTCTCTACAACAAAAAAACGGCTACACTTAAAACGTGTAAACGTCCTGTTTGTCCAGCATGTTTATTATAGCAAAAAAAACGTCGCTTGCCTATTTTATACCTGTGAAAAATCATTCATATTCTTCCGTTTATTTAAAAACTATTCATCTAAAAGTGGCCGAATAGTTTAAAAAGCAGAAACTCTCTCATCAAAATAATTCCTTGCTAAGAAATCATTCAATGAAAACAGTTTCTGCTTCTGATCAGCGTTTATTCATTTCTTCCAACAAAATTTTATTAACCATTGGCGGGTTCGCCTGACCTTTTGTTTGCTTCATGACTTGACCAACAAGGAAACCAATCGCCCGGTCTTTCCCATTTTTAAAGTCAACAATGGATTGTTCATTCTCATCCAGAATAGCCGTAATAATTTTTCGCAGCTCGCCTTCATCTGAAATTTGAACAAGTCCTTTTGCTTTCACAACGTCTTCTGCATTACCACCATTTTGAACCAGTTCACGGAAAACTTTTTTAGCGATTTTAGAAGAGATTGTTCCATTTTCTATCAGTTTAATCATACCTGCCAGATTTTCTGGGGTCAATCCCGTATCATGCAGTTCTTTTTGCTCGGCATTCAAATAAGCCGAAACTTCGCCCATCAGCCAGTTAGAAGCAAGTTTCGTTTCGGCACCGGCTTTAATCGTCGCTTCAAAGAAATCAGACATTTCTTTTGTTAGGGTAAGGACCATTGCATCATAGGAAGGTAAGCCAAGTTCTGTCACATAGCGTTCTTTCCGCTTGTCAGGCAACTCAGGAATTTCCGCACGAATCCGGTCCATCCATGCCTGATCAATAAATAGATCAACAAGATCGGGCTCTGGGAAATAACGGTAATCATCCGACCCTTCCTTCACACGCATCAGCGTTGTTTTACCTGTAGCTTCTTCAAAACGACGTGTTTCCTGCTCGATAATTCCGCCAGCAAGCAATACCTCGCGCTGCCGTTTTTCTTCATATTCGATACCTTTACGCACATTGTTAAATGAGTTCAGGTTTTTCAGCTCGGTTTTCACGCCGAATTCTTCCTGCCCCACTGGGCGAATCGAAATATTAGCATCACAACGCATGGAGCCTTCTTCCATTTTCACATCGGAAACGCCTGTGTACTGAATAATGGATTTCAGTTTTTCCAGATAAGCATAGGCTTCTTCAGCTGTTCTGATATCTGGTTCTGATACAATCTCAATCAGTGGCGTCCCTTGGCGGTTAATATCAACAAGTGAATACCCTTGATTCGTATGCGTATTTTTCCCCGCATCTTCTTCTAAATGAAGCCGTGTGATACCGATTTTTTTCTTCTTGCCGCCGACTTCGATTTCGATCCAGCCATGTTCTCCGATTGGTTTATCAAATTGCGAAATTTGGTAGGCTTTTGGATTATCTGGATAAAAATAGTTTTTACGGTCAAATTTAGTATGCTGCGCAATTTCACAGTTAATTGCCATCGCAGCTTTCATTCCATATTCGACAGCTCGTTTATTTAGCACTGGCAAGACACCCGGCATCCCGAGATCAACAACCGTCGTATTTGTATTCGGTTCTGCACCAAAATGAGCAGGAGCAGAAGAGAAAATTTTTGATTCAGTTTTTAATTCTACGTGTACTTCAAGTCCAATCACAGTTTCAAAATTCATATCTTCTTCTCCCTCCTAAGATAATGCGGGCTTTTCTTTATGGAATGTTGTCGCCTGCTCGAACGCATGAGCAACCTGATAAATTTTCGCTTCTTCAAAATGATTCCCAATGATTTGTAGACCAACTGGCATACCTTCTGAGAAGCCGCATGGTACAGAAATTGCCGGAACGCCTGACAAGTTAATCGGAATCGTCAAAATATCATTCAAATACATTGTAATCGGATCATGGATCATTCCATCGATATTAAATGCAGTCGTTGGCGCAGTTGGCCCAATAATAACATCATACTCTTTAAACACTTTAGCAAAATCTTCTTTAATCAATGTGCGCGCTTGTTGCGCTTTCTTATAATAAGCATCATAGTAGCCGGAGCTTAATGAATAAGTCCCCAGCATGATCCGCCGTTTCACTTCATCGCCAAATCCTTCAGAGCGAGTTTTCTTGTAAAGCTCATCCAGATTAGTTGCATTCGGGGAGCGGTAGCCATAACGAACCCCATCAAATCTGGCCAAGTTGGAAGAAGCTTCACTAGAGGCCAAGATATAGTAGCTTGCCACTCCATACTCAGAATGCGGCAGGGAAACTTCTTCCCATGTGGCACCCATTTTTTCGAGTGTTTCAAGAGCCTTCATGACTGCTTGTTTCACACCAGGCTCAACACCTGCACCTAAGTATTCTTTTGGAACACCGATTTTAAGGCCTTTGATATCCCCTGTCAAAGCAGCCGCAAAATTCTCAGCTGGGCGTTCAATCGAAGTGGAATCATTTTCATCTGCTCCAGAAATAGCTTCCAACAGATAGGCATTATCTGCCACAGTACGCGTAATTGGACCAATTTGATCGAGTGAAGAAGCAAAAGCGATCAATCCAAAACGTGAAACACGACCATATGTAGGCTTCATTCCAACAACACCACAAAATGCAGCCGGTTGCCGAATCGAACCTCCCGTATCCGATCCAAGCGAGAACAGCACTTCAGAAGCCGCAACTGCCGCTGCACTCCCACCTGACGAACCACCTGGCACCTTATTCAAATTCCAAGGATTATACGTTTTGTGAAAGTAGGATGTTTCCGTTGATGAGCCCATTGCAAACTCATCCATATTCAGTTTACCAATATTAATTGCTTGTGCTTGCTTCAATTTTTGGATAACCGTTGCGTCATAAATTGGATCAAAGTTTTCCAAAATCTTGCTTGCCGCAGTTGTTCGCAAATTATTCGTCACGATATTGTCTTTGATACCGATCGGTAAACCCGCCAACATATTGTCTGGATCAATTCCAGCATCGCCAAGTTCAGCAGCCACATCATAAGCTGTTTCTTTGTTAAGTGTAATAAAAGCGCCCACTTTATCTTCCACCGCTTCAATGCGGTCATAGGATTCTTGCACTAAATCGAACGGCGTGATTTCTTTTTTTACTAGAAGTTCGTGCAGTTCTTTTACTGAATGTTCAAATAAACCCAAAATAGATTCCCTCCTATAAACAGATTGTCACATTTATTCTTCAATGATTGTTGGTACTTTAAACATGCCGTCCTGCGTAAGAGGCGCATTTCGTAAAACTTTTTCACGCGGTAATCCCGGTTTAGCTACATCCTCACGAAGGACATTGGAAACAGGAATCGCATGAGAAGTCGGTTCTACATTTGTTGTATCCAACTCGTTTAATTTTTCGACCATTTCAATAATATTGCCAAGCTGGCTGGCAAATGTTTCTGCTTCGGAATCAGAAACTTCAAGTTTTGCAAGGTTTGCCACTTTTTGTACAGTGTCTTTTGATATATTTGTCAAAACGCCATCCTCCTTATGGTTAGATCGATTAGTTTTTTTCACTAATGCTAAAATTATATCATAGTCTCTCTCCATTTGCAGAGAGTTTTTGTGAATTTCCTGAAAAGGCCCTCCGTTTTTCTACTTATAAAAAAGAGACCCCGCAAGAAGCTGCTTTTATTCCCGCAGCTTCCAGCAGAATCTAGTTTTTTATTCAATTATAGATATGGGCATTCGCTGCATCTTCATTTGCAGAGCGCGTAATCAGTGCAGCTGGTCCATCTGTCGTAGAAATATTGACTTGGATATTCGCTGTATTTGGCAAATGTTTTCCAACCAGATCGGTTACATATTGTGAAAATCCAATAATCTCTGCTTCTCCATAAAATTGAACCGGGATATCAACATCTAGTTCTGCAAGTTGTCCATTTTCATAACGTGCACGTCCCACAACACCCGTATAATTCGGATAGTATTTCTCAATATCCGCTTTAAAATTCAAAAAGGAATCACTATCAGTCTTATGGTCACTTGCCGCATCATTAGAAGGCAGCACATAACTTTTCTCTTTGATCTCTTTCCAATCGTCAAGATCCGTTCCCTCTGCTGTCGTATAGGCCATATAATTGCCTGGAGCTACTGCATCACGACGACCTTGTTTATAGATTGCCACTGTAATCGGCACATTTTCAAGACCTTTTGTTTGCCGCATACGATTCACTACCGTTTGAGCCATTTCTTTCCCTTTAGCAAGTAGATCGCTGTCACTGATATCCTGCTCATACGTGTCGCCATATTGTTCCTTTTGATAATAATCAACCGAATTCATCGCCAATGCAACGGACACACCGCCTAAGGAAACTGTATTATCATCCGTTTGTTTTAAATAATCCTGTTCTAGAATATGCGCCAAATAAATCGGATTTCGATCATTTCCCGTTCCATTATCAGCCGGGTTGAGTCCATCTTTATTTTCATCACTTTGACGAGAAAGCCACTTGCTCAATGTGTCCTCATCCAAATACTGTCCCTCTTGGAATAGATATTGATCCACCGCATAGTTGTTTTGTGAAATCCGCATCAAGCCAGACTCTAGTTCATTGATGTCATAGCGCGAATTGATATTAGAAACGACCAAACCGCGTGATTTGCTGGCCTTATAAGGAAGAACGGTTTTGTAGTAACTCGATGAGATTTGATTTTTTGTCATAATCCCCGTCTCGCCTTTTTTCTCTGAATCTTTTTGTACGACCTTACTATCTGAATCAAGCTTAGGTGCACAACCTGTAAGTACAAGCAATAGGACCATCAAGGGTACCAATAATTTTTTCATTCGTTACATTCCACCTTCATCCGGTAAATAGTCAAGCAAGTCCGTTTCACTCAGCACAGTAATCCCTAATTCCTGTGCTTTTGTAAGTTTTGAACCTGCATCGCTGCCGGCAACGACGAGATCAGTCTTTTTACTGACACTGCCGGAAACATTTCCCCCAAGCTGTTCAATCAAAGCTTTTGCATCATTTCGTGTAAAATGTTCGAGTTTCCCAGTTAAAACGACTGTCTTATCTTTGAAAACCAATGCTTCTTCATCTAAATCACTTGGCCGCGGACCCGTATAATCCATGTTAACGCCCGCTTTTTTCAGCTCATTCAAAAGTTCATGGACTTCTTCATTTTCAAAATAGGTCACCACACTGTCTGCCATGATTTCCCCAACATCCGCAGTCTCCGTCAGTTCTTCCTTCGTCGCAGCCTTCAATCGATCCATCGTTTCAAATTTCATAGCAAGAGTCCGTGCCGCTTTGGCACCAACATGGCGAATCCCCAGTCCGAAAAGCAGACGCTCCAAAGAATTTTCTTTACTCACTTCGATCGAATGAAGCAGATTCGTAACAGACTTTTCACCCATTCGTTCTAATTTTAACAGTTCTTCCTTCGAAAGGAAATAAAGATCTGCCACATCTTGAATCAAATGCTGATCGAATAGCTGCATTACAACCTTCTCACCCAGTCCGTCTATATTCATCGCATTTCGAGAAACAAAGTGAATCAGTCCTTCTTTCAGCTGAGCAGGGCACTTAGGATTGATACAGCGAAGCGCCACCTCTTCTTCCAAACGCACCAGCTCACTTCCGCAAGTCGGACATATTTCCGGCATATGAAACTCTTCCTGCGTGCCATCGCGTTCTTCGGGTACGCTGCGAATCACTTCTGGAATAATGTCGCCTGCTTTTTTGATCACAACCATGTCACCGACCCGAATATCCTTTTCATGGATTAAATCCTCATTATGCAAGGAAGCACGACTGACAGTGGTGCCTGCAACAAAGACCGGTTCAAGTACTGCAGTCGGTGTCACAACGCCTGTCCGCCCGACATTCAATTCAATATCTAGCAACTTTGTAGGCACTTCTTCCGCAGGGAACTTGTAAGCAATCGACCAGCGCGGCGTTTTAACACGACTGCCAAGTGTTTTTTGTTGGTTTAAATCATTTACTTTCAGTACGATACCGTCAATATCATAATCAAGGCTGGCTCGTTTTTCCGTCCATTCCTCAATATAAGCAAAAACTTCTTCCATTGTTTGACAAACACGGCGCTCTTTATTGACCTTCAGTCCTAAGTCAGACAGCATATCCAAGCCTTCACTGTGTTTTGCTACCCCCATCTCACCAAAGTCCGCCACAGAATAGAGAAAAATATCCAGATTCCGTTTTGCCGCCACTTTTGTATCAAGTTGCCGAAGGGAGCCGGCTGCTGCATTTCGCGGATTGGCAAAAAGCATTAAACCGTCTTCCTCACGTGCCTCATTCAGTTTTTTGAATGATTTTTTTGGCATATAGGCCTCACCGCGCACTTCAATCGAAAATGGTTGACGTAATGTCATCGGGACAGACCGAATCGTCCGCAGATTCGCTGTAATGTCTTCCCCAATTGTTCCGTCTCCACGTGTGGCGCCTTGCTTATAGACACCATTTTCATAAATCAGTGAAACCGCTAGTCCGTCAATTTTCAACTCGCACATATATTCACGCGAATCACCAATCTTTTCACGCACCTGTCGATCAAAATTCAACAGATCTTCATGACTGAAGGCATTGCCAAGACTTAGCATCGGTGTATGGTGAGTCACTTTTACAAATCCTTCCAAAACTTCCCCGCCAACTCGCTGCGAAGGCGAATCAGAGGTGACCCAATCTGGATGGCGTTCTTCTATTGCCAACAATTCCTGATTCAGCTGATCATAAACCGAATCCTCCACGGTCGGCTGATCCATCACATAATACTCATGACTATATTGATTCAATAAGTCGACCACTTCTTGATAGCGTTTTTTCTCATCCATTCCAAGCACCTGCTTCCTTACGCTTTTTCAATCGGCGCGAACTCCGCCAATAATCTTTTTACACCGGTCGGGCTTGGAAAAGCAATATCAAGTTCCATGCTACTGCCTTCGCCTTTCACACTGACCACCGTACCGACACCCCACTTCTTATGCGTCGCCTTGTCTCCCACATTCCAACCAAGTGAAGCTGCACCGCTCGCTTCATAATTTACCACTTGCTTCACTGCTCGTTTTGGTCGTGCAAATGGTACTTCTTTTAAGCGATTTTCATTCCCTGTTTCAATTAAATCTTGCGGAATTTCACCGATAAATCGAGATTCCTGATTTGTTGTCGAGCGGCCGTAGATCATTCGGGAATAGGCACTTGTCAAATAAAGTTCCTCTTCTGCCCGCGTAATACCTACATAAGCGAGGCGGCGCTCTTCTTCCATTTCATCTTCTTCAAAGAGTGCACGGGAATGCGGGAATATCCCCTCTTCCAGTCCGACTAGAAAAACAACAGGAAATTCCAATCCCTTAGCAGAGTGAAGCGTCATCAACGTCACTGCACCTTGCTGCTCGTCATCTTCGTCATCCAACTGATCCACATCCGCCACAAGCGCCAAGTCTGTCAAAAAGGCGATCAGCGTTTTATCCTCGCTCTCTTTTTCAAAGTTCTGCGTGACAGACAAGAACTCGTCAATATTTTCAAGCCGCGTCTGTGCTTCGATCGTTCGTTCATTTTTCAGCATTGTCCGGTAGCCGGTTTTTTCGAGCACTTCTTCCACAAGCTCTGTTACCGAAAGATAATCCTGCATTTGCGTAAAGTTCTTCACTAAACTATAAAATTCCACCAGCTGCTTGCTGATTTTAGTAGAAAGTCCAGCCAGTTCCACTCGTTCAAGTACTTCGAAAAGTGTGAGATCATAAGCCGCAGCAGTCCTTGCCAATTTTTCAAGGGAACCAGCGCCCACACCACGCTTCGGCACATTGATGATCCGCGTCAGACTGATATCATCATCATTATTTGAAATAAGCCGCAAATAAGCCAAAATATCTTTGATTTCTTTTCTGTCATAGAATTTCGTTCCGCCAACCATCGTATAGGCAATACTTGATTTCATGAAAAATTCTTCCATTACCCGCGACTGGGCATTCGTCCGGTAAAGAATCGCAAAGTCTGTCAGCGGCCGATTGTTATTCCGGATTTCTTCTTGAATCTTACTGACCACATAGGAAGCCTCTTCTTTTTCTGTCAACGCTTTGTGGTAAAAGATTTTCTTTCCTTCATCGTTATTTGTCCAAAGGTTTTTTGGTTTACGATTGTGATTGTTTTCTATGACGTGATTGGCAGCTTCCAAAATTCGTTTTGTCGAACGATAATTTTCTTCCAAAAGAATTGTTTGTGCGTTCGGATAGTCTTTTTCAAACGATAAGATATTCGATATATCCGCCCCGCGCCAACCATAAATCGACTGGTCCGAGTCCCCAACAACACATAAGTTCTTATATTTTGCCGCCAAAAGCTGTACCAATGTATATTGGGCACGGTTGGTATCTTGATATTCATCTACATGGATATATTGAAACTTATGCTGGTAGTGTTCGAGAACATCTGGAATTCGTTCAAATAGCTGAATCGTCACCATGATCAGGTCATCAAAATCAAGCGCCTGGTTCTTTTTCAATTTTTTCTCATACTCAGCATATACTTCAGCCACCATTTTATCGTAGTAGCCACTTGCCTCTTTGGCATATTCACGCGCATCCATCAGTTCATTCTTTGCATTGCTGATCGATGCAAGAATCCCACGTGGTTCATATTTTTTTGCATCGATGTTTTTATCTTTTAAAATTCCTTTGATCACAGAAAGCTGGTCACTGGAATCTAAGATCGTAAAATTGCGTTCATAGCCAATTCGGTCGATATCTCGACGTAAAATCCGTACACACATCGAGTGAAAAGTCGAGATCCAAATAGATTCTGCAATCCCACCAAGCAGATTGCCAATTCTTGACTTCATTTCGCGTGCCGCCTTATTTGTAAAGGTAATCGCTAAAATATTATACGGATTCACATCACGTTCCTTGATTAAATAAGCGATTCTGTGTGTTAAAACCCGCGTCTTACCACTTCCCGCCCCTGCCATGATCAAAAGAGGACCTTCTGTTGTCTGAACTGCCTGTTTTTGTTCGGTATTCAGCCCTTTAATTAACTGTTCTCGATTTACTTGCATTTTATTTACACCACCATACAAACATTTGTTCTTATTTTAACATATTTCAACACGTAAGAAAACTACGAGCTTGTGCTGTTTCTATTGCACTTTCAAAATTTTCATAGAGGCTGTTGCCGACAACGATTACATCCGCATAACGTCCCATTTCAACAGCGTGATCAAGCGTCTTGATGCCACCACCATACCAGAGTTCTGTCTCCTTCAGCACATGGCGTGCAGCTTGAACGACTGCTGGATCCCCGTAACGGCCGCTATATTCTAAATAAACGACAGGCAAATGAAATACATGTTCAGCTAGTCGCACGTAAGCCTGAACGGCGTCAATCGAAAGGTCTGTCTCAGCTTTGGTCAGTTGAGCGGCCTTCGCCTCCCCATTTAAAATGATATAGCCCAGCGTGCTTGTTTTGTTCCATGGAATATATTTCCCGTATTCCATCGCCACTTGATGATGTTTGCCGATCAGCCAGTCAGCATCTTGCGTATTCAAAACACTCGGAATCAAAAAACGGTCTGCATATGGAAGAATAGCTGCCGGACTGCTGACCTCCAGATAGACCGGAAGCGGTGACTCGCTGAAAAGATCATAATAAAAAGAAACATTTTCTGCTGTCAATCCATCAGTACCACCAATAATAAAACCATCAGTACCACTGGCTAGAAGTCGTTTTACAGCTTTTTCACTTAATTCTTTTGCCGGATCAATCTTAAAATAATGACGTAACATGATGTCCCCCCAATAAATTCTTTAAAGACCGCTATCCTATTATAGCATTAGTCGTGAGGAGCTTCATCTGTCTTTTATGAAGTTTTGACTTTTTTTAAACTTTTTCATCTAGCAAATAAAAAAATGGCTTCGTTTCAATAAACGAAACCATTTTTAAAGGTAAGCTTGAATGACCAGACTAGAAATACAGATAACGAGGCCAGATAAGCCGATTGCCGTTCCGATAAGCCGCTTTTGATAAGCGTTGATACCTGTCGTTACAGCAAAGCTGATAATAAAAATCCAGTGCCATAAAAGACTGAATGGAAGAACTATCCGGTCAGTAAACATCTGAACAAGCGCAAATAATACTGCCAGTGTTAAAATCACCGTCACGATCACAGGATAAGTTGATTTTTTCTTCAGCGTGAAAACCTCCAAATAAGCAGTTAGTTTTCTTCCTTCATCCGATCAAATACCACTTGATACATATCATTACCATAATTCAGCGAGCGTTTGACTCGAGAGATCGTGGCTGTACTGGCACCTGTTTCAACTTCGATCACACTGTACGTTTTTCCTTCTGCCAACATTTTAGCAACCTGAAAGCGCTGCGACATGGATTGAATCTCGTTCACCGTGCAGACATCATCAAAAAAAGCATAGCATTCCTCGAGGGTCTCAAGCGTCAAAATCCCTTCAAAAAAGGCATCTAACCCTTCTCCTCTTAACTTTTCTATTTGCATACGATAACCTCCGTTTAACTATTCAATCTTCACTTTCATATTTTAACGTACCAACGTATGAAATACAATCTTTTTTCATCAAAAAAGCATAATCCCGTAATATTCATGAGATTATGCTTTGTATGATGATCCACTTATTCAGCTTTCAGTCCAATATCGATTCGATAGAAAAATGCTGGATTCTCAAGTTTTTTCATTTCTTGATAAATCTTTTGACGAGCCTCCACCATATTTTCCGCATGTAAACCTACTAACAGAACACGACCACCATTCGAAACAAAATTACCTTCTGCATCTTGTTTCGTACCCGCATGATAAATGGCAACATTTGGATCAATCTGCTCTAGGCCGGTAAGTTCGGCACCTTTTTCATAATGCTCCGGATAACCAGCACTGGCGAGGACGACGCCAAGTTCAACACCATCCTGTTTAAAACGAACATCTGGTTTTTGATCATGTAGGAGTGCCCAAATGATTTCAACCAAATCTGACTCGAGCCTTGGCAGCACAACCTGTGTTTCTGGATCACCAAACCGCGCATTGAACTCGATCACTTTTGGTCCAGTTTCTGTATGGATCAAACCGGCATAAAGAATGCCACGAAAACTTCTCCCTTCACTTACAAGCCCTTGACTTGCTGGAATTAGAATGCTTTCAACTGCTTCATCCACGACTTTCTGAGCAAGATGTGGAACTGGTGAATAAGCCCCCATGCCCCCAGTATTCGGCCCCTTGTCACCATCGTAAGCCCGCTTATGATCCTGTGCGACCTCCATCGGATAGACTTCCGTCCCATTCACAAAAGCCATCAGTGAAAATTCTTCGCCTGCTAAATATTCTTCAATCACAACTTTTTGCGAAGCCTCACCGAATTTAGCTTCCAACATCATTTCTTTTAATGCCAGTGTGGCTTCCTCCATGGTCATCGCAACTGTAACACCTTTTCCAGCCGCCAAACCATCTGCTTTGATAACGATCGGCGCTTTTTTTACATCCAAATAGGCTTTTGCTGCTGCATAATCTGTAAAAGTTTCTGAATCTGCCGTTGGAATCTGATATTTTTTCATAAACTGCTTAGCAAAATCTTTGCTGCCTTCAATCAGTGCAGCCTGTTTTGTTGGACCAAAAGCCGGGATGCCTGCCGCTTCCAGATCATCCACCAGTCCGTTTAATAGTGGCACTTCAGGTCCAACAATTGCAAAATCAATGGCTGTTTCTTTGGCAAATTGGATAATAGCTTCATGATCCGTTTCCGCAATATTTTGAAGGGCAATACCTTTTTGCAACATACCATCGTTTCCTGGAACGACAAAGACTTGTTCCGTTTTAGGTGACTCAAGTAATTTCCGACTGATCGCATGCTCACGACCGCCGCTACCGACTACTAAGATTTTCATTTTTTCACTTCCTTAGTGTTTAAAATGACGTACACGCGTGACCACCATAGCAATGCCGTATTGATTGGCCATGGCAATGGAATCTTGATCCTTAATTGATCCACCTGGTTGGATAATGGCTTTGATTCCTGCTCTTCCAGCTGCTTCAACTGTATCGTCCATTGGGAAAAAGGCATCAGAAGCAAGTACTGCTCCAGCTGCTTTTTCACCAGCCTGTTTCAAAGCAATCTCTGCCGCACCGATCCGATTCATTTGACCAGCCCCAACTCCCAATGTCTGGGATGCCGTACCGACAACAATTGCATTAGATTTGACATGCTTCACGATTTTCCACTGCGTGAGAAGCGCCTGCAATTCCACTTCAGTTGGTGCCTTTTCTGTTACCACTTCAAAGCTTTCAGGATCCTCTACCAGCGTATCCTGATCTTGCAACAAAAGACCGCCGCCAATTGAAATCTTATCAAGTCCTGGTTCTGTCGTTTCAATGTTCAGTGTCAACAAGCGAATATTTTTCTTGCGGCTCAAAATTTCAAAAGCATCTTCTGAAAAACTTGGCGCAATGATAATTTCCAAAAAGATCTCACTCATATGTGTCGCTGTTTCTGCATCCACTTCACGATTAAGTGCGATGATCCCTCCAAAAATAGATGTTTCATCTGCTTCATAAGCTTTCAAATAAGCTTCTTCAATGGTCGTCCCGCAGCCAACGCCGCACGGGTTCATATGTTTGACAGCAACTGCTACAGGTTCAGTGAATTCTGCAGCGATTTTCACAGCCGCATCCGCATCCCGAAGGTTATTGTAGCTGAGCGCTTTACCATGAAGCTGTTTCGCACGGCTGATAACGCCCTCCTGACTAAGCGGTTCTTTGTAAAAGGCAGCATCCTGATGAGGATTTTCGCCATAACGTAAGCGATCTTCCAAATTATAAGTCAGTGTTAGCTTCTCTGGGAATTTTTCTCCCGTCACTTCCGTTAAATATTGACCGATCAGTGCATCATATTGCGCCGTATGACGAAATACTTTTGCCGCTAGTCTTTGTCTGGTTTCAAAAGTTGTCGTCCCCTGTTCGGACAGCTCGCCAAGTACGCCCTCATAATCCGCCGTATCTACCAGAACAGTTACAGCCGCATAGTTTTTAGCCGCCGATCGTAGCATCGAAGGCCCGCCAATATCGATATTTTCGATCGCTTCGCCTAGTGTCACATTTGGCTGCTCGATGGTTGCTTGAAATGGATACAGATTGACGCACACCAAGTCGATCGGCGTGATAGCATGTTTTTCAAGTGCTTCCATATGCGCTGGAATGCTTCGATTTGCTAGTAAGCCGCCATGCACATTGGGATGAAGCGTTTTGACACGGCCATCCAGCATTTCTGGAAAATACGTCACTTCTTCAATTCCAATCACAGGAACTCCTGCTTCTTCAAGCGCCTGCTTAGTACCACCCGTCGAGATAATCTCAAAATCCAGTTCGACTAACTGTTTGCCGAATGCCACCACACCGGTTTTATCTGATACACTGATAAGTGCTCGTTTCATCACTCAACTTCCTTTCTGCTTGCCATCAGCTGCTTCACGACCGCTGGATAAAAGCGGTGTTCTACGCGATGGATTTTTTCCGTCAACGTTTCCATCGTATCCTCTTTTTCAATTGCTATTTTTTCCTGCGCAATGACAGGTCCTGTGTCCATTCCGCTATCGACAAAATGTGCAGTCACACCAGTTTCTTTCACCTGCGCTCGATAAGCCTGCCCAATCGCGTCTTTTCCTGGAAATACAGGAAGAAGCGAAGGGTGCAGATTCACAATCCGATTTTGAAAAGCGCCAAGCAGTGTCGGACCAATCAATCTCATATATCCAGCTAACACGCATAAATCAATGGAATAATACGCCAGTTCATCTAAAATTTCCTGTTCAAAGCTGGCTTTATCTGCATACTCCTTTGCTGCAAAGACAAACACGGGAATACCTGCCTGTTCTGCTCGCCCAATGACCGCGGCTGTTTTTTTGTCACATACAAGTAACTTGATTGCCGGGAAAATAGCCGGATCATCCACAAGTGCCTGAAAATTGCTGCCAGTTCCTGAAGCAAACACAGCTAGATTGATCATGCCTCTGCGCCTCCAGTAAACGTAACGGCCTCTTCCTTGCGCCGCTTGATTTGACCGATTTTGTAAAAGGGCTCGTCCATCACATTGAGTACGTCCGTCACGAGCGCTACTTGATCAGGCGCAACGGCCAACACTAAACCAATCCCCATGTTGAAAATATTGTACATTTCTTTTTCATTCAAATGACCACGTTTTTGCATGCTTTTAAATACAGGCAAAATCGGCCAACTGCCAAGTTCGATCTCTGCTGTCAAATCTTCTGCAAACATCCGCGGCAGATTCTCAATAAAGCCGCCCCCTGTAATGTGCGAAATGCCATTAATCTTCGCTTTTTGAAGTACAGCCAACACAGCTTTCACATAGATCCGAGTAGGTTCAAGCAACACCTCACCAAGCGGACGATCGAATTCCGGCAATATTTTTGAAAGATCGAACTCCCCCTCTTTCAGATAAATTTTCCGCACGAGTGAAAATCCATTGCTATGGATTCCGCTTGAAGGAAGACCAATTAAAACATCACCTTCCTTTACGCCATCTGCTTGGATCAATTGACTTTTTTCTGCGGCCCCGACCGTAAAACCTGCCAAATCATATTCATCCTCACTGTACATATCTGGCATTTCCGCTGTCTCGCCACCAATCAGCGCACATTCAGCTTGCATACAGCCTTCTGCCACACCTTTTACGATCTGCTCCATCTTTAGTGGATCAGTCTTTCCGGTCCCGATATAATCAAGGAAAAAGAGCGGCTTTGCGCCCTGTGCCAAAATATCATTCACGCACATAGCCACACAGTCGATTCCAATCGTATCATGCTTGTCCATCATTTGTGCGAGCATCAGTTTTGTTCCCACACCATCTGTCCCGGAAACAAGTACAGGTTCTTTCAGATTCAGAAGACTTAAATCAAACATCCCGCCAAATGAACCAAGCGCTCCCATGACACCTTTTTGTTTGGTCCGCTCCACGTGTTTCCGAATTCTTTCTACGACCTCATATCCTGCCTCGACATCGACACCAGCTTTACTATACGCATTTTCAGTCACTATGAATCCTCTCTTTCCTGATCCTTATTTTTACACTTCTAAACTAGCCAAATACTCTGCTTCATAATCATATAGTTCAGTCGGATAATCACCGTTGAAATAGGCCATGCAAAGACCGCCATACGGCTCTTCCGGGTAAGGACGACCAATCGCATCCACCAAACCATCCACACTTAAATATTCCAGTGAATCGGCGCCGATAATCCCACGAATCTCTTCTTTTGAATAATTAGCTGCAATCAGCTCATTTCGCGTTTGAATATCGATCCCATAAAAGCAAGGAAATGCAAGCGGTGGCGAAGCAATTCGTACATGGACTTCACTAGCGCCTGCATCACGCAAAAGCTGTACAATCCGCTTACTGGTGGTTCCCCGTACAATTGAATCATCGATCATCACGACCCGCTTGCCTTGCACGACCCCGCTGACCGCCGATAATTTCATCCGTACCCCCTGCTCTCGCAAAGCTTGAGATGGCTGAATAAATGTTCGGGCCACATACCGATTTTTAATCAACCCTAACTCATAAGGAATACCGCTCTCTTCTGCATAACCGATTGCGGCTGAAATACTGGAGTCAGGTACCCCAGTTACGATATCTGCTTCAACAAAAGCCTCACGGGCCAGTTGCTTACCGCTTCTTTTCCGCGCTGAATGTACGTTGATGCCTGCAATATTCGAATCTGGCCGTGCAAAGTAAATATATTCCATACTACAAATCGAATGCTTAATATCTTTTGTGAACGAATCGATATGAAGGCCATCATGATCAATTACAATCAATTCTCCCGGCTCGACATCTCGAACAAACTCTGCCCCAACTGTTTCAAAAGCACATGTTTCAGAAGCGATCACATAACTGTCCCCGATCCGACCAATCGCCAGTGGTCTGAAGCCATTCGGATCAAGCGCGGCAATCATCGCATTTTCAGTAAGCAGCATGTAGGCAAAACCGCCTTTCACACGCCGAAGAGCAGCTTTCAGATCATCCAGAAAGTTTCCTTTTCGCGCTCGCTTTATTAAATGCGCCAAAACTTCCGTATCGGAGGATGTTTGAAAAATTGCCCCTTGCGCCTCCAGATCACGCCGCAATGATTTGGCATTAATCAAATTCCCATTATGTGCCAGTGCAAAAGAAGACTCTTGAAAATGAAACAAAAACGGCTGAACGTTACTCAAACTTTTGCCGCCAGCAGTTGCATAACGTACATGTCCGATCGCGCCAATCCCATCTAAATTTTCAAGTTCTCCGTGTTTGAAAACATCTGCCAGTAGTCCTAGATTCCGGTGTCCTTTTAGTGTCACACCATCTGTTGAAACGATCCCGGCACCCTCTTGTCCGCGATGCTGCAAGCTATGCAAGCCGTAATAAGTAATTTCTGCAGCCTGAGGATGATTCCACACGCCGAAAATCCCGCACTCTTCATTCAAGCCTTTTATTTCAGCAAGCATGGTATAGCTCCTTCCCAAATTTCAGCTAATTGATCCACTTCTAGTGTAACTGCTGCATCTGTCCCTTTAACGGTTAGCAGACCACTTGTTGTCACTTCTCCTAATCGCGTAATTGGCGTTTTTGCCATTTGCTGTTCAAACTGAGCAGCCTGTTCTTTTTTCACTGAAACGATAAAGCGAGACTGTGATTCACTAAATAAGTCAGAAAGCACAAATGGCACCGTGATCTCTGCGCCAAATCCTCCCTTGAACAGCGATTCACTTATTGCTATCGCCAAACCGCCTTCTGCCAAATCATGTGCACTTGCAACGAAACCTTTTTGAATGGCTGCCAAAAGCTCTTTTTGCACCGTCTGTTCTTTTTCCAAATCTAATACTGGTGCTTTGCCCGAAATACGTCCTTGTAGCAGCTTTTGGAGTTCCGAACCATTGTATTCAGATTTTGTTTCACCTAATAGATAAATTTGATCGCCAGCCTGTTTGAAATCCTGCGTGGTAATATCCGCTGTATTTTCAATCAGCCCAACCATCCCAATCACCGGTGTCGGATAGATTCCCGTACCGTCTGTTTCATTATATAAAGATACATTTCCTGAAATAACTGGCGTATCTAGCTTTCGGCATGCTTCAGCGATCCCATCAGCCGCTTTTTCGATTTCCCAGAAAATCTCTGGCTTTTCCGGGTTACCAAAATTCAATCCATCCGTTATCGCAAGCGGTTTTCCACCACTAGCCACAATATTCCGTGCCGCTTCTGCCACCGCGATCGCACCGCCCATTTCAGGATCCAGATACAGATAACGCGAATTACAGTCCGTCGTCATTGCAATCGCTTTGTCTGTTCCGCGTACCCGAACGACCGCTGCATCAGATCCAGGCGCAACTGCAGTACTAGTGCGGACTTGGTAATCATACTGTTCATAGACATGACGCTTGCTGGCAATGGTTGGTTGTGCCAAAAGCGCCCGCCATGTTTCTTCAATTGGCAAATTTTCAGGTGCAAATGACGCTTCTTCCTGAAAAGCTCTAAATCGAGCTGGCTCTTTAGAAGGCTTATGATAGACAGGTGCTTCTTCCGCTAGTGCATCAACTGGAACTTGTGCCACAATTTCACCATGATGTATGATGGTATAGTTCTTATCATCCGTCACATGACCAATCGTCACAGCTTCGAGACCATAACGTTCAAACAAGGCTTTGATTTCAGCTTCATGACCTTTTTTTACACATAGAAGCATCCGTTCCTGCGACTCTGACAACAGCATCTCATAAGCAGACATATTGGTTTCCCGCTGCGGCACATCATCCATCACAAGTTCCAAACCGGATCCCGCTTTGGAAGCCATTTCTGAACTTGAACTAACAAGTCCCGCTGCCCCCATGTCCTGAATCCCGACTAAAATGTCCGCATGCTCCTGAATCACTTCCAGACAGGCTTCCAGAAGCAATTTCTCCATAAACGGATCGCCAACCTGTACGGCAGACCGCTGTTGTTCACCTTCTTCACTAAACTCCACAGAAGCAAACGTTGCCCCATGGATGCCATCTCGTCCTGTCTTCGCGCCAACATACATGACCGGATTACCGACACCAATTGCCTGCCCTTTTTGAATATCTTTCGCTTCGATCAACCCTACACACATCGCATTGACAAGCGGATTCTTCGCATAACAACTTTCAAATTGGATCTCGCCGCCAATTGTTGGGATCCCGATCGAATTCCCATAACCAGCAATCCCTGCAACTACTTCACTTACCAGATATTTCGTTTTCGCATCTTCCAATTCACCAAATCGAAGTGAGTTTAGCATCGCAATTGGACGAGCCCCCATAGAGAAGACATCTCGAATGATCCCGCCAACACCCGTAGCAGCTCCCTGATACGGTTCGACGAAAGAGGGATGATTATGACTCTCCACTTTAAAAGCGACACCCAGTCCATCACCTATATCCACGATACCTGCTCCTTCACCTGGCCCTTGTAGCACTTGCGGACCCTCTGTCGGGAATTTTTTCAAGACCGGTTTTGAGTTTTTATAACTACAATGTTCCGACCACATGACAGAAAATAACCCCGTTTCCGTATAATTCGGCTCTCGTCCGAGAATTTGACAAATCAACTCATACTCCTGATCGATCAGCCCCATTTCTGCATAAATTTTCTGTTCATTGATTTCCTTTGCAGTAGGTTCATTATTTGGCAACTTGAGCAACCTCCTTCCAAGTCTTTAGAATCGACTGGAATAATTTTAATCCATCTTCTCCACCAATCAACGCCTCAACCGCGCGCTCTGGATGGGGCATCATACCAAGAACATTCCCACGCTCATTCACAATGCCTGCGATATCCGCCACACTACCATTTGGATTTTCCTGATACGTGAAAATGATTTGTTCCCGTTCTTTCAAATGAGCCAGTGTCGTTTCATCACAATAATAGTTTCCTTCACCGTGTGCGATTGGGATTTGAATGTCTTCCCCTTTGCGATATAATTGCGTAAACATCGTTTTATTATTTTCAACCTTTAAAGAAGCCGTTCGGCAAACAAAATGCAGATTATTATTGCGGATTAGCGCACCGGGTAATAGCCCGCTCTCTGTCAAAATTTGAAATCCGTTGCAAATGCCAAGAACTGGCTTGTCTTCCTCTGCAAACCGCACCACTTCCGGCATAATTCGCGCAAATTTTGCAATCGCTCCAGTTCGTAAATAGTCTCCGTAAGAAAACCCCCCTGGAAGGAGTACCGCGTCGAAACCGTCAAGCGATTCCTCGTCATGCCATACATAAGCCGCTTCTTCACCTAATGCGTCTTGAATCGCATGAAGCATATCTAGATCGCAATTCGATCCTGGAAATTGAATGACTGCAAATTTCATGATCAAGCCTCCTCGATTTCGTAACGATAGTCTTCCATGACAGGATTCGTCAATAACTGATCACAAAGCTCATTCAACACGTCATGAATATCCCGGTCTGATTTTGCCACCTGAAGCTCCATATACTTACCGATCCGTACATCTTGAACTTCACGATAGCCTAAACTTTGAGCAGCATCCTTTACTGCTACTCCTTGTGGATCTAATACACTTTTTTTAAGCGTTACATAAACTTTTACTTGGTACATGGCTTATTTGACCTCCTCAAGTCGTCTTAAAACTTCTTCGTAAACTGATACTAAATTGCCAATATTCCGACGAAAGACATCCTTATCCAGCTTATCACCGGTTTCTTTATCCCATAACCGGCACGTATCCGGTGAGACCTCATCCGCCAAAATAATCGTCCCATGCTGATCACGGCCAAATTCCAGTTTAAAATCGACCAGCGTAATATTCATTTCCTCAAACAACTTTTTCAGTACTTGATTGATTGCACGGGCCTGTTTTTTCAATTCAATAATCTCTTTATCAGATGCTACCTTTAAAAAGCGAACATGTTCATCATTAATAAACGGGTCATCCAGTGCGTCATCTTTGTAGTAAAATTCCACAATCGGTTCCTCGATGATTTCCCCTTCAGTACGCCCCAAACGTTTTGCCAAACTGCCGGCAAGTACATTTCGCACGACCACTTCAAGCGGAATAATCGATACCTCTTTCACGAGCTGTTCACGCTCAGAAAGTTGTTTGATAAAATGACTGTTAATACCAGCCTCTTGCAAATAAGTGAAAATTTGACTCGTGATTTGATTATTCAATACGCCTTTTCCAGTAAAAACTTCCTTGCGTGCACCATTTAAAGCCGTTGCATCATCTTTATACGCAACACGAAGTACACCCGCTTGTTCCGTTTTGAAAAGTTGTTTTGCCTTGCCTTCATAGATCAATTCGTTTGCCACGATCATTCTAACTCCTTTGCTCAAAATTTAAGAGGGAGCGGGTCTTGGAACCTGCTCCCAAGTATTTTACAGACCTAGACGTTCAAAAATCATATCTACATTTTTCAAATGATAGTGATAATCAAAACAAGCATCCAGTTCTTCTTTTGATAGAAGTTTTGTGATTTTTGGTTCACCTTCCACAAGTTTCCTGAATGGCGTTTGTGTTTCCCAAGCTTCCATCGCTTTCGGTTGCACCGTATCATAGGCTTCTTCACGCGCCATCCCTTTATCGATCAAAGAAAGCAGCACACGTTGTGAGTAAATCAGACCTAATGTCCGGTCCATGTTTCGTTTCATGTTTTCAGGATAGACAGTCAGATTTTTCACGATATTACCAAACCGATTCAAGATATAGTCGAGCAAAGTGGTCGCATCCGGTAAAATAATACGTTCAGCCGAACTATGTGAGATATCGCGTTCATGCCAAAGCGGCACATTTTCATAAGCAGTCATCATGTGTCCACGAATGACCCGTGCTAGTCCCGTCACATTTTCTGAACCGATCGGATTGCGTTTATGCGGCATTGCCGATGAGCCCTTCTGCCCTTTAGCAAAGAATTCTTCCACTTCACGAACTTCACTCTTTTGAAGTCCACGAATTTCCACTGCGAATTTCTCAACTGATGTTGCAATCAAAGCAAGTGTCGCCATATATTCCGCATGACGGTCACGTTGCAAGGTCTGTGTAGAAATCGGTGCAGGTGTCGTCCCAAGCTTGCGGCACACATATTCTTCGACAAAAGGATTAATATTTGCATAAGTTCCGACAGCTCCAGAAATCTTGCCGAATTCTACGCCCTTTGCCGCATGATCGAACCGCTCTAAATTGCGCTTCATCTCTTCATGCCATAGTGCCAATTTCAAACCAAATGTCGTCGGCTCCGCATGAACACCATGGGTCCGCCCCATCATTACTGTATGTTTATATTCCTTTGCTTTCACAGCCAAAATTGCAATAAATTTTTCTAAATCTTCACGAAGCAGTGTATTAGCCTGTTTGAGTAAATAGGAATTGGCCGTATCTACAACATCTGTAGAAGTCAGTCCGTAATGCACCCACTTTTTCTCCGCACCGAGCGATTCAGAAACTGCACGCGTAAAGGCCACAACATCATGTCGCGTCTCCTGCTCAATTTCTTTAATACGGTCCACATCAAAAGTGGCATCTGCACGGATCTTTTCTACATCAGCTTTGGGAATTTCACCTAATTCTGCCCAGGCCTCACAAGCTAAAATTTCCACTTCAAGCCAAGCTTTAAAACGATTTTCCTCCGTCCAAATTTGTCCCATTTCTTTTCGTGTATAACGTTCAATCATGCCTTTAACTGCCTCCATTTATGACCAGATTTTTGTTTCTTCCAAATCAACCAGTAAATCTTCAATATTATTTGTCAAAATGGTCACGTGCCCCATTTTACGATCCTTCTTCACTTCACTTTTCCCATAAAAGTGAACAAACCAGCGCGAATAATCCCCCATCTGTTCTGTCACACCTTCTACATGTTGCCCTAATATATTAACCATTACAACAGGTTTCACTAATTCAACTTTCTGCAGAGGCAATTGGACAATCGCCCGAATATGCTGCGCAAATTGCGAGATATTACAAGCTTCAATTGAATAATGCCCCGAGTTATGTGGTCGAGGTGCAAGCTCATTCACATAGACAGCACCTGATTTCGTTACAAACATCTCTACAGCTAGTACGCCTTGCAAATGTAGAAATCCAGCTAATTTTTCTGCAATTGCCACGGCCTCTTGTTCTACTTCTTCATTCACTCTTGCGGGCACGATTGACTGATGTAAAATATTATTGCGATGAATATTCTCACTTACTGGAAAAGTTTCAATTTGTCCATCATGATTTCTCGCCACTACCACCGAAATTTCCTTTTCAAATGGAATCCAAGCCTCTAACACACAAGAACCATATTTTAAAAGTTCAGCTGCCTTATCAATATCTGCTGGACTTTCTAAAACCACCTGCCCTTTTCCATCATAACCGCCACGAGCAGTCTTAAGAACAGATGGATAACCTAGACTGCTAATTTTCGTTTCAATATCCTCCTGATCAACTACTACTGCATAAGGGGCAATATTAATATTACAAGATTCTAAATATGCTTTTTCTAAAATTCGATCCTGTGTAATCGAAAGCAATTCCGATCCTTGAGGGACATCAACCTGCTTCTCTATTGACTGAAGCGCCTCATAATCCACATTTTCAAACTCATAGGTGACAACATCTGAGATACGCGCTAGTTTTTGAAGCGCCTCTTTGTCATCATATTCTGCAATGATTTGCTCATCGGCCACTTGCCCACAAGGAGAGTCTAGAGTCGGGTCCAGCACAACAACCCGATAGCCCATTGCTTTTGCCGCGAGCGCCATCATCCGGCCAAGTTGCCCACCGCCAATGATACCGATCACACTATTAGGAAGCAAATACGATTTATTCAAGACTATCACTACTTTCTAGTACATTTTCTTCTAGTGTAGCACGTCTTTTCGTGAGTCTGCTACTAATAGCTTCATTAGAAATTGATAAGATCTGCGCAGCAAGGAGTCCAGCGTTCACAGCACCGCTTTCACCGATGGCCACTGTTGCAACTGGGACACCTCCTGGCATCTGTACAATGGATAATAAAGAATCTAAACCGTTCAACGCTCTTGATTTTATCGGTACACCAATAACCGGCAAAGTTGTCTTTGCAGCAACCATTCCCGGTAAATGAGCTGCACCTCCAGCGCCTGCGATAATCACTTTAATTCCACGTGTTCGTGCAGTTGCAGCATATTCAAACATATAATCAGGTGTGCGATGAGCTGAAACCACCTTTTTCTCATAAGGAATCTCTAACTCATCTAGTACTTCGCAAGTCTTTTTCATTGTTTCCCAATCTGAAGTACTCCCCATAATGACACCAATTTCCGCAGACATTCGCGGTTCAACTCCTTTATGATTCGTTTTCTCATTTCAACACCTTCATTCTAACAATACTTGTCATGAATGTCAATTAAAAATCGAACATTTTTTACATACTAAACACGAACGTTCGTGTTTAGTATGTAAAATAAAACACCTCTCTTTTCAGAAAGGTGTTCTGTTTATTTTCTTACTTGTTTTATCCAAAAACCACCATAAATTTGTTTAGGTTCTGACGACACAATAAACGCTTTTTCATCAATAGCCGTAATTTCTTTATACAGCTTGCGTTCATTCTTTCGAGGCGTCAATATTTCAAGCATCATACGTTCCCCATCTCTTCCGTTTGCTAACCAACTTGTAACACCGTAGCCAGCATCACGGATTTGATTAGGCAAGTCTAAATTATACTCTTTTGTAATGACATTTACTGTAATATATCCCAGTGCTAAGCGCTCTTCTATTTTCATTCCGATAAATAGCCCGACACCAAAACCAACTGCATAGGCAATAACATTTGCAAGATTATTTAAATTATCAAGGACCAAACTTAATGCAACAACATAGATAATCATTTCAAACATACTGACAAACGCTGCTAAATAACGATATCCTTTCATTGTTAAAAGTAAACGTATCGTTGAAATTGCAACATAAAGAATATTTACAATGAAAATTATAAATACTATTGTTAAACCACCTTGCATATCTACATACCTCATTTCTTTTGACGAAAAAACTTATATTTTCGGTCATACTCATAGTATTCCATTGATGCCTTCTATTCAAACCTTTTTTGATGCAAAACAAAAAAACATCTGTCTCTTAGACAGATGTTTTGAATTGCCCGGCGGCGACCTACTCTCACAGGGGGAAGCCCCCAACTACCATCGGCGCGGAGAAG
>NZ_CAJYCN010000011.1 GCF_913566895.1 Listeria ilorinensis | reverse complement strand
GGTTATAGGTTTATGAAAAAATAGCTTTACTTTTTCCATAGCATTCCCACCCTTTATTACTATTGTGTTACAAATGTTTCTTGTTTACTTATTTAATGTAACGCATGTAACGATAATTGTCTAATTACATTTTTGTAAGGTTGTAGCGCTTACAATTAGAAAAAAACATTCAAAAAGGATACAATAACCATGGAGATAGGAGTAATTTCGCATGAAATCAGGGATTGAGGACATTTATATTCCAAATGAAAAAAGAGAAAACTTACAAAGCATGCAAGGTAAGAGAAAGTAAAGTTTTCATAAAGGAAGGTTAAAGAATGATAAATATGAAAAAGATAGCGGCGGAAAAGGCATGTGAATTTGTTGAAAATGGCATGACTGTGGGGTTGGGGACTGGGAGTACAGCCTATTACGCGATTTGTCGATTAGGAGAGCTGGTTCAGCAGGGCATGCAGCTAACGGGTATTGCGACATCTCAAAAAACGGAAAAGCTGGCAAAAGAAGTCGGTATTTACATGGAGACACTAGATCATGTGAAGAAAATCGATCTTACAATCGATGGGGCTGATGAGGTGGATAGACGATTAAATGGGATCAAGGGAGGGGGAGGAGCGCTGCTTCGTGAAAAGATGGTGGCTTCGCTTAGTCAACAAAATATCTGGGTGATTGATGAAAGTAAATTTGTTGCAGAAATGGGGCAATTTCCTCTGCCTGTTGAAGTCATACCTTTCGGCCATACGCAGACAGCTGCAGCCCTAACACGGTTGACGGGAGTAACGGCACAGCTGCGTTTGCGGGAAGAGGGACAACCATTTGTGACAGATAATCAACATTTTATTTATGATTTACCGATGGGGGAAATCGCATCACCAGAACAGCTGCAACTCGCACTAGTTTTACTTCCAGGTGTTGTGGAAACGGGGCTTTTTTTAGGTATGACTGATCGGGTGATGATTGGACGGGCAAATGGTGTGGTCGATATAGCAGTTAAGTAGAATATTATAATAGAAGAAAGTGGCAACGGAAATAATACACAATTGACAAAAAAACACCTGCATGAGCAGGTGTTTAGGATTCATAAACTAAATTTTTGGCCATCATTTTGTGTGGGATACCTGCGTCCATAAAAGAAGCAGATATCACTTGATACCCTAATTTTTCGTAAAAAGGAATGGCTGTGATCTGGGCACCAAGCTTTAATTGACGTAATCCCCTCATCCGTGCTTCACGCTCGATAGCTTCCATTACACGTTTTGCTGCACCTTGTTTTCGGGCATTTTTTCTTGTGCAAATCCGTTCAACTTTTCCATAACCCTGTGTGATGCGAAATCGGCCGGCAGCAAGTGCTGTTCCATCCGCTGCATAATCAACGAACATCAGCGTGGATGGAGAATCGTCGAATTTATCCCATTCAAGTTCAGGCGCGACGTTTTGTTCATAAACAAAAACTTCTTGGCGGATACGGAGTGCATCTTGTCTTTCTTGTTCAGTGGTGACTTTTTTGACTGTCAAAATAAATTCTCCCTTCTTTAAACACTCATACTTTCCAAATCAAAGCTATTTGCTGGTAACATATAAGTTAGCGCTTCTTTTACATAAGGTTGCCAGAATTTCCAGCGATGATCCCCATCAAATTGATAAAATTGCTGTTCAAATCCCTTTTGAACTGTAATCTTGTGAAAGGCTAAATTGGGCGCCAGAAAGTTTGCTTGTTTGCCGTCGGTAGTTTCAACAGATGTCTCTCCGCTGCCAATAACATGGAAAAGCTTGAACTTGCTTGGGTCAGCTTTTTCAGTCATCTCAAGTAAGTCTTCTGTGATGAGCGGGGAGTGAAGGATTACATTGCCGAATGTAAAAGGATATTTCAGTGCGGCTTTCAGTGAGAGACTAGCTCCCAGCGAGTCCCCCATCAAAAAACGTGTACCTGCCATTTGAAAGGACGAGAAGCGATTTTCCAAATAAGGAACGAATTCATGTGCTAAAAAACGGATATAGGCTTCATTTTGATCGCCTTCTGGATGATATTTTCTACGCCGATCGGCTACTGTTTGATAAGGAAGAAGAGCGAAAATCGCTTTTTCCATCAGACCATTTTGCTGAAGTTCATCTGCATACCGTGTGACCTTACCAAACCGAATATAATCTTTCCCATCTTGCACAATGACAATTGGATACTTGTAAAGAGGGGAATAGTCCTTAGGTAGATAAATAAGCACATCAACTTCCTCATTTAATTGTTTACTCATTACTTTTTCTTCCAGTAGTTTTCCTTCTGCCATGTGACTCGCTCCTCTCCCTAAAATTTGGGTCATGCGTGGAATAATGATTTTATTTTAACACGAATCATCCAAAAAGGAAGTATATTTTGCTTATATTTTTATAAAAGAGTGAAAATAATGTGAATTCACTTTTTTTACAAGCGGATCAAAATTCTTGCTTTACGGTTTGGAAGATTATGCTATACTTGAAAGAACAAGAAAATCTTGCAAAACAGAGATTGAAGAAAGTAGGGATTTATGTGAGTAAAGCGATTGAATGGGAGAAGTTAGGTTTTGATTATATCAAAACGGACAAACGCTACATTTCTTATTGGAAAGATGGTGCATGGGATGAGGGTAGCCTGACAGAAGATAACGTCTTGCATATCAGTGAAGGTTCTACTGCACTTCATTATGGTCAGCAATGTTTTGAAGGACTGAAGGCATATCGGACAAAAGATGGCTCCATTAATCTTTTCCGCCCTGATCAAAATGCCCAGCGAATGCAGCGTAGTTGCTCGCGTCTTTTGATGCCGGAAGTACCAACTGAAAAATTTATCGAAGCCTGTAAACAAGTCGTGCAGGCCAATGAAAAATTTGTACCACCTTATGGGACAGGAGCTACACTCTACTTACGACCGCTCGTGATTGGTGTTGGGGATAATTTAGGTGTTCATAAAGCACCCGAATATATTTTTACGATTTTCTGTTCGCCAGTGGGGGCTTACTTTAAGGGGGGGCTGGCGCCAGCTAATTTTGTTGTATCAGATTATGACCGTGCAGCACCGAATGGAACAGGAGCAGCCAAAGTTGGAGGAAACTATGCTGCCAGCTTAATGCCAGGAAAAAGTGCTCAAGAGCGTCAGTTTGCCGATTGTATTTACTTGGATCCAGCAACACATAAAAAAATCGAAGAGGTTGGCGCTGCGAATTTCTTCGGGATTACAAAAGATGATCGCTTTGTGACACCTTTTTCACCATCCATCTTACCAAGTATTACGAAGTATTCACTTCTTTACCTTGCTGAACACCGTCTTGGGCTTGAAGTGGAAGAGGGCGACGTGTATATTGATCAATTGGATGACTTTAAAGAGGCAGGTGCCTGTGGAACAGCCGCAGTGATCACGCCCATTGGTGGTATCCAAACAAAAGAAGATTTCCATGTTTTTTACTCAGAAACGGAAGTCGGTCCGATAACACGTAAGCTTTATGATGAGCTATGTGGGATTCAATTTGGTGACATTGAGCCGCCAGAAGATTGGATTGTTAAAGTAGCGATTCGTTCATAATAATAGAAGAAAAGACAGCCGCTAGTTTTCGCGGCTGTCTTTTTCTACGCTTATTTTGTAAGGACCTTTTTATGTTTTGGTAAAAAGAAATGAATCAAATAACTGACAATACAAAGGGCGAACATCACCCAGAATACGGTATGAAGACCTTGATAAAGAATATTACGTAGTGGATCGATCAAGCTTGTATCAAGGCTGTCAGCTGTTTCGGGACTGATCAGTAAATTGAGATTGGCTTGATTGATACCGTCAGCTTGGTGTGTTTGAAAGGCTGACGCAAGGACGGAATTGAAAATCGTTCCAAAAATAGCGACACCGATCGTTTGACCAACTGTGCGGAAAAGTGTATTAGATGCTGTCGCAATGCCCGTTTGATTTTTCGGAACGGCATCTTGAACGGTCACCATTGTCGTTGTAAAAATGATCCCGCAACCAAGCCCCATTAACGCACTCACAAGATAAAAATAGATATCTGCTGTTGTGGCAGGGAAAAGCGCTAAAAAGAAACCACTCAACGTAATAATCAGACTGCCAACGCCCACCGTGCGCAAATTACCGACTTTTTCCAGCATCCGTCCTGAGGCAAAAGAACCAATGATCCAGGTCACCGAAAGCGGTGCAATCATCAGACCGGCGATCGTGGCTCCGTGACCAAGCATTCCTTGGGCCCACATCGGAATGTATACATTGATGCCAATTAAAAAGGCGCTGAATAAAAAACCAATCAAGTTGCCAATCAAAACCGTCGGATTTTTAAAAAGAATGAAGGGCATGATTGGATCGAGTGCCCGTTTTTCCACGAAGTAAAAAGAAATGAAAAGGATCAGAGCCAGCCCGAGTAGGATCAAGACAAGTGGTTCTGTCCAATTGAGTGTTTCACCAGCTCGCTGCAAAGCAAACAACAATACAAGTAGAGCGATTGTAAAAACGGCTGTTCCTAGATAGTCGATTGGTTGGCGGACATGGTCCAAGTTTTCTTTCAAATAAATCCCGATCAAAATGATGGCGATAATACCAACAGGCACATTGATAAAGAAAATCCAATGCCAGCTCAGCTGATCAACGAGGAAACCACCTAAAAGCGGACCGAAAACACCTGCGATCCCCCAAGCAGATCCCATAAGCCCGAGGACACGTGCCCGTTTTTCAAAGGGATAAATATCAGCAATGATAGTCATTGTGGAAGGCAGTATCCCACCAGCGCCAATCCCTTGAATCGCCCGAAAAAGAATCAGTTGCCACATATTTTCTGCGAAACCACAGAGCGATGAACCTACGATAAAAATGATTGTAGCGATAATAAAAATTATTTTGCGACCATAAAGATCAGAAAGTTTACCATAGATGGGGACAGTGACCGACGAAGTAAGAAGATACACCGAGAAAATCCAGTTCATCAGTTCGATCCCGTTTAATTGACTGACAATCGTAGGCATGGCTGTACTAACGATCGTTCCCTCAATTGCTGCCATAAAAGTAGCCACAAATACAGCGACTGTGACAGCTTGTCTTTTTGTTTGTTCCAAAAAAGCCCCTCCTTTATTCCAACCGAATTATAGCATATGCAGGGCGCTTTGGGAATGTAATGAAGCGCTTTTGTTCACAAAACCATTATTCTTTCGTTATAATAGAGAAGAAGAAAAAGGAGGAATACGTGTGACATTTGAACCAAATACACATATGACGATGCAAAGAATCAAAGAGTTGACTGAAATTCCAAGTCCAAGCGGCCATACTGAACAGATCATTCAAACAATCCAAGATCAGCTAGAGAAAAAGGGTATTCCTACGCGGAAAAATCATAAAGGCGGGTTGCTTATTACGCTCGAAGGAAAAAATAAACAAGCGCATCGGATGCTGACTGCCCATGTGGATACGCTGGGTGCGATGGTCAAAGAAATTAAAACAGATGGGCGCTTAAGACTTTCTCTGATTGGCGGCTTCAGATTCAATGCAATCGAAGGCGAATATTGTCTGATTGAAACAGCTGAGGGTCAAAAATTTTCTGGTACAATTCTGATGCATCAAACCAGTGTCCATGTTTATCAAAACGCAGGAACAGCAGAACGAAATACAGCCAATATTGAAGTGCGCATTGATGCAAAAGTCCGCTCAGCAGAAGAAGTGCGGAAGCTTGGTATTGAAGTCGGAGATTTTGTTTCTTTTGATCCGCGGACAGAAATCATTGATGATGCCTTCATCAAGTCGCGCCATTTAGATGATAAGGCTAGTGTAGCGATTTTATTACAGACGATCGAAAAGATTCACGATGAAAAGATCGAGCTGCCATATACCACACATTTTCTGATTTCCAATAATGAGGAAATTGGCTATGGCGGTAATTCTAATATTCCGTCAGAAACAGTTGAATATTTGGCGGTTGATATGGGCGCGCTTGGGGATGGGCAGCAGTCAGATGAATATACTGTTTCAATTTGCGCTAAAGATGGCAGTGGTCCCTATCATTATGGTTTAAGAAAACATCTGATCGGGTTGGCTAAAAAAGAATCCATTGACTACAAAGTGGACATCTATCCATTTTATGCATCTGATGCCAGCGCGGCAATCCAGGCTGGTCATGATCTGGTTCACGGGTTAATCGGACCTGGTATTGATGCCAGTCATGCCTATGAACGTACACATGCCGAATCACTTTATCATACAGAAAAATTGGTACGTGCCTATTTGCTTTCTGAAATGGTGAAATAAGGAGGAATTTTAATGAATGTGCATGACTTTACGATGACGGCTATGAATGGACGGGAAAAATCACTCAAAGATTATGCAGGAAAGACATTGCTCCTAGTGAATACAGCCAGCAAATGTGGTTTAACGCCACAACTTGAAGGATTGGAACAGCTTTATCAAAAATATCAGGAAAAGGGGTTTGAAATTCTAGGCTTTCCTTGTAACCAGTTTTTGCGGCAAGATCCGGGAAGTAACGAAGAAATCATGGAATTTTGTCAGCTGAATTATGGCGTGACATTTCCAATGTTTCAAAAAATCAAGGTAAAGGGCAAAGATGCTGACCCGCTGTATCAGTATTTAGTCAAGGAAACCGGTGGAAAGAAAATCGAATGGAATTTTGCTAAGTTCTTGATTGGGCCTAGTGGTGAAATCATTGAACGTTTTTCCTCACGTACGAAACCAGAAGAGATCGAAGATGACATTCGGCAAGCACTCTTTTGAATTGTTAAGAAAGCATTTCTGCACCAACTTTTGCAGAGATGCTTTTTTGTGCTAAAAAAAAGAAAACGACATTTCAACCTCAACCGCCTTTATGGTATACTTATGAAATGTGAACAAGTCTAGGAGGAAAAAAGATGAGTCAGGAATTAACAAAGGAAGTCGCATCCCGCAAGACCTTTGCGATTATTTCTCACCCGGATGCCGGGAAAACAACCATTACTGAACAGTTGCTATTATTTGGCGGGGCGATTCGTTCAGCTGGTACGGTAAAAGGGAAAAAAACAGGTAAATTTGCTACAAGTGACTGGATGGAGATCGAAAAACAACGGGGTATCTCTGTTACCAGCTCTGTGATGCAATTTGATTATGACGGTTTTCGGATCAATATTTTAGATACACCAGGACACTCGGATTTCAGTGAAGATACGTACCGAACGTTGATGGCAGTGGATGCTGCTGTCATGGTGGTTGATTCGGCAAAAGGGATTGAACCGCAGACAATCAAGCTTTTTAAAGTTTGCCGGATGCGTGGGATTCCCATTTTTACTTTTATGAATAAACTTGACCGGGAAGGGAAAATGCCGCTGGAACTTTTAGCTGAGCTGGAAGAAGTTCTTGGCATTGAATCCTATCCAATGAACTGGCCAATCGGGATGGGAAAAGAATTAAAAGGTTTGTATGACCGCTATCATCGGGTAGTCGAACTGCATCGTGCCAGTGAAGGAGAAGCTTTCCTTCCACTTGGAGAAGATGGCGATCTAAAAGATGTTCATCCATTACAGGAATCAAGCTATTTTACGCAGGCGTTGGAAGAAATCATGTTGTTGGATGAAGCAGGCAATGAATTTAGTCGTGAACGGATTGCTTCGGGCGAATTGACCCCCGTTTTCTTTGGTAGTGCGCTGACGAATTTTGGTGTGGAAACATTCCTTAAAACGTTTGTAGAATTTGCCCCGCAACCATCTTCACATGAGTCGAATGAAGGCGAGATTGCTGCGGATCAGAAAGATTTCACCGGCTTTATTTTTAAAATCCAAGCGAACATGAACCCTGCCCATCGAGACCGGATTGCATTTGTGCGCATTTGTTCAGGTGAATTTGAGCGCGGGATCAATGTGACACTTACACGAACGGGTAAACAAATGAAATTAAGTAATTCTACGCAATTTATGGCTGATGATCGTGAAATAGTTACTCGTGCTGTTGCAGGCGATATTATTGGGCTATATGATACAGGGAATTATCAAATCGGGGATACCATCTCAAGCGGAAGCAAAAAACTAGCTTTTGAAAAGTTGCCGCAGTTTACGCCGGAACTATTTATGCGTGTTTCGGCTAAAAATGTAATGAAACAAAAGCATTTCCATAAAGGAGTAGAGCAGCTTGTTCAAGAAGGGGCAATTCAGCTCTTCAAAACATGGCGTATGGAAGATTATATCATTGGTGCGGTTGGCCAGCTGCAATTTGAGGTTTTTGAACATCGGATGCGGAACGAATATAATTCTGAAATCATCATGGAACCAATTGGGAAGAAAATTGCCCGTTGGATTCGTCCAGAAGATGTCAATGAAAAACTATCGAGTGCTCGAAGTATGTTGGTAAAAGACCGATTTGACCAACCGTTGTTCTTGTTTGAGAATGAATTTGCGATCAATTGGTTCCGAGATAAAAATCCGGATATCGAATTAACGTCATTGCTTTAAGTCATTCAAAGAAAAAATGATTGACGTGTGATAGGAAATCGTGCTATATTTAAAAAAATTGAAAAGTTGCTTTTGACTATGTCAAAGGGGAGTAGCACTGTTTTTAAACAGGATAAAGTCGTCATTACATGGCTATCTGCCATCGGTTTTATCAACATGTTAAATGTCAGCGAGACCTTTGTTCGTGGGGAATTACCACGGCAGGGGTCTCGTTTTATTTTTAGAAAGCCGACCCGACGCCGTTCAACAAGCACATAAAAATTCAAGGAGGAATGTCTATTGGATACAGCAATGATTTTGGAATATGGATGGGTACTGCTCGTTTTGATCGGGCTTGAAGGGATTCTTGCAGCAGACAATGCAGTCGTAATGGCAGTAATGGTAAAACACTTACCAGAGAAACAACAGAAGAGAGCTCTTTTTTACGGATTGCTAGGAGCCTTTGTTTTCCGCTTTACTGCTTTGTTCCTGATCTCATTTCTTGCTAATGTATGGCAAGTTCAGGCACTTGGAGCAGCCTACCTGCTTTATATTGCCATCAGTCATATTATCAAGCATTTGCGCGGGAAAGATCATGCGGATGGTGAGGAGAAAGAAAAGAAAGGATCCGGTTTTTGGATGACTGTTCTAAAAGTAGAAGTTGCAGATATCGCCTTTGCGATTGATTCCATGCTAGCAGCTGTTGCATTAGCAATTACACTTCCAAAAACTGGTTGGGGACAAATCGGTGGTATTGATACAGGGCAATTTATCGTGATGTTCCTTGGCGGATTGATTGGCCTTGTCATCATCCGATTTGCCGCAACACAGTTCGTGAAGTTGCTTAAGAAATATCCTTCGCTTGAGACGGCAGCATTTCTTATTGTTGGCTGGGTAGGCGTGAAGCTGGTCATCTATACGCTGGCCCACCCAAGCTTAGGCGTGATCCCGCATGGTTTCCCAGAATCAACCATTTGGAAGCTGATTTTCTGGGGTGTTATGTTGCTGATTATTTTCTGGGGCTGGCTGGTTTCTGTTCGACAAAATAAAAAGAATCAGGCTTAGCCACTCGTCCTGATAAATTAGAGGCAGTTTCTTAGCAGGAGCTGTCTCTTTTTCCTTTTAAAACAGGTGCGGCAAGTGGCATTGTGTGGTAAAGTATTAGAGTAGAAAGGTGGAGAAGTTTTTGGACATTTCAATATGGGCAGAGTACGCCTGGGTCTTCGTAGTTTTAGTCATTCTAGAAGGAGTACTTTCAGCGGATAATGCCGTTGTCATGGCGGTTATCGTGAAGCGCCTCCCACATAACAAGCAGCGCAAAGCTTTATTTTATGGGCTAGTCGGCGCATTTCTGTTTCGCTTTATCGCACTCTTTTTGATTTCATTTTTAGTCAAGGTGTGGGAAATTCAAGCCATTGGCGCGCTATATCTGCTGTATCTGGCCTTTAAGCATATTTGGGATTTGAAACGCGGAAAAACAGACACCCATGAGGCGGCAGAAGCTGATGATGGCAAACCCGTTTCTTTCTGGGGAACGGTTGCTAAAGTTGAACTGACAGATATCGCGTTTGCACTTGATTCGATGCTTGCGGCTGCAGCTCTCGCTATGACATTGCCAGATCTAGGCAATTTTGAGATCGGTGGCATGAACGGCGGTCAATTTATCGTCATGTTTCTTGGCGGTTTAGCAGGACTTATCGTGATTCGATTTGCTGCAACGCAAGTCGTCAAATTATTGGAACGCTATCCAACACTTGAAACAGCTGCATTTTTGATTGTCGGCTGGGTGGGTGTCAAGCTGGCTGTTTATACACTGGCACATCCATCGGTAGGGATACTGCCAGAAGATTTTCCGGATTCGACGGCTTGGAAGCTGACGTTCTGGTCGGTTATGATAATAATTGGTTTAGGTGGTTATATCATTGCAAGAAAAAAAGAGAAGAAACAGAAGGCTTTATCTGGAAAATCAAAAGATCAGAGATAAAATCCGCATCACACTTAGTCGGATGACACCGGTTCAATTGATCATCAGTTATTATTTTGTTGCGGTGACGATTTCGACGATTGTTTTGAGTCTGCCATTTACGAAAAAGCCGGGGGTACATGTGTCTTTTATTGATACGTTGTTTACAGCGGCCAGCTCAGTCAGTGTGACAGGATTGGCTACAGTGGATGTGGGAGATACGTATAGTACAGCCGGTATTTGGGTGCTTATGGGGATCTTTCAACTGGGTGGACTTGGGGTTATGATGCTGAGTACTTTCTTTTATTTGATTTTACGGCGAAAAATTGGTTTGAAACAGCGGCAACTGATTATGACAGACACCAACCAATATACGATGAGCGGCATGGTACGCATGTTGCGTGAAATTCTGATTTTGATTATCGGGATCGAGGTTATTGGTGCTGTTATACTTGGGCTTTATTTCATACCGTTTTATGATTCAGTGGGTGATGCCATGTTTCAAGGGCTTTATAATTCCGTCTCGCTTGTGACTAATGCTGGTGTCGACATTACTGGAGTGAGTTTGACACCGTTTGTCAATGACTATTTTGTCCAGTTTATTTCGATCTTGCTTATTGTAGCAGGTGGGATCGGTTTTCCAGTACTGATTGAGACGCGCCGCTTTTTATTTGAGAAGAATACATTGATGCCATTCCGATTTTCTTTATTTGTTAAAATTACGACGGTCACTTATCTAGCTTTATTAGTGGTTGGCGGGTTGTTGATTTGGGGAATGGAGTATCAACATTTATTCCAGGGGAAAAGTTGGGACGAAGGTTTATTTAATTCGATGTTTTTGTCGGCCACATCAAGAAGTGCCGGACTTCAGACCGTTGACAGTGCTGCTTTGACCATACCGACACAGTTGTTTGTTTCCTTCCTGATGTTTATTGGGGCTTCACCAAGCTCTGTAGGGGGTGGGATTCGAACAACTACATTTGCAGTTACCATTTTATTTCTAGTATCAGTGATTCGCGGTCGAAAACATATTTATGTATTTGGTCGAGAGGTCTATCAGGAAGATGTTCGAAAATCACTTGCTGTGATGATCTTTGCAGCAATGCTTTGTTTTACAGCCGTTCTTGTTTTGGCGGGTTCGGAGGATGCCAGTATCAATGAGATTATTTTTGAAGTATTTTCCGCATTTGGAACTTGTGGATTGTCACTTGGGTTGACACCGCATCTTACCTCTTTTGGCAAAGTTATCATTATTGTGCTGATGTTTATCGGACGAGTGGGAATTATGTATTCGATGCTTAGCCTGCGTAATAAAAATGAGCCTAAAAATGCGATTCGGCTTCCAAAAGAAAAAATCATTACTGGTTAAAATCTATATGCAAAACAAAAAACGGAAAATCAGCAGAAACCTTTTGACTTTCAAAAAAGTTGCTGATTTTCCGTTTTTTTATTGTCGAAATCTTTTATCTGGTAAGGGCTGTCTGAAAATACCCATCAAACCAGTCAATGTCAGCAGTACTCCAGAAACGATCCATAATGTGCCCAGTAGGAAAAACATCAGAATCCCGATAAGCGTCAGCAAGATACCGAACCCGCGCGGTGCTTTTTTGATGAACACGACAGATAACAGGGCTACGATCCCAACAATCAATGTGATCCAGCCGAGTTGTGCAACTTCCCCACCAAGATTTCCAGGCAAATAAGTAAATGTTTGAATATAGGCCGAAAGCGAATCTCCATAACTAATAATCCAGATACCCACACCAATTGCAATAATTGAGCCAATCAAACCAATGATCACCTCAGGTTTTCTACTCCCCATGATAATGCCTCCTTTATGCAACAGGCTTTAATAACTTTGATTAGGCAGCAATTTTTCTTTGAGCCGACTAAACAGGGCTTTCAAACGCGAAATGCGCAGTTCGATAACTGGCTGAACAAAAGTGGTCACTAAGCTGCTTGAAAGAAGCATGGTCAGACAGAATGAAACACCAAGCAGAATGAGAAATGTTCGGAGTGTGTAATCATTATCAGCCATTACACCTTCACGGAAAGTTTTTATAAAAAAGCCATGTAGCAAGTATACGTACAAGGGTATTTTTACCCCATTTTGTAAAAAATAATCGTCGTTTTGGAACAAATGTAAAGAATGCAAAAACAGAGAGAAAACTGATACCATAAACGACCATTCGAATGAGTAAACCTAGTGATTTGACATCGACAAAATTATCATACGGTTTAGAACCTAAAAACCAGTCTTCGTTCAGTTCAGGATTGGCAAGGATGAAGCAAAGAAGCAAAAGCATCACGACTAGCCCTATAATTTTAGTGGCCCGAGTTTGCAGAAATTGAAAATGCTCCTTGGTCATAAAGAAGCCGACCAGAAAAAAGGGAAAGAATACAAAAGTTCTTGATAGGCTCAAGTAGCTGCCAATAATATCAAAGTAACCAGCAGTTAAACCCAGCACGAGTGAAAGTATGATCGCTTTTTTCGCTGAGAAACGTGTAAATAGGAACAGCATAATATTCCAAAAGCATAAACTAAGCAAGAACCACAGCGACCATTCAGGGTCAAGTAGCTTCAATGAGAGGCTATCTTTTCCTAAAAGAAAATAGTAAAATATAGAGTAAATCAGTTGGAAAATCAGATAGGGCAGAATTAATTTTTTTATGGTTTTCATTAAATAACCTTTTTTACGAAATCCTTTTGCAAAGTAGCCGGAAATCAGAATAAAAGCAGGCATGTGAAACGTGTAGATGTAGATATAGAGGATGCGTACACTTGCATATTCTGCTACGAAAGTTTGTAAAAGATGGCCAAAGACGACTAGAAAAATTAAAATAAATTTGGCATTGTCAAAATAATGGTCACGCTCTTTAGCTTTTTTAGCGGCCATTTCGAGGACTTGATTCGTCATTCGTATCACCTACCACACATTTCTTTTTTTAGACAAAATGACATATAGCTATTTTCCCCGATTGCTTTAACAATATGCTTTCAATCAGTTAACAATTTGATGAATAAATCTGTCAGTATATGACAAAGTATAATAGGAGGAATGTATATGACCAGATCAATTTTCACATCTCCAATAGGACCGATTTATCTGAACATTGAAAATGGCCGATTGACCGGGCTATCTTACGAATCATTCATGCATTCAAGTAATTCAGAGACCGAGACTGATTTTCTAACGAAACAACTTACTTTTACACAACTAGAAGAATATTTTCAAGGAACGCGGCTGGAGTTTGATTTGCCCTGGCAATTGTCGGAAGGGACTGATTTTCAAAAACGTGTCTGGAGGATGTTGGATAAGATTCCTTATGGTGAGGTGTGGAGCTATCAAGATGTTGCACAGAAACTTGGCGATGTTCATGCGGTTCGGGCTGTGGGGCAAGCAAATCGTAAAAATCCATTGCCGATTATTTTGCCATGTCATCGAGTCATCGGGAAAAATGGAAGACTCGTTGGTTATAATGGGCACGAGATTGATAAAAAAGAATGGCTTCTCAATCATGAACTACAGCATTTTCACTTTTAAACAACAAAAAACCAGAAATTCAGCTGACCATCTAAAAGATGGCGTTGCTTGATTTCTGGTTTTCATCTTTATTCATTCAAAATATGATTAAGCTGTTGCTTCCACAACGATTCTGTGCTGATCATCAAGAGTGGCTTTCAGCGCCGTCACTTCAGGCTGATCAATTAAAACATCGGCGATTTGGTCTTCTAATTGCTCTTGAATCGTTCTTCTTAAAGGACGAGCTCCGAATTGAGCATCATAACCAAGTTCAATCAGCTGTTCCTTGACTTCGGCACTTACATCCAGCACTAATTCTTGTGCATGTAGCATTTTATTCAAATCAGCAAGCATTAGATCCACAATTTGAAGAAGGGAGTCTTTTTCGAGTGCTTTAAATTCAATGACATTGTCAAGCCGATTTAGAAACTCTGGCTTGAAGTAGTAACCCAGTCTGCTTAGCAATTCACTACTGCTTGATAGGTCTTCTTCTTTTGTATTAAAGCCGACAGAAGCTTCTTTTGTACCTGTTCCAGCGTTACTAGTCATGATGATCACAGTATCTTTAAAGCTTACTGTTCGACCTTGGGAATCTGTTAGGCGACCATCCTCTAAGATTTGCAAAAACATATGTTGAACATCAGGATGTGCCTTTTCCATTTCATCCAACAAAAGAATGCTGTAAGGATTACGACGGACTTTTTCCGTTAGTTGCCCAGCTTCCTCATGACCCACGTAGCCAGGAGGGGAGCCAATCAGCTTGGAAACGCTGTGTTTTTCCATGAATTCACTCATGTCGAGCCGGATCATGGCGTCTTCGGAACCAAATAATTCATTGGCCAAAGTACGTCCTAATTCTGTTTTCCCAACGCCAGTCGGACCCACGAATAGGAAGGAGCCTATTGGCCGATTTTTTTGCTTTAAACCGACTCGGCTGCGGCGGATGGCTTTGGCTACTTTTTGAACAGCTTCATTTTGCCCAATAACGTGTTGGTTCAAGTGGCTTTCCAAGTCTTTCATTTTGGACTGCTCATCTTGGGCAAGCCGGCCGACAGGAATCCCTGTCTTTTCTTCAATCAATACTTGAATATCAGAAGCTTGAATGACGGGCCGTTCAGCAATTGCTTGATTGTTTTTCTTTTCCTCGACGCGTGCGATCTCGTCACGAACCGTGGCAGCTTTTTCATAGTCTTCATTTTGAAGAGCCGAAGCTTTCTCTGCTTCCAAACGTTCTAAACGTTCGGCCACTGTTTTTTCATCTAACGTTTCGATTGTAAGGTTATATTTAGAACCAACTTCATCCATTAAATCAATTGCCTTGTCTGGCAAATGCCGATCTTGGATATAGCGGGCACTCAGTTCAACGGCAGCATCTATTGCTTCTTTCGAGTATACGACTTCATGGAAATCTTCATATCTTTCTTTTAATCCATTTAAAATCAGTAAGGTAGCTGTTTTTGACGGTTCATCAACCATTACAGGCTGGAAGCGGCGTTCAAGGGCTGCATCTTTTTCGATTTTGCGGTATTCGTTCAGGGTTGTCGCACCAACCATTTGCAAACTGCCTCGTGCAAGTGCCGGTTTCAAGATATTGCCGGCATCCATAGAACCTTCTGCAGAGCCAGCGCCCACAATGGTATGCACTTCGTCAATAAATAGGATGGTGTCTTTGCGTTCTGCTAATTCAGCAATCAACTGTTTCATTCGTTCTTCAAACTGACCGCGAATTCCTGTGCCTGAAACAAGTGATGCCACGTCGAGCAGGATGATTTCTTTATTCAATAGTTTAGCAGGGACTTTTCCGGCTACAATGGCGCTTGCTAGCCCTTCAACAACGGCTGTTTTCCCAACGCCGGGTTCACCGATCAGGACAGGGTTATTTTTATTGCGACGATTCAAAATTTCGATAGTGCGCTTGATTTCAGCATCACGCCCAATAACGGGATCTAATTGATTATTTTTGGCAAGATCGGTTAAATTAGTACCGAATTCATCCAAAAGGCCTCCTCCCTGAGCAGGTGCTTCGGTATGGACAGCAGCTTGATTTCTACGGTTTGCAGCTGCCGGATTGGCCTGCCCGGACATTTGACGAAATAGTTCATCAAACGGGGACTGGTTACCGAAGCCGTTCATCATGCTACCGGCACCTTGTTGTTTCAGTTCTCCGTAGCAGGTTTCACATAATGGCATTTCGATTTTTTGACCATTCATATTCATATATAGCTGAATCTTTGCTTCATTTTGATGACAGTTTTGACATTTCATAAAAAATTCCTCCTTTTAGGAAGTTTTAGTGGCTGTTTAGCCAAGGTAAGGTCTTGTTCTGACTTTGACTAACTTTGACCTTATGTCTCTATTATATCTTGACCTTTTTTGACTTTCAAGAACTTTGCTCAGAAATTGAGGATAAAATAAAAGCTGCAACACAAAATCGTTGCAGCTTGTAGCTCAATATATGGGAAGGGCGGCTAATAATAGGAAAACAAATGATAGGTGAGAAAGATACGTCATAAGTAAGCTGGGCCGCCAAACATACATGAAATTCCAGAATAAGGTTGCAAAAAACATGCCAATCGTAAGGGCAAAGCTGCCGCTGAATGCAACGATCACAGTTAAAATAAGAGTTGCTGCCAAGATGGCAAACCAGGTTTGAAAAGCATTCAATAAACGTTGTAAAACAAATCCACGCCAGAAAATCTCTTCTCCTGGAACAATCGCAATAATCATTAAAAGCCAAACATACCAATCGTCCGTCGCAAAACGATGAAATGCTGATTGAACCGAATGATCAAGTCCAAATGGCATGATTTTTAAAATAAAAGCTCCTATGTAAAAAACAAGATACAAAATGACTGCGCCAAAAATGGCTGGGATCAATCCTTTAAAAAATGAATTCTTTTTTTGTAAATCGACATTAAAAATACCAAAACTAATTAAAAATAACATAGCAGCTCCATACATATACCAAAAACTGCTTTTATAATGAAATGAAACGATCATCAGAACGGCGGCAAAAAGAATACCAAAGATGAGTTTCCAATCGATTCTGCTGCTAAACACGAATTATACACCTCTTCAATCAAACTTCTATCTCATACTTTAAACAAAAAAAGTCACTTTGGCAACCATAATTGCGCTAGAACCGCGAATATTTGGCAAAAATTGAAGTTTTTTCATTCGGAAGCTGTTATAATAAAACAAGCAACAGTGGATAAAGGAGTGTTAGTGTGCTCGAAAAAAATTACAAGTTACTCTTATGGATTTATATATTTTGGTTTTTGATCAGTGTTTTACTGACAACCTTACATGTGCTGCCACCAACGCTTTCTGGTGCGCAATCGCTCTTTTTGATTTTTTCTGGGATATTCGGTGCTTGCTTCTTTATCATGCAATATGGCAAAGGACTGGGCTGGGCGATCACGATTTTGATTTTTGCAGTGACCACCTGTATTGAATGGATGCAAATCAGTTTTAATGAAGAACTTGCTGGTCCGACGATTGGTTTTACAATTAGCGGAATTCCCGTTACATTCGGCTTTATCTGGGTGGGCTTGATTGCTGGCACACATATTATTGCGCGTGAGATCACTCTGAAAATGAGTATTGACTGGCTTCGCGGCGGGATCTATGCGATTATCGCTGCTACGATGGTGATGATTTTTGAAATTCTGATCGAACCGATTTCCATGCAGGCTAAACAGCTTTTTATGACGGATGGCTTGACGATTTTACAGTTATCTGATGTGGCCAATTGGTGGACACTGGGTCTGATCCTTCATTTGATGATTTACTTTATTTTAAGTTTAACGGATCAGTGGGGGGATCTGCGTTATCCAGATTTGAAGTCAGAGATCGTGATCGTATATTGGATCATCATTGCGTTTTTTGTTTTTCTAGCTTTCTATTCCGATTTATGGACATCGATCATTATTGGTTTAATTGCCAATGTGATTTTTACTATTTGTTATTATGTAAGCTTGGATAAAGAAGAAGTCGACTCTCCTTAGTTAGGAGTCGACTTCTTTTTGTTTAACTGGTCAATTTCTTTCACGACTGCTTCAGCTCCAAGCAAGATAAAGGGGAGCGAGCTGCCAGGGTGAGCTTGTGCACCTACCAGAAAAGCATTTTTGAAACGTCGGTGAAACTTTGTGCTTGTATGATGAAAGCCTCGCTGCCAGTAAGTCTGTTTGGTGCCAAAAAGAGCCCCATACGGCAGATGATAAGCTTCCTGCCAAGCTGAGGGTGTTCGGACATGCTTTGCCTGGATATAAGGCGTTAAATCATCCAGTTTCAGTTTTTGTTGGATAAGTTGCATAACCTGTTTCTCAAAGGTCGGAAATGCCGATTGCCAATCGATTGATGCTTTTAAATTGGGAACTGGAACTGTAATGCGAAGAACAGAATGACCAGATGGAGCCAGAGAAGGATCAAGCGTTGAAGGATTGGAAAGATAGATCAGAGGTTCTTCTGGAAGTGTGTGTTTATCATGGAGGGAGGCCATGGTTTTCTTTAGATCATCAGGGAATAAAATGATCTCCGGATATAAAGGAAGCTGTCTGTTTAGGCCTAAATACCAGACTACTGCACTTGTTGTGTAGGTGGTTTTGGCTTGCGGATATTGGTTTGGTGGAGGTCCATTAAAAATAAAATAGTCCGCTGCAATTTCTTCACCGTTTTGCAATTGGCAAGATCGTAAATGTCCATTTTGCTTTTTTAAGGCAACCACAGGCTTTTCTAGATGAATTTCTCCGCCATTTTCACAGAATACTTTTGCCATTGCCGCAGTGATGGCATTGTTTCCTCCTGCTGCATAATAGGTTCCGTAATAATTTTCTGCAAATGAAAGAATGCTGTAATAGGAGGGGGAGTACCAGGGAGACATACCAAGGTAGCGTGTTTGCAACGTAAATACACAACGTAAAAACGGATCTGTAAAAAAGCGAGCGACATCGTCTATAAGGTTGCGTCCTAATGTAAGGCTTGGAAGTGCCCGCCAAAAACGGGGGCGTAAAAAGTAAGAAAGATTGTTCACCGGGAGTTCAAATAGAGGTGTTATATAGAGCATTTTTTTTGCATTTTCGATCATGAAGTTTTGATATTGTTTTTCATAACGTGGAAAAATATCTCGCATTTCCTGACACATTTTTTCGTTGTTGGGATAAAGACGTAAACGTGTATCTTTAAAATGCAGCTGATAATTTGGGTCAAGAGGAATAAGTGAAAGATAATCGTACATGTTTCGTTCGGCTTCCATAAAAAGAGAGGCAAGGATATGGGGCATGGTGAATGAGGATGGGCCAATATCGAATCGATAAGGTCCTATACAGGAGGCTGCTGTTCGACCACCGATTTGATCGGATTTCTCATAAATTGAGACATGGTAGCCAAGAGCAGTGAGGCGCATACCAGCAGCTAAACCGCCTGGCCCAGCACCGATGATCATAATTTTTTTTCGAGACATTTTGTTCACTCCAAATGAAAAATGAGATTTTATGACATGAAAAAGACCTTTATATAACGTTCATAAAGGTCTTTTCTTTGTTGATATCATTAGTCTTGATTGTTACTTGAATGAATGATTTTATAATTTTTATGATTGACAACGGTTTTTTCTTCAATTCCTAATTCATTAAAATTTTCCATATAAGTAAGATCTACAATAACAGAGTTTTCGTTTAATTTTTCAACGATACCAGTGAGTCCGTCTTTAAACTCAATAATATCGCCTACATGTGCTTTTGCCACAGTCATTCACTCCTTTGAATTGCAACGCTTTCGTCTAGCAGAGAATTTTATTGATCTATGTAAGAACCTTCCCATTAGTTTGCACTATAATGACTAGAAAAGCAACTAAAAATTCTTATGATTCACGAAATGTTAACAAATTCATGCATTTTTCTTTGTTGTTTACCAAAAAAAATGACAGATTCATGGCAGAAATCCTTGTTGTAAGCAGCACCCATTGCGTTTTTGAGAAAAGTTCGTTAAAATAAGGAATCGAGTGATTTTTTGCACAAAAAATTCATGAAATAGTTGTGTCAGTGGGAAAAACATGGTACTCTTTTTAATTGAGGGATAGTCTTTTTTTGCTGATAGTATTTTATGGTGAAAAAAGTCACAATAAATTTCTTTACGAAGGAGAATGTAATTATGGAACAAGCAAGTTTTGTAGTAATTGATGAAACAGGAATTCACGCACGCCCAGCGACTTTACTCGTACAGGCTGCAAGCAAATACAGCTCGGATGTTCAAATCGAATATACTGGTAAAAAAGTAAACCTTAAATCGATCATGGGCGTTATGTCTTTAGGTATCGGTAAAGGTGCTGATATTACGATTTATGCTGAAGGTAGCGATGAAAAAGAAGCAATCGAAGGTTTAACTGAGGTACTTAAGAAAGAAGGCTTGGCTGAATAATGGCAAAAGAGTTGAAAGGTATCGCAGCATCTGATGGGATTGCCATTGCGAAAGCTTATCTGCTCGTAGAACCAGACCTTTCTTTTGGAAAATCGGTGGTATCCGATGCAGAAAGCGAAGTTAAACGTTTTCAAAGTGCAGTTGAAGTTTCCAAATCTGAACTAGAGACGATTCGCGCTAAAGCGGCTGAGAGTCTGGGGGAAGATAAGGCACAAATTTTTGATGCTCATTTACTCGTTTTGAACGATCCAGAACTGCTTGGTCCGATTGAAGAAAGTATTACGAATAGCCAAGTGAACGCAGAATCTGCACTTCAAGAAACAACCGATATGTTTATCGGCATGTTTGAATCAATGGATAATGAATATATGCGTGAACGTGCGGCGGATATTCGCGATGTACGTAAACGTGTTCTTTCTCATTTGTTAGGCGTAACTATTCCAAATCCTGCTTTGATTGATGAGGAAGTAGTAGTGGTTGCAGCAGATCTAACGCCATCCGATACAGCTCAACTTAACCGGAACTTTGTAAAAGGTTTTGTGACAGATATTGGTGGGCGGACTTCTCACTCTGCAATCATGGCTCGTTCTCTTGAGATTCCGGCAGTGGTTGGGACTAAAGAAGTAACAAAAGCAGCTGAAAAAGGCCAAATGGTGATTATCGACGGTCTTGAAGGCAATGTTATTATTGACCCTTCCAGCGAGCAAATTGCGCACTATGAAAAAGTGAAAACCGCATTTGCTGATCAAAAAGCAGAGTGGGAAAAACTTAAAAATGAAAAAACCGTTTCGAAAGATGGTGTCCAAGTTGAACTTGCGGCAAACATCGGAACACCTAACGACTTGGAAGGTGTTGTGGCAAACGGTGGGGAAGCAGTTGGGCTTTATCGTACAGAATTCTTGTACATGGGTCGCGATAACTTCCCGACAGAAGAAGAACAATTTGAAGCATATAAAGCAGTTTTAGAAGGTATGAATGGTCATTCAGTGGTTGTTCGTACATTGGATATTGGCGGTGACAAAACGCTTCCGTATCTTGAACTTCCAGAAGAAATGAACCCATTCTTGGGATTCCGTGCAATTCGTCTTTGCTTTGCAAATGAAGAATTGTTCCGTACACAGCTTCGTGCATTGCTTCGCGCTAGTGTATATGGGAAACTCAAAATCATGTTCCCAATGATTGCAACGGTAGCTGAATTCCGTCAAGCAAAAGCAATCTTACTTGATGAAAAAGAAAAATTAGTTGCAGCTGGCACAAAGGTGTCTGACAGCATTGAACTAGGAATTATGATTGAAATCCCGGCAGCTGCTGTATTGGCAGATCAATTTGCGAAAGAAGTTGATTTCTTCTCGATCGGTACTAATGATTTGATCCAATATACAATGGCAGCAGACCGTATGAACGAACGTGTTTCATATCTGTATCAACCATACAATCCATCCATCTTGCGTCTTGTGAAAAACGTCATCGATGCTTCTCATAAAGAAGGTAAATGGACAGGTATGTGTGGAGAAATGGCCGGCGATCAAACTGCAATTCCGCTTTTATTGGGCTTGGGGTTGGATGAATTTTCAATGAGTGCTTCAAGCATCCTGAAATCCCGTTCCCTTATCAAACGTCTAGATAAAACGGAAATGGTCAAATTGGCTGAAGAAGCTCTTGAACAAGCAACGGCTGAAGAAGTTGTTGCTTTGGTTGAGAAATATACAGCTGAGTAATCATTTAAACATCATGAGCTGGGGTTTTTACTCCAGCTCATTTTTTATAGGGCATTCAAAAAAGGGAGAAAAAAGAAGGGAGAGTAGGACGGAAGGTGTTGTTTACTTATTTAGCACTTATTTTTATAGTTATCTTTTTGGGATTGTCGATTTATGACCGCCGGAAAATCAGTAATGGTATATTTCTTACGGTCGGTTTGTTTTTTGGTTTGCTCGCGATTCTCAGTTTTGTACTGAATTTGTCGGATCAAAATGAGCTGATGCGTGTCATAGCCACAGGTTTTTTTATTTTGCTGTTGCTGATGTTTCCGTTCTTCATTTTAGGGATTGGAGTGGGTCTTGTAGCGAATGGACGCGTAATGATGAAAAAAGAAGGGCGGCGCTTGACGAACCTGTTGCCGCTATTTCTAGGGCTCGCCATCTTGACATTGATCGTTTGGATAATAGCGCAAGGCGCAATCATTGAAAACTTTTATTTAACGATTCTACTAATGCTTATTTTAGTAGTAGTAGGCTACTTTACTTTTTTCTTTATCAGCTTTCTTATTTCAATGCTTGTTTATCAGATCAATTTTCCACGCAAAAATCAAGATTTTATTATTGTGCTGGGAAGCGGACTGATTGGTGATCGCGTACCGCCACTTTTAGCTAGTCGTTTAGATCGGGCAATCCAATTTCGTGCCAAACAGATTGCTAAAACTGGTAAACAAGCGACGATCATTGTTTCGGGAGGTCAGGGGCCGGATGAGTTGATTTCGGAAGCAGAGGCGATGCGGCTTTATTTATTGGAAAAGGGAATTCCGGAAGAATACATCCTAATGGAAGATCAGTCGACCAATACACTGGAAAATATGCGCTTCTCCAAAAGAATCATGGATGAGATCATGGGAAAATATAACAGTATTTTTTCCACGAATAATTTTCATTTGTTTCGTGCGAGTCTATATGCAAAGAAGGCTGGATTGAAAAGTCAGGGAATTGGTTCTAAAACAGCGACTTATTATATGCCAAATGCTTTAATTCGTGAATTTATTGCGATTGTAGTCATGTATAAATGGGTGCACATGATAATTGCTATGATAATGCTTTTGCCCTTTTTTATATTGGCAATCGTATCTTTTTAAGGGGTGAATAAAAATGAAAAAGATAGGTTTTATTGGTACAGGTGTGATGGGAACAAGTATGGTTCGCAATTTGATGCTAAAAGACTATGAATTACATATTTATACGCGTACAAAAGCGAAAGCAGAAGAATTGCTTAAAGAAGGAGCAGTTTGGCATGATAGCCCGGCTGAACTGGCTGAACAAGTCCAAGTGATGATTACCATGGTGGGTTATCCAAGTGATGTAGAGGCGCTTTATCTAGGCGAAGAAGGTATTTTAACGCATCTTCCAGCTGGGAGCATGGCAATTGATATGACAACTAGTTCACCGCATTTGGCTGTTCAGTTAGCTGAAGAGGGGCGCCGCCACAATATTGACGTATTGGATGCCCCTGTTTCCGGTGGGGATATTGGTGCTAAGCAAGGGACTCTATCAGTGATGGTTGGTGGTGAACAGGCCGCATTTTTGCGAGCAGAGCCAATTTTAAATGTGCTGGGGAAACAAATTATTTTACAAGGGGCAGCTGGTGCAGGACAGCATACCAAAATGGTCAATCAGATTGCGATTGCATCGAATATGATTGGTGTGACCGAAGCAATTGTTTATGCGGAGAAAGCAGGTCTTGATCCAGAGCGAGTTTTAGAATCGATTTCTGGAGGAGCAGCTGGCAGCTGGTCGCTTTCAAATTTGATTCCAAGGGTTTTAAAAGATGATTTTGAACCGGGATTCTTTATCAAACATTTTATTAAAGATATGCGCATCGCACTTGATGAAGCACAAAAAATGTCAATCGAACTACCGGGGCTTGCGTTAGCTGAGAAAATGTATCAAATTTTAGCTCAGAATGGCTTAAGCGAAAAGGGAACGCAAGCTCTCATTCGCTACTATCAATAAAAGTAAAACAGCTTCAAACAGTAAAACGATTTTGCTATCGTTCATGCTGTTTGAAGCTGTTTTATTTCATAAAAGCGGCCATTCGATCCATTGCAAGAGCCAGCTGATCAAATGAGGCAGCATAGGAAAGGCGGAAATAACGGTCCCCTTTTGTTGAAAAGGCATTGCCCGGAACAACGGCAACTTGATGTTCTTCAGCTAGTCGTACCGCCCAGTCAAAGGAATTTTCTGAAATACTGTCTGGCAGTTTGACAAAGAAATAAAAGGCGCCATCTGGTGGAATGACTTGAAAGCCCATTTTCTCCAGACGATCCAAAACAAAACCCGCCCGTGTTTTATATTCGGTTCGCATCGGCAAGGTATCGTCATAGCCGTTTGTGACAGCTTCCAAGGCTGCTTTTTGACTGATAGAACTTGCACAAGTAACAGTATACTGATGGATTTTGAGCATTTCTTCAATGAGCGGTTGCGGAGCCATTAAAAAACCAATTCGCCAGCCGATCATGGCATGCGATTTAGATAAGCCGTTAATAACGATCGTTTGTTCAGGTAACATTGGGCGAATGGAGACATGAGGTGCATTGTAGGTCAATTCGCTGTAGATTTCATCTGCTACTACATAAATCCCTGTATCACGTAATACATCGCTCAAATCGGCTAATTCAGTCTCTGATAGAGTGACACCGGTTGGATTGGATGGATAAGGCATCACGATGGCTTTTGTCCGCGGAGTGATCGCGGCTTGTAATTTTTCTGGCGTGATTTTGAATTCAGTGTCAGTTGTATCAATTAAAACGGGTTTTCCGCCGCGAAGTGTGATCAGCGGTTCGTATCCAGGGTAAACAGGATCAGGTAAAATCACTTCGTCTCCGCTTTCAAGTATTGTTTCCAGAGCAATAGCAATGGCCTCCGTTGCACCAACTGTGACGATGACTTCCTGTTCGGAAAAACCTAATTGATATTTTTTATCGAAAAAGGTACTGGCTGCTCTTCTTAATTCGGGCAGGCCTGCATTAGGTGTATAATTGGTGAAATTCTCACGGATGGCTTGTACAGCACTTTCTTTTACGTGCTCTGGTGTTGGAAAATCAGGTTCTCCGAGTGTCAGTCGAATCACACCTTCAATCGTGCTGACACGGTTGTTGAAAGTGCGGATCCCGCTAACGGCAATTTTATTTAAGTCGTTACGAATTGGTTTTAACATACACATTCACCTTTTTCTTTCAAGATATCTTTTATCATATCACAAAATGACCATGTGCAGCGCCGGAGAATAAAAAATCTGAAAATATGAAAAAAGACTTGCAAGTGCATCGTTTTTCTCGTACAATAGTAATCAATAATGATAATCATTTTCAGTGTGAAATGGTTGAGAGGGGTTCCTGGTATGAATAAAACAGGAAAATTTGAAATGTTGTTTTTCCCGACATCAGAAGGAATGCTAAAAATTCATGTATATGGCTTTAATCCGAGTGGTTCATGGGGAGAAGTATATGTAAGTCTTGGCGAGGAAACACTTTGTGTCAAAGGTTTTAATCGTCAAAAGACCATCAGGCGGGCGATTGCAGCACGTCGTGACATCCAGGCGAATCGTAAAATGAATGATAGATAATCGAGCAGCTACTTTTCGGTAGCTGTTTTTTTATGGAAAATGAAAATAATTTTGATTTCCTCTTGCGAAACACGTGCGGTTTGCGCTAAAATTTGATAGTATAATGATTAACAATTATTGGTTGGCGAGTACCGGTTTACGGGAAATAGAGAAGCAGATTTTTGTTTTTGTACGCCAGGTGTATTTTTGAGAGGAGAATGTACAGTGTCTCAGTTAATGGGAATTATTCAACGTTTAAATGCTATGCAGGAGGATGAAGCTGCTGAACCGCAATCTCGGCGTTTTGAAAAAGACGGCACACCTGTTTGTGAAGTGAAATATTTTCACGCATCGGGTTCATTTGAAGTTGAAATTTACGGCGTAAACAGCAAATATCAATTCGATGATATTGATATGACAGCTATCGAAATTTTTGAAGCTTTACAAGAAAATTAAATAAACATTAAACCGGGGCGACTGACCTCGGTTTTTTTGTGTCATTTTTGGAAAAAGATAAGGGAATTTCCGTAGTGAGTATGGTAAAATAGGAATGTGATGTTTAAGAAGCGCCAGTTAAAGGAACATATTTATTGGATAAATTGACAAAACGAGAAGAGGGAAACTTCATGATCTCAAATAGATTGGGTATTTTTTTGAAAGACAAGCTTCAAGAAGGCATGATTTCGGCAGAAAAGGTCGCACATGTACAGATGGGGAATAATCTTGAACATGCTTTACTGGTTCTGACCAAATGCGGATACTCTGTTATTCCTGTCCTAGATTTTGAATTCAAATTGCATGGTTTGATCAGTGCGGCCATGATAACAGATTCTATTCTGGGGCTTGAACGGATTGAATATGAACGATTGGAAACATTAAAAGTAGAAGAAGCCATGCAAACGGATTTTCCGGTAATAAAAGGTGATTTAGAAGTGGAGCGGATTGTTCGCTTACTGGTTGACCATCCTTTTTTGTGTGTGGTAGATGAAGCAGATTATTTTCAAGGCATCATTACAAGACGAGTGGTACTGAAACAAGTCAATCAATTTATACATGCACCAGTGGAGGAATAGGAATGATAGTGACGGAATATGAACTGCTTGTCTGTTTAGCAGATGAACTCAATATGCGAAAAAGCGCTGAAAAGCTGTTCTTAAGTCAGCCAGCATTGTCACAGCGTTTGCAGACGATCGAGAGTCGCTGGGAAACCAAGATCTTTATACGTACGCAAAAAGGGCTACTGCTGACACCAGAAGGAGAGGCAATCGTTCGGCATGCCGCCAGTGTGATCGAGCGAGAACATCAGATTCAAGAAAGGCTTGAGGCAATGACGGGGATTGTTCGTGGGACACTTCGAATTGCTTGTGCGAGTGTAGTAGCGCAAATGTGGCTGCCACGCGTACTAAAGGCATATACGAGGAAATATCCGAACGTTCAGATTGCTTTACAGACTGGTTGGACGAGTGATGTGCATCAATTGCTCTCAAAAGGAGCCGTTCATTTAGGAATCGTGCGTGGTGCAACCCCTTGGAAGAGTGTGAAAAAACCACTATTTACAGACCCGCTTGTTTTAGTTGATCGTGAAATCACTAAAATTGAAGATGTTTTTGAAACAGATCGGCCTTTTATTCAATTTAAAAGTGATTCTAATTACTATCAGGTCATTCAGGACTATTGGCAGCGTAATTTTGGCAGAATTCCCAAGCAGGCGATGCTGATGGATCAAATCGAGACTTCCAGACAAATGGCGATCAACGGGATCGGCTTTGCCATTTTGCCAGCGGTTACGCTTTTACATACAGAAAAGGAAATTCACCAGATTCCACTGACAGAAAAAGATGGAACGACACTTGGCCGTGAAACTACGCTGCTTTCCTATGAACAATCACTTGCACTACCACAAGTCAAAGCCTTCTTTGAACTGACAGAGCATTTTCTTGAAACTGATCGTTAGCTGTGGCAAACTTATAAACAGAATACTTCTCTTGAAAGGGGACAAAAAAGATGGAACAAATGGATGCACATCAAATTATTTCATTCATTCAAAACAGCACGAAAAGCACACCTGTGAAAGTTTACATAAAAGGGGCACTTTCTGATATTGTGTTTCCGGAAACGGTGCAAACATTTATCAGCGGAGAGGCAGGAACGATTTTTGGAGAATGGAGCGTGATTGAGCCTATTCTAACAGAAAATCAAGCAAAAATTACAGATTATGTCATCGAAAATGATCGCCGTAACTCAGCAATCCCAATGTTGGATTTGAAAAATATCAATGCCCGAATCGAACCAGGGGCAATCATTCGTGATCAAGTGACGATCGGCAACAATGCGGTCATTATGATGGGGGCGAGCATCAATATCGGCTCTGTAGTCGGTGACGGTACGATGATTGATATGAATGTTGTACTAGGCGGACGAGCTACAGTAGGTAAAAACTGTCATATAGGTGCAGGTTCTGTTTTAGCAGGGGTTGTTGAGCCACCTTCTGCTCAGCCTGTTGTGATTGAAGATGATGTTGTGATTGGTGCGAATGTAGTTGTACTAGAAGGGGTCCGCGTCGGAGCAGGGGCTGTTGTGGCTGCCGGTGCGATTGTGACAAAAGATGTCGCGCCAGGCACTGTGGTTGCTGGGATTCCAGCTCGGGTACTCAAAGAGCTGGATGCGAAAACCGCCTCTAAAACAGAAATCATGCAAGGACTTCGCCAATTATAAGTCTATATCAATAATGGGGTGTGCCGAATCGGGTACGCCTCTTTTTCTAAAGGAGATAAAAGAATGAACCCATTTATAAAAATCAGGCGGGAACTACATCAGATTCCAGAAGTCGGTTATCAAGAATTTAAAACACAAAAATATTTACTTGAAAAAATTGAATCATATAAAGCGCCTTACTTTTCGATTCAGACTTGGCGTACGGGCATTCTGGTTTTAGTGGAAGGCTATGATGCTGAAAAAACGATCGGTTATCGGACAGATATTGATGCGCTGCCGATGACAGAAGAAACTGATCTGCCGTTTCAATCGACACATCCGGGGTGTATGCATGCTTGCGGGCATGATTTGCATATGAGTATTGCGTTAGGTGTTTTAAAGCATTTTAGCGAACATCAGCCTAAAAATCATTTGCTGTTCGTTTTCCAACCGGCAGAAGAAGGTCCGGGAGGGGCAAAACCCATTTTGGAAAGTGCCGAGTTTCAAAAGTGGCGTCCGGATGCTTTTTATGCACTTCATATTGCGCCTGAATACCCAGTGGGAACAATTGCAACTAAAGACGGGCTTCTTTTTGCGAATACCTCAGAATTATTTATTGAGTTCACTGGGAAAGCTGGACACGCCGCTTACCCACATTTGGCGAATGACATGGTCGTATGTGCATCTAGTTTTGTTATGCAGATGCAGACAATTATTAGCCGTAATATTGATCCAATGGATAGCGCAGTGATCACCGTGGGGAAGATTTCAGGCGGTGAGGTGCAAAATGTGATTGCTGAAAAAGCCTACCTAGATGGCACCATTCGTACTGCTTCGAAGGAGACTATGGAAGTCGTCTGGTCGCGTCTCCGTCAACTTGCAAAAGGCTTTGAAGAGGCTTTTCAATGTCAGATCAAATTTGTACCGGGATCAGATTATTGTCAGGTTTATAATGATAAGACAGAAACGGAGCGGTTTATTCAATTTTTAGAAGAAAGATTTCCAAATAGCTTTGTTGAAGCAAAAGCTGCGATGACAGGAGAAGATTTTGGCTACTTTTTAGAAGAAATCCCAGGTTTTATGTTCTGGCTAGGAGTCGATTCCCCTTACGGACTACATCATACCAAGTTAAATCCAAAAGAAGAAGCAATCCCTTTTGCTATTGAAGTTTTGACTGAATATTTGGCGCAAGCATAAATAAAAAAGGACAGAAGCACCCAAGAGGCTTCTGTCCTTTTTTTGAAGTAGCAACGACAGGCAAAAAGCTGGTCATCTGGATAGTGAAAATAGATCTTCATACAAGGTCAACAACTTTGAGCAGTCATCCAATCCAGTAAAAATCATCAAAAGAAACTTGTTGGAAACAAGGCTCTCAGCTTTGCGGTTTCATCAACAGCAAAAAGTAGTGGAGTCACCTTTTTGTGGCTATTTTGCCAGATTTCTGTACTCATGAGTTTTCAGGCATGATCGGCGCAACATAAGGAAGCGGGAAAGGAATATCATTTTCAGCCAGTGCTTCACGGCAAGCTTTCAGCAGGTCGCGTTCTACCCCGAATTGTTCCCCATTGACGGCTTTTCCCACAATACGGATCGTTACGCCAGAAAGAGCAGCGTTTTGGACGCCCAACACAACTGGCGGTTCCACAATATTTTTATTTTTAGCGGTCATTTCTTCACAAACATTACGAATCACTTGCATCGCTTTTTCGGTATCTGCAGTCGGACTAATCTCTATATCAACCATGACACGCATATTTCCACGAGAGTGGTTACTAACGATCATGATTTGCCGATTCGGAATGAAATGTAGGGTACCGTCGAAATCTCGCACTTGTGTTGTCCGCAAGCCGAGTGCTTCCACATTGCCGTTGATCAATCCGATTGTAATCGAATCCCCCACATCTAGTTGTCGCTCTAGCAAAATAAAAAAACCTGTTACGACATCGCTGACTAGCCCCTGTGCACCGAAAGCGATGGCGAGACTTGCGACGCCGGCACTGGCAATCAATGCTGTAACATCCATGAAATTTTGTAACAGCAGGATAGCAAAAATGAAAAATAATACATAGCCGTAAAGGTTCATAATCAAGCTTTCAAGCGTATCGCTTCGTGACGCGGAGACGGCTTGATTTTCACGATAGCGTTTGAAAAAACCTCGGATTAATTTGGAACCAACGAATTTTAGTAGGATATATAAGAAAACAAGAATGATGATTCTAATACCAAGTGAGATCGCACCTCCCCAAAACGCATCCCAATCAATTGATGCTAGCCATTTATTAATTTGATTCATTTTTTTCACTCCCTATAGATATTCATCATTTCAAAACTATGATGAATGGTTCGCTCTTTATTTTAACAAAGCTTGACCGATAGTTCAAAATATGAAAATTTTTTCAAGGAAAACGATTGGTATAGACCGATTTACCGGAGATAAAGGAGGAGCGGGTGACTTTTTTCGTTTCATTTTTTGATCGAATTATTCTATAATGAATGGGATGAAGGTTGCTGAGGAGGAGTAAGTCATGTTCAAAAAGCTTTTTAAACATGAAAAAAATGAAACAGTTTATGCACATGCAACAGGCCGATTCGTTTCGTTGAAAGAAGTACCTGATCCGGTTTTTAATCAAAAAATGATGGGGGAAGGAATCGCTGTCCAACCTGTGGATGGGCATGTGGTTGCACCTGCAGATGGAGAAATTATTCAAATTGCAGAAACAAAACATGCATTTGGTCTTCGAACGGAACTAGGAGAAGAAATTTTAGTTCATATCGGCTTAGAAACAGTTGCACTAAAAGGAGAAGGATTTCAAGTAAAAGTAGCACTCGGTGATAAGGTGAAGCGCGGACAGATCATTATTGAAGCAGATTTGCCTTATATCGAACAACATGCCAGTAGTACAGTCATCCCTATGGTGGTGACAAATAGTGGAGACGGGCAGTTCGAGTTTGATTGGCAGATCAATACGGATGTAAAAGCAGGCGAAACTCCGCTTTTTATAGCAAGAACGCGCAAGTAAGAATAGGCGCATACGAACAGCAGATTAGTGCAGCGAAAATATGAAGGAGTTGGACGATGGTGTTGGAAGTAATCGTGCAAAGCGGAGAAGATGCAAGGTGTGCAGAGGCATTTGGCGCAGACCGAATGGAAGTCGTTCAGGCGATTAGTGAAGGCGGACTGACACCTAGTTATGGTGTAATGAAGGATATTTTGAAGCAGTCAAGAATTCCAGCTATGATGATGATTCGTCCGCATAGTTTTTCGTTTGTCTATAATGAAGCGGATCGGCGTGCTATTTTGCTAGATATTGAATTAGCAAAAGAGATGGGGGTGCAGGGAATTGTTTTTGGAGCTTTGACAGATGAGGGTGAGATCGATCGTGCCCTTTTGGAAAGCGTGATTCGTGTGAAAGGAAAGCTTGATTTAACTTTCCATCGTGCGCTTGAAGATGCGCGAGACATTGAAAAAAGTTATGAGATCTTACGTGAATATGGTCATGATATTACGCAGTTACTCACTTCTGGAGGAACAGCAAATGCAGTGGATTCGATTTCGCGGTTAAAACGATGGATCGCCGATTCGGCAGCTGATCCAACATCTTTTAAAATTTTGGTCGGTAGCGGTGTAACCTCTGATAATATCGCTTTTCTTCACCAGAAATTGGAAAACGAATGGTATCATGTGGGTGGCGGTGCGCGCATAAATGGTGATTTTAGTCGAGCACTTGATCAGAAAAAGATTAAACAATTGAAGGCGGAAATATGAGCAATCCTTTTTGGGTTGCTTTTTTATGGAGTGTTTTTGATAAAACAAATGGCATAACCTCATGGGATAGGCTATAATAAACAAAGACTTTGAATTCAGGATATAAAGGGTGAAAAAATTGACGAATTATCTCGGAACGACACAGGAAATGACTGTCAAAGCGGTGACAGATGATGGATTTTTATTAGAAAAAAATGGTACAACGGTACTCTTGAAAAAAGGAAACAGCAATAGGATTGATTGGACAGTTGGAGAGCTAGCTACAGTTTTCCTATATGTAGATTATGATCATACAGTTACTGCAACAACAACGATCCCTAAAGTGCAGGTGGGTCGCTATAGTTTTGGAACAGTGACAGAAGTGCGAAAAGATCTGGGTGTCTTCATGGACATTGGCATTGAGAAAGACGTTGTTGTTTCTATGGATGACATGCCGGCACTGAAGCATCTCTGGCCGAAAAAAGGAGATCGTTTAATGATTTCGCTGGTTGTTGATGAAAAGAATCGGATATGGGGTAAATTGGCAACAGAAAGTGAATTTCGATCGATTGCTCGTCGTGCTGACAAGGATCTTTTTAATCAAAATATTTCAGGAACAGTTTACAAATTGCTTAAGATCGGTTCTTTTATTTTAACGGATCAGTATCATATTGGGTTTATTCATGAAAGTGAGCGTCAAAGTGAACCCCGTCTAGGTGAATATGTCAAAGGGCGTGTCATTGCCGTAAAACCAGATGGCTCTCTTAATATTTCTCTTCGCGGTCGCGTTCACGAAGCACTTGATGATGATGCGGAAATGATTTTGACCTATCTACGAAGTGTCGGCGGAGAAATGGGCTTTGGCGATAAATCTGATCCAGAAGCAATCCGTGCTAAATTTGGTATTAGTAAAGCGCAATTTAAGCGGGCACTTGGAAATCTGATGAAAGCAAGAAAAATTACGCAATTGGATGGTCGCATCACAAAACTGACTGAGGGCAGTGAATCAGACTAAAGACGTAGTTGGCTTTCATGCTCAGGCGGATGGCTCAGAAGTGTCAGTTTCTTTATAATGAAACTAAGTAGGCACCAATGTGTCATCATCATAATAAAAGGAGGTGTATCAGCTTGAAAAAAATCGAAAGTTCGATGATTTTTATTTTTGTCGTAGCCGTTATTGTAGGTGTGGGATTGGAAATGCTCTTCAAATGGCAATTGCTTGTGCTTTTTGCTGTCGGGATTTTTCTGTTGTTTAGTTCTCGGAAAGCCGGAGTACCGAAAAAAAGTGCGAAAAATCGCTTATTCGTAGCCGTTGTTTTTCTTTTACTATCAGTACTTCTGACAACGACATTTAAACTTGGACTTGTGATTGCGGGGATTTTTGCGATCATTCATTATATCAATCGAAAGCGGGCACCTCAGCTGCTAATGGTTGAGACAAAAGAGCCTGAGACAAAAACAGATAAGGCGAATCATTTTATTCGGAATCAATGGTTTGGTAATCAGCGTGTACTGGATGTTGTGTATGAATGGGACGACATTAATGTTCAAACAGGAATTGGTGATACAATCATTGATTTAGGAAATACTGTTTTACCTACGGGTGAAAGCGTGATTATGATCCGTAGTGTCTCTGGAAAAATTCGCTTGCTTGTTCCATTTGATTTAGGCATTTGTCTGGAGCATTCGGCCATTTTTGGTAATTTGCAATATGATAAGATCAATACATCCGTACAAAATAATACGGTAAAAGTCTATTCGGATAATTACGAGACCGCTGCACGAAAAGTGAAAATCATGACCTCGGTTGTGTTCGGCGATTTAGAGGTGATTCGCTTATGACCTATACGAAGGTGCAGATGCTGCTTTGTTCTGTGCTTCTTCTTGGGGCGTCAGTCATTGGAGCAGCGATTTATTATTTCATAACTGCAGGTACATTTTACGAGCTTTTTTTTGAACAAAAGATTTTTTATTTGCCAGTCATTTTATTTATTCCGCTGACCGCTATTTCAGCTGGGATCATTATCGGAGCGGCTTCTGGCTATTTGATCAAGCAGAAATTTGAATCGATTGATTTTGCGATTCGTTTGCTAGAGCAAGGGGATTTGGATAAAAAAACCAAATCTGAAGAAGATGAAAATTTTACGGAAGTACAACAAGTTTACAAGCAAATCGATCAATTACGTGATAAAATGAAGTCACAAACGCTGCTTACCCAAAAAATTGCAAATGAAAAGGCTGAGACAAGCGGCGAAACCAAAGAAGCAATCCTTTCAGAAGAGCGGCACCGGATCGCGCGTGAACTACATGATTCGGTCAGTCAGCAGCTTTTTGCTGCCATGATGCTTTTATCTGCGCTGAATGAACAGGCTGCAAAAATCGGTTCACCGGCACTTGAGAAACAGCTCAAAATGGTCGAATCGATCGTAAATGAGTCGCAGTCTGAGATGAGGGCGCTTCTGCTTCATTTACGTCCAACGCAGCTGGAAGGAAAATCGTTGAAGAAGGGTATTGAACAGCTTCTCAAAGAACTTACGACCAAACTGCCGATCAAAGTGGAATGGCAAATTGAAGATATCCATTTGAAAAAAGGCATAGAAGATCATTTGTTCCGCATTGTGCAAGAACTGTTGTCCAACACGCTGAGGCATTCGAAAGCGGGACTGCTAGAGGTTCGATTTGTCAATATTGACCAAGTGGCAGTTCTTAAAGTTGTGGATGATGGAATCGGCTTTGATATGAATAATGTTGGTCAAGGTTCTTACGGCTTGCAGAATATGCGAGAACGTGTGGCTGAATTTGGCGGCTCTATTAAAATAATCAGTTTTCCCAAAAAGGGTACAAGTGTTGAAATTAAAATCCCGCTGGTAGGAGAAGAGAAGGAAGTGGCAGTAGATGATTAAAGTGCTTTTAGTGGACGATCATGAGATGGTGCGTATCGGGGTGTCTGCTTATCTTTCCGTTCAAGATGATATGGAAGTAGTTGGAGAGGCAGAAAACGGCCGACAAGGCGCTGATATGGCTTTAGAACTTCGACCGGATATTATCCTGATGGATTTGGTGATGGATGAGATGGATGGTATCGAGGCTACTAAGGAAATTATGGCGAATTGGCCGGAAGCAAAAATTATTATTGTAACGAGTTTTATCGATGATGAGAAAGTCTATCCAGCGCTTGAAGCAGGTGCGAGCAGTTATATGCTAAAAACCTCGACAGCTGGTGAAATTGCGGATGCGATTCGTGCAACTTTTGGTGGAGATACCGTCTTAGAACCAGAAGTAACTGGGAAAATGATGCAACGGTTAACAGCAAAACCAGAGAAGAACTTGCACGATGATCTGACCAATCGTGAAAATGAAATCCTCCTTTTGATTGCGGAAGGAAAATCCAATCAGGAAATTGCAGATGAACTATTCATCACGCTAAAAACGGTCAAAACACATGTCAGTAATATTTTATCGAAGCTGGATGTGCAGGACCGTACGCAGGCAGCCATTTATGCGTTTAAACATGATTTGGTAAAGAAAAAGTAGGAAGGTGTTAAGAGCATGAAAGAAGGATTTGCTGTTATTGGGCTTGGTCGTTTTGGCGGCAGTATTTGTCGTTCGCTTGTAGAGCAGGGAATGGAAGTGCTGGCGATCGATTCAAGCGAGGAACGCGTAAATGAATACATGTCGATAGCGACCCATGCAGTTATTGCAAATTCAACGGATGAGAATGCACTTAGGCAACTCGGCGTACGAAATTTTGAACATGTGATTGTGGCGATCGGTGAGGATATCCAGTCGAGTATTTTAACAACGCTGATTTTAAAGGAAATGGGCGTGAAATATGTCACAGCAAAAGCGACAAATGATAAGCATGCCAAACTGCTAGAAAAAATTGGGGCAGATCGAGTCGTACATCCTGAACGCGATATGGGAAGAAGGATTGCGCACTATATTGTTTCTAAAAATATGCTTGATTATCTAGAGCTTTCTGATGAATACAGTTTAGTCGAAATTTCGGTTTCGGATCGCCGCTTTTTGGGCAAAAGTCTGCTGGAATTAGATTTTCGTAATACATATGGGGTCAATATTGTCGGGATTAAGCGAGATAAACAGATGATTATCACACCAGAAGCAAGCGATACACTTTATGATGGAGATATTTTGATCGTGATTGGATCAGATGATGATATTGAACGGCTTCAAGAAAAGATTCAATAGTTTTTTAGAAAGAGAATGCTGATGTGTCGGCATTCTCTTTCTAAAATATGAAAAGGAGGCAGTATGAAAAAATATTTACTGGGAAGAATCAGTCTTCGTGCGATTATTCAGATTCTACAAGTCTTTGTGTATGCTATTTTATGTGTGTTATTTCATGTTGTTTTATTTCCAGCACTCAAGCCCTTCTTGCCGATTGCACTGCTGATCGGGATCCTGGCACTTCAACCGACTTTTGGTATTACAAAAAAGGTATTGCCTAAAATTGGCTTTGCGTTCATTTTGGCCTGTGTCGTCGTTGGGGTTGCATCTATTTATTTACCAGCAAATGTGTATACATATTATATCGTGATGATGGTTGTCCTTTTGGCGATTAATTTTATCATGCCACAAAAGTATATGGTCATCACGATGGCAATGGGGACGTCGATCTACTTTTTAGGGACGGAGGATTTGCCGACTTCAATGGTTACAGTGGTGACGATTATGATTGTTGATATTCTGTTTTTCTTTCTGATTGTGCGCCTCGTTGTGCGTTTGATTCATTTACCACTGGAAAGAACGATCGAGACGATGATTAAGCAGACGGCAAGAATCTATTATCAGGAAGTCCAGACCTTTTTTGAAAAAGAGACGAGTGTGAAGACGGCAAAGCTATATCGCCTGTTTGGTCAGACACAGCAGTTTTTAAAAGAGTATCAAGAAACAAAGCATGCAGATGAAAATCGGGCAAAAGCTTATCAGCAAATGGAGAAGAAGCTACTTGCTTGTTATTTCCACATTCAGACGATAAAAGAGATTGGGCAAATGAATGAACTGTCGGATGCTGCTTTGGAAAGTCTTCATCAGATTGATATCTATCCGCAAAAACGGCCGCAAGTGGAAAGCAATGCAATACTGTCCTTTCATACGGAACGTTTTGCCACTCTTTTTGCACAGATCCAGCGTTCGCTAAAAGAAATGTCTGAGAAAAGGGAGGCGCAGCATGTCACCAAATAAATGGAAAAAACATCTCGCGCTTGATCCGCGGGTTTTAAAAGTGATGATCAGTCTGACACTTGCTATTTTGCTCTTTCCGGTAATGGGGACCTACATTGTTTATCCTGTCTATGTATTTAATGCGATCTATGTGACAGCACAAATGACCAAAGGATCCAGCTACCGTTCAGGTGTGGAGCGGGTGGCCGGGACGATTATCGGTTGTTTATTAGCTGCTTTTCTCTACTTAGCTTTTCCCAGTCATCATTATTTGGTGATTCCGATTGGGGCCGCACTTGCTGTTTTGGTCAGCTATCTTTTCACTAAAAAGTTCACAATGGTGATTGTGGTGATTACCGTGATGGTTCTGGTCGGAAAAGGAGACGGTGAGCCTTTTGTTTTTATGAAAGATCGCCTATTTGATACGTTTGTCGGCCTTACTATTGGGTTTTTCGTTTACTTTTTATTCCCAAAACCTCGTAAAGAAGAAGTAGATCATCTATTTTATCATGATGCGCGTCATTTGCTTGATCAGATCACTCGTACCTATCAGCTCTATAGGGATGAAGCAATCTCTAAGGAACTCCAGGCGATCTGGCGAGAACTTTTGGCGTTCCGGATTAAGTGGGAAGATATGATAAAGGATGAGAGCTTTTTATCTGATTTAGAAGCAAAACCTATGTATGATCTGCTTTATCATTTGGAGCATTTACTTCAGCATCTAGATATTCTGGAACATTTACACGAGCGGGAGGATATTCAGTCCTATCAGGAGTTGCTTGATTATCATTCTGAGAAATACCAAATGCTGGAACAAAAAATCAGTGAGACTATTATGGCGAATAGTGCACTTTAAAAAATGAAAAACCAGTGAATAGAACAACATATTCACTGGTTTTTCATTTTTGTTTATTCAGTTGAGGTGGAGCTATCTGGATCAGATTTTGTATCGGTGCTTGAATTGCTGGAAATACCAAGTTGTTCTTGCATGATTTGAACATTTTTATCAATGGATTCTTGATAAGGAACAAAATAATATAAATCAAAACCATAGGCCTCGCTATAAACCATCTGATCTTCTCCTTCAAGCTCCAGATCATTGATCGTTCCATCTAGGACACTCGCATAATTTTTGGCGATCACAGTGATGTCATCTAGTGAGAGATTTGTCTGAACATTGTCTCCGACAGCATCCATGATCTTCGAAAAATTAGTAATGCCGGCGGTTGATTTTGCTACCTTGTCACAGATCCCAACGATGACATCTTTTTGACGATCTTGGCGACCAAAGTCACCACGTGGGTCCTCATGACGAATACGAACATATTGCAAGGCTTCGGTACCATTTAACTCGATTTCGCCTTTTTTGAATTTTGGATTGACTTCAGTTAAATCAACTTCATTGGTGACGGTAATTCCTCCAACTGCATCCACTAAATCTTTAAAACCGTTCATATTGATGGAAACAAAGTAGTCGATAGGAATACCATCCATCAAACTTTCAACAGCATCAACAGAGCCTTGAGCACCATCAGTAGAGTAACTGGCGTTGATTTTGCCAATATCACCATCAGAATAGGTAACTTCTGTATCACGCGGGATGCTTAGCATTTCAACCGTATTTTTTTGTTTGTTGACCGTGACGAGAATGAGTGTATCGGAACGGCCATTTTCTTCGTCTTCACGAGCATCTGTCCCAATCAGAAGAATCGAAAAGGGCTTTTTATCGTTTAATTTTTCTTTATCTGCTTTCACGGAGGCATCACTTTTTAACGGTGTATTGATCTTATCCATGGTAGATTCTAAACTTAAGTAATATTTAATGACTAGACCACCAAATGCAAAGCCGATACCAAGCAAAACCACGCCTAAAATTTTGAAAAAAGTCTTTAAAGGGTGTTTTTTTCTCTTTCTATGTTTGGTCGAACGTGTTGTTTCCATAGATCAATTACCCATCTTTCCTATTAGGATTCTCATACACCTATATACTTTACCATGGTAAAAATCGGAAAGCAAATAAGAATTTCATGAGGAAAAAGACCCGCTGCAGTTGCTAACGGGTCTTTTGACTAGACTTCCATGATAATCGGTAATATCATTGGCCGACGTTTGGTTTTTTCATAAAGGAATGGCTGTAAAGTATCTGTAATTTCATTTTTAATTTCAGACCACTGCGAGGTTTTGCGTGCCATTACCTTGTTTAGATGTTTATGGAGCAACGACTGTGCCTCGCTAATCAGATTGCCAGATTCGCGCATATATATAAAGCCGCGGGAAATGATATCTGGACCAGCCATGACTTTGCAATTTTTCAGATCGATCGATACGACGACAATCACAAGACCTTCTTCTGAAAGAATCCGACGGTCGCGTAAAACGATATTGCCGATGTCACCAATGCCGCTTCCATCAATATAAACGCTATTAGCTGGGATTTTTCCAGCAATGTGTGCAGCATCTGCTGTTAGTGCTAAAACATCCCCATTGCCACAAATAAAACTGTTTTCCATTGGAACACCGCATTCTTCCGCACTTTCAGCATGGATTCGTTGCATACGGTATTCGCCGTGGATTGGCATAAAGAATTTGGGCTTCATCAGTCTAAGCATAAGTCGCTGTTCTTGCTGACCACCATGGCCGGAGGTATGAATATTATTGACTTTTCCATGGATGACTTCTGCACCAGCTTGATAAAGCAGATTGATCGTCCGGTTCACGCTGATCGTGTTTCCAGGAATCGGCGAGGAAGAGAATACTACTGTATCGCCCGGTTGGATTTGGATTTGGCGGTGTGTGCCGTTTGCAATCCGTGAAAGAGCTGCCATCGGTTCACCTTGACTACCCGTACAAAGAATTGTTACTTCATTGGCAGGCAGACGGTTTAACTGGTTAGCTTCGATAAAGAGATCCTTGGGTGCTTTGATATAGCCAAGCTCGCGGCCAATTTGCATGGCTGATTCCATACTGCGTCCGAAAACAGCCACCTTACGCCCCGTTTCAATCGAGGACTCGATCACTTGTTGCAAGCGGTAAATGTTAGAAGCAAATGTTGCGAAAATGATCCGGCCATCAACATCACGGAAAATATTTTTGATACTCTCCCCGACAACGCGTTCACTCATTGTGAAATTCGGCACTTCGGCATTCGTACTATCGGATAACAGACAGAGCACGCCTTCTTTGCCGATTTCAGCCATTTTGGTCAAATTGGCAGGCTCACCGACAGGAGTAAAGTCGAATTTGAAGTCCCCAGTATGCACGATATTTCCAGAAGGAGTTTTGACAACAATCCCGTAAGTATCTGGAATACTGTGAGTCGTACGGAAGAAAGAGACGCTAGTTTTACGGAATTTAAAAACATCCTCTTCTTCATATTCATAGATTTTAGCATGGCGAAGCAGACCATGTTCTTCAAGTTTATTGCGGATCAGGGCACTAGCTAGTTTGCCGGCATAGATCGGGATATTGATTTCACGAAGCAGATAGGGTACGCCACCGATATGATCTTCGTGGCCGTGCGTAATGAACAGACCTTTGATCTTGTCCTTGTTTTTCACAAGATAACTATAATCTGGAATAACATAATCGATCCCTAAAAGTTCATCTTCTGGGAATTTGATTCCAGCATCGATCAAAATAATTTCATCTTGAAATTGCACAGCATAAGTGTTTTTGCCGATTTCGCCAAGGCCACCCAAAGCGAAAACAGCTGTTTCGTTATTTTTTACAAATTTCATAAAGAATTACTTCTCCCAAATTGAAAAGTCAGGTTGTGCCTTTTCGTATTCCAAATGTTTGTCGCTTAATTGCTCAACATATTCAATATGGAAAGCTTCTTCTTTTAGTAGTTGGCGTACTTCAACTTCATCATTTGCTTCGATATAAAGCGATTGTGTTTTTTCCCGTACAGGGGTTTCTGTTAGTGTTTCTTGATAAAATACTTTAAAAATCATTTTTTTCTCTCCTTTGATATAAACGTACAGAGATTACTCTGTTTGATTCAAAATAAACGGATATATAGAACAAAGTCAGCTGTTCTATTTTCTTTCTACCTAAAGTCACACGGAGAATGCGCAAAAAAGACAAAAAGAAAACATGACAGTGAAAGCCCATTTTTCAGCTGTCTCACCATCTTTATAAAAGTCCAATGCAGTGACATCTCTAGCAGCTTATTTTCACAAATAACCAGTAAGATGACTGAATTCGAACCGCTTTTTTCACGTTCCTCATTGTGTTCCAGTTTCGTCCGAACTATATCCTTGGTATCTAATATACCACAAAAATCCTAAAATGCTAAGAGAATTACTTTTATTTGACTGAAATTCTATTATTTTTAGTTCTTTTGTGTCCATCGTCAAATCGGAAAAAGTTTGGTATACTAACAAGTGAATCTAAATGAGGATGTGTTTGCGTGAGTAAAATCGTGTTCTTTGATATTGATGGGACTTTAGTAAATGAAGAAAAAGAAATTCCGCTTTCAACGATACAAGCGGTCAAAGCACTTCAGGAAAAAGGCGTTTTTGTGGCGATTGCCAGTGGACGTGCGCCATTTATGCTCCATGAAATTGCTGAAAAACTAAATATCGATTCGTTTATCTGTTATAACGGCCAATATGTGGTATTCGAAGGAAAGGTCATTTATGAAAATCCACTATCACAGGAAGCGCTTGACCGATTAATTACGACGACAATGGAAAATGAGCATCCGCTTGTTTTTTCTGCAGCTGAGGAAATGCGCGTCAATTTACCAGACCACCCGGGTGTTTTGGAAGGAATGAATTCGTTGAAGCGTGGCTATCCACGTGTAGATGCACATTTTTATCGCGGCAGGGAAATTTATCAGTGTTTGCTGTTTTGTACAGAAGACTTTGACTCGTTTTATGCAAAGGCTTTTCCTGAATACGGTTTTATGCGCTGGCATGATGTTTCGGTGGATGTCTGCCCAGCAGATGGCAGTAAAGCACGAGGAATTCAGGAACTAATCAAACAGCTTGGCTTTAAAATGGAAGACACGTATGCTTTCGGTGATGGACTCAATGATATTCAGATGCTACAAGAAGTGGGGACTGGCATCGCTATGGGAAATGGTCGTCCAGAGCTGAAAAAAGTGGCAGATTATATCACCGAATCTGTAGATGAAGAAGGTATTTTAAAAGGACTTCAACATGTGGGATTATTATAAATAAATGATGTACTGATCCTAAAAAAACAGTAAGACTGGCTTCAATCTAGAAAATGTGTGTATGATGCAAGGGCTAGATGGCTAGGGAAGTGCTTTGGGCTTGCACATTTTTAATGGGCCATTCAGCAATGAGGATGATAAAAGCTTCGTGCGAGGTGTTCAATTTTGGTAAATAATTGAACCTTATGGATGACAAAGTAAAAGAAGCCTGACTGGCAGTTAAGTGATACTTGAACTTAGCTGCCTTTTTTTATATGCTGGTTGACAGCGTTCTCATTTTATGGCATATATAGTTTATAAGTTTTAAAAGTATAAACATAAGGAGACATAAATATGGACTTATTAGTTTTTGATTGGGGTGGAACAAGTATCAAGGGTGGTGTTTTTCATAAGAATGAGATTGTAGCGCCTTTTTCTTTTCCAACACCAAAGACATGGGAAGAAATGATGCAGCAGTTAAAAGAAAAACAAAATGAACTTGCGGAGCAGTATGCTTTCAAAGGTGTGGCAATCAGTGCGCCCGGTGTAGTCGACGATATCTCAGGCGTGATTAATGGGATCAGCGCGATTCCTTATATCCATCATTTTGAAATAAAAATGGCTCTAGAAGGACTGTTTGGTTTACCCGTACATATGATCAATGATGCCAATGCTGCGGGGATGGCGGAGGCTGTTCTAGGTGCTGCCAAAGGAAAAGACAATGTGCTCTTTTTAATTTTAGGAACAGGAGTAGGTGGTGTTTTCGTTCAAAATGGCCAGATCTATACAGGGCGTCATGGGTATGCCGGAGAGTATGGCATGATGTTTATCGATGGTGCAAGAACGTTTAGTGAAGTTGGGACAGTCGTCCGGCTAGTGGAGCGCTATGCAGAACGGACGGGGGAAACGAATTTGAATGGGGAAGAGATTTTCCGGCGTGCTGATCAAGGAGAAACAGCTGCGAAAGAGGAAGTAACACAGTTTTATCGGTATTTAGCAACCGGTATTTTTAATCTGCAAGTAGCTTTTGATCCAGATTGTATCGTTTTAGGTGGTGGCATTTCTGGGCGACCTGCATTCATGGAGGAAATCCAGCAAGCAGTCGAAAAATTTGTTGCAGAAAAAGAGTGGCAGTATTTTATGCCAGTCGTGATGCCATGTACCTATCGCAACAGTGCAAACTTGTTAGGTGCTGCGGTTCATTTTGAAAGTCAGGAATCATGACATTCCTTTTAGATTTTCCTTGGACGTGTTATAATGTTAAATGTTATAACAAATAAAAGAGGATGGATGACATGGCTGAAGCAGCGCCGAAATATGAACTGATCGCAAATGATTTGCGACAAAAAATTTTAGAAAAAGCCTATGAAACAAATGAGCAACTGCCACAAGAAGCAGCACTCTGTAAGGCGTATAATGCAAGCCGGATTACGATTCGCAAAGCAATGGATATACTGGTAAACGAAGGATTGATCTATAAACGACGCGGTTCGGGCAGTTACGTAAAGGATATTACTGAAAATCAAACAGCTGGACAAACGAGGAGCCTAGAGGTCGTTGAAGGAAATGATATAACAACTGAGATTATCGATTTTGCCGTGATTGCTTCTCCGGAAGTTGTCACGGAAAAGTTAAAGATTTCTTCATTTGATTTTGTTTATGATATTCGACGGGTTCGAAAAAAAGCCGGTGTGCCAGTGGCTGTTGAACAAAGTTATATGCCGATTCAAACGGTTCAGGGGATGAGACTGGATGTGCTTAGCCAGTCAATCTATACTTATATGGAGAATGAACTTGGATTGATTCCGCAAAGCACACATCGACTGATTCGAGCAGTTTATGCGGGGAAGAAAGCTGGAAAGTTGTTGGATGTCGATGAAAAACACCCGGTTCTTGAGATTGAACAGACAGTGTATCTCAACGATGGACGCCCGTTTGAGTATTCATTGATACGGCTCAAATCAGAAGAATATGAATTGCAAAATATTGTTGTTGTTTAAAACCGTCAGTAAAATGGCGGTTTTTCTTTATTTTTAAAAGTTGTTATAATTAATTTTAAAAAAGTATTGACTTATTAAAGAAAACGTTTTAAACTTATTTTTGGAAAGCGTTTTCTATCACAACGAAAAGGAGATATACAAATGTTAAAAATAGCTTTATTTTGTAGTGGTGGTATGTCCACTAGTTTAGTAGGTTCAAAAATGAAACGCGTTTACGAAGAACAAGGCCGGACTGATATCTCGGTAGAAGCCTATGATTTTGCCATGATTGATGAAATTGGTGGAGAAGTAGATGTTATTATTATTGCACCACAGATTAGCTGGGCAAAAGAACAAGTAGAAGAACAGTATCCAGGGAAAAAGATTGTTTGTTTGACGATGCAGGAATTCGGGGCAATGGACGGAGTTGCTGTTATTGAACGCTTGAAAAAAGAAGGGGTGCATGATTGATGGAAAACAGCAAATTTTCACGCTTTCAAGCGAAATTTACGCGGATTGTCGGAAAAATTGCCGGAAATAAGCTGCTCCTAACTTTACGTGATTCTTTCATTCTTGTCTCAGCTGTAACGATGATTGCTGGATTTGCTATCATGATCAGTTCCGTTTTCTTAGATCCAAACGGGTTGATATTTGGTCAGCAGGGGCTACATATTGGTAAACTTATCAGTGGTAGTTGGGCAGCTTGGGATGCATCGGGATTCGCAGACACACTTCGCTATCTGCAATCAATGATCAATCTCTTTTCACAAGGCGCTTTGTCCGTAATGTCTTTATTAATTGTAGTTGTTTTCAGTTATACATTTTCTAAAAAATATTTTCCAAAAAACAAGGAGCATATGACCTCAGTTCTTTATGCGCTAGCAGCATTTTTTGTCTGTGTACCTTGGAACTATGATTATGCGCTCAATGATAAAAGTGTTGAAATCAGTGGAATGTTGAATTCGAATTTTTTAGGCACACAAGGTGTGTTTTCTGCGCTGATTATCAGTGGAGTGGCAGTATGGCTTTATAACAAACTGCTAGAAAGAAATATCGTAATCAAAATGCCCGAATCTGTACCCCCAGCTGTTGCAAGAAGCTTTGAATCATTGATTCCTGGTTTGCTTGTTCTTGGATTCTTCGTTGTTTTGACTGGGATTAGTGTCGGCGCATTTGGTGTGACGCTTCCAGAACTGTTCCTTCAAGCGATGCAAAAACCGGCAATGATGATCTCGGGAACAGCTGCTTTTGCGCTAGTTGCTCAAATTACTTGGCCGCTTCTACAATGGTTCGGTATTCATCCAACTTCTATCTGGGGACCTATTTTTGGGGTAACCTGGAATGTTGCAGATACGGAAAATATGATGGGAACAGCTCATCACTTATATTCCACAATGTTCATGAACTTCTCAACGATTGCTGCCGGAACGTTTGCGCTGGCACCAGTCTTAGCGTTACTTATTTTCTCAAAAATCAGTTCTGAAAAGAAAGTAGCTAAAATCGCCTTGATGCCAGCTATCTTTAATATCAGTGAGCCGATTACATTTGGTTTACCAATTGTTCTAAATCCAATTATGTTTATTCCTTTCGTGATTGTTCAACCTATTTGTTTCTATATCGCAGTATTCTTTACGAATATCGGCTTTATAGATGTCATTACAAATAACGTACCTTGGACAGTACCGCCGTTGATTTCGGGGCTGCTCTTTACAGGAACGATTAATGGGGCTATCGTCCAGCTTGTCAATTTAGTTGTCGCGATCCTAATTTATCTACCGTTCGTCAAGATGGCGAATACGATGAAAAATAAGAAAATGCTTGATTTATAGGAAGGAATTTTAGTGATGAATGAACAAACACTTGAGCAAGCCATGCAGTTGATTTTTATTGCTGGAAACGCCAAATCAAAGGCGATGGAAGCAATCGGAAAAGCGGAGAATGGAGAGCTTGAAGAAGCTGCAGCTGGTTTAAAAGCGAGTAGAAAAGAGCTTCACCAGGCACACAAGATTCAAACTGACATGCTGACAGCAGAAATGAATGGCGAAATGCTAGAAAAAACAATATTATTGATCCATGCACAGGATCATTTTATGGCAGCCAATACGACGATTGACTTAGCAGAAAAATTTCTGCGTATTTATCAGAAAATGGAGGCATGATTTATGATAGACTTTCAGTTGGCTGAGATTTTTACGAAAGGTATGATTTTGCAGCGCGATCGTGAAGTGAATCTTTATGGTACCGGCTCAAATGATACCGTTATCAGTTTTACTCGTGGGGCTGAGACCTATAAAACGGTCGTTGTAGAGGGAAAATGGCAGCTGACTTTTCCGGGCAAGACGAAGGGCGAGACAGAAACAATCTGCTTGGCCTCTACTGCTGGTGAAGTAGTATTGGCGGATGTCTGTTATGGAGATGTTTATCTGCTGAGCGGTCAGTCCAACGTTGCTTTCACGTTTTTAGAGAACGGAGGTACGTATAATCCGGCAACATTACAAAATGATGTTCGTTATTATATAGTGCCAGAAGTGATCTATCAAGATGCAGAGGCATCTATCCCGGCTGAAATTACGAAGAATCACTGGCAAAAAGTGGACGCGGATACAGTTCAGGAAATGTCTGCACTCGGCTATTATTTAGCAGCTTATCTAGGCGCTAAGAATCCTGATGTACCAATCGGTCTAATTGGTTGCTATAAGGGCGGTACTCCAGCTGCAGCTTGGCTCAGTGAAGAAAAACTTCAAGCAAATCACACTCTTGATGAACATTTCTTACAGCCATTTCAAGCCATTCTGGAAAATCAGACGAAAGCTGAGGCAGCTCAGCTAGAAGCGGAATATATGGAGCGACTTACGGCTTATCAGGGGATCAAAGAAACCTGGATGGCAGAGCATCCGGGCGAAGAGGCGGCGGTAATGAAGCAGGAAATCGGACATACACCATGGCCGCCTCCAATGACCTATTCAAGTTATCAACGCCCCGCTGGTCTTTATCATCATATGTTGGAACATTTGACTGGTTGTACGATCAAAGCAGCGATATGGTATCAGGGCGAGGAAGATACGAAAAATGCCAGCCTTTATGATTTACTGTTAGCTGGAATGATTGACCAGTTACGCCAAATGTTTGATGATACTGCACTTCCAATTTTTGTGATAGGCTTACCAGGCTATCTGGAAACGGCGCAGGGCAGCTGGGCAGAATTACGTGCTCGTCAGTGGCAAATTTGTCAAGAGACAGCAAATGTAACGTTGATTCCATTTATTGATCAAGGTGAAGCTTACAATGTACATCCAACCTGTAAAAAAGCTTTTGGCGAGCGAACCGGTCAGTTTATTTGGGAGCTTCTTTATCAAAACGGTCACTTGGATACGCCGTATTTTGAGATTAGCCGCTGGACAAATACAGAAATTGAACTGATTTGCCGTTCGACTAGACAGTTGAAAGCATACGGGGATAAAGTGATTTTGGCCAAAGAGGAAACAGTGCCCTATCGGATCGATGGAAACAAAGTTGTATTAGTCTTACCTAAACCGCTGGATGAGTTTGATTATGCGTATGTTGATTTTCCCACGGGTTGGTTTTTAACAGATGAAAAGATTCCTGTTCAACCAAGCAGATTTCAACGTATATAACAAGATGAGCTTGAAACATAAAAAAATGTCAATCGAATAAATGGAAAATAAGAGAAGCGAACATCAAGCATTCGAGCCATTGCTTAAAATGGCCACTGCATGAGGTTCGCTTCTTCTTTTCATATTGAGTCAATCTTCTTTTTGATTTTGATTTGTGAAGGCTCGAGATGGTGGGAAGTCTAGTGGAGAAGTTTTTAGATTTTCCAGTAGTATTCGAACGCGGTGCTCACGGGATTGAATGAGTGGTTCGATAGCTGCTTGAAAATTAGGTAGATGGGCGATCAGATAATGACGCTGACCAGATGTGGAAGCATAACAGTTTGGTGTGGTCACTAGTTGAGCTAATATATCGCTTGTCATGAAAGGGTAATCTACTGCTAATAGTAAACAAGTAGGAGCCTCTATCTGTTTGCTCGCTGCATATAATCCACCAATCGGGCCATAGTCTTCCAGTCCAGCTAAATCCTTCACCACTTCGACACGAGCTTCCTGTACAAAAAGTTGATTCATTCGACTGAATTGTCCTTTATTAGTTGAAATAATCACCTTATCACATAATGGAAGCATGATTGCCGCTGCATTTTCCACCCATGTCGACGTATCATCTGAATTTTTATAAAAAGCTTTATCCTCGCCAAATCGTACTGAATGTCCCCCAGCCAAAAGAATACCTACTCGATCAAGAGGTTGTAAGTGTTCCATTTTTCATCACCAAAATTTCATTGGTCATTTTTCTTGCTTCTGAACTATAATGTGTCACAAAAATGACCGGAATTTTAAAATCATCTGCCATTTGTCGAACTAGCTCCATGCAAATTTCACGGGTTTCTTCATCAAGACCATTAAACGGTTCATCTAAAAGTAGTAACCGAGGTTCGGTGATCATTGCGCGCGCCATGGCAACACGTTGCTTTTCACCACCAGAAAGTTTTTGAACCGATGAATAAAGAAGGTGGGTGATTTTCAAATAATCACTGATTTGCCGCACACGCAGTTCAATGTCTTTTTTTGACAGCTTTTGCATTTTTAAGCCAAATGCGATATTTTGATAAACATTCATATTCGGAAATAGGGCTAGATTTTGAAAAAGGTAGCCGACTTTTCGTTCGGAAGCTGGCAGATGTAGCGCGATTTTCTGGTCATCCCATGCCTTCCCATCAAACATGATCGAGCCACTGTCAATACGAGTTAAACCACTGATACAGCCAAATAGGGTGGTTTTTCCAGCACCACTCGCCCCCATGATCGCTGTAATCGACGCTTGAAAGGTAAACTTGATTTCTAAACTATTGAATGGCATTTGTTTTGTAAAATCACAAACTAAACTCATGCTATTTCCTCCTTAAAAGCTGGCTTTGACGTACCGTTAGCAAGTGTATGATAAGCAAGGCAAAAACACCGATTGCAACATTTAGGATGCCTAAAAAAATCGCTGTTTGCATATCACCTTGCTGAACCATAAAATAAATACTGGAAGCGATTGTATCAGTTTTTTCCTCAATATATCCAGCCACCATCAATGTCGCCCCAAATTCGCCCATGGCACGGCAAAAACTAAGTAACAACCCCGCTAAGATGGGCTGCCAGCAATTGGGGATAATCACATGTAGAAAAATTTGCTTGGGACTTGCAGAAAGTGTTTCAGCAGCAGCAACTAGATCATGATCAATCGATAGAAAAGCAGCTTTTAATCCTTGATACATGATCGGTAAAATAATGATTGTTGTTGCGATCACAGCCCCAGCCAAGGTGAAAATAAAGCTGAAATCAAATGTCTGCCAGATAAAACTACCTAACCAATCATTTTTACCCAAAATAGTAAGCAGGATTAAACCGACAACTGTCGGGGGAAGAACGAGCGGCAGTAAAATCAAAGTTTCAACGGGTAATTGCAGACGCGATTTTCGATTGGCAAAATAATAACTGACCGGAAGCATCACAATCAGAGCAAAAAAAGTGGAAGTTATCGCCACCAAAACAGAATGCCAAACCGAAGTAAACATAAGAACGCCTCCAAATAGAATCTTCCGCTAAAAATAAGCGTATACGTTTCTATTATGAACAACACTGGTAAAGCTTGTCAAACTTAAGTAAAATAAGAGGGTAAGGGGGAATAAAATGAAAAAGATCCTGCTGATTATAAGTGCTATAGCAGTACTTCTTACAGGGTGTGGCGCAAATGGAGAAAAAGAGGGTGTGAGCGAACCAGCTAAGATCCATCTCTCAGCTGCTGCTAGTTTAAAAGAATCCATTGAGGAAATACGGAGAAATTTTGAAAAAGAAAATCCTTCTATTAAGCTGACTATTGACTATGCGGCTTCAGGGCAGATTCGTGAGCGGGTAAAAAATGGGGCACCGATTGATGGGGTTTTATTTGCGAGCGAGCAAGATATGGATGCACTTGTGGAAAAAGATTTAGCGAAAGAGAAAGTAAAATTTGCCACAAATAGTCTGGTATTGATTCAACCAAAGGATGCAAAGCCGGTAAATGCTGATTTAAAAAAGGCGCTTATGCAGGCAGACCAAATTGCTATGGGAGATCCAGAATCTGTTCCAGCGGGGGCTTATGCCAAAGAAACGATTGATTCGCTGGGGCTTTTCGAAACGGTACAGGAACAACTTGTTTTTGGCTCTGATGTGCGTCAGGTCTTGTCTTATGTGGCGAGCGGTAATGCAACTCTTGGTTTTGTTTATCAAACGGATGCCGCAATCAGCTCAGATGTGAAAATTGTGCAACGAGTACCAGAAGATTTACATACAGAAATCGGTTATTATTCCGGAGTTATCACAGATAGCCAACATCAAAAAATTGTCCAAAAGTTTATGGCGTACATGGTATCAAAAGATGGCCAAAAAATTTTGCAAAAGCACGGCTTTCAACCTGTTAAATAAAAGGCAAATGGGCTAAGGTGAGAAGAATCTTTTTCACCTTAGCCCATTTGCCTTTTAGCCTTTTTTTGTTCGTTCAACAAACAGATGAGGCAATTCGGGTAAAATCAAGTTTTCGAGTGCCGTTTGACAAGCGTTTTTCGAACCAGGAAGGACAAAAAGCAGCACGTTCTCTTCTGTGAAGCCAGCAAAAGCGCGGGAAACCATTGCACGACTGCCGACTTCCTTATAACTTAGCATCCGAAAAAGTTCACCGAAGCCGGGGATTTCTTGCTTGATGCGCTGCCTAAGCGTCTCATAAGTGACATCACGTTTTGCCAGTCCAGTACCACCTGTTGTAATCAAGCAAAAAGGCTGCATCTCTAAAAGGCGGTTAATCTGATGATTGATCTGATCGGGTTCATCTCGGCAAATTGCATGTTCAACAAGATGATGCTGATGTTCAGTAAGTTTTTCTGCCAAATATTTGCCGCTTTGATCGTTTTCAAGTGACCTTGTGTCACTGATTGTTAAGATGGCACAGCGGACGGCATGAAAATCCGTGATTTCCATAATGTAAGCACCTCTATTCAAAAAAGTAATGATAGGCTTTTTTTGCTTGATGAAGGTCACTGGTACCATGGAGGAGTACGCGACCGTTTTGGAAAACAGAGAAGGTTAAGTCGTCATAGTGAAAACTGATAAGATAAGGATTCTGGCGGAATGGCCGCTTTTCTGCTGTAAGCCGTTGTTGTAACAACTGGAAATCAGCTGCTTGACGATCTGGCAGGCGAAATTGAACGGTTTCTCGCCCGCATAAGACAATTGGCTGATCGGAAAACATAGCAGTCTGCGGTTTTGCTCCATCCCCGCAGGTGGAACAATGGGTTCTTTTTGGAACTTGAAATCTAGTAGTGGATAAGTGCCAGGCGTCTAGCTGGTAATAATTGCCTGCTTTAAATGTTTGATCAACTATCATGCGAACAAATAAAGCTGTAACTATACCTGCAAGCATTGGCAAAAGCGCTCCGTTCACACCAATCAGCTCGCAGCTCGCTTCATTGACTTGCGGCAACTCGCCGATTAGGCAAGTCAGACAAGCAGTTTCACCAGGTACGATTGGCAGGACATTAGCAAAGTTACCTGCACATGAAGCAAATATCCAAGGAATGTGATGCAGAAGACAGACCTGATTGATCAGGCGGCGAACAGCAAAATTATCTGTACAATCAAAAATAAAAGTCCGTTGATTTTGCGTAAGTTGTGCAGTTAACCAAGCTTCCGTTAATTCATCCACTACTGCGGTAATGGCTACATGGTGGTTGATTTTTTTTAGATGGATCTTCGCTGCAACCGCTTTGGGTAGTCTTTCGGCAACATCCTCCTCCGTAAAAAGTGTTTGTCGCTGCAAATTTGTAAGCTCAACAAAATCTCGATCGATTAGTACGATATCTTCCACGCCCATCCGAACAAGAGTATCAGCCACATGACTTCCGATTGCGCCGACCCCGACAATAAGAATACGAGAAGCTTTTATTTTTTGCTGGCCAGAGTGACCAATCTCAGCGACGCGCATTTGTCTATCGTAACGATCCACTTTAAATCTCCCCTTTTAAAAAAACAGAACCGAAAGAGCAGTCGGTTCTGTCATTTTTAGCCTAATACGTCCACGTCTTCCGGCAAGTAGGCTGGATTCTCTTTGTTGATATGGTCATAAAACATGATACCGTTTAAGTGATCAATTTCATGTTGGACTACAATCGCCGGATAGTCCCGAAGGCGAAGTTTGAAAGGCTTGCCCATTTCATCAAAAGCTTCCACCGTAATCCGCTCACTGCGTACCACGTAGCCTGGTACTTCGCGATCAACAGAAAGACAACCTTCGCCGCCCGCAAGACATGCTTGTTGTACAGAATGGCTCCGGATTTTTGGATTATAAAGAACATAACTATCATACTTTTCATTTTCATCAGGTACATGAATGGCGATAATTCGTTTTGTGACTGCGAGTTGAGGTGCAGCTAGTCCAACGCCGCCGCGTAAACCATACTTTTCCGCCAGTTCATCATCTTGGCTGTTTTTTAGGAATTGAAGCATTTCTTGCCCGAGGTTTTTTTCTTCTTCAGTCAGCGGAAAAGAAACTTCTGTGGCTACTTCACGAAGGGCAGGGTGCCCCTCCCGCACGATATCTTTCATTAATAGCACTGCTAAATCTCTCCTGTTCATTTCTTTCTTATTATTTATTTTAACAAATCCAAACAAAAAAGGGAACAAGAGAGACTGAGAAAGGTGAGGGGAAGAGAATCAAGTAGGGCTTTTGGCGTATTTGTTAAAAATAGGCAAACTCTTAATCCGAACATTTTTTGGATTAACTATAAAAAAATTCGGTTAATCAATGATATAAAAATAAAAAAATGTTTGTGATTTCACAAACATTATCTGTAACTGAAAAAGGGGATGCGTATGTGTGTGATAATCAATTGGTTGCTATATTATATAACAGAATGAAGAGGGATGGGGGAATTCTAATACAGCTATAGAATGCGAATGTTTTACCTTTTTAAGCGATTGTAAGCGATAAAAATAACTCGATTCAGAATGTTGACTTCTTCTATAGCATCATGTAAATTAAAAGAGAAGATTGGTGTATTAATAAACTTTATGATTTTGATTAAAACAGTTTCAGCGGTGATGACGGCTATGATTAAATGGAGAGTTTGTGAATTTCGTGCAAAGTAACATGCGTTTCACAAAACAAAGATGTTTCAACAGCCAACCAAGGGGAATTAGTCAAAATAAGTAACGTTTATAGGGCTCAAATAGAAGATTTTATCAAAATCTTACCAAATGGTTAACAGCATAGAAGATAATTTCTTCTATATTATAATGCTCGCTTCTCATACACAATCAGGTTTATCGAAATGAATGCTAAAAAATTTTGTCTGAATGATGGCGCATTCATTTCTTCACATTACGAAACGAAAGGAAGAGATTCACAATGGCTTCAAAAACAAAGAAGGCTGTAATCGACCAAAAGAAATATTTTGACGCTCTCTCGAAACAGTTTGAGATGGTGCAAATTTTAAATGAAAAAGGAGAAGTTGTTCACCCTGAGCTAATGCCGGATTTAAATGACGATCAGCTGGTTGAATTAATGACCCGAATGGTTTGGACTCGTGTACTTGATCAACGTTCTATCTCACTTAACCGTCAAGGGCGTCTAGGCTTTTATGCTCCAACAGCAGGGCAAGAAGCTTCCCAATTAGCAAGCCACTATGCGCTTGATAAAGCAGATTATATTTTACCAGGTTACCGCGATGTACCACAACTAATCTGGCATGGTTTGCCTTTGACCAAAGCGTTCTTATTTTCTCGTGGGCACTTTGCCGGCAATCAGTATCCTGATGATTTAAATGTTTTACCGCCGCAAATTATTATTGGTGCGCAAATCGTTCAAGCGGCAGGCGTAGCATTAGGACTTAAAAAGCGTGATAAAAAACAAGTCGTTATCACTTATACAGGTGACGGAGGTTCATCACAAGGTGACTTCTATGAAGGGATGAACTTTGCCGGTGCGTTTCATGCGCCAGCGATCTTTGTTGTTCAAAATAACCAGTTTGCGATCTCAACACCACGGGAAAAACAAACTGCTGCGCCAACCCTTGCTCAAAAAGCGGTGGCAGCCGGAATCGTTGGTATTCAAGTAGATGGTATGGATCCACTGGCTGTTTATGCAGCAACTCACTTTGCGCGTGAACGTGCGGTAAATGGAGAAGGTCCGACATTGATCGAAACCCTTACTTATCGGTATGGTCCGCACACACTTTCGGGAGATGATCCTACTCGTTACCGTACTAAAGAATTAGACGGGGAATGGGAATTGAAAGATCCAATCGTTCGCTTCCGTGCTTTCTTAGAGGAAAAAGGCCTTTGGAACGAAGAAAAAGAAAATGAAGTAATCGAACAAGCAAAAGAAGAAATTAAAACAGCAATAAAAGAAGCAGATGCGACACCAAAACAAAAAGTGACAGATCTGCTTAACAATATGTATGAAACACCGACAGCTAGTGTCAAAGAACAACTGGCAATCTATGAAGCGAAGGAGTCGAAATAATCATGGCGCAAAAAACAATGATTCAAGCGATTACAGATGCGCTTGCAGTAGAGCTGAAAAACGATGAAAACGTCTTAGTTTTTGGGGAAGACGTTGGTAAAAACGGCGGGGTTTTCCGTGCGACAGAGGGACTTCAGGATGAATTCGGAGAAGAACGTGTTTTTGATACGCCGCTTGCAGAGTCTGGTATCGGAGGACTTGCAATTGGTCTTGCGCTGGAAGGCTATCGTCCAGTTCCTGAAATTCAATTTTTCGGTTTCGTTTTTGAAGTAATGGATTCCGTGGTCGGACAAATGGCTCGTTTGCGTTACCGTACTGGCGGTACTCGTACAGCACCTATCACGATTCGGGCACCATTTGGTGGTGGGGTTCATACACCCGAACTTCATGCAGATAATCTGGAAGGCTTGATGGCACAGTCGCCTGGCTTGAAAGTTGTCATCCCGTCAACACCTTATGATGCAAAAGGCTTGCTGATTTCAGCGATTCGCGACAATGATCCAGTTGTATTTCTTGAACATATGAAACTTTATCGTTCATTCCGTGAAGAAGTACCAGAAGGCGAATATACGGTACCATTAGGTAAAGCAGCGGTTCGACGCGAAGGAACAGACGTTACGATTATTGCCTATGGAGCCATGGTGCAAGAATCTGTCAAAGCGGCAGAAGCGCTTGAAAAAGACGGTGTATCTGCTGAAGTGATTGACTTGCGGACCATCAGCCCACTTGACACAGAAACAATTGTAACTTCTGTGAAGAAAACAGGGCGTGTAGTCATGGTACAGGAAGCACAAAAACAAGCTGGGATTGCTGCAAATGTGATTGCAGAAATCAATGATCGCGCAATCCTGTCTCTAGAAGCACCTGTTATGCGTGTGACAGCGCCGGATAGCGTATTTCCGTTCTCGCAAGCTGAACAAGTTTGGCTGCCTAACCATAACGACATCATCCAGCGTGTAAAAGAAGTATTAGCTTTCTAAATAAAAAATTTACTGAGCCGGCTGATTGCTAGCTGGCTCCCTTTCAATCAAGTTTGATATAAAAACAGGAGGCAAAGAATAATGGCATATTCATTTAAATTACCAGATATCGGTGAAGGTATCCATGAAGGTGAGATTGTCAAATGGTTCGTTCAACCAGGCGATAAGATTGAAGAAGATGAATCTCTTTTTGAAGTACAAAACGATAAATCTGTTGAAGAGATTACATCACCCGTTTCGGGAACAGTAAAAGAGATCAAAGTTGCAGAAGGGGAAGTTGCAACAGTTGGTCAAGTTTTAATCACATTTGACGGCGTAGAAGGTCACGAAGACGATGCCGAAGAAGAAAGCGCAAAAGAAGAACCTACAAAAGAGGAAAACACACAATCAACTGCTGCATCAGCCAGTGGTAAAGGTCTATATGAATTTAAATTGCCGGATATCGGTGAAGGGATTCATGAAGGGGAAATCGTGAAGTGGTTTGTTAAACCGGGCGATCAAGTAGAAGAAGACCAAGCAATCTTCGAAGTGCAAAATGACAAATCAGTAGAAGAAATCACATCTCCGGTAGATGGTACTGTTAAAGAGATTCTGGTTGAAGAAGGTACTGTTGCAACAGTTGGTCAAGGATTGATCACATTTGAAGGTGATTTTGAAGGTTCGGCAGATCATTCTTCCACTCCTGAATCACCAGCAGAAGAAGCAAAAATGACCGAACCAGCAGCGGCAAAAGTTTCGACTGACGGCACACCATCAGCGAAAAAAGATCCAAATGGTCTTGTAATTGCAATGCCTTCTGTACGTAAATATGCACGTGAAAAAGATGTCAATATTGCCGAAGTATCCGGCAGTGGTAAAAATAATCGTGTACTAAAAGCAGATGTTGATGCTTTCCTAAGCGGCGAGCAAGCACCAAAAGCGGAAGCAGCAGAGGAAAAAGCACCAAAATCAGCTGAAAAAGAAGCAACCAAACCAGCAGCAAAACCAGTACCAGCAGCTGGAGACGCTTATCCAGAAACACGCGAAAAATTGTCGCCAACTCGTCGTGCGATCGCAAAAGCGATGGTCAACTCGAAGCATACTGCACCACATGTAACTTTGATGGATGAAATCGAAGTTTCTGCACTAATGGCACATAGAAAACGTTTCAAAGAAGTGGCTGCCGAAAAAGGTATCAAGTTGACGTTCTTACCTTATATCGTAAAAGCACTTGTTGCCACATTGCGTGAATTCCCAGTGCTCAATACAACATTGGATGATGCGACTGACGAACTGATTCAAAAACATTATTATAATATTGGAATTGCAGCAGATACTGATCACGGACTCTATGTCCCAGTTGTCAAAAATGCGGACAAAAAATCGGTTTTTGTTATCTCTAATGAAATCAATGAATTAGCTGGCAAAGCACGCGACGGTAAATTAACAGCGGACGAAATGCGTCATGGCTCCGCAACGATTTCTAATATTGGTTCTGCTGGTGGGCAGTGGTTCACACCAGTTATCAATTATCCAGAAGTGGCTATTTTAGGCGTTGGGCGTATTGCTGAAAAAGCCATCGTTCAAAACGGCGAAATTGTAGCAGCACCGGTCTTGGCACTTTCGTTAAGCTTTGACCACCGTGTTATTGATGGTGCTACTGCACAGAAAGCAATGAACAATATCAAACGGTTACTAAATGACCCAGAATTATTACTAATGGAGGCGTAAAAAATGGTTGTAGGCGATTTTCCAGAAGAAAGAGATACAATAGTAATTGGTGCCGGCCCAGGCGGATATGTAGCAGCGATTCGTGCTGCACAACTGGGTCAGAAAGTAACGATCATCGAAAAAGAATACTATGGCGGAGTTTGTCTGAATGTCGGCTGTATCCCGTCTAAAGCGCTCATTACAGTCGGTCATCGTTACAAAGAAGCGAAGCATTCCGAAAATATGGGGATCAAAACGGATCATGTAGATCTTGATTTCACAAAAGCCCAAGAGTGGAAAGGCAGTGTTGTTAGCAAATTAACAAACGGTGTTCGCGGTCTACTCAAGAAAAATAAAGTGGAAATGCTGGAAGGGGAAGCTTTCTTCGTAGATGATCATTCCTTACGTGTGATTCATCCAGATTCTGCCCAAACTTATACATTCAATAATGTGATTGTGGCAACAGGCTCCCGTCCAATTGAAATTCCTGGTTTTAAATATGGCAAACGTGTTTTAAGTTCAACAGGTGCACTTGCTCTTCAAGAAGTTCCAAAAAAACTGGTTGTAATCGGCGGTGGTTATATTGGAACAGAACTTGGTGGCGCTTTTGCCAATCTTGGAACAGAACTGACTATCCTTGAGGGTGGTCCGGAAATCTTGCCAACCTATGAAAAAGATATGGTTTCTCTTGTAAAACGTAACTTGAAAGATAAAAATGTGGAGATTGTCACGAAAGCTTTGGCAAAATCTGCCGAGGAAACAGAAAATGGCGTAAAAGTGACTTATGAAGCAAATGGCGAAACGAAAACCATTGAAGCTGATTATGTACTCGTAACAGTTGGTCGCCGTCCCAACACTGATGAACTTGGTTTAGAACAAGCTGGTGTAGAAGTAAATGAACGTGGCTTGATAGAAGTAGACAAACAAGGACGTACGAATGTCTCAAATATTTTCGCTATCGGAGATATTGTCCCCGGAGTTCCACTTGCTCATAAAGCAAGCTATGAAGCGAAAATTGCGGCTGAAGCTATTTCTGGTGAAAAAGCAGAAATCGATTATACAGCTCTTCCTGCTGTAGTATTCAGTGATCCAGAACTTGCAACAGTTGGGTTAACAGAAAAACAAGCGAAAGAAGAAGGCTTCGATGTGAAGACAGCGAAATTCCCATTCGGAGGCAATGGTCGTGCTTTATCGCTCGATGCACCGGAAGGTTTTGTTCGACTCGTGACACGTAAAGAAGATGGACTTGTTTTAGGCGCGCAAGTAGCCGGTATGAATGCTTCTGATATTATTTCAGAAATTGGTTTGGCAATTGAAACAGGTGTGACAGCTGAGGATATTGCACTGACGATTCATGCGCATCCATCCCTTGGTGAATTGACGATGGAAGCTGCTGAGTTAGCACTAGGACGCCCTATTCATATTTAATGAACCGACACCTGAGAGAAGGGTTAAATTCTCTCAGGTGTTTTCTTTGTGAAAACGGATGAAAATTCACCTTCAATGTGTTAAAATAAAGAAGCGTGAAGAAGGGGATTTATTTCATAAAATTTAAAAGAATCCAGGTGTTGAAAGTGGAAAGGCATATTCACTTACATTCGCATGTGGCGAAGGCGATATTTGTCATCTTGATGACCATTTCCGGTATTTTATTTGCAATTACAATGATCAATTTTGGTGTAGGCTTTGTTCAGCATATGCATGATACAGATGGCTGGCGAGCCGTGTTACGCATTCTGGTGACGCCGTTTACTGATCCAGTATGGACGCTTCCAATCGCAAGTGTTGCACTCCGTTACATGATTGTATTTGTTTTAAACTATCTGATGCCGGTTTTATTTTGGTTAGGCATGTATTTTGTAAAGCAGGATTATCTGTTGCATCATGAAGAAGTGCATAGCTACTGATTGAATGTTTTACATAAGCTGCTAAAAAATTAAAAAGAATAAAGGTGACCTAATGAAAAAAGGCTTGTTTTGGTTTTCATACATTTTAGCCGGCCTCTGTACGATTTTAACAGCAATTGCTATCGTAATAGGCTTTATCCATCATATGCACGATACAGGAGCTTGGCGTTCTGTCATCCAGATTTTAGAAACGCCCATTACAGGCTTCATAAAAATGACAAACGGATATATTCAAAAATCCGTTATTGAAGTCATTTTACTTGTCATCGTAAGTTATATTTTGCCCATTTATTTTTTTATCGCGACGCATTTTATACGAAGGAATCGAACAGCTTAAAAAAGGTAAGCATATCCGGAGAGGGATGTGCTTTTTTTCATGGACAGAACGTTTTTACTCCCACAGAAAACATGCTAAAATACAAGTATGCAAAAAAAATCAAAGCTTACTTGCGAAGAAATATTGGAAAGGACTGAGCGAGGTGGAATACAGCTATCCGATTGATATAGATTGGACAAAAGAAGAAGTAACGGTTGTGATTCAATATTTTCAGGCAATCGAAAAAGCTTATGAGAAAGGCATTGATGCGGAGGAACTCAAGAGTCGCTATCGGGCATTCAAAAAAGTTGTGCCGTCTATTGGCGAAGAAAAGCGCTTGGGACGGGAATTTGAAAAAGAAAGTAGCTACTCAGCCTACCAAGTCATGCAGCTGGTAAAAAATGCAACGACCAGTAGTATTAAAATGAAGCCTTAATAAAAGGGGGAAGAAAAATGGATATCAGTCAAATCAAAGCTGAAAAGGTGACACCAGAAGTAGGGATTCACCTAGCTAAAAGTGAAGTGGCCAAAGTAAAGGTGTTGTCATTCGTTAATCTGCGCTGCCCATTTTGCCGGAAATGGCATCAAGAATCTCGAAATGTGCTGGCAAAAATGATTGATGAAGGGAAAATTGAACTGATTATTAAACCTTTCGATAAAGAAAAGGAATCTTTACAACCAGGGAATGTGACACATAAATACTTAAATTATGACACACCGTTTGAAACACTAGAAGCAATCGATCGAATCTACGAAACACAGGATGAGTGGGGCAACCTTCCTTTAGATGAAATCCCAGCCTTTATGGAAGAAAAACTGGGCTTAACACGACAAAATAATGAGCAAGCGGAACAAGCGATTATTCAAGAAGCTGGAGAAGCGAATGTTGTCTTCGTTCCCACGGTTATCGTAGGTGAACATATTTTTGATGAACATATTACACCAGAAGAATTAAGTGCGCTTTTAAATCAAGAATATGCAAGATAAAAAAAGGATCTGCGCGCATTATTGCGGCAGATCCTTTTTTTAGAAAAATTTGCGTCGCCAGAATACAAAGCCTAGTAGTCCAGCGATCCCAAACGACATACCAAGTGCTAAAATCCAAGCAAGTGGCAGGTTTTCAAAAGGCAGTTTGACATTCATTCCGTAAAAACTGAACACCATCGTTGGGATTGTTAAGATGATCGTAAACGACGTCAGGAATTTCATTACAATATTCATGTTGTTGGAAATGATCGAGGCATAAGCATCCATCATACCGCTAAGAATATTTGAGTGGACTTCTGCCATCTCGATCCCCTGGCGATTTTCAATAATCACATCTTCTAAGAGATCTTGATCTTCCTCATACATTTTAACGATATTTTGCCGCATCATCTTATCTAGTACAAGTTTATTGGATTTAAGCGCTGTAACAAAATAAACCAAACTCTTTTCGATCCCCATCAAATCATAGAGTTGTTTATTTTTCATAGATTCATGCAGTTCTTTTTCGATCAAATCGGTTTGACGATTCAAACGTTTCAAATGCCGCAAGAATTGTGTGGAAATCATATAAAGGATCTGTAAGGCAAAGCGTGTCTTCATATGCGTATAAAAACCTTTGATTCGACGTTTGATAAAAGACTGAATGATGGATGAGTCAATCGTGCAGATCGTAATAAAATAATCTTTCGTCAAAATAATCCCCATTGGAATGGTCTCAAAGGAAGCATAATGAATATCATCTTCATCCACGACGGGAAAGTCACAGATAATCAGTACTGAATCAGTATCATCATCGCGTTCGATCCGGGCGCTTTCATCTTTATCGAGTGGATCTTCTAGGAATTCGAGAGGAATCTTGTATTCTTCTGCAAGTTGATTGATTTCCTCAGAAGTCGGCGCTACGATATTGATCCAAGCATTGCGTTCTACTTGGTCGAGTTCTTCTAATTTACCTTCTGGGTTGGATTTGAAAATTTGGTGCAAGGCTAAAACCTCCTTTTTTATTAACAAGTCAGGCTGTTAGCTGCACAGAAAGATGTGCAGGAACAACCAGTTTCCTACTTCGATGCGGTTCAGGTTCGCTTTGCGTTTGCTGGGCATTTTTCACATCTTTCCACTCCTTTCCATAATCTTTCCCACAACTTTACCATTATACCCATTTTCAGAGGGTTTGTACATGCTTATTTTACAGCTTGTTTATAAAAATCAAGCAACGCCGAAAAGACCGTCTCAACTTCTTTTTCAAGCACTGATCCATTCGTAATCTCGCGACTACCGGCCGGAAAAATTTTCCCCATCAGAAATTCGCCTTTTTTCACATCACGGAAACGCTCCAATGCTCTCGGTAACTCTTCTGAATGCAGTGGATAGGTGTCTTTTATGGTATGGTCTTTCGAAATTCGAAAATCTTTCGGAAGCTTCTCAAATGCTTTTTTTTCACGTAGATAGCAGTCTGCGATCTTTTTCCGCTCTTCATTCTCGTAAATGAATGCCAGCCAGACGAATAGATAATCATCATAGAGTCCGACTTGGAAATGAGGATGCTTTTTATAGCCGCGCTTATCCGGCGCGATGGCAAGCCAAGTACTATCAGGAGGGTTGACCGATCGGCGGGCATGACGTGCGATATGTAAATGCATCTCCGTATCTAATTGAACGCTTAAGTAAGCTGTAAGTGCTGTGCCAAGTGCTTGGAATTTTGGCTGGATTCGCGTCTGAATTTCTTTCATTCTTGCTTCTAGTTCGGGCACTTTCATACTGTCAAAATCTGCTTGTGTAAAACCTTTTATAACTGTCATTGTTTTCCTCCTTAAGCGGATAAATTCGTCTAGCTTTATTATACGTGAAGCAAAGAAGTGAAGAAAGTAACTTGCCCGTGTGCTTATTTAGTATCAATTGTGGTAAACTAAAAACAATACTTCATAAATGAGAGGGGCGAAAAGAGTGGAGTTGGAAATCATCGATCAAAAAGCACGAGAATGGTTGCATGTAGCAGCTGAACGGATTCGTGCATCTTTTCAAACAAATCTATCGATTGATACCAAATCAGGTCGTAATGACTTGGTAACCAATATGGATAAGGAAACAGAACGCTATTTTGTGGAGGTGATCCATGAAGCGTTTCCGTCTCATCGGGTTTTTGGTGAAGAAGGTACAGCTGATAAAGTGAAGGACTTAAAAGGGATTGTCTGGATTATTGACCCGATTGATGGAACGCTTAATTTTGTCACACAAAAACGTGGCTTTGCGATTTCAGTAGCTGTTTACCAAGATGGAATCGGGCAATTGGGCTATATTTATGATGTGGAAAAGGATGAATTGTATTTTGGTCAAAAGGAGCAGGGAGCATATGTCAACGGACGAAGGCTCGATCCGGTCGACCCGGTTTCTGGACTGGCTGATCATTTATTAATTGCAAACTTAAGTGCTTCACGAAAATATCCAATTCTTTGGGAGGCAATTAAGGCGTCACGCGGACTGCGGCTTTACGGAGCAGCATCACTGGAATATATGGCAGTCGCGACAGGACGGGCTGGTGCTTACCTTTCAGCGAACTTAGCTCCGTGGGATTTGGCTGCTGGAAAAATTATCGCAGAGGAAGTCGGCTGTATTGTGAAACGACTTGATCAAACAGAGATTGATATGCTGGAAAAAGGCAGCTCGATCGTGGCACTTCCACAAGTATACGAAGAACTCGTGAAAAATTATTTGAAGTAACCGTTTTCTGAAAATAAAAGACGTGAATTTTTGAAAGTGGTGTGCTATACTTGATAAGTTGAATTAAACGATGCGATTCGGGAAGGGGAAAATAAACATATTTTCCTCTTTATTTGGGCCAAAAAAGCGGGTACAGACAAGACCGTTTCGTAGTTTGAACTTGATCTGACCGCAGGGAAGCCCCCTTTGGAAAGCGATTATTTAGGAGGAAAATAAAAGTGAATTTAAGAAAAGACATTCGTAATATCGCGATTATCGCCCACGTTGACCATGGTAAAACAACGTTGGTCGATGAGCTTTTGAAACAGTCCGGAACATTCCGTGAGAACGAACATATCGATGAACGGGCGATGGACAGTAATGATTTGGAAAGAGAACGCGGCATTACAATTTTAGCTAAAAATACAGCCATTAACTATAAAGATATTCGTGTTAATATCATGGATACACCTGGACACGCCGATTTTGGTGGCGAAGTAGAGCGGATCATGAAAATGGTTGATGGTGTGCTTCTTGTAGTAGATGCTTATGAAGGAACGATGCCTCAAACGCGCTTTGTTCTGAAAAAAGCACTTGAGCAAAACCTGACACCAATTGTTGTTGTGAATAAAATCGACCGTGATTTTGCTCGCCCAGAAGAAGTAGTAGATGAAGTCTTGGAACTTTTCATTGAGCTCGGTGCTAATGATGACCAATTGGAGTTCCCGGTTATTTACGCATCTGCAATCAATGGAACAAGTAGTCTTGATAGTGATCCGGCCAATCAGGAAAAAACGATGGCACCGCTTCTTGATACCATCATCGAACATATTCCTGCACCTGTTGATAATAGTGATGAACCACTTCAATTTCAAGTATCCTTACTTGACTATAACGACTATGTAGGTCGTATCGGGATCGGCCGTATTTTCCGCGGAACGATGCATGTGGGACAAACCGTGGCACTCATGAAACTGGATGGTAGCATCAAACAATTTCGTGTAACAAAAATGTTCGGTTTCTTCGGCTTGAAGCGAGTTGAAATCAAAGAAGCTAAAGCAGGGGATCTGATTGCTCTTTCTGGAATGGAAGATATCTTTGTCGGTGAAACCGTGACGCCGTTTGATCATCAGGAAGCACTTCCTGTTCTGCGCATTGATGAACCGACGCTACAAATGACATTCGTAACAAACAATAGTCCGTTTGCCGGTCGTGAAGGGAAACATGTGACCAGCCGTAAAATCGAAGAACGTCTTCTTGCTGAGCTTCAAACAGACGTTTCGCTTCGTGTGGAACAAACAAGTTCACCAGATGCATGGACGGTTTCTGGTCGTGGAGAACTTCACTTGTCGATCTTGATTGAAACAATGCGTCGTGAAGGCTACGAATTGCAAGTTTCCAAGCCAGAAGTTATTATTCGTGAAATCGATGGTATCAAATGTGAACCAGTAGAAGATGTTCAAATCGATACACCAGAAGAATACATGGGTGCAGTCATCGAATCGATCAGTCAGCGTAAAGGTGAAATGCAAAATATGATCAATGACGGTAATGGTCAGGTTCGTCTACAATTCAAAGTTCCAGCACGTGGTTTGATCGGATACACAACAGACTTCCTTTCGATGACACGCGGTTATGGGATTATCAACCATACTTTCTTGGACTATGAACCAGTTCAACAAGGTCGCGTTGGTGGCCGCCGCAATGGTGCGCTTGTTTCAATGGAAACAGGCAAAACAACCACTTACGGTACGATGCAAATTGAAGACCGTGGTACGATATTTGTAGAACCAGGCACAGAAATTTACGAAGGAATGATCGTCGGTGAAAATAACCGTGAAAATGATATTGCGGTAAATATTACCAAAGCCAAACAAATGACCAATGTTCGTTCGGCGACGAAGGATCAAACAAGTGTTATCAAAAAACCACGGCATCTTTCACTAGAAGAATCGCTTGAATTCTTAAATGAAGATGAGTACTGTGAAATAACACCGGAAAACATTCGTTTGCGGAAGAAAATTTTGAATAAGAATGAACGTGAGAAAGCAGCAAAACGTTCGAAAAGTGCTGAAAAATAAGGATTTCTAAGAAGGTTGGTTCCAGCAGATTGGAACCAACCTTCTTTTTTGATTGGAGCAGTTAAAAAAGAGGAAAGAATTTTTGTAATATGATTGTAACATCGAGAAGTTTTTGCTATATTAGAGGTAAGAAAGGGCGTGTGTGTGATGAAAAAATGGTGGATGATTGCACTTATACTTTCATTAGCAGTTTTTGCTGCAGCTTGCGGCAATGAAGACAAAGAAAAGGCGGATGACTCCAAACAGGAAGTAAGTAAAAAAGCGGAGAAAAAAGCCACTACAAAAGACGACAGTAAGGATGATTCAGCGACATCAGAGGATTCGACTGCTGACAGCACGCAACAGGACAGCATGAAGGATACAGCTGATTCTAGTGCGCAGTCATCGGGAGATTCTTCAACGACAAGTAATTCAAAAGAAAATTCTGATACAGATCAAAATGGAACGTCTACAGATGGAACATTTTCACTTTCGCAAACAGGTTTTCAGGTGTCTAATGTGCTTCCGATTACTGGGGGAACCGTCAAGACAACTTATCTTAGCAGTTCACCATCGTTCGTTAAAGACTTCGATAATCTGGTAATCACAGTCAACCAGTATAAAGTCGAAAGTGTCCAAGGTGCATCAAAGCAAATGAATGCGGCTGATCCGACTAGTTTTCTGCAGAATCAAGATGGCTATGTTGTAACACTTGATGTATCTATTAAAAATAAAACAAGTCAAGATATTACTTATAAGCCTGATATGATCAATCTTGTTGGGGCAAATGAACTGACTGGAGGCAGTCTGGACAACTTTGTGCCCTCTAGTTATCATTTGATCGGTTCACAAGCCGATCCTTATGTGTTTACTGCTGGGAAAACAGCGCGAGGTCTTTTGACATTTACGATGAACAACAGTAAATTTGATGATTTAACTAAAAATTCTCGGATTGCTGTTCCAAGCCCGTCTAAAATTGATGCAAACTTAAAAAATCAAGGCGATCCTAATGATGTAGTCACGTCATTTCCTGTAAACTAACAAAAAATCCCTTTCGAGTGAATATCACTTAAAAGGGATTTTTTTTATTTGGATTTTTCGTTTTCTTGTGCCAAATCCTTCATCAATTGACTAAAAGGTTTGGCGTAAGGTTTATGAAAACGGAATTTGCCAGAATTGATGCGCGTCATTGTCTTCACTGCGATTCGATGGTTGCAATCATCGCAAAGGTACATGCGAATAGGTTTATTCCGCAGCTGTTTGGTTTTGAACTTTCGGTCATCCAGTTCATCGACTTGATCACATAATATACAAGTTGCTTTCATACTATTCACCTCACAAGTTCCATTATAGCATGAAATAAAACAAGGCGTAAAAAGATAGCTTATTCGTTTAAAACCGAATGATCGTTGGAGTAGCTATTTTAAATATTCAGCTTGATTTTACATAACTTTCTTCTTTGCAGCTCTAAGGATTTATGCTATACTGAAAATAAGTGAAGTTGACGAAAATGTTTGAAATATCAATGAAACGCGAAGTGGTGCGTATGACAGGAGGTTCACTGTGATGGCAGAAGAAAAGATAAATCACAGAGATGAAGCGGTAGTTGTGCTAAAAGAAGATGCAAAGCGCATTTTACAGCTTATCAAGGTACAAATGGATAATTTAACATTACCGCAATGTCCGGCTTATGAAGAGGTACTGGATACCCAAATGTACGGACTTTCGCGCGAAATTAATTTTGCAGTTCGTTTAGGTTTGATTGAACAAGAGGAAGGGAAAAAACTTCTTCAAACCCTTGAAAAAGAACTTTCCGCTCTTCATGAATTATCTATGAATAAACAATAATCACAAAGAGATCTTAAGTTTTTGTCAAACTTTCGATCTCTTTTTTCTATTCAGGTCATTTGTCACTTTTATTATCCATGAAAATTCTTTATAATGAAGAGATGATAAACAAACTTGAAGACATGCTTCATAGGATTGGAAGATGATAATGTTTAAAAAAATCTTGAAATCAATGGATTACTATATATTATTCACTTATTTGATTTTAGTGGCCTTTGGCTTGATTATGGTCTACAGTGCCAGTTGGCCGCTTGCGTATCGGAATGACTTGCCAGCGGATTATTTTTATGTTAAACAAATAAAAAATGCGTTGGTCAGTGTTGTATTTTTGGCACTGTTTGCTTTCTTTCCTTATAGATTTTACCAAAAAAATAAGTTTCTGATGCCAATGATGATCGTTTCGGTATTCTTACTCGTACTCGTCTTTTTTGTCGGGCATACAGCTAACAATGCACAAAGTTGGTTTAGAATTGGCGGCGTGTCGATTCAACCAGCAGAGTTTGTAAAGATTTCGATGATCATTTACTTATCTGCCATATATGCGAAAAAGCAGCCTTATATTGATGACTTTAATCGTGGGGTTTTGCCGCCCATCTTCTTTTTAGCCTTCATCTGCTTCTTGATTTTGATTCAGCCGGATTTTGGGACGTCCTTTATTATCTTTTTGACGAGTTGTTGTATTATTATCTGTTCAGGTATGCGTCTTCGAACGATTTTGAAATTGATTGGACTTGGTTTGCTTTTAATTGGTATATTTGCGATTATTTTAATGATTTTGCCGGAAGATATTCGAAGTAAGATTATTACAGATAATCGCATGGGACGGTTGATGAGTTTTACAAATCCATTTGAATATGCGGATACGGTCGGCCATCAGCTGGTCAATTCTTACTATGCGATTGGTTCGGGCGGACTGTTTGGACAAGGACTTGGGCAAGGTGTACAAAAATTAGGTTATTTGCCGGAAGCTCATACAGATTTTATCATTTCAGTGATTGCAGAGGAACTAGGCGTGTTTGGTGTTCTTCTGGCAGTAGGCGGGATATTCTTTATGATTTTCCGAATGATCATTGTCGGTATGAAAACCAAAAATTCGTTTGGGTCATTGCTATGCTACGGGACTGCTAGTTTGCTCGGTATTCAAGCATTTATTAATCTCGGTGGGGCGACAGGTTTGATCCCAATAACGGGTGTAACATTGCCATTTATTAGTTATGGGGGTTCTTCTTTGATGGTGCTTTCCATTTTAGTGGGGATTGTCATGAATGTCTCCATGTTAAATAATTATCAGCGAAAATTTGGACCTGGGGCAGAAACTGAACAAATACCGCAAAAGAAAAAAAGAATCCGTACGAAGAAACCGCGTTTATCATCTTGAAAAGCGCGGTTTTTAGTACTTTTAAAATGTCACTCATCATGTAAGCTTGTCGAATGATTGCCACTTATTTTTAAGAAATATCCGTCTTTTTTTCACTGAAACCGATTTTCGAGTAGAAAATAATTTACATAATACCCTCTTTAAAGCTATAATTGAATTTACATACCGTTTTTCATTATGAACTGGGAACAAAAAAGCTTGCATAATTTGTAAGCCAGGGCAGAGGTTTGAGAGCAGCGATTGTGAAACGAATGACCTCATTTTTAGAACGTGTGGGTTAGGAGGAGAACTATGAATCGTATTAAAAAAGTATTAGTTGCCAACCGCGGTGAAATTGCGATCCGTGTGTTACGTGCATGTACAGAACTCAGAATCAAGACGGTTGCTATCTATTCTCAAGAAGATGCAGGGGCTTTCCATCGCTATAAAGCAGATGAGGCTTACTTAGTTGGTGAAGGGAAAAAACCGATTGATGCTTATTTAGACATTGAAAATATTATCGAAATTGCAAAAGAATCAGGTGCTGATGCTATTCATCCGGGCTATGGATTCTTATCGGAGAACATTGATTTTGCCAAGCGCTGTGAAGAAGAAGGCATTATATTTGTTGGTCCAAAATCCAAACACTTAGATATGTTTGGGGATAAAATTAAAGCGAAAGAACAAGCCTTGCTTGCTGATATTCCAGTTATTCCAGGTAGCAATGGTCCTGTTTCTGGTGTGGAAGAAGTCGAAGCATTTGGTGAGAAAAATGGCTATCCGCTGATGATCAAAGCCTCTCTTGGTGGTGGCGGTCGTGGTATGCGTGTAGTTGAAAGTAAAGAACATGTTCGGGATGCATTTGAACGTGCAGCTTCTGAAGCGCGTGCAGCTTTTGGCAGTGATGAAGTGTATGTTGAAAAATGTGTGCTGAATCCAAAGCATATCGAAGTACAAATATTAGGGGATTCGCATGGTCATATCGTCCATCTATTTGAACGGGATTGTTCCATCCAGCGTCGTCACCAAAAGGTTGTAGAAGTAGCCCCTTGCAATGCGATCACAACAGATCTTCGCGAACGTATTTGTGCAGCTGCAGTAAAATTAATGAAAAATGTTGAATATCTCAATGCCGGAACGGTCGAATTCCTTGTTGAAGGAGAAAATTTCTATTTTATCGAAGTTAATCCTCGTGTACAAGTAGAGCATACGATTACTGAAATGATTACAGGGATTGATATCGTTCAAACACAGTTATACATTGCGGACGGTTATAGCATGCATGATCAGCTTGTTGCAGTACCGAAACAGGAAGATATACGTATCAATGGTTCTGCAATTCAGTGCAGGATCACAACAGAAGATCCTTTGAATAACTTTATGCCGGATACAGGTCGGATCAATACATATCGTTCGACTGGTGGCTTTGGTGTAAGACTTGATGCTGGAAATGGCTTCCAAGGAACAGTCGTCACACCATTTTATGATTCACTACTTGTCAAACTTTCAACATGGGGCATGACTTTCGAACAAGCAGCTCGAAAAATGATTCGTAATTTGATTGAGTTCCGGATCCGCGGTGTGAAAACGAATATACCATTTCTGCTCAATGTTGTACGCCATCCAGATTTTATCAGTGGTAACTATAATACATCTTTTATTGACTCAACGCCAAAACTGTTCAAATTCCCGCATGTCCGTGACCGTGGGACGAAAACACTCCGGTACATCAGTACAGTAACAGTCAATGGCTTCCCGGGCATCAAGCAGCGCGAAAAGAGCGTTTATGAGGAACCACGTCTACCTAAGATTCCATATGATGCTAAGATTCAACCGGGTACAAAGCAAATTCTGGAAACCAAAGGCGCAGAGGGCGTTGTAGAGTGGGTAAAAGAACAACAAGGCGTTCTTCTCACGGATACGACACTGCGTGATGCCCATCAGTCGCTACTAGCAACACGTGTGCGTTCAAAAGATATTTTCCGTGTAGCTGATGCAATGGCTCATTTGCTCCCAGAAATGTTCTCTTTTGAAATGTGGGGAGGTGCGACCTTTGATGTCGCTTATCGTTTCTTGAATGAGGATCCATGGGTGCGTCTGGAGACATTACGCAAGCAAATTCCAAACGTACTTTTCCAAATGCTTCTTCGCGGAGCAAATGCAGTCGGTTATAAAAACTATCCTGATAATGTGATTCGCGAATTTGTAAAACAGTCGGCGGAAAGTGGCATTGATGTCTTTCGTGTTTTTGACAGCTTGAACTGGATCAAAGGAATGGAAGTATCGATCGAAGCTGTTCGAGATGCAGGCAAAATTGTTGAAGCGACTATTTGCTATACTGGAGATATTGATGATCCCGCGCGAACAAAATATACTGTCGAATATTATAAAGATATGGCAAAAGAATTGGTTGCTCAAGGAACACACATATTGGGCATAAAAGATATGGCTGGATTGCTTAAACCACAAGCTGCCTATCGACTTATCAATGAGTTAAAAGATACAGTAGATGTACCAATTCATTTGCATACCCATGATACAAGCGGGAATGGTATTTACACATACGCAGCGGCAGTAAGTGCGGGTGTTGATATCGTAGATGTGGCTTCCAGTGCAATGAGCGGAGCCACTAGCCAGCCAAGTATGACAGGTTTATATTATGGCTTAGTCAATGGAAAGCGGCAAACCAATTTAGATGCGCATAACTCGCAAATCTTGAATCACTACTGGGAAGATGTTCGTAAATATTACAAGGACTTTGATAATGCGCTTAATTCACCACAAACCGAAGTGTATATCCATGAAATGCCGGGTGGCCAATATACTAATTTGCAGCAACAAGCAAAAGCAGTCGGCTTAGGTGATCGCTGGGATGAAGTAAAAGCTACCTATACAATTGTTAATCAAATGTTTGGAGATATCGTGAAGGTAACACCATCCTCTAAAGTAGTGGGGGACATGGCCTTGTTTATGGTCCAAAATGATTTAACAGAAGATGATGTTTACGAAAAAGGGGAACGGATTGACTTCCCTGACTCCGTGATTGAGTTCTTCATGGGCGAAATTGGTCAACCAGTCGGTGGCTTCCCTGAAAAACTTCAAAAACTGGTCTTAAAAGGCCGCAAGCCGCTTGAAGAACGTCCTGGTGCGCAGATGGAACCTGTTGATTTTGAAAAGGTGAAACAGGAACTGCAAGAAAAAATCGGCTACGAGCCATCCCATAAAGATGTGTTGTCATACATTCTTTATCCAAAAGTATTCCTTGACTATCAGGAAATGATCAATAAATATGGGGATGTAACTGTACTTGACACACCAACATTCTTCAAAGGTATGCGTCTTGGGGAAACTATTCAAGTTGAACTGGAAAAAGGAAAGATCCTGCTTATCAAGCTCAATTCGATTGGTGAACCGATTGCAGATGGTACGCGTGTCATTTATTTTGAGTTAAATGGTCAGCCGCGTGAAATCAATGTACAAGATTTTAATGTGCAGTCAACAGTTATTGCTCGCCGGAAGATTGATACTACGAACCCAGAGCATGTCGGAGCAACAATGACAGGTTCCGTAATTCAAGTGGTGACGAAAAAAGGTGATGAAGTCAAAAAAGGCGATCCACTTCTCATCACAGAAGCCATGAAAATGGAAACAACGATTCAAGCACCGTTTGATGGGGTAGTTGCTGCCGTTCATGTAACGGATGGCGACACAATTGAATCTGGTGATCTATTGATGGAAGTTGGCCGCAAGTAAATAAATTGTATGAGAAAAGGGCAATAGACATGGCGGACCATGCCTATTGCTCTTTTTATGAAGAAAAACCAAGGATTTTTACGGGTCACGGCTTTACAAAATGGCTATTTTAAGGTAACTTTACATAGGGATAATCTTTTATCCAAATAAAGAATACATGTTGTAGGCAGAATCAGCATAAGATAAAACCAATAAATCACAGCGGCAAGCATGGTTTCTAAGACAGGAGAGATGCGATTTAAATGTATTTGAAGTGATAAAGACGGATCATTCCGCAATAAACTGATTGGAAAGAAGTGTTTTTGTGAGACAAGTATTGACTGTACTTAAGGAACAAATTAAATATACACCAATGATGGTGCGGATCTCGCGCTATGAAGATCGAGCGAACTATCAAAGCCATTACTTGGGCTTGTTGTGGGAAATTTTGAATCCGCTTATTCAAATTGCCATTTACTATTTGGTATTCGGTTACGGATTGCGCGGCTCTCAAAGTATTTCTGGCAATGTAACGTTCCTCGAATGGATGCTTGCCGGGATCGTACCATGGTTTTTCATTAATAATGTTGTGCTACAAGGAACAAACAGTATCTATAATAAGATTCACCTAGTATCAAAAATGAATTTTCCAATGAGCATTCTGCCAAATATCACGATCGTTTCTAATCTGATGAGTTATGTTGTCATGATGGCGATCATGCTGGGTATTTTTCTGATTAAAGGCACGCCGATCACGATTCATTGGGTGCAGTTCATTTATTATTTTGTGGCGATGATTGTCTTCCTATTCAGTTTTTCGCTCTTCAATGCGACGCTGACCGTACTGATTCGCGATCATGCTTTTGTGTTGCAAAGTCTAATGCGTGTGCTGTTTTATTTGACAGGGATCGTTTGGAATATCCCGGATCTCTTGCCGGAATGGGCGTATAATTTGTTGAAACTGAATCCGTTGATGTATTTGATTGATGGGTTCCGTAATACCTTTTTAATGAATCAGTGGTTTTGGGAGACACCATCCTATACCGTTTATTTCTGGTTAATTACCGCGTTATTCTTATTTGTCGGCGCGACGCTTCACATGAAATTCCGTGAACGCTTCGTTGACTTTGTCTAGGAGGAATCGAAATGGCAGGAAAAGTAAAGGTGGCATTTCGACATGTCAGCAAGGAATATGACCTATTCCAAAATAAATCCGATAATTTAAAGGCGCTTTTTCGTCCTAAAAATAAAAAAAGCCCTACTTTTTGGGCTTTACGAGATGTCTCTTTTGAAATTCATGAAGGAGAGACAGTTGGACTTATTGGAATCAATGGTTCAGGCAAATCGACAATCTCCAGCATTCTTTCAGGTGTGATTCCGGCGACGGAAGGGGAAGTGGAAATCAATGGTGAAGCTTCTCTGATTGCTATTAATGTGGGGTTAAAAGGCCCTCTGACAGGTCTTGAGAACATTCGGATGAAGTGTTTGATGCACGGGCTTAAAAATAAAGAAATCGATCGGCTTTTGCCAAGTATTATTGATTTTGCGGATATCGGTGATTTTATCAATCAACCTGTAAAAAATTACTCAAGCGGGATGAAGTCTCGTCTCGGTTTTGCTATTTCTGTGCATATTGATCCCGATATTTTAGTGATTGATGAAGCACTATCGGTAGGAGACCAGACTTTCTATCAAAAGTGTGTGGATAAAATCAATGAATTTAAAGCACGCGGGAAAACAATCGTGTTTGTCAGTCACTCACTTAGTCAAGTGAAATCTCTCTGTGATAAAATCATTTGGATGCATTATGGGGAAGTCAGAGAGCAGGGAGATGCAGATGAGATTGCCAGTCTGTATGATGATTTTGTTAAATGGTTTAATACTCAGTCAAGAGAATTCAAGAAAAATTATCAGATTGAGAAGAAGCAGGATCAAAAAATTCCGCCTGAATTCCGCAGTGTTAATCCAGCTCTTGGGGAATATAAGCTGTCATTATTTGATAAGATCGCACTTACCGGCTTATGCGGTTTGACGGCTTTTTTTGGAGTACTGATCGCAACGGGTAAGTCATTGCTGGGATTGTTTACTTGATTGGGAATGCTCAACATGTCGTTTCGTCATGACATGTTGAGCATTTTCATTACATATTATTTGATGTGCGGTGGGGGACTAGCCGTACAAATAAAATTTTGAGAGTTTCAAGGAGGATATTCAATGTTCAAAAGGGCAACTGGTTATGCTTTTACAACAGGCTTTGTATTAATCATCTTATATTTAGCCTATTTAAGCATTTCCCATCCGTTTATGGAAATTATCGGAAGTTCATGGGGATTATTTTTATTTGCAGTAGCAGTGATTTTGCTATTCCTAGGTTTTTATAGATTAATTTCATCTTTTAGCAGACGAACAAATATATACATAATGATAGGGTTGATTGGACTTATCGTCTTCATCCAACTATTCCTAGCGAGCACGATGGAAATGAATGCTTTTGCGGATAGTCTGGTAGTAAAAGGTCAAGCAAACACAATGTTACAAAACGGTGGACAGTTTCAAGATTATTCGTACTTTCAATCATATCTAAATAATGTATTTGTGACGATTGTTCGATATGAACTCTATCATATAGGTGCATTTTTTGGTCTGTTCAATCAATACTTATTGGATAATTTTTTCATCATGTTCATGATGGATATTACGATTTTTACATTGACGTATCTTGTGTATAAGGAGCTGGGTGTTAAGCTTACTAATATATTCTTAGCATTTGCGCTAACTTGTGTGCCGCTTTTTGCATATGTGCTTTATTTCTATACGGATACTATCGCGTTACCATTCGTTTCTTTGATTATTTTGACGTATTATTTCTATCTAAAAAAAGATAAGTGGTGGCTTTTGGTCATTCTAGGTATCCTATTTGCAGTTGGTTATCAAGCAAAGCCAAATTTGATTATTCTTTTTCCAGCACTATTAATTCATTTACTTTTTGTCAAAAATTTTAAGCGTATGCTTATGAGTTTACTAGTTGTAGGTGTTCTATTTGTGGGAATCAGTCAATTAGCTATGCCGTTTTATAGCTTATATGGTTTTCAAAAAAGCGATGCTTATGAAGTGCCATTTACACATTATATTATGTTGGGACTCAAGGAACCAGCTGGTCGTTTTAGCCAGTCTGAAATTGAATATACTATCTCGTTCCCAACAGAAGAAGAGAAGAAACAAGCGACAGAAAAGGTCATTAAAGAGAGACTTACCACCTATACCCCAGAGCAGTTTCTAACACTCTATAATAATAAATTAATGAATACTTGGACAGATGGAACAAGAGCATACAGCTGGTATATTAACTCAACGAATGATTTCACAAAAAGCTATGACTATCTTTTTGGAGATAAGCAGATATTGGTGAATACCTTTGCGCAAATTTTTCATGTGATGAATTTACTATTGATTGCGCTTGGGGCGTTTCGCTTTTTCCATAAAAAAGAGTTCAATTTTGCTTTCTTTTTAAATATCACTTTAGTGGGCGTGATTATTTTTCACTTGATATGGGAAGCGAATCAACGCTATATTCTTATATTCACACCGTTAATGTTACTATCAGCCTTATACGGATTTAAATATCTTGGTGAACTTTGTTTTGAAGGATCATCCATGAAATGGAGGAGATTTAGACAAAAGATAGTACTTACATTAACAACCGTTATCTTTCTTTTAGCGATGACAGTTTTATTTAGTGAATACCCGGAATTTGCGAAAGATGAGCGTGAGATGCATCATTATCAAGTGAATCAATCATATGGTTATATGGAGGTTCCTGTTAGCGAGAATAGTGTCGTTTCTCAAACTTTTACCGCTGAAAATGCATTTGATACAATCGGCTTTGCTATTTTGAAAAGTCCTGATGTATCCCGGGAATATCAACTTACTTTATATGATGACGTTACAAATGAAGTATTGTATGATCAAAAGATACAAGGAGAAGAACTTCAAGGAACTAATTTTGAGCTTAAGTTGGATAAATCCATTCAGAGTAAAGATCATACATATAAATTGATGTTTACAGAGCACTCAAAAAATGCGCAAGGGGAAGGCTTAAGCTTAGGGAAGTATGCAAATAAGAGTTTCTCACTTTATCCAGCTGGTCACTTTTTTATCAATGGAAAAGAGATCGTAGATGATGATATTAGTTTTAATATTAGTTCCACGCAGAATAACTCATTACTAACACCTGTGCAAACAAGCATTTTATTCGGTGGTATATTTGTATTATTCGGGCTATCATGGTACGGATTATGGAGAAAAGATCGGTTTGAAAAAACGATTTAAAAAAAGCAAGTTACAGTTCATTAAATGGCTGTAACTTGCTTTTTTTTATATTGTTGTTTGATCAATATAAATTAGTTCCTTTAAGAAATCCTTATAATAGTCTGATTCAAAATGTGAGAAGGAGTGTCCAAATGGATAATAAAAATCACCAATATATTGCTTATTTGAAAAATCAATTACACGAGCATTAGGCGCCTTTTTCAAAAAGTAATTGTTGATCTGATCCCAAAATAAATTTGCTTTTTGAATGGCCATCTTGTTTTTATACTCTACGACTTTTCCATTCTTATCGTAGTAAGAGGTAGTGAAACCACCACGGTTCAAAATTATACGTTCTTCTGGAATGATGGTTGTTAGCTTTTGAATAAATGCATCTGCATATCCTTTCCATTCGTCGAAAAACAAATCATTGCGAATATGATCAGATATTCGAGTGTAAGGCAGGTCATTTAGCAATTCGCTACCTTCGATCACATATGATAAAGTCACAGCAGATCGTTCATTTAGCCAAATGACCGGACGAATAACATCTGGATATAAATCGATCAGGAAGTAATCGGACTGAGACTTACTGAGCTTTTCAAAGAAATCTTTTTGAAAATCTTCCACGACAAAGCTACGTTCGTTTTCCGTCATGTCTGTGTATTTCGTAAAGTCAATCTCAATATCTGGCTTTTCAGTCATTGCACTTATGATGGAAGTGTGGAATTGTGTAAAACTTACTTCGAAAAATGATTTATAATCTGGGTTAAAATAATGGGAAGAATTAAAGGCATTTCGACTGAAACATGTGCCCATCACAGCAATCTTTTTTGCTTTGTCAGGCTGAACGATGGCCGTTGGATTCAATTTAGCTGTTAAGTTCCCTTGTCCATTTCGAACTAAATCAGCTGTATAACGATTGTTTAAAACACTCATTTTGCGTGATTTCTGAATAATCTCTGCGTTTAAAACATACAGCGGAAAGTCAGGTTTATTCGTAGAGCGAACAAAATAATCCCATCGTTCGACTTGAGGATAGCCGGATGAAGCCGTGAATTGCTGTAAATTGATGATCGCCGTGTAGGTTGTCAGGCCTTTTTGAATAGGAAATACTTTTTCCGTCTGATATTCAAAGCTCTTACCTTTAGGATCTCGCCGTTTAATTACAAGTACTGGCTGTGTCAGCTTTTCGATGAATTTTAGGGAAAAGCGAATATCTTGACCGCTTTCTTCCACCTTTTTTAAATGAACAAACTGATTGTAGTTGGTTTTAAAATTAAATGATAGACGGTTGGAGCCAGTTACGTAAGAGTCAAGTACTGTGTAATAAGGGCTGCCCATTTGAACTTGACGAGTGACTTCATTTTTAAGGTCGGACTCAACATCAATGAACAGTGTCTGCGATAAATGATGATCTTTGATTTCAATTTGAGCATCAAGCACGTTCAGTTGATCCACTAGAAAGCTATTTGGTAACTTTTCTGTTTGAATCGTGAAAGCTAATTGACCTGCTTCACTCACTTGTACAGGAATGCTGTATTCTGCATCATGAAATAAATAGAGATCCGATCGAGGTCTTCGCTTGAGTAAAAAAGAAAAATTCAACTCAGTTAAGGATTGAAGTGCGGGTATTTCAATTTTCCCATGAAGTTGTTTTTCTTCTATTTGCAGTTGTTTTAGTTCAGCTGTTAGAGGATTGGGTTTTAATATAAATGTCAGAATCCCTTCTGGAAAGTCAAAAAGATGTGTAAATAAAGAGTGCTGATCAGGCAGCTTTTCATAACGGATCGGTCCATCTGTTTGAACAGGGATTTTTAAATCATTGATGAATACAAAGAATTGCCAATTAGTTGTTCCACTGGCAATAGATTGTGAAGTAATTTGCTCGAATGGAACAGTGAAAGTAAACATTTTCTTTTCTTGTGTATAGGATAGTTGAATCGTTTTTGCAGGATGTTTATATTCACGGATTTCATTGTAAGAAATCATTACTTTTTGAATGGGGGCGCTGGCTTCTCCTGAGATGAGCCATTCTTTTTTGTTTAAATCTAATTGAATTGATTTCGCAAAAATTTTCATCACTTTTCTCCTTTAATTAAACGAATGAATGCTGTTTTTATTTTAGCATAGAAAAACGGGAAAAGTCATTATTTAATGCTATAAAAGAAACAGCCGATGTTGTTTGCGGCTGTTTCTTGAGATATTATTTCTTTTTATCTTTTTTATGAATGTCGTGATAAAGATCATCGATGAGTTGACGGACATCCTCTTTGATTTCTGGATGCTGCAGAGCAAACTGCATAGTGGTTTGGATAAAGCCGAATTTATCACCTACGTCATAACGAATTCCTTCAAAATCATAGGCAAATACACGTTGAATTTCGTTTAGGCGGTTGATCGCATCCGTTAATTGGATTTCACCGCCGGCACCGGCAGTTTGTGTTTCAAGATAGTCGAAAATTTGTGGTGTAAGTAAGTAGCGACCCAGAATGGCCAAATCGGATGGCGCTTCATCGGCTTTCGGTTTTTCAACGAATCCTTTTACATTATAAAGACGTTCGCTGTACTTATCTGCAGGATCGATAATTCCGTAACGATAAGTTTCTTCATGCGGAACCGTTTGTACACCGATAACAGAGCTATGTGTTTTTTCATATTGATTGATGAGCTGTTTTGCACAAGGAACTTTTGCTTGGACGATATCATCCCCGAGCATTACAACAAACGGCTCGTTACCAACAAATCCTTTTGCCTGTAAAATAGCATCGCCCAATCCCTTTGGCTTTGATTGGCGAATAAAGTGCAAGTTGATATTCGTCGTTTCTTCAACAAGATGAAGAAGCTCAAGTTTATTTTTTTCACGAAGATTAGCTTCAAGTTCAGGAACCGAATCAAAATGGTCTTCGATTGCCCGCTTCCCTTTACCAGTAACGATCAAAATATCTTCAATACCGGATGCTACCGCTTCCTCCACGATGTATTGGATCGTTGGTTTGTCGACAATTGGCAAAATTTCTTTTGGCATTGCTTTTGTGGCTGGCAGGAATCGAGTACCAAGTCCAGCTGCTGGGATGACTGCTTTTCTAACTTTCATATATAATCCTCCTGATTCTGGTCTTTTTCTATAAAAACCCGAAGTTTTATCTTTCTGCTCTCATTATAAGCCATAAGATGTGCCAGAACAAGGAAAACTAAGGATAATTGACTAAACGTTAATAAATCGCTAAAATTGTTTTGATATGGAAAAAGTTAGGAGAAGTCAATTATTATGTTGAATATAAATCGAAAAGGCATCAGCATCATTGTTCCGCTATACAATGTAGAAGATGTTGTCTCAGAAACACTGGAAAGCATTGCGAATCAGACTTTTCAGGATTTTGAAGTGCTTTTGATTGATGACGGATCAAAAGATAAGACAGTTGAGATTGCGAAGGCTTTCCAAGCAAGCCATCCCAATTTTAAGTTGATTGAGCAAGAAAACGCTGGGCCAGCAGCTGCTAGAAATCACGGATTACGGCTGGCAAAAGGTGAATTTATCTGCTTTGTTGACAGTGATGATTTGCTGCCATCCAATGCACTTGAATTGATGTATCAAGGAGCGGTAGAGCATGGGGCGCAATTAGTTACTGGGGCTACAAAACGCTTTAATTCTACTGACGAATGGTTTATCCCCATGCATGTTCAATACAATATCGCTAAACCAGGAGAAAAAAATATTGAAAAAAATCCGGAATTATTTTATTCAATCGGTCCATGTGCGAAACTTTACCATCATTCTTTGATTGATGGGCGCTTTTTTCCTGAATCAATTCGTTATGGTGAGGATCAACCTTTTGTGCTCCATACACTTCTTAATGCAGAAAAAATCTACACGGTTGAAAAGGTCGTGTATTATTATCGTTTAAGAGAAGGGGAATCACAATCGATCACACAATCGATTGGAAAAGATCCAGTAAGGATACTGCAGGCAGTTTTTGATGTGTTTGACTTTGGTGAACGCGAAATTAAAGAGAGCGGGACAGCAAAAGAAGTGGCTTTGAAATATTATCAGCGGGTCTCAAGTGTGGAATTATGGGCTTCTTTGAAAGCCGCTACAGAAAGTAAGAATGAAGAATTTCAAAAAAACTGCTATCAAATGATTTTGAACTGGTTTAAAACAAAATCTGATGAATTCTTAAATCTGATTCCTTCTTTTAGATATTTTTTGATGTACAGTATGATCGATCGAGTGAATTATATTCAAAAAGGTGCAAGAGAAGATTATCGTATGTTGATTACCTATCTTTGGTCACGGCAAACGGAAGAAGCACAAAAAGCTTTTCATAAATCTTATCCCGTATATACGATTGCAGCGACAGACATTATTCTCCACAATAAATGGAAAAAAGCGAAAAAGCTTTCCAATCGATTTGTGATTCGCGTGAAGTTAAATACGCCACGATTAATTCGAGGACTTGGTCGGAAAGTGGTTTTTCGTATTGCTAGTTGGATGCCTCGAAAAGAGCAACTTGCTTTAGCGACAGAACGGAGTACAAAGTTAGAAGGGAATTTGCTTTCTATTTATGATTATATGTTTCAAAATAATCGCAAAGAGCGCATTTATATTTTCATTCGGAAAAACAGGAACTGGTTTGAAACACTGCAGCTTTACTATGTATTGGGCAGGGTCAGAACTGTCGTGTTAGATGATTATTACAATAAAATTTATGGTCTTCGATTTAATCGTAAGACGAATGTGGTTCAGTCATGGCATGCAACAGGTGCTTTCAAAAAATTTGGGTTCAGTGCTTTAGGGGCTGGGGACTCCAATACGGAAGAATTTGAGCAAAAAGCTCACTCCCCGTATAGTGAGGTTTTGATTAGCTCAAAAGCGATCATTCCGCAATATGCAGAGGCTTTTAACAAACCTGAAAAAGCAATCATTCCAATAGGTGTTCCACGGACGGATGTTTTCTTTGATGAAGATTATAAAGCTTACAAACGAGAAATTTATCGCAAGAAATATCCCGTATTACGGCAGAAAAAGGCGATTTTATATGCACCCACTTTTAGAGGTGGACCAGACGAACGGAAAAATTATACAGTTGTTATGGACTTAAAAGCGATGAAAGAAGCCTTACAGGATGAATACGTATTGATACTTAAATTCCATCCGATGATTAAAAATATTTCTTTAAATATTGATAGTGATGATCCGTTTATTATTATGCCGGATCCTACGTCGGATATTAATGATCTGATGCTGTTCAGCGATATCTTAATTACAGACTATTCTTCTGTCATTTTTGAATATAGTTTGATGAACCGTCCAATGTATTTCTTTAGTTATGATATTGATGATTATTTTGACGAGCGTGGTTTCTATTTTGACTATAAAACGATGGTCCCCGGAGATATTTTTAAGGTAACAAATCGCCTAATTTCGGCTATTAGGCAGGAGCAATATGATTATGAAAAATTAGCAGAGTTTCGTCAAAAATTTGTTGCCAGTCTGGATGGACATTCCACTGAACGATTTATTGCGAGATATATTGATAGGGGGAATGGGAAATGATCTACCAATTTATACCTGTGAATCAGACGACAACGATTGCTGAAATTCGAAATGAAATGGCATCGGTTCATGCGCCATTCATCTTTTTTCAAGGAAGTGAGGCGGCAACAGCATATAAACAAATTGCACATTTTATTCAGCAGTTTGGCGAAGCAGTTTTCGAAAATGAGATTCATTATTTCCAAATCAATCCAGCATTTACAAAGATGAACGGTAAGGATATGGACGCTGAAGAAACGGAAGAATTGCAATTTAAAGAAGAAGTTGACTTGAGCATTCCGACATTTCTTGAACAAGACCCTCAAATCGTTTTTCCCGAATGCTATCAATATACAATGTTCAAAGCGGCGCTTGTGCAAGAGACTTTAATGAAAATGGAGCAGGATGATCTGGTTGACCAACTAGTTTTTGAAATGCTTCGAACGAGTGAACAGATCGTCAAGCAAAGTATTTTGGAGATTCATACAAAAGTGGAACTACCAGAAGAGTTTCAGTTAGAACAGATTTTTGAAACATTTGCAGCATGGAGCAATCGACAAAGGCAATATTCCACGATTCGGTTAATGAATCAGGATTTTGATGTAAATTTGTTGAATTATATGATTCGCACATATGTTGGTCCGGCATTTCAAGCTTTAATCGAGCAACAGGCATTTGATGCAGCAGATATTTATTTAAATAAAGTACTTATGTGGCTGGAAAGTTTTCCAAAACAGGTAGTATCAAGCATCATTGCGTTAGGCTATCCATTCGTACAAACCCCTATCGAAAACTATCATCATATTCAGCATCACGCCAAGTTGAAAAGTGACTATCTGCGCTTTGGGAAATTTTTATTTGATTCCTTGCACTATAATTCTTTGCAGTGGTATTTAGGGTTCTACAGACAAACAACCAATGCTTTATACAAAGCGATCCGTCTAAACTCAGACAAGCCGCTTATCAAATGTAATGAAATTTATTTTCTGAATCAACCGAGGAGGTAGATGAATGAGTGGAAAAAAGACAGAGATCACGATAGTTGCCTCCTTTCTGTTTAATTGGCTGTTATTTTGTATATTCCAACAAGTTGGGCCGATTTTGGGCTTGATCATCCCGTTTGTGGGCAGTATTATTTTGCTTTTAGCGGCTTATCGGATACGATCGCTGCTTCGTAATGTAGCATTGATTTTACTTGGTGCCTGGCTGTATTTGCCGTTATTTTTCTGTTATATTGCGATTATTGAGCATTCACTTTCTATTTGGTTGTTGCCTCTTGTAGTGATGGTCGTGGAGCTTGGGGTATTGTTTATGATGCGAAAGAAGCTTCAAAAGTTGTGGCATGAGAACGCTGAACAGCTGGTACTTCTGACGGTCGCTGGACTTTTACCAATGCTTCTGGTCATTATCATTCAAACTTATCTGGGAATCGGTGTAAGTGGGGATGCAACTTTTCTTGCGGCGGATCTGAAAAGCCAATACGTTTCGTACCATTATTTGCTTTATGATCTGCTTACCGGACAGGCGAATTGGTCCTATACTTTTACTGGTGGCATGGGTCTTGGAACTTTTTCTTTGATCGGTTATTATTTGATGACGCCGTTTTCCTTCTTAGTTGTTTTATTCCAAAAGGATCACATTGTCTACTTCATGCAATTTGTTTTTTGGGCAAAGGTTTTTATGGCGGGTTTGACAATGATGTTCTTCATGCGCCATCATTACAAAGATAAATCTTACTCTTTGTTACTGTTTTCTACAGCCTATGCCTTGTGTGGCTATGTAGTAGTTTATCAGTCGAATATTATGTGGCTAGATGCTATCTATATGTTTCCAATCGTTCTTTTGGGAGTTGAGCAGCTGCTTAAGAACAAAAAATATATATTGCTTATTTTAGCGCTGGCCTACAGTTTTATTACCAATTTTTATATGGGCTATATGATTGCGATTGGGACCTCTATTTATTGGCTGATTCGTTATATGGAGCTTCATCACTGGCAAAAAGGGGCTGTTAAGCAGTTTTTTATTGCTCTTGTTGGCTTTGGAGTATCAGGAATTACAGCCGCTTTGATTGCGGCTCCTGTGATTGTTCCAGTTGTGACAGATATTTTTGCACAGCCGAGAATGGATAGTCAAATCGATTATACCTCCTTGATGATGACAGATCCGTTTCGCTCTCTAGCAAAACTTTTTAGTGGTGTGACCTTCCCAATGGTGGATTCTGTGAATAATGCTCCGAATGATTATATCGGGATTTTGGCGTTATTATGCGTGTTGCTTTTTCTCTTTAACCGCGCGATTCCTTGGAAAAGTAAGATATTGTGGACATTAGGTGCATTGTTCTTTGTTATAGCCACACAAAATCAGGGACTTTATTATGCCATGCACGGCTTTGCACTGCCGAATGGTTGGCCATATCGCTTTATTTTTCTGCTATCGGCATTTCTGATTATAATGGCAGCTCGTACGTTTGTGCAGTTGGAAGAGATACGGAAAATCTGGATTTGGCTGAGTGGGATTGTAGCTATCGCTGTGTTGTATGTGGTTTCTGTGAAGGAGCCCGATCTTATTACTGCTGAGCTGCTAAAAGTAAATATTTTTATCATCCTTGTTATGGTGATTTTTTTGACGCTTCTACAGGTGAAAAATTTCCGCCATTTAGCTTGGGTTGGTTTAATCATTATTTTTGTATTTGATTTGAGTTTTAATACATATCAGTCGAATTTTGCTTATCCTGCGCAGACGAAAGCAGAGTTTTGGCAGGATAGTGAGCAAAAAACGAAACTGTATGACACCTTCAATGAGCAAAAAGAGCCCTATGAGCGGATCGGGCAGATGAATACGGGGACTTATTCGAATAATGATTCCTTCCGTTACGGTTTTGATGGTGTGACCAACTATAATACGATGACGCAAAAGAATTTGAATGAGTCCTTGGGAGCACTTGGTTTTAGTACTTCTCCATCTAAAGTCTGGATGCGTTACACAGGTTCGACCTTGGTAACAGATGCATTGTTTAATGTAGGCTTTAATTTGACGAAACCAAGCTATCACATTGAAAAATACGGCTATCAGGATATCGCAGCAGATGAGCCGTTCGTTCTTCAGGAGAATCAAAATAATCTTGGTATCGGTTTTATGATGAATGCCGATTATCAGAAACTGGATCAGTCTTTAAACAATCCGAAAGCAGGATATTTCGAGCGACAGAATATTCTCTTTAGCGATGCGAAAGAGCCGATGGACTACTTTTCGTATTTGGATGTCAGTCCGATCAGCATAACTGGCGGGACTTTTTCTTATCAAAATGGAGATCTGGTTATAAATAAGGATGCTGATAGTGAAGAGGCAAAACTGAGCTTTGAATTTGATTTGAAGGGGCGGAAACAGCTCTATTTCTCAAATGACCAATATGCATTCACATGGGATCCGAATACAAGGACACAAGTTTATGTGAATGGCAAGCTGCTTTCCGTTTATCAGACTTCACTGGATGGCCGGGTGGCAGACTTAGGTACTTATGAAAATGAGCCTGTCAAAGTAACGATCGTAGTGAAAAAGGATAGCGACCGTTTCAATCATTTTCAGGTTGCGGCGCTCGATTTGGATTTGTTTGATCAGCGCATTCATGCGTTAGAAGCGTCGACATTAAAAGTGAAACAACAGACGGATGATCATATTGAAGGCACGATCAATGTGAAAGAAGACGGAGATTTATTCTTATCCATCCCGTACAGTAAAGGTTGGACTGCTTATGTGGACGGCGAAAAAACAGGGCTCACACCTGTGCTGGACGATGGTTTTATGACACTTTCTCTGAAAAAGGGAGACCATAAAGTCGAGCTGCGTTATCATACACCAGGTCTTAAAATCGGTGTGATAATGTTTGGCTTGGGGATGTTTATTCTTCTAGGTGGTTATCTGTTGAAAAAACGTCTTCAGAAGGGCACAGCTTAATGCTGTGTCTTTTGCTTTACCACTGTTAAATTTAATACTTTGTGTTAAAATGAGTGTATGTGAATTAGAAACTTTAGAAATGAAGGAGAATAGAAAAATGATCTATGCAGAAATCCTTGCAGGTGGTAAAGGAACACGAATGGGCAATGTCAGTATGCCAAAGCAGTATTTGCCACTAAGTAATAAACCAGTTATCGTCCATACTGTGGAAAAATTTATCTTGAATGCACGTTTTGAAAAAATCTTTGTGGCTTGTCCGAAAGAATGGATGAATCACACGGAAGATATTCTTAAAAAATATATCTCGGATGAACGAGTGCTCGTGATTGAAGGTGGAGCAGATCGTAATGAAACCATTATGAATGGAATTCGTTTTGTTGAAAAAAATTATGGCTTGAATGATGACGATGTACTTATCACGCATGATGCGGTACGCCCATTTTTAACACATCGGATCATCGAAGAGAATATTGATGCTGTCTTGGAATATGGCACTGTAGATACGGTTATTCCGGCAACAGATACAATCGTTGAAAGCAGCAATCATGATTTTATTACAGATATTCCAGTTCGTGATCATATGTATCAAGGGCAAACACCACAAAGTTTCAATATGCGGATGATTATGAAGCACTATAATGATCTTTCGGATGAAAAGAAGGCTATTCTAACAGATGCATGTAAAATTTGCTTGCTCGCCGGCGAAAAAGTAAGCCTGGTGAAGGGGGAAATCTTCAACATCAAGATCACAACGCCTTATGACCTTCAAGTAGCCAATGCGATTGTACAGGAGCGGATAAACAATGATTAATCAAGTATATCGTCTTGTTTCAGAACGTCAATTTGAAGTGAGCAATGTAGAAGAAGCATTAACTTCTGATGTTGTCGTCGTTCGGCCGACGCATTTATCAATTTGTGCAGCAGATCAACGGTATTATACAGGTTCGCGCGGCAAAGAAATTCTTGCTAAAAAATTACCAATGGCGCTCATTCATGAAGGCGTTGGTGAAGTGGTTTATGATGCGAAAAAAGAGTTTCCGATTGGCACTAAAGTTGTGATGGTCCCAAATACGCCAATGGAAAAAGATCCTGTCATTGCAGAAAACTATTTACAGACGTCTAAGTTCCGCTCTAGTGGGTTTGATGGTCTAATGCAGGATAATGTTTTTATTCGGCGTGATCGACTGGTAATATTGCCGGACGGTATGGATATGAAAGTAGCTGCTTTTTCAGAGTTGATTTCAGTTGCAGTTCATGCGCTTCTTCGTTTTGATAAACGAGGAAATCAGAATCGCGGCACATTCGGTGTGTGGGGCGATGGGAATCTAGGCTTTATTATGACGCTTCTCTTGAAGAATTATTATCCAGACAGCAAAGTCTATATCTTTGGGAAAACACCGTATAAATTGGACTTTTTCTCGTTTGTTGACGCTGCTTACAATATTGACAGCATCCCTGAGGATCTGGTGATTGATCAGGCTTTTGAATGTGCAGGTGGTCGTGGTAGCCAATATGCGGTCAGTCAAATTATTGACCATATCCGCCCGGAAGGCACGATCTCGCTTTTAGGTGTATCTGAATATCCAATCGAGTTCAATACACGAATGGTACTTGAAAAGGGATTGACTGTTTACGGCAGCAGTCGTAGCGGTGTATATGATTTTGAGAAAACCGTGGAATTTTTAGCGAATAATCAGCGTGCAGTGGAATATTTGGCGAACCTTGTAGGGGAAGTCCATGATGTACGCAGCATTCAAGATGTGATTGAAGCATTTGAATCTGATTTAAGAAGTCCTTGGGGCAAAACCGTAATGGCTTGGAATATTTGATGAAGCTTGATGCGCAGTGCTGGGCTTATCCACACTGCGCTTTTACAAAAGGGAGACTGAAATAGGAGATGATAATCTTGAACAAACTACTTGTATCCCTTTATATGCTAGTGACTACGCTATGCTCGAAGCTATTTCGCCATTTCAAACTACAAACCAAAACGGTTATGATGATCAGTTTTCCAGATAATCCGGAACAAATTTTTAAAGATATGGAAGCGGAACATTTTACTCCAGAAACAATCGTTTATTATGACCCACGGCTTGATAGTAGTCAATTTGCGCGCAACTTCATTCAAATGATCCCGCTGACAAAAAAGAATCTTATTTCCCGGCTGTATCATCTACATACAGCTAGAGTGGTGATTGTTGATAATTATTTTCCTGAACTTGCATCCGTCAAATGGCGTGATGAGGTGACTTGTGTGCAAATTTGGCATGCAAATGGGGCATTGAAACGTTTTGCTTGGGAGGATAAGACGGTTTCTGGTCGAAGCGAAAGCGATCAAAAGCGTTTCAAAGCGGTTTACCATTCCTTTCAACATGTGCTTGTCGGGTCTGAAGAAATGGCGACCATTTTTAAACGATCTTTTTTGATAGAGGACAATGCCCGCTTTTTAAAATTAGGTGTGCCGAGTACGGATTATTTTTTTGATGAGGAGAAAATCGAAAAAACCCGGATAGGCTACCGTGAAAAGTGGGGGACTGGGTCGCGGAAGACTGTTTTATATGCACCAACTTTTCGGGATCAGGAACTGGACAGCCCGCAACTGTTATTGGATGTTCAGCAGGTGGCTGAGAAGCTTGGGCACGATTATCAGCTGTTGTTGAAACTGCACCCAGCTATCAGTGGGCATGTAGAACTTCCAAAAGCTGAAGGGAATATTTTGCTGCTTGATAGTCGATTGCCAATGAAAGAAGTCTTGGCGGCAAGTGATATTTTACTTACGGATTATTCTTCAACGCCATTTGAATTTGCACTTTTGAAACGACCGATTTATTTTTTTGCCCCTGATTTGGAAAAATATGACAAGGAACGTGGTCTAGCAATTGGCTTTGAAACAATGATTCCTGGACCTGTCTATCGTTCGACTGAAAAACTTATTGAGGCGATCCAGAAGGAAGAGGCAGACTTGGAAAGAATCACTTACTTCGGTCAAAAGTGGAATGAATTTGCAGATGGAGAATCCGGAAAACGTCTGATTCGCTATTTAAAAGATAAGCTATAAGGGGGAGAAAACATGAAAACGGTGATTACTTACGGTACTTTTGATCTGCTTCACTGGGGGCACATCGAGCTGCTTAAACGAGCACGTGCATTGGGTGATTATCTGATCGTGGCATTATCGACCGATGAATTCAATCGGATCAAGCATAAAGAAGCCTTTCATAGCTATGAGCATCGCAAACTGATTTTAGAAGCAATCCGCTATGTGGATGAAGTGATTCCAGAAGAAAATTGGGAACAAAAAGTCAGTGATGTTGAAAAGTACCATGTCGATGTTTTTGTAATGGGAAGCGACTGGCAGGGCGAATTCGATTTTTTGAAAGGGTATTGTGAAGTGGTTTATCTTCCGCGGACAGAGGGGATATCCACTACAAAAATCAAAGATGATTTGAAATAAGAAGAACTTGCCGTCAGTGGCAAGTTCTTTTTCAGTTGGACAAGGTGTCTTTACACTAGTTCAAGTAGGTGATTTGTGCTATTATAAGGGTATTATTATATGTATTGGTCGAATGAACCATAGAGGATTGGAGCAGACAAATGACAAAATTGTTTAAAGATGACAGTCTGACATTACATACGGATCTCTATCAACTGAATATGATGAAGGCGTATTTTGATGACGGACTCCATGAAAGAAGAAGTGTATTCGAGGTATTTTTCCGTGATATGCCGTTCGACTCAGGCTTTGTCGTTTTTGCCGGCTTGGAAAGAATCATCGACTACATGGAGAATTTGCGTTTTACGGAAACCGATATTGACTACCTGCATAAAGAGCTGGGGTTTGACGGACCGTTTCTAGAGTATTTGCGGGATTTCCGTTTTAAAGGGACGATTCGCGCAGCACGGGAAGGCGAATTTGTTTTTAAAACAGAGCCGATCGTTCAAGTAGAAGCAAGTCTCGCAGAAGCACAATTGATTGAAACCGCCCTGCTTAACATTGTGAATTTTCAAACGCTGATCGCTACAAAAGCGGCACGAATCCGCAGTGTTGTAGAGAATGAAGCTCTTGCCGAATTTGGAACCAGACGTGCACAGGAAATGGATGCTGCGATTTGGGGAACACGTGCGGCTTATATTGGCGGTTGTGATTCCACGAGCAACGTGCGCGCCGGAAAAATATTTGGTATTCCTGTTTCTGGGACAATGGCGCATGCAATGGTGCAAGCTTATCGAGATGAATATGATGCTTTTAAAAGCTATGCCACCACACATCGGGATGCTGTTTTTCTTGTAGATACATATGACACGCTAAAATCTGGTGTACCGAATGCGATCAAAGTGGCCAAGGAACTGGGAGATAAAATCAATTTTATCGGGATCCGTTTGGACAGTGGAGATATGGCATTCTTATCGAAGAAAGCGCGACAAATGTTGGATGAAGCTGGCTTTACTGAGGCGAAAATTTTTGCTTCGAGTGATCTGGATGAGCATACGATTCTTTCACTAAAAGCGCAAAAAGCTAAAATTGACTCGTGGGGTGTGGGGACAAAATTAATTACGGCTTACGATCAGCCGGCACTTGGCGCTGTTTATAAAATGGCTGCAATTGCGGATGAGAACGATGTTTTGCAGGATTCAATCAAACTCTCCAGCAATACCGAAAAAGTCTCGACACCAGGAAAGAAAAAGGTCTATCGAATCATTACAAATGAAGGTGGATTAAAAGCGGAAGGCGATTATATCGCGCTTGAAGATGAATCGCTTGATGGAATGAAGGAACTGACGATGTTCCATCCAGTACATACGTATATCACTAAAACGGTACAAAATTTTCAAGCGCGTGAATTACTCGTGCCAATTTTTGTCGATGGCAAGCTTGTCTATGAAAAGCCATCCCTAGAAGAAATCAAAGCTTATAAAGAAGAAAATTTAGCACTGCTGTGGGATGAATATAAACGAACGGTTCGCCCAGAACAATATCCGGTTGATTTAAGCGTTCGTTGTTGGAAAAACAAAATGCGCAATATTGAAAAGGTGAGAAAAAGCGTGCGGATCCATTCGCCGATCGACCTTGAAATGCCATTTTAATCAAAAGTTTTGGCGACTTGCTTTTCGGGAAAACTGAAAACAGCAGGTCGCTTTGCAAATTTAAGGAGGAGAAATATACATGAGTTTGAAAGAACAAATTTTAGCTGATATGAAAGTACAACCGAAAATTGATCCGCAAGAAGAAATCCGTAAAAGTGTTGACTTCTTAAAAAGTTATTTAAAGAAATATCCGTTTATAAAATCACTTGTTTTGGGGATTTCTGGCGGTCAAGATTCTACATTAACAGGACGATTAGCACAAATCGCGATGACAGAAATGCGAGAAGAAACAGGGGACGACACATATCGCTTTATCGCGGTCAGTTTGCCTTACGGGGAGCAGTTTGATGAAGGGGATCGTCAAGACGCCCTTGCCTTTATTCAACCGGATGTACGAATGACGATCAATATTAAAGCTGCTGTTGATGCGAGTGCCGCCACTTTAAAGGCAGCAGGTGTTGAGCTGAGTGACTTTGCGAAAGGAAACGAGAAAGCTCGCGAACGTATGAAAGCTCAATATTCGATTGCAGCCATGAATCAAGGAGCCGTTGTTGGAACGGATCACTCGGCAGAAGCAATCACGGGCTTTTACACCAAATATGGAGATGGCGGAACCGATATTAACCCCATTTTCCGCTTAAATAAAAGGCAGGGTAAGGCATTGTTAAAAGAGCTTGGCTGTCCCGAACACCTTTATTTGAAGAAACCAACTGCTGATTTAGAAGACGATAAACCTGCTCTCCCAGATGAGGTAGCACTAGGGGTTACATATGATCAGATCGATGATTATTTGGAAGGAAAAGAGGTCCCGGCAGAAGCAGCTCAAAAAATTGAGAATTGGTATTTGAAAACACAACATAAGCGTCATATGGCAATCACGATTTTCGATGACTTTTGGAAATGAGGGAGACGAAATGAAAATAGGCTTTGGATTAGTAACAACCTTTCATGCACACATGGGAGAGGGCAAAGCTTTGGCGGCGATTATTTTGGAAGCTGGCTCTATTTTGGAAGAAATTCCAAGCTGTTTAGAATATTTCGTGGGTGTTTCAGAGGAAGATACAGATCGTGTGACAGTTTTTGAAATGTGGGCGGATGAAGGACATCATAAAGCGTCGCTGGAGAATCATGAAATTCGGACAATCATTCAGCGAGCAGAACCACTCATACAAAAAATCGAACGAAATGAGCCACTGGAGATGTTGAATGGTGAGGATTATTCATAAAAAAGACCTGAGAGTGGTTGCAACTTCGCAGATAACAAGTTAAAATGAAAGAAGCGTGAAAAGGACAAAGCAGTTTGTCCTTTTCTTGTATGAAATGACGAATGAGCCGATATTTTCTGGCTTAATTTTATAGATAAGGTGGTTTTGATCAACAGATGAAAGATTTTACGGATCTTGAAAAAATTATTGTTCTGGACTTTGGCAGCCAATACAATCAGCTGATTACAAGACGTATTCGGGAGTTTGGCGTGTATAGTGAACTGCACCCGCATACGATTACGGCAGAGGAAATGAAAGCTCTCCATCCAAGCGGTATCATTTTATCCGGTGGCCCTAATAGTGTTTATGACGAGGGAGCATTCCGCTGCGATCCAGCACTATTCGAGCTGGGCATCCCGGTTCTAGGTATTTGCTACGGCATGCAACTTCTTACAACACATTTCGGTGGCAAAGTTGAGCCTGCAAGTGATCGTGAATACGGCAAAGCAACGATCCATGTTGAACAGCCGAGCCATTTGTATGCAGCACTTCCGGATGAGCAAGTTGTTTGGATGAGCCATGGCGATTTGGTTGTAGAAGCACCAGCTGATTTTGAAGTCATCGCAACCAGTAAGTCTTGTCCGATTGCTTCGATTGCAAATGAAGCACGAAAAATTTATGGTGTTCAATTCCACCCAGAAGTACGTCATTCAGAATACGGCAATGAGCTACTGAAAAATTTTGCCCTTAATATCTGTGGGCTTAAGGGCGATTGGACGATGGAAAACTTTATTGAAGTAGAAATCGCGAAGATCCAGGAAACAGTAGGCGATAAAAAAGTACTACTTGCCTTATCCGGTGGTGTAGATTCCTCTGTTGTGGGCGTATTGATCCACAAAGCGATTGGCGACCAATTAACATGTATTTTTGTTGACCAGGGTTTGCTTCGTAAAGGCGAAGCTGATCAGGTTATGAGCACCTTGCAAGGTGAGTTCAATATGAACATCATTAAAGTGGACGCCAAAGATCGCTTTATGAAAAAACTAGCTGGCGTTTCAGATCCAGAACAAAAACGTAAAATCATCGGAAACGAATTCATCTATGTATTTGATGATGAAGCGAGCAAACTTGACGGCGTGGAATTTTTAGCACAAGGTACGCTTTACACAGATATTATCGAAAGTGGAACGGCCACTGCGCAAACAATCAAATCTCACCATAACGTAGGTGGTTTGCCGGAAGATATGCAATTCAAACTGATTGAGCCTTTAAACACGCTATTCAAGGATGAAGTGCGCGCATTAGGCACGCAATTGGGTATGCCGGATGCGATCGTATGGCGCCAACCATTCCCAGGACCGGGACTTGGGATTCGTGTATTAGGAGAAATCACCGAAGAAAAACTTGAGATCGTTCGAGATTCAGATTACATTCTTCGTGAAGAAATCAAAGAAGCCGGCTTGGAACGCGAAATCTGGCAATATTTCACAGCTCTACCAAACATTCGCAGTGTAGGTGTAATGGGAGATGGCCGGACATATGATCATACAGTTGTGATTCGTGCGGTTACCAGTATTGACGGCATGACAGCAGACTGGGCAAGAATTCCGTGGGATGTACTGGAAAAAATCTCTGTCCGGATTGTAAATGAAGTGAAACACGTGAACCGCGTGGTTTATGATGTGACCAGTAAACCGCCTGCAACGGTGGAGTGGGAATGACAGGCCAACACAAATTGATGTGAGAAAGCCTATTTTACAGCATTTCTTGAGATATAAAATGAACAAAAAATAATAAAATGGGATTCGTTCCCTGCCAAAAACCCTGCCAAGAAAATTCTTCGCAGGGTTTGTTTTTTTGAAGGACATTTATGAATGAGTTTCCTTCCATGCCTATATAAGCAATTCATTAGGGCAGTTTTCTATTATCATGCTTATATAGGCAAAGGAGTGATTCAAATGAGCAAGATTGTAACTGTTCGTGTAAATGAACTATTGAAGAAACATGATATGTCACTAACGAAACTTGCAGTATTAACAGGCATTGAACCAGCTCGATTGAGTGAGTTTGCAAATAATAAAAGACAACGCGTACAACTAGATTATATTTCGAGGATTGCGGAAACATTAAACATTGCGGACATTCGTGAGATTATGACTATTGAGGATAGATAAGATTAGTCTTCTTGATAAAAGTCTGTTACGTTGCACATTAGGACTTGGCTGAGGATCATTGCGTTTTTGTAAGAGAGTCGAACTTTTCCTTTTTCGATATTTGAGTAACCAGAAGTACTTTTATAGCCCATTTTTCGTGCTATGAAAGCTTGCGTTATTCCTCTTTCAAGACGTAGTGATCTTATTTTTTGGTATTTATATTTTCTTCTAAATGGTTTGTCATGTATAACTCCTTCCTTCTCATGCCTATATAAGCAATAATGTTAATTTTACTATTTTTTTCTCATAGGCAAATAACAAATGAAGTTCTAATTTTTATTAGGACTTTTTTCGTGTATAAGTACTAAAATGAGACTTTTTAAAAGTAGGAAATGTTACATGGATAAATAAAAATGATTTTGTGTATTTATGGGACTTTAAGTCAGTTGAATATGATTAAAATGTAAGGTAAGTCACAGGTTAATTTCACGAATTTTTTCAAAAAACTATAAATAGGAACTGTTTCTAGAGGAAATGTTCACGAAATCGACACAGCTATTTATGATATATCTTCGTATAATGAAGCTGAATACGATAGGAGGGAAGCGGATGAGTGAGGTAAAAGTTAAAGAAAGTACAATGCTGAATCACGCCAGTAAAGTAGGAGAGAGTGTAAGTGAACTTTCTTATTTACCTTTTAAAAACGGCAATATCCAAAATTCACATGCTAACTCAATTGATTACTTTCGAGAAGGCACCGCTATGTTTATTGAAGCCTTTGATGGGTTGGGGAGAATGGTACAGGAAGATGCGCAGCGAATCAAAAAATTAGGGATTGCCTATAGCGACAAAGATCGTGAACTAGAGAAAAAAGTAGGTTTAGAGGTGAAATAATGGCAAATGATTGGCAGAAAAAAGAACAATCTTTGATGGAAATACGACGGGAGAAAGCGAGAAAGGAAGATGAACTTTTAGCGCTTAGAAAAGAAAATTATTTGTTGGAAGAAGTAGAGGAAGATATACACTATCTCAGCAGAGAGTATCACGAAATTATGGGATTGTTTCACGAGGTTTGGCAAGGAAATTATAGTAAAAACCTTCAATATGAAATGATGGACGATCAAGAGGCTTTTCTTAGGAAAATGAAAAGTGAAGTAAATGAAGTGCATCATGAGCTAGATAAGGATAGACAAGCGCTTCAAAAGAAAATCCAAGCTGATGAAGAGAAGGAATCGGTTTTGAAAAAGGAGCTATATTCATGACAAAGATTGATATTGGCGAATTACATCGCTTTGCAGACACCATCAAAACTGAGAATGAAAAGGCTCTTCGTTATGTGGAGCAACTAAAGGAAGCCATTCAAAACTATATCAATGACACAACATTAAAAGGGAAAGCCATTGATGCATCGCAAACTTATTTTTTTGAAACGTATCTTGCATTATGTGATTCAATTATTGAAGCGATTCCGATTAGCAGTGAAAAGCTGCCTCGTTATATTCAAGATTTTCATGATCAGGTTGATCCATCTTATAATGCTGTTGTAGATGCAGATGGTTTAGCAGAGTTAGACCAGCAAATTGATCGCTTAGAAAGACGGATGGAAGATATACAACGAAAGCTAGGTACAATTGGAACAGGAAGTAATCAAGAAGGGCAGTTGAATCAGCTTAGGGCGCAGGTAACAGCAACATATAAGAAAGAGCAAATGAAAGAAAAACTACTTGCATTTGAAAATAGCCATGCAGACTGGTTTTGTGCGTTTCGAGATTTGGGAGAAGCAACGAGGAATGTGATTCGAGAGTTAGAACAAAATGTTTCCTTTGATGAGCGTACAAAAAGCTATAATTTTGATAAAATAAATACAACATCAATTATCACGTTACATGAAACACTTTACAAGACGCGAGGAATTGACCCTGCGAAAGTGAAAGAACTCCAAGATTATCAAATTTATGCGGTGGTGTATTATGACAGTGAAGGCGAACCACAAGTCATGTGGATGTTGGAACAAAATGGCAAGGCGGTTCGGAACTATGAATTAATTGCTTATTTGGATAAGGCAGGGAAATATCTTTCGCCAGATAAATATGAGGTTTTAACACTGGATCAGGTGGAGGACAATATTTTAGAAGGCTGGAAAGATGGTGAGTATTACTTAGATGGTAAAAAAATCAGTGGGGTTTTAGGTAGTACCGTGAAGGCTTCGGCATATGTACAGAGCGGTGCAGAATATGTAAATGACAGTGGCCTTTACGATATTGTTGTAGGATTAGGACTTAGTGCAGCTGCTATTCGTGGAAGCAAAGTAAATCCTAAATTAAAGCTTAACTATGGGGAAAATTTAGAGAATCATTTGGTAAACGTTGAAGGGGTTTCGAGAAAAGGAATTCAAGGAGGGCACAACATAAATTCCTTTAATAATGAACTCAAAAGACTAGGGGTAAATCCAAGCGATTGCATAATAGATAAAAAATTACATCCCAATATTGACGGTGTGTATGAAGTAACATATCAATTACCAAAGAAAGATATGAGCGGAAAGCTTATTCAGCCACTTGAATATAGAAAAATAAAAGATCCAAAAACAGTATACGATCCTAAAATTATAAGTAATGAGAAGATGATAAAATGGGGAAAAGAAGCAATGGAAAACGGGAAAATAGATGGTAGAATGATTGAAGGAAGAGCAGAGAACGGGTTGAAGTTCAGAGGTTGGCTGGATCAAAATGGTAATGTGACTAATTTTTATCCAGTACTAAAATAGGAGGTGTTAAAATGGCTAACAAATTAATTACAGATAAAAATGAAATTGAAAAATTATTACAAGATTACTTTGTTGAAATTAAACATACAAAGGGCGCTTTGGCAGAGCTTTTAAAAAACTACGCTAAGAAAGAAGGCTATGCAATTTCTGAAAAAGAAATTTTCTTTGAGGGTGATTTAGATGAATCTGATGAAGCCTATCAAGTTTTGAAGGATCGTCCATTAGTATTATTAGATATTTCAGCACAAACATCAAGCGCTGAGGAAGATAGTGAAGCTTATTTGAGTTTTGATGAATTGTACTTGTATTTGAAAAAAGAAGTTGAAAGAACAATTGAGAATGATATAAGTAGACAAAAGGGGTTGCTTGTTTTACTAGATAAGGTAAGAGAAGCATTGATTGATGAGGAATGAAGATGAAAAGTAATGTTGTCAAAAGTGTAATAAATGAATGGGATCCTATAAATTTATTTCCACTAGCGCCAGAAAATGAGTATGAAGTTGAAATTGCTAGTATAGGTAAATTTATGGAAGAATCATCAAATATGACAGTAGCAAAATTGAGCAAAAGAATTGGAGAAACTTTTGTAGAAGCATTTGGAATTGACGTATATACGCAAACTAGTGAAGGAGAGATTGCAAAACAGATTCTTAAAAATTTTTATAATGATTAATTTTTGTTAGTATTCCTATTCTTTCCTGTGCTTATATAAGCAAAAAAATATATTAACTT